>DVLT01000067.1 GCA_018715345.1 Candidatus Onthocola gallistercoris
TGCCTGCCGCCGACGCGGTGATCTCATCGATCGTTTCGCCTTTCAAGGAAAGCGCGGTCAGATAAGAAGACATCTGAACGTCTGTCGCCTTCCCCTCCATGATCTCATTCATAACTTCCTCAGCTTCATTATATGTTAAATCTTCTTTTTTGGAAAGTTTTATAATCGCTTCTTTGATCATTTTTCTGTCCCTCCTGCATATTTTAAAAAATTTCGTATCATTTGTTCCCCCTGGAGCGTCATCACCGATTCCGGGTGGAACTGTACGCCATATATATCGTATTTCCGATGGCGGACTGCCATGACTTCGCCGTCCTGTGTCCACGCCGTCACTTGAAGTTCTTCCGGCATCGTCTCCCGGACAGCCGTAAGGGAATGATATCTGGCCACAATGACCGGCTTTTCCAGATCTTTAAAAAGGATATCTCCGGTATCAAACTCGACCTTTGATGCCTTTCCATGCATCAGCTCCCCGGCATAGGATATCCGGGCGCCAAATGCCTGACAGATGGCCTGATGACCCAGGCAGACGCCGAAGATGGGGATCCTGCCCGCGAAATGCCGGATCACATCCGGCCGCACCAGTGTCTCCGGCGAAGCGCCGGCCACCTCGATATCATCACTGGAAAAATAAAACATATAGGGGGATGGGTTGGTCGTCCTCAGCACCCGATACGTATCGAAAAGACTGCCCTCTGCCCGGGCCTCCATCGGATTGGACAGCACCACCTGGAAGATATCCCCTTCCCGGATATAATGCTTTGCCTTCCGCACCATATCGCAAAATACCGGTTCGGAGAAGCAGGGCTCCATCTCTTCTTTAAGGCGCAGCGGCTTGAACGCTGCCCGGGCGCCGCTTTTTAAAAGGCTCTCCATCTCTTCCAGGCCCCGCTCTGCCTGCCGATAGGAGTTTTCCAGCGCCGCCGGATCCACCCCGGTGATGAGCATCAGTTTCTGCCGGTAATTGTCAAAAACGATCACTTTGTCAAACAGCATCAGATCCACATCCCTGAAATCCATGTCCGACGGATCGTCACTTTCACAGTCGAGCACTGGCTCCCCGTATTTGATGTAGTCATAAGAAAAGTATCCCACCAGGCCGCCGGTAAGGGGGGGCATGCCTTCCAGTCTGGGGCTTTTATAAGTCTCCAGTATGTCCCGGATCACTTCTCCCGGATGATCCACCGAACGGATTTCTGCAGTCTGTTCCGAGGATTCACTGCCCCGGGTGATCGTCATCCGGCCGTTGGTACAAGTAAGTTCCATCACCGGCTCATAGCCCAGGAAAGAATAACGCCCCCATTGCTTGTTATCCTCCGCACTTTCCAGAAGATAGCAATGTCCGCTGTAAGCCCGAAGAATACGCATCACTTCCACCGGCGTAAATCTCCCTGTAAACCGGTATCCGACGATAACTCCCGGATGCCGCGATACGCCGGATCTCTTCCATACTTGATCTCATCTTCTCCACCTCACTTTTTGATTCTGTCCGGGTCTTTATCTGTTTCTGCTACAGTAAAGGATATCCGCATTTCGAAAATGCTTTTTGGAAGTGAAAAGCGAAGTTCGAAAAACTTTTCTAATAGGATAAAAAAAACGTCCCGGACAGAAATATAAAATTTCTGTCAAGGACGGTTCGATCCGCGGTGCCACCTTGATTCATGGAATACTCCCATGCTCTCTGCAAGATACTAACATATCTCCGGCAACTGACGTATGCCCTCACGTCGCGTAATACTCAGCCTGATGCCTTTCTGCGCGCCCTCAGCGGCCCACTTGGCAGCCTGCCTTTCGACCCGGTTCTCAGCCTCCCAGGCTCTCTGTGCGCGCACAACTGCTTTAACTCCCGCTTCAGCGGTTTGCCTTATTAAAGTTTTTATGTATTATACCCGGACATCCGGAAATTGTCAATGTTTTTTTGAGACGGGATATCCGTCTGAATTTCTATTCATACTTGCCTTTTGCCACTTTTTTCCCAAAAAGACACCTCTGATTTTTATTGACAAAAGACCGAGTGCGGGCTTTCAGAAGGATCTGCCGGCCTTCCGGTGTCCGTGTATAAACCAGATGGTACCTCCCCATTATCCTGCGTATATGTTTTTCAAAAACAACGGCCTTTTCTTTCTGCTTTCCGAACATTTCCGGAACCGCATAATATTCGCTGGATCGTCCTATTTTTCGTTCTTTGACAAGCAAATATCTGGGGTTGTCGATCACGCCCCACAGTTCTTGCATGCAGGCCGCAAAAGCCGTTCTTTCACGCATGGTGCCGCCCTTGAGCCAGACGCCGATCAGCAGCCCGCTTGCCGATTCCGTTTCCGCCTGGCAATGGGAGCCATCCTCTATTTCACCGATTTCGATCATTGCCTCTGCCACCGCCTGACTGATCTGCGCCATCCTACGCTGCGGCGTGCTTAATCTCAGCAAACGTATGCCATATCGGCGCATCAGCAGAATAGCTCCAAAAATTCCTATGGTCAACACTTTTGTCCATACGGACGCGCCGGCGGCGCCTCTTTCCAGCAAAATACGGCCGGTTACCATGAGAACTGCCAATATTGTACTTAATATTGTCTTTCCCAGAGCATTTATAAATAAATATCCGGTTGGATCCACTTCCTCTTTCGGGATAGCTTCCACCTGGGTCACTTCCATATCGCCATGTATTTCCTTTAATGCGCTCTGCCACCGCATCTTCAGATCATCCCGGTCTGCGGCCCGTTTCAGCATCATCCGATTGACTTCTTCCATCTCGTTTTTCGTATCAAATTCCGGTATGTCAAGCCGACGGATACCGCTTTCAATGACCGGTTCTTTCCAGGATATGCCTAAAAAGGTACCAAATCTGCGGACAAGCGTTTCATAATCCCCGGAAAGATCCACATTTTTTGTCTGCCCTTCCTTCTCAGGAAAAACGCAGGCTAAATGCCAGATATTTCCGGTCTTTTCCGGCTGCTCTCTGTCCATCCGTATGGCTCTTCCCCGCATCTGATTGCTCAGCATAAAGGAACCCACATAGGTTGCCAGGATGAGCGAATTGATACATGGCGCATCCCAGCCTTCGCCTAAAAGGGACTTCGTGCCCACCAAAGCATTGATCTGTCCCCGATGAAACAGCTCCGTCACAGCCGCCACCACATGTGTCCGGCGCCCTTTGACCTGCATACGTCCATATCCGGTATCCTTCAGCGGTAGTAGTGTACCGCTGCACTCCCGTTCTTCCAAAAGTCTTTCCGCTGTATCTTTGGCATCCATCGGCAGGATGACCACAGAACCGCTTAAACATCCCAGCCGAATACCCGGGATCTGTTTTCTCCTCAGATATTCGAAAACGGGGACGGCTCCGATCTCCGAAGGTATTTCACCGGGGTTTCCGATCATCGGCAATTTATCCTTCTTTATATAATCGCACAGGATCAGAAGCCGCATCTGACTGCCCAGGGAACGGTATTCCGCTTCCGTGATCTTACCTATGCTTTCCATCTTCCCCTGGCTTTTTGCCAGGATTTTCCGCATCTCCTCCTGACGCGTCAGCGACACCTTTTTCCGGCAGATACATCCCCCGTCTTTCAGTATCCGCAGAAGTTCCTGGCGTTCCTGCTCGGAAACCATATAGGATTCTGTATCCTTGTATAAAAAACCCTGCAACAGGATTTCCAGCCAATGATCATCCAGTTCCGGCAGTTTTCCCTTTGTGCCGATCAGTTTTTTCAAATAATCAGGAAAGGGGATATGCTGTGCCTGACAAAAGATCAGAAGTGAAGAAAAGTACTCCGGATCATCCAAAAACCGTTCCGCGTATCCTTCCGGATCTTTCAGTCCCTTGTGCGTCGCGATCATTTCCGAAAAATGACTATCATTCAGTATCTTCATCCGTGTCTGCCTGGTCTGTTCTTCATACTTTTTTATTTCTTCCAGTTCTTTTTCCGCCGGCCAGTTAAAATATATATAATCTTCGTGGGGACAAAGGCTGCCTTCCCTAACTAATTCTGGAGTAAAGATTTCCTCATCAATGGGACCGCATAAATCGATATAGCGCTTCCATTGCCCCGGCGTACTGTCATAGGGCGGTGTGGCCGTCAGCGCAATGACTGTCATATCTTTTTCTTCCTTCATAAAGCTTTCCAGAGCCTTCCACCATTCACTCCGGAGATGATGGGCCTCATCCAGGCATATGGTCCGTATTCCGGCTTCCCTGACCGCATCGAACAGATGGAATCCCCGGAAGTCCACCTTTTCCGCCGTTTCTTCCGCCTCTTCTTCCATGTCGCCGTCTTCTTTAAGTTCTCCTTCAAAAAGTTTCATGGCGCTGTACAGAGCCTGATAGGTCACCGCTGTAATAGCCTTCATATGTTTCAGATCATCGGAGAGGATTGTCTCCGGGTCACACCCGTCCTGAAGAAACCCCTCCTTAATACGTTCCAGCCACTGCTGCCGGATGGTGATACTTGGTGACAGGATCAGACAAGGCGCCCCCTGTCTGCGGATCAGTTCGATCCCAAGCGTTGTTTTTCCCGATCCCGGCGCAGCAACAACATGGATCTTATGATCCTCCATATATTGCTCAGAATTTTTCAGGATCCGTTTCTGGTACTCCCTCCACTGTCCTTTAAATTCCAATATATGATCGTAAATATTATTCATGTGAAAATTCCTCCCAATCCGGATGTTTTCCGGAGAATGCAGATTTTCATTTATTTCGCCTCCCGTACCAGATAGATCGGTCTTTTTTTCGATTCCAGATAGATCCGGGACAGATAAAGTCCGGCAACGCCCATGCAAAAAAGCTGTATGCTGCTGACAGTCAAAAAAATAAACAGAAGAAGGTTTCTGGAGGCGGACTGCTGCCACAAAAGCGTCAAGACGGCTGTCAGCAGGACAAACATTCCCGCGAAAAACGCCAGTGATAAAGGCGCTGTGCTGAATGCCACAATGCTTTCAACCGAATACCGGAACAGCTTCCAGAGAGACCATTTCGTTTCTCCGGCTGCCCGTTCCTGATTTTCATAATCCAGCCGGTCTTTCATGGAATCCATCACTTTTGCCAACTGTCTGTAGAATAATGGTATCATCTCTTCTTCATTATAACAAGGGACAACGATCGAACAGCTTTCCATCAGTTCATCCGGCGGTATGTTCAAAGGTTCTTTTGAAATATTTTTCATACAAAAACAAACTTCGTTTTCATTCTCTGATACATCCACATAGACACGGGTTTGGGGCAGGGCATATTTGCAGGCATTGGCATACAGGTTCGACAGTATGCGCCACGTCTTTGCCCCGTCGATCCAGGCATCCATCGTCTCACTGGGTACTTTGGAAATGATATCCAGATTTTTTTCATCCATCATTTCGGCAAATTCACCGTTAGCCTGGAGGACCATTTCCCCGAAATGGAGCTGTTGGGGATGAATGGTTTCATTGCCAGAAGTGATCTTGGCCGCATCCAGCAGATCCTCGGTCAGCCGTTTAAGCTGGGTGGACTTATCCAGGAGCACTTTCAGATAATGGCTGCTTTCTGCCGAAAGACCGCCTTCTTTTTCCATAAGCCGTGTGTAGGTAATGATGGATGTGAGGGGTGTTTTCAGATCGTGGGAAACATTGGTGATCAGATCCGCTTTCAGCCGCTCGGCTTTCACATTCTGGTCCACGATCTTTCGGATCCGGTCCGCCATCCTTTCCATGGCTTCTCCCATCTGCTGATATCGCCGGCTTTTAAATCCCGGTTCTTTGTAGGTTTCACCGCTTCCTGCCCATAGTCTGTCCATTCGGCGGGCAAAGTCATATCCAGCAGGGTTTCCAGCCAGGACACATCCTCTCCGAAACGGCTGGCGAAAACCTGCGTCTCCGTAAATTGTCCGCGCCACAGACAGATAGATGACAAGGGAATCCCTTATCTCCTTTTCATCATCCACCACTAAAACATGATACATCTTTTCTATCCCCCATTTTCACTGTTTTTTGCACAAATAGATCCGGCAGGCATTCATATCCTGCGTCTCCTGTATCTGAATCCCGTAAAAATCTTCGATCATCGTTTCATTCCCACGGTCGTTGGAAAAGATCCAGATGGTATCTCCCATCTGTCCGCATATACCGGACAGGCTTTCTTCCGACACTTCTCTGCTGTCCGTCACATAGGACAGATTGCTTTGGGTGAACAGGTAAATATCATCAAGAAAACGATTATTCGACGGATCAAACAGATAGATCATATCCGGATGCCCGGTCTGGGCCAGTGTGGTGATCCTCCGGTACTGTCCGTACTCCATCATCTGTTCCCTGTCTGCCAGAACAGGCGCCAGAAGCATCAGGCAGACCAGTCCTTCGGCGATCAGGATCCCTGCTGTTTTATTTTTGACCCACTCGCATGTACCGGCGCAGATCACGCTGATCCAAAGCGCCGTCAATCCGGAGGCAGGCATCAGATACCGTATCTCCCGATAGGGCGCCTGGAGTCCGGCGATCAGAATAAAAAGTCCCATGGGCACTGTCAGCAGTATGAGCAGACGCCGCAGTTTATCCACAGTCAGGGCGATCAGAAATAAAAGTATCCACAAAATACCGGTTCCATGGAAGGCATAGGTGTTGAGCAATGTGAGCATTTCCTTTATCTGTTCCAGGCCGTTTCCCAGTGATGCCGCTGCTCCGATCCCCCTGTAGCTGCCGAAAACATGATACAAAGCTGCCGGGAAAATGAGCAGAAACAAAACTGCCGCGCACAAAACGCATATTTGATAAGCCATGACCAGCCGGAACTTCTTTTCTGCCAGAAGCCACAAAGTTATGATCAGCCACAGTCCAAAGGCAAAAATAAGGCAATAATAATGGGTCAGTCCCGCCAGAACAAGCATGATCCCGGCCAGGATCAGACGGCTCTTTTTCCTGTCCTGAAGCCAGCAAAGCTGTGTCCGGAATATGGCAAGCACAGCCAGATTGGCCATTTCATACATCCGTATATACAGACTCATCTCCTGGGATAACAAAGAAAAGCAGCCGATCAGGCAGGCCAGACAGCCGAAAATCCTTTTTCCCGTCAGAAGATTTCCCAGCTGATACAGCAAGATACCGGAGCACACAGCCAGAAGCATGTTGAGCGCCAATCCGCTCCACTTTGTAAATGTTCCGCCGGATCCTTCCGCGAACAAACGTAGGAACAGATAGTAAAGGGGCGGGTGCACATCCCGAACCTGATTTTCATAAACCGGTCCCCAGTCGTTCTTCTCATCTTCTTCCACACTCAGATAGCTGAGATAATAACCGCTGTCATGAAATGTATTCCAGAAATCCGGACGGTCCGTGATATTCAGATCCGCATCATTCATCAATCCGTATGAGTAAGCTTCATCCATATGAAAATAAACTTTTTGTGTACCGTTATATATTCTCAGTATGACTGCGAAAATCAATATCAGCAGGCATAACGCAGTCTCTCGTTTTCCTCTCATTTTTTATTCTCCCGTTTTCTTTGATAAGAAAATTATAACACCAAATGCTTAAACTTCTATTCCGCAAACAGTTAAGATTTGGTAAGGGTGCCTGATTTTTATTCTATAAAGAAGTTAAAAACTATCCTACATAAATAAAACAGCGCAGGACACGCCCGAGGACGCGTTCTGCGCTTAAAAACCGCCGACTGTTCTTATTTACTTCATCATCTCCAGGAGCCTGTCCACCGTATCCAGTATCTCCTCCCGGCATTCCTCCACTTTCATGCTCATGAAAGCATGAACGCATTTTCCAAGGATCAATGTGGCGATCCACCGAGCCGGATATTTGTCCGTATAACTACCCAGTTCCTTTACACGACCGATCGCATACTCTGTCACATCAATATACTCCCTATTTAACATCTTAAAGTTTTCATTGTCCATGGCCATCTGATAAGCGACAGAGGTGACGTTTTTGTATTTCACAGTGGCCCGTATATGAAAATCAATGCAGCTTCTCAGACTCTCCACCGGATCTTTCGGATCCTCCATCTCTTTATATACAAACTCCTTATAGTCCTTCAGCCCATCCGCCACGATGAGTTCAATGATCTTTTCTTTACATCCAAAATAGTTAAAAAAAGAGGAGCGGGAAATCATAGCGCCCTTGCACAATTTATCAATAGAAGTGTTGTAATACCCATTCTTCTCAAAATAGTGCAGAGCATCGTGCATGACCCGCTGCATGTTCATTTCTTTCTTTTTCTCAGCCAAACCCATTTGTTTCATGATCATTCTCCACTACATTATACATACATTCCGAATTTTTTAATACTATTATACCATTAAATGGGTTTTTCTCAATAGATGAATTGGTAATTTTGTTTCAGATAAAACTTTCTTCCGTTTCGGAGGCGCCGGAAAAGGCGCCTTCAAAACGAGAAGTATATTCATATTATTGTTGGGGAACCTTATGAAATCAGACCATATCACCATTGATGTCTTCATACAAGTCTTTTACGGTCTCATAAATACGTTTAAAACGTTCATAGCGGATCGCATACATATCTGCCAACCCTTTATCCGGTTCATACCTCTTTTCTACTTTTACAAAGTTTTTCACATCTTTGTGTTCATACCATCCCAGCCCCACGGCTGCCGCAAAAGCCGCGCCGATGGCTCCGGAATGACGGGATTCTTCCGGCACATATACCGGAATCTGCAGGATATCCGCCATCATCTGCATCCACTGAGGCGACAGGGAGCCGCCGCCGTTGACGCCGATTTCCCGGATTTCTTTGCCAATATCTTTTGTATACAGTTCCATCTGCCATTTCATGCTGAAACAGAGACATTCCATAACCGCCCGGATCATATGGGCTCTTGTGTGCCGTTCACTGATGTTAAAGAACATGGCGCGGATATACACATCCGCCACAGGGAACTGCTCCCCGAAAAGCCATGGCGTCGCATAGGGGCCATCCAGTTCCGGCTCTGTGCTGTCCACTTCCTGTCCGATCAGATCGAAGATTTTTCCGCCCAGCGCTTCATGTTCCTTCTTATAAAGCTGGTCAATAGCCCAGTTAAACATCAGACAGCAGCTGTTGGTACATCCGCCGTAGATCAGCAGATCCGGATCAATGCTCTTGATCTGATAACTGCCCTCCGATGTCTCATAAGGCCGGTCGATCAGAACGGAAAGCCATCCGCTGCTGCCCAGATACAGATGGGCGTCTCCCTCTTTACCGCAGCCGCAGCCGGCGGCGGCTGCCGGGACATCGATCATACCGCCAAACACCGGGATACCTGGAACCAGGCCCAGATCTTTGGCGCCTTTTTCGTCCAGTCTCCCGTATTCCTTACAGGCTTCCACCACCGGCGCCAGCTTGGACCGATCCACATCGGCCAGGGTAGCCGCATAATAGGCTTCTATATCCGGATGATAAGTGACAACCCCCGGATGATCCTTCGGAACCGCCATGATGCCTGTAGCTTTAAACTGCAGAAAACCATCACAGTCCAGAAAGTATTTTGTCTTTTCATACAGTTCCGGCTCATTTTGCTTGATCCACAGAATACGTGACTGGTAGTCCTGGCTGCGCACCATTTCCGCGCCGCAGCGCTCATTGATCTCCTGTGCCTGCCTTTCCGCCCGCCCGTCCAGCCAGCTGATGGCGTTGTGAAGCACGTTTCCATATTTATCCACCGGTATCATCGTAAAGGACTGGACGCTGAAAGAAAGCCCCTTCACATCCTGCGGTGATACGCCGGCGCTTTCGATCACCCCTTTTGTTACTTCGCAGACTGCGTTCCAGAAATCATCCGGACGCTGTTCCACATACAGAGGTCTGGGTTTAAGAAGCGGATAACCCTTTTCTTTTACTGCCAGTATTTTCCCATTCTTGTCAACTAAAGCTGCTTTTACCCCACTTGTCCCAAAATCATAAGCCGCTATACAGTTCATAAACCTCCTCCTTATCTGCTGTTTTATTTATTCGTATTCACGGAATACCCTGTCGTAAACATCCAGCGCGTCATCCAGGATATCGATGCTTCCATAAGGCAGGTAAGTCTTTCCGCCATTGGCTATGATCAGTCCTTCCGCTGCCAGAGCCATGGAAAATTCAATGTAATTCATATAAGCGTCCTGCATCTGAACCGCGTATTCCGGATCGGATTCTTTGTAAAAATACGGAATATGCTGCAGACCGCTCACATCAATATGTAAAATAGATGAATGATGGAACAGGATTGCCGGCACATCGTATTTTTCTGTTATAGAGGCGATACCTTTCATGAAGTAGTCGGACGCTTTATCCAACGCTTCATGGACATTTTTCTCTGCCAGTTCTTTGATGACTGTGATGCCGGCCAAAGTAGTCAACGGATTGGCGCTTAATGTACCGCCGACTTTGACTTTATTTTCGGATGCGGCGCTGACTCCGGCGGCAAGCATACTCATGATGTCTTTCCTTCCTCCGATGCCGCCGGAACAGCCGAATCCGCCTCCGATGATCTTTCCGAATACTGTCAGATCCGGATGAGTGCCGAATATGGCCTGGGCGCCGCCCATACCCAGGCGGAAGCCGGTAACCACCTCATCATATATGAGAAGCATGCCATATTTATCGCAAAGTTTACGAGCCGCTGTATGGTACTCCTTTGTTGTGGGAACCGCACCGCTGTCCTGACCTACAGCTTCCATGATGAACGCGGCTACGCCGCCGTCATTCTCGTACTTCTGGATCATGGCTTCCAATGCTTCCACATCATTGATCGGTACGCAATGGGTATTCTGGAAACAATCCAGCGGAATACCATTGAGCATACCATTATCCACTGGCTTGTTATTATATACCAGCTGATCGCTCCATCCATGGTATCCTCCCAGGAAACGGATGATGTGTTTTTTCCCTGTGTAGGCCCGGGCCAGGCGGATCGCAATGATATCTGCTTCTGTCCCGCTTCCCAAAGACCGGAACATCTCGATGGAAGGCATATATTTATGGATAAGTTCCGCCAGTTCCCTTTCATAAGGGCTGTAAAGGCCTGTCAAAGAAGAATTTTCCATGATCTGCTTCACTGCCGCGTCCCTGACTGCCGGGTAATTGTTACCCAGGATGATCGGTCCTCCGGCACACAGGAAATCAATATAGCGGTTTCCGTCAATATCATATAAATAAGGTCCTTCCGCTTTTGTCACAGCCAGCGGGAACGGATGGTTATTGGCCAGATTGTGCTGAATGCCTCCGGGTATGACTTCCTTTGCCTTTGCAGTCTCAACTTTGGAAGCGGCGCATTTTTCGTCAAAATGTTTCATATACCGGTCAATGGCACTTCGCTTCAGATGTTTACGATGTTTCATCAGTTCGCCCGCCTGGGCATGGATAGACGCATAATCATACTCGTTTAATAATTTGGACATGTGTGATCCCCTTTCTGTTTGTTTTATGATGTTTTTTTTATTTCCTTTGGTTTTATGTATTGTATGTTTTATTTTAATATACATCTTTATATTTGCATTGTCAATTATAATTATACTATAGTTTATAATTTGTTTATTTTATGCTATTTCAAGCAACAAACATACTACATAAGATTATTTCAGGAAATTAAAAAGTATATAAATGTCTATTCGGAAAATTTTCTGATTTTTTAGAAGTGATATTGGGTGAATGTGATCTGTTATTTCTGAATTTTTTTGTCTGATCGGTAAAAAAAGTCCTTATGGAAAGGCGGGATACCGCTGACTTTGGGGGAATCTTATTTCCGGCGGTAGAAATCACCCCGGAACTACCGCCGGATCCCGGGGCAACCCTTCCCCAGCGGTAGCTCCCCTTAGAAACCAGTCCGTCACTGATCCTATTTTTCAAAATCTTTTCTGCTTAATGGATGATCCACTTTTCCAGAGCCATGGCAATACCATCATCCCGGTTACTTTCGGTCACAAACCGGGCATGCTGCTTCACATAATCGGCGGCATTGCCCATGGCAATGGCCGTACCCACAGCTTCAAACATCTCCACATCATTCTCTCCGTCGCCAAAAGCGCAGACTTCTGACGGCTTCACACCGTCTTCTTCCATAAGCATTTTCAAAGTATTTCCTTTGGTCACATCTTTCGGAGAGATTTCGATCAACCTGGGGCAGGTACGGGCAATTTCATATTCTGTTCCGAAACGTTTTTTTAATTTTCTGTACGCCCCTTCATTTGTCTCCGGATCGGCACAGCAGTTGATCTTGTTCAGTTCATCCGGCACTTGAGAAACATTTTCAATCTGTACCTGAAGGGGATAGCCGCCCCGGGTATCGGTGATCCAAGTCCAGGAGCCGCCCAGATTTGGATAATCCGGTGGAAGGCCCCTTGCCTTCCGTTCCGCCTCTTTTAAAGCCACCTGCCATTGGGGGATCCAGTAATAGATGGCCTTGTCCTGATAACACTGGACTTCCACCTGACAGCCTTTACAGAAATCAAACAATTCCCTGATCTGTCCGCCTTCCAGGCGGCGGATGATGCGCCGCTCTTCCTTCTCCAGGTCGTAGACGGCCATACCGTTGACTTCGATCAGGCGACCGCCATACCTGTCCATTGCCAGTTCTTTTGCATAAGGCATGAGCCGGGGATAACTTCTGCCGCTGGCCAGGATAAGGCGGATCCCCTGTTTCTGGCAAGACATCAAGCATGCTTTTGTCCGGGGAGATATCTGATCCCAGGGATTTAATAAGGTGCCGTCCATATCCAAAACGATCCACTTTATCGAATATGTGTTTTCCATTGCGGTCCGACCTTTCATCCGTTATTTGGGATCATTATACTGCCCTGTAAGGTATTCCACAAGTCTTGATCTTGGCAGACCGCAGCCGCTTGCCGAAGTATACGCGCAAAACGGGACAAAACATCCTGCTGCGGATGTTCTGTCCCGTTTTTGACTCATATGTCATCTTTATCCATCAATACTCAGGTCTTCCCCATTTGAAGCAATGACTTTCTTATACCAGTAAAAAGATTTTTTGCGGTACCGTTTTAATGTACCCTCTCCCGCGTCATTCCGGTCCACATAAATGAAGCCGTAACGCTTGGACATCTGTCCGGAGCCATTGGATACAAGATCGATGGGGCCCCACCAGGCATATCCGAACAGATCCACCCCGTTGCGGATGGCCTTTTTCATGGCCAGGATGTGGTCCCTTAAAAATTCCATCCGGTATGTATCATTGACCGTGCCGTCCACCAGTTCTTCCTTGACGCCCAGGCCGTTTTCCGCGATGAAGATGGGCACCTGGTAGCGGCCGTAAAGATCTTCCAGGGCCAGATACAGGCCATCCGGATCCACAGACCAGCCGGAGGGGGTCAGTTTCAGATAGGGATTGGTCTTTCCTGTGTTGACGATATTGGCATCGCCCCGGTAGGATGTATCCCCTTCCACTTCTTTATCTGAAGTATTCGTTTCCTTTTGCACCGACTCCACATAGTCTTTGGAAGCGATCCGGGAACGGTAGTAGGTGAAACTCAGAAAATCCACCGGATATTTGGAGATCAGCTCCATGTCCTCATCCGTATACAGGATCTCAATATCATTGTCCCGGAAATATTCCCAGGCATAACCCGGGTATTTTCCCCGAACTTGCACATCGGAGAAAAAATAGCCTCTCTGCTTTTCCCGGCATACGACCAGGGAATCTTTGGGATCGCAGCTCATGGGATAGATGGTCTTATATTCTATGACCGAACCCACCTTGGCCGAAGGATCGATCTCGTGGATCGTCTTGACTGCCAGGGCGCTGGCCACGAACTGATGGTGGGACGCCTGATAGACATCCTGCAGGGTGTCGTTTTTTGGATCAATGCCGGCCGTCATCCATTCCATCTTGTGGATGTTATTGCCGATCTCATTGAAGGTGAGCCAGTATTTGACAATGCCTTTCCACCGCTTTACCATGGCTGTGACAAACCGGATGTAAAAATCGATCATCCGCCGATCCTTCCAACCGCCGTATTTGTCGGCCAGATGAAGGGGCATCTCGTAATGGGAGATGGTGATCATGATCTCCATACCGTTTTTCTGCAGCTCCCGGAACACGTTGTCGTAAAATTCCAGTCCTTTTTCATTGGGCTCCTCTTCCTCTCCGGTGGGAAACAGCCGTGTCCAGGCCACACTTGTCCGGTATACTTTAAATCCCATGGCGCCGAATTCGGCGATATCTTCCTTGTAGTGATGATAGAAATCAATCCCCTCATGGGTGGGATAAAACCGGGCGTTCCGGTCCGGATAGCCGAACACCCCGTGGGGCTGGACGTCGGCCACCGAGGGCAGCTTTCCGTCTGTCATATAAGCGCCTTCATATTGGTTGGCGGCAGTGGCGCCGCCCCATAAAAAACCTTCCGGGAAACCATTTGGTACTTTCACATCTCTGCTGGATTTCATTTTCTTAAACTCCTTTCGCATTCTATAAGGTATATGTCGCAATGATCGTTTTGCCTTTATTGGCATAGCCTTCCCGCTTCATCGCCATCCTGGCGCTGCAGTCCGGAAACAGGATCATGGTGGTCAGGTCCAAACCTTTATTTTTCATATCATAGGTGTCCACTTTGATGATCCGTTCACCGACGCGGACTTTCTGGCCTTCCTTTACAAAACTTCTGAACCCTTTCCCTTTCAGCCGAACTGTATCAATGCCGATATGGACCAGGATATCCAGGCCGTCTGCACTGGTGATCCCAAAAGCGTGGAGGGTTGGGTAGAGCATGGAAACTATCCCATCACAGGGCGCCACGATATCGTCCTCCGACGGAATGATGGCCACCCCATCCCCCATCATTTTCCGGGCAAAGACTTCATCTTTTACCTTTTCCAACGGGATGATCTCGCCGCTGGCTGCCGCCGCGATACTTCCGGCCGGCAAAGGATCTCTTTTTCCAAATCCAAACATATCACTTCGTTTCCTTTCCATCATATAAGACAAAGGTGACAAGGAAGGATATAAGAAACGCGACAGCCACCCCGGCCACAATGGCCATGATCGTATTCTCGAAGATGACTACGCCAAGAATACTGGAATAACCCATACTGAAAGCTTTCGCTCCCATGAACCCGGCAACGGCGCCGCCGGCAAGACCGCCCAGCACCAGTCCGATCATGGGTTTTCTCAGCCTTAAGTTGACACCGTAAAGGGCCGGTTCGGATACACCGGAGATGATGGCGCCGATACCTGCCGAAATGGCTGCGGTACGCATATCCTTGTCCTTTGTCCGGACCGCCACGGCCAGACAGGAACCGCCTTCGGAAATGTTATGTAAGATCCAGCCCGGACGGAATACGTTGTCGTAACCCATTCTTGCCAAAAGCTCGGTCATCGGCGCGACCATGAGCATATTGACGCCCATCATGACGAGGAACGGATGGGCTGCCGCGATGATACCCGGCGCGAATCCGCCCACATGGGACTGGATCCACACGATGGCTGCAACGATCCAGGAACCGACCACAGCGCCGGCTGGTCCGAGCAAAAGCACGGTGATCGGAAAACCGATCAGGAACACGCACAATGGCGCGAATACGGACCGGAGCATTCCCGGAATGACGCGGTAGAAAAATTTTTCCAGGTAAGCCACCAGTACGGCGGAAAAAATACCCGGAAGAAGGGTGCTTCCATAAGTGGTCAAATAAACCGGCAGACCCAGCATGGTGACCGATCCGCCCGCTTCCATCATGGTCACAAAGTTGGGATACAGAAGCGCTGCCGCCATGGCGATGGAAAAGGCCGGATTGGCCTTCAGCACCTTGGATGTACCATAGGCTACCAGGATGGGCATGAAGTAAAAGGGGGCCTGGGACATAAAGTCAAACAGCTGGTAAGTGGAACTTTCCGCCGCCGCAGGGGCAAAGTAGCTGACAAGGGAAAGAACGACTCGGAGCATACCTGCGCCATAAACAACAGTGATAAAAGGCGTCATGGCCTGTCCCATAAACAGGATGACTTTGCTGAAATAGTATTTAAAATTTTTCTTTTCCGTGCTTTTTATCAGATCTTCGTCCAGATTTTCATCAATGGCGTCCTCCGTTTCAACGGAGTAGTTTTTCACAATAAGATCATACACCTGGAACAAATGCTCGCCGAGGATGATCTGGTACTGCCCGTTGCCATAAACAACGCCAAGGACTCCCGGAAGTTTCTTGATCTCGTCATCTTTGGCGATCTTCCGGTCATACAGGAAAAACCGGAGTCTTGTCACACAGTGGGTGACCGTCTTTACATTTTTTACGCCGCCGATATTTTCCATGATCTTTGCGGATAAAGCTTCGTAATCGATCTTTGCCATATTGCTTCCCTCCAATTATTTTTTTGTCGTTTTATACAGCCGTACGATGTGGAGCATGAGATAGATACAGTCCTCATCCGTACACTGATAACCGAAATGTTCCATGACATAACCAGAAATCTTTTTTACACAGTCAATAGCGTCTGCATATTCGGATTTGATCTGGTCAAATATAAATTCCATGCCTGTCACATCGGGTACAACCTGCTGTGACAATATATTTTTTAAGAAAAATTTCAAATGAATAATAAATCGGGAATAGGTGAGGGAATCTTCGTCCAATGTGACATTCAGATGCTCCGACACTATTCTGACAATATCCGACACGGCCCGCATGATGACCAGCGTCTGATGATTCGATTTATTCTCAGTTGCAGTAATCAAGTGAAAGGCGATGGAAGTCGCTTCTTCTTTTGGAAGAGTGATATGGAACCGGGCGTTGATCATCTTCACCGCATCTTCTCCAATGTGGTACTCTTCCTTGTAGAATCGCTTGACTTCTTCATTGACCAGTTTAGGTATCTCATTCCCTTGGCGATACTGGGTCATGCTGAAATGGATATGATCCGCCAGGCTGACCAGCAGATTCACATTGAATTTCCCTTGCAGATGTTTCTGCGCATAGTCAATGATTTCCTGGGCGACTTCAATAACTTCAAACGGCACTTCCTCAAACAGAGTAAACACACCGCTGCCCGCCTTGTCCACCAGCACGTACGTCTTCATGATCTCCTCCGGATAGACCGGCTCGTTTTTATGTTTACGAAATCCCAATCCTTTTCCGATAGCAACCACTTCCCGGCCACGGAAATCCTTTGCTATCACGATATTGTTGTTTATGATCTTTACAACGATCAGGACCTGTCTGAAATCTTCCTTCACTTTCTTACCTCCTTTCCAGAACAGGATACCTCAGGGATGTTTCCTGTATTCACAGCTTTTTTTGAAACAAAAAAAGGCAAACTCCATGTGCGGCTGATGACTCTTACAGCCGTATCATAGAATTTGCCTTAATAGCTAAGATTAAGTAACAAGCCTATATATCTCTGTCCTAAAATTTCTTTTCTTAGGCAGTATGATAATATAAATCTTATTTCTTGTCAATAGTTTTTGCATTTTTTACAATTTGCCCATTGTTATATATGCAATTTTGTAGAATATGTCCAAAAGTCTTCGATTACCGTTTTCAAGCCTTTCCTCTGTATCCCGTTATATCACGGAAGGATCCCAAGCAGATCCTTCCGTCTTTTGGTATGAACTTCGGTCAGTTTTTCGGTTCTTCACCCTTTTCCAACGCTTCAATGGCTTCACTGAAATTGGGGAGCCACTGTTTCTCTGCCACAAGCAGCTCATTCAGCGCACCTTTGGCTTTATAGTAGGAATTGACCAGTGGATTGGCCACCAACGCTTCTAATGCTGCATGATAGCTTCCTGTCACCGCCGCTTCCACAGCCAGTTTTTCATATTCTTTGGCGGCATAGATCTTGCTCATCATATGACCCGGAAGTTTCGGGAAGCACATGGGGTGGATACCTGCCGCGTTGACAAGGGATGTGGTCGTGCAGACACATTTGGGATCAAATCCCTGGATACAGCCCATGCTGGCCACATCCGGGCTGAACACTTCGTTGGTGTTGTTCCAAAGGGCATTGATCAGCGTGATGCCGGCCTCGCCGTAGCCTTTGCCGCCCCGGGTGTTGAGGGCCAGCTGGTAAGCTCTCGGATCCAGTTTGTCATACAGTTCAAATGTACGTTTCTCAATGATCTTGACACATTCGGCACGGGTGGCATGTTCCGGCATGACCAGATCGTCGCAGACGTCTCCCACATGCTTTCTCACAGTGGCCAGCATGGACTCCCAGTGATTGCCCGAGTAGTTCTGAAGATCATTGAAATTCGTATCAAAGTCATAATAAAATTCCAGATAAGGCCCCATAGGTATGTACCCGATGAATTTTTCAAGAGCCGGCTCCACAAATTCCCTTCTCAATGCCGGTATATTCTCCGCAGACCATTCCAAAAGCTTTTCAAAGGCTTCATCGGTCACATCTTCACCTTTGACGTAAACCTTGCACCAGATCAGATGATTCAAACCGATGACTTCCACGAACACATCTTCAGGATCTTCCTGTCCGTAGATGGCTTTCATGGCGTTGCGGATGACTGTTGGTCCATTGCACAGGCAGGCATATTTGACTTTGGAGTGACGGTTAAGCGCCTCGCCCACCATACCGGAAGGATTCGCCAAGTTGATCAGATAAGCGTCCGGCTTAGATACCTCTTCCATGGTATGGGCAATCTCCAGCATGGCCGGTATGGTCTTAAAGCCCATGAGCATACCGCCGGGGGCTGTGGTCTCCTGGCCGATCAGACCGTATTTAAACGGGATCGTTTCATCCATATTTCTGGCATCGGACATACCCGGACGGATGGTGGTGATCACGAAATCACAGTCTTTTACTGCTTCTTTAAGATCTGTAGTCATGGTGATAACCGTCTCCATACCGGCTTCTTTGAACATTTTCTCCACATATCTTCCTGTACATCTGAGTCTGTATTCGTCAATGTCCATCAAACGCCATTCAGCCACCTTCATTGTATCTTTTCTTTCAATAAGCATCTCCGCAATATCCGGAAGATAGGAAGAACCGGAACCAATATTTGCCAAAATCATTTTTTTCGTATTCATACTTCAAAACCTCCTGAAAAATTATTATTTTTTTGTTGTTTCTTTATCTTTGTACAATAAGAGCATGGCTGCCAGAGCCACTATAAAGGATATCGCCGAAGCGATACATCCGTTGATGAAGTTGGCGGAACCGCTGCCGCCGACAAAACCGATCACGCCGAGAATATTGCTCGGTCCGAACTGATAATACCCCACATGCATGATACCCAGATAGAGACCGGATACAGCGCCGGAAATGATGATCGGAAGGAAGGTCTTCGAGTTCGGCAGGACGATACCGAACAAGGCCGGCTCCGACACACCGCCGAGTAAGGTGGAGACAAAGCAGGTCAGTCCCAGCTGCTTGCTTCCCGAATGCCGGCTCTTGATCATATATCCCAGGGAGATTCCCATGACCAGGAAATTATTCAGTACCATGGCGGCAGGCATATAAGCATATTCCACACCGCTTGACAGCAGGATCGACATACAGGCGAAAAAGATGGGACGGCCGATGCCGAAGGCTGTCAAAAACGGGATCAGCGCACAGACAACCGCGGTCTCAACCGGTCCGGCCGCATTGTAAAGTCCCAGCACCACACTGGTCAGTCCGGAACCGATATAGTAGCCGATGGGCCCCAGCACCAGCATGGAAAGCGGAAACATGATGAGCACTGTGATGAATCCCACGCCGATGATCTTTAGTGAATCCGGTATGATCTTGTTCAGCAGCTTTTCCACATAGGACTGTATCCAGACGATGAGCAGAGCCGGTATGATCTGGCCGCTGTAGGTCACGTTAGGAGCTGCGATCCCGTAAACGGTAAACCCTCCTTCTGCTGACAAAGCTGTGATCAGATCCGGATAAAGCATGACTGCTGTCAGTGTCACAGCGATAAACGTGTTGGCTTTAAAATACTTTGATGCGGTCACTGCCACAAATACCGGAAGGAAATAAATGATCGCCTGTCCGATGTAATAAAAATTATTGTATATGTCCGACTGGTCTGACACCAGATTCAGCATGGTCGGGCCGATGATGGCTGCCACGATGTTGACCATACCAAGTGTGACAAACAGGGGAACCAACGGCCCCATACTGTTGGAAAACGTATTGACGATGCCAAGACCGATCCGCCGGATGGAAAAGCCTTTTTCCTTCTCAAGATCCTCTTCATGACATTCATCTACTTTGTCATGTTCTTCCAGTTTCGCGCAGGCAAGTATTTCTTTATAGATTTCATCGACAGATGTCCCGACGATAACCTGCAGTGTTTCTTCCTTAAACTGAACCCCCAGGACACCTTTTGTCTCCTTCAGTCCGTCCATATCCGCTTTCTTATCATCCCGCAGCTGAAATCTCAGCCTTGTCATGCAATGATAAACATCCCGGACATTGTCTTTACCTCCCACTTTTTCCAGGACCTGACGGGCTATATCGCCGTATTTACTCAATTTATACAACTCCTCTCCTTTATTTTGTCAATTTGTGTACACCCTTGATCTGTTATTGATTATACTTGAGCAGCTTCCTCATTTAAATTCACAGTTTTTTCCTATCCCCAGGAAAGTTTTATGTTTATTTTTTCCTCCTCTGTGCTATACTGTATAAAAACTTCAACGGAAGGATCTGGCTTATGGACAAGAAACGATTACAGCAATTATATACTTGCATCTCCCAGTCTGACGAATGGCTTTCCGGCCGGGAACTGGCTGCCAGACTCCATCTTTCCGCGCGGACCATCCGCAACTATGTCCGGGAAATAAACCGGGAAAAGCCTTACATTTTATCTTCCCAGCACGGTTACCGGCTGAACAAGTCTCTGGCCGCCGACAACTACCGTATCCAGGTATCTTCTGTAAAGCCTGAACCGATCCTTCCGACGGAGAGAGTCTATTACATTATCCGGCACTGTCTGGTCCTCCGGGAACTTTCGCTGGACCATCTGATGACGGAGTTATGCATCAGTGACCGGACGCTGAATATGGATCTGAACAATGTCCGCCAGATCCTTTCCGGCTTTCAGCTGAAACTGAAGATCCGAAAAGATTCCGTCCGTATCACCGGTCCTGTGTATGAACAGCGCCGGCTGGCCCGCCACTGTATTTTTGAAACCACAGGTCTTGAGTTCCCTTCCAAGGAATTTATCTGCGGAGCTTTTCCGGAATATGACTGTCAACAGATCGAAACCATCCTTTTTCAGACACTGGAAGCATCCGGACTGTCCGTCAACGGCTATGAACGCTATGATCTGCTCCTGTATGTTGTCATTTGGCTAAGGGAAATCCATCTGGGTAATGCGATGACCCGGGAAGAATGTCCGGTGGAATGTATACGCAATTACCATGAATATGAAATTGCCGGAGAACTTTCCCGCAGACTTTGCCGTCTCATCGGTCAATCCTGCAATCTGTGGGAACAGGAATATCTGGCTGCTCTTCTGATCAGCAAAACGTCCACGATCCATCTGGAAAAATGCCGTCTGCTGCCCAATTATCCTTTGATCGAGCATACCGTTAAAGACTTTATCCATATGGCCGGCATGGCTCTGAAAATGGATTTGTACGATACCTTTTTTATAAAAAAAATGACATGCTATTTCCAGAGGCTCCTCGTCCGTCAACAGATGAAGTTTTATTCACAAAATGTTTTTTTCAACGCTTTGAAAAACCGGTATCCCATCCTCCAGGATGTGTGTGCCTGGAGCCTTTTGCATTTTTCCAAACAATTTCATATATCCATCGACCCAAGCGAAGTGGGCTTTCTTGCCATGATCCTGTGTGAATATGTGCGTGAAAGGGGTTATTCTTTTGATATGGCTGTCCCCTGCACCCTTGTATGTCCGACTTTTAGTCATTTTCCAGGGCAGCTCATTTATACGCTCACCGAAGGGCTGGGAAAAGCCATCCATATCGATCAGGTCATCGAAACGCTGGATCTGGAAAAAATAGACACAGATGACCGGCTGATCCTTTCAGTTGTCCCGGTCCATGGCGGTCCATTTATCCTTCCCATCGTCCCCTATCCCCGTTCGGAAGATTTCCGCCATATCTATGATGAGATACACAAAATAAAAATGCGCATGTACAGCCGCCAGCTGTGCAGCTTCTTTTCCTCTATGCTTCCTCCGGAAAATTTTTATGTCAACGTTTCTTTCTCGTCCGGAAAAGAACTGATCCACAAATGCTGTGAACACCTGACCGCCAGGGGCTATGTCAGCGAAGGGTTTGATGAAGATCTTCTCGCCCGGGAAAACATGGATCCGTCGGTCTTTTATGATACACTGGCCATTCCACACCACTGTTCGGAAAAAGTACACCGGGAATTTGCCCTTGTGGTATTGAACAAAGAGGCCATGTACTGGAAAGACGGCTACGTGGATATGGCTGTCATCCTGGCCACCCGGGATCAGGAAACCACACGTCTTCAGAAGATTTACGATCTGGCGGTCAAAGTGCTGTCCTCCAGGAAAAATATGGACATCCTTTTAAAAGCCGGGGACCACGCTTCTTTTCTCGGACAGCTGGAACAGATCAGCGGGCAGATATTGTGACTTTTGGTCATTTAACTAAAAAAATATATATTTAAAAATATATATAGACATCCGGAGAAAAAAACTTTTAAATGTTAATTGTTTTATTCTACAAGATTATTTCCCCACAAAACACAAAATAAGGAGATAAAGTACTATGGAATTGATGAATCTACAAACTGATAATTATGTTGTCCAGGCTAATGCTTTAGTTTCCGGAAAACAGAATCTATCATTAAACGAAACTAAATTGTTGCGACTAGTCATCATGCAGAATCTTTATAAAGATAGAGAATTCAGGGAATATACAGTTTCGATAAAGAAACTGGCCGAAACATTCGGGATTTCCTCTCAAAATCTTTACCGTGATATTGAGAGAATGTGCCAAAATATCATTTCTAATCCTGTATACATAAAAAAGGGAGATGCTTGGAAAGTGACCCGCTGGGTATCTTTTGCTGAATATGTGAAGGGAAAAGGAATCTTGCATATCAAACTTAATGAAGAGTTAAAACCTTATGTTCTAGGCCTTCAAAGATACTATTCACAATACCAGATCTGTCAAATACTAAATATGTCTTCTGTATATGCAATTCGTATCTTTGAAATGATTATTATGAAAATGCGAAATACTAATATCCCTCGGGAAGGAAAGTATGTAAAATGCACTGTACAGGAAATACGGGAAGCCTGCCAATGTGAGGACCGATATTCCCAGTTTGGTATGTTCCGAAAAAAAGTCCTGGATATGGCTGTCCGGGAAATACGAAAAAGGACAACATTTTTTATTTGTTACGAATACGAGAAAGAAAGCCGGAAAATAGTTGCAATCAGATTTTATATTAATTCCTGTTTCAATAGAATTCCCAAAAAATATATAAATAATTAAAATGTAAGTCATGATCATTCCCTCGGATTGAACGATCATTATTACCACTGGGAGTAAGTCTCAATTAAAATGTTATTTTTTAAATAAACTCATTCTGCAATAATAACATCCTGTCATTCAACCTGGATCATACGAGACATCGGAGGCGAGAAATATGGCAATCACTGTACAGGATCTGATACAACAGTCTTACATGGCCGGCGTTAAAATCATCTGCGGAAAAAGCCGGCTGTCAACCCGGATCGAAGGTCTGACTTTTTTTAACGACGCGTGCAGCAACAGTATTTCCAAACGCAATGTTGTACTGGCTGCCGCCGGAGAATTAAATCAATATACATCATCCGGGCTTGAACAGATCGGCAAAACTTTTTCAAACCAGAAGATTGCTGCTCTGGTTATCAAAATGGATAAAAAATACGACTCGATACTGGAAAAAAATCTCGCGGACATTTTTGCGTCCTGCAGTTTTACAGTTCTGGCGCTTCCCAACGATGTACTTATCGCTCCTTTGATCAAGGGTTTAAATTACGATATCATTTATGCCCAGGGATACAATATGAGCAATCCTTATGAAGATAACTGTCTCCAGGAACTGGTATGCGTGGAACGGAATGAGCAAAGCATTCTGAGCTATATAAAAATGATGGGCATCCGGGTCAATGAATATCTGTGTATTCTTCTGCTCAAGCCTATGGGAAAAGTGGATCTGAGAGATATCACCCATATCTGTTATTCTTTTCTGGGCAATGAAGGCTTTATCTCCCGCCGTAACGGCACTGTCATGCTCATGCTCCGGAGCACCGCCGAATACACTTCCGCCGTTGCCTATTTCCGGAAATTTTCAGAGAAGCTCCGGACACATATGAAAAATGTTTATCGAAAAGATTTTTTTCTGGGGGTGGGACACACGTTTGAAAGCCAGATAGAGATCCGAAAAAGCTACCTCAGCGCCAAAACCGCGCTCCTCGCAGCCCTTTCATCCACAGGAAAGGATATCATATTCTATGATGACATGGGGATCTACAAGATCTTATACCATCTCCGGAACAGAAAAGATCTTTTTGAGCTGAAAAGCGACACCGTTGACCGGCTGAAAACCTATGATCTGGATCACCATACCGAATATTACACGACTGTCAAAGCTTATGTTCAGAATTTTTATTCTATACGCAACACGGCCAGTCAGCTTTTTGTCCAGTATAATACGATCCGCTACCGGATATCCAAGATCAAAGAAGAATTTGGCTGGGATCTTTTCGACAGAGATGACTGTATCTATCTGACCATCGGATTCCAGGCAGAAAATTTTCTCCAGGAAGAGAAATCGAATTGATCATTATAACAAATTTAAAAAAATAGCGCTTTCTGAAAATGAAGGGGCTATTTTTTTTGAAAAAATTTTCAAAAAAAGCAGTTGTTAACATCAAAAAAAAGCAAAATAATCCTCTTGTCCGCCGGTTTGCTTGTCAATATTTTGACAATTATGTAAAATGAGGCTAACTAGTTCCGGAACTTTTAAACCATACAGGGAGGAGATATTTTTGCTCGAAATAGGAAAAATCAAAACGAATATTGAAGCAGCAAAGACGATCTATTCAATGGATCTGTATGTGCCCGAAATCGCCAAAAAAGCAAAACCGGGCCAATTCGTCAACCTGCGTCTGACAGGCAAACTGGATCCTTTGCTGCGCAGACCGATCAGTCTCCACAGGATCAATCCGGAAGAAGGCACCATCACCATGCTTTATATGGTCGTCGGCGAAGGAACCGCCATGATGAGTGAAATGGAACCAGGTGAAACGATCGATGTCCTTGGTCCCCTCGGAAACGGCTGGAATCTTGAGATGCCGGGAGAAAATGCGGTCGTGATCGGCGGCGGTATCGGAATTGCTCCGCTGTATCCGCTCATCAAGTCTTTAAAAGAATCCGGAAAGAACGTGGAGCTTATCATGGGCGCCAAAAATGCGGATTATCTGACAGATCCGTCCATTTATGAAAAGCTTGGCGCTTCTGTCACCATAACCACTGACGATGGCACCGCCGGCACAAAAGGATTTGTCACCACGGCGCTGGAAGATTCCATCCAGGCCGGAAAATGCGATTACATTTATGCCTGCGGCCCCAAACCCATGCTCCGTTTTGTTGAACAGATCGCATTAAACCATGACATTCCGGGACAGGTGTCTACCGAATCCCATATGGGATGCGGCTTGGGAATCTGTCTTCTCTGTCCGTCCAAAATGAAGGATGGCGGTTATAAACGTACCTGTACAGACGGCCCCGTGTTTATGATTGGAGAGTTGGATTATGAGTAATGTGAATACCGTTGTAAAAATCGGAAAAATACAGTGGAAAAATCCGGTGACCACCGGATCTGGAACCTTCGGCTCCGGTCTTTCCATGACCGAATATGTGGACCTGAACAGACTGGGAGCCATCACCATCAAAGGAACAACTTTAACCGCAAGGCCCGGCAATCTTCCCCCGCGGATGGTGGAAACCCGTTCCGCCTGCCTTGGTTCTGTCGGCTTGGAAAATCCGGGAGTTGAAGCGGTTTTAAAGGATATCGTGCCTAAAGTGGCCGAATACGATTCCAATCTGATCGTAAATATCGGCGGAAGTTCCGTGGAAGAATACGCGGAAGTGGCTGCACGGCTCAATACAAGCGACGATGTGGATGCCATTGAAATCAACATCTCCTGCCCGAATCTGAAAAAGGGCGGTCTGGGTTTCGGAACTGATCCCGAAATGGCCGGTTCCGTCATTGCCGCAGTAAGAAAAGAAACGGACAAAACTGTCATTGCAAAACTGACGCCGGCAGTAACCGACATCACGGTTATGGCTAAAACAGCCCAGGAAAACGGCGCTGATGCGCTGACCATGTGCAACGGCTATCCGGGAATGGCCATCAGCACCAAAACCCGCAAGCCCATTCTCGGCAATATCCAGGGCGGTATATGCGGTCCTTCGCTGAAGCCGTTAAATATGCTGCATGTATGGAAAGCCTCCCAGGCTGTGGATATTCCGATCATTGCCCTGGGCGGTATCCTGAATGCGGACGACGCGATTGAATATATTCTGGCCGGCGCCACCGGCGTTTCCATCGGAACAGGCAATCTGGTCGATCCCACGACAACCATGAAAGTGGTTGACGGTATCGAAGCCTATCTGGAAGAAAACCATTTTAATGATATCAACGACTTGATCGGTCTGGCATGGAAAGAGATGTAATCAGAAATAAAGGAACAGGGAAACGTTATGAAAAAAGACAAAAGTAATTCATTGGGAATCATCGATGGCTGGGCCATCGGAACAGGGGCTATGATGGGATGTTCCATCTTTGTCGTCAGCGGCACCGCATCCGGTATTGCCGGTCCCTCAGCTGCTCTGGGGTTTTTTCTGGCATCACTGATCGCCATGATCGTAGCCGTATGTTACAGCGAAATCGCAACCGCATTTCCGGAAACCGGAGGCGCGTACGTCTATCCAAGGAAGGTGATCAAAGGCGCTCTCGGCGAATGCCTGTCTTTTTGCAGCGGCTGGGCTTTATTCGGAGGTCAGGGATTGGGATCCGCTATTGTGGCTGTTTACACAGCAGAATATCTGAACTGGACGCTTGAATGCTTTAATATCACCAATCCCATTCCCGTGAAAGTTATCGCTTTCGCCTTGATCATATTTTACGCGCTTCTGAACATGAAAAATATGAGCGGCGGAAAAATGTTCCAGCTGGTCACCACCATCGTGATCGCCGGTATCATGGTACTTTACTGTGTGTGGGGCGCCGCCTATGTGGATACGGCCAACTTTGCAGACTTCGCTCCCAACGGCTGGGGCGCCATGTTTACCGCAACAGCCATGGCACTCATGTCCTACGGCGCCTGGTCCGTTATCCCGTCCATGGGAACCGCTTTTCGGAATCCTTCCCGGGATATCCCGATGAGCATGCTGCTTTCGCTGATCAGCTGCGGTGTGATCTTCGGCCTGTTCGTTCTTGTCATGAACGGCATGGCCACTCCGGAAATGCTGGGCAGCTCTGCCACCCCGTCTGCGGACGCCTTTCTTCTCCACAGCCGGTACGGTGCCCTTATCATCGCCGTCGGCGGCATCTTCGCCTGTGTCAGCTCCAGTAATTCTCATGTGATGACATCCTCACGGATCCCTTACAAGATGAGCCAGGACGGCTTTCTTCCCAAAGGGCTTTCCCATGTAAATAAAAATGGCATCCCCACTTACGCCATCCTGTTCATGATGGTATGCCAACTGGTGGTGGCTGCCACAGGGACGATCAACCTTCTGGTCCAGATGATCGTATTCGTAACTTCCGTTTCCTGGCTGATCACTCTGATCTGCTCACTGATTTTAAGACAAAAACATCCGGAGATCCACCCGCCCTTTAAGATGCCCGGCTATCCGGTGATCCTGATCATTGCGTTCATCATCCTTTTATTCATGATGACCCGTTTTACCATACCGGCAATGTCGATCGGTACGGTCTGGATCCTCCTTGGAGTTGGTATTTATCTGGCATTTACAAAAACGGGTCTGAAAAAATCCTGCAAAAAAAGTTCCGTTGAATAGGAGGGGTAAATAAATGAATTCCGTTAAACGCGATATAAGTCTGGCCAAGCTGGACGAATCTTATAAAAATACAGTTGCTTATCAATATGGCTTGTTCGCGGAGAAATTTTCTTACGATATGCTCCCTGAATCGGTCATCCGGTTCGCCAAAACCATCCTGCTGGATAGTATCGGCGTCATGATCGGCGCCCTTGACTGTGAAGGATTCAAATATCTGATGGAGTCCATCCGGTCATGGGGCGGCAATGAGGAAGCCACCGTGCTGGGCACCGGCTACAAAACTTCCGCAGGAAATGCGGCGCTGGCAAATATCTTTCTGGTCCATGCCCTTGGCTACAATGATCTGGGCGGTGGCGGCGGACACAATTCCGACACCATTCCCGCCATCCTTGCCATCGGCGAAAAAGAAAATGTGAGCGGAAAAGAATTCCTCACATCCATGGTCCTGTCCTATGAGCTGGGCGGCCGTTTCACCGATGCTGTCGGCGGCATATTCGGCTATGCGCCAAAAGGGTTCCCCTTTGATATCCGGGGAGGCATCTCCATCCCGCCGTGTCTCGGCCGTCTCATGGGCATGAATGCCTGGCAGATCGCCAACGCCATCGGCATCTGCGCCTCCCACAGTATCCCATTAGGCATACTGGATACCAATGATGAAGAAAATTTCCATGCGAAAAACCTGCGTATGGGATTTGTGGGACGGGACGCCATCGAAGCCTGCATTATGGCAAAACAGGGCTTTACAGGCCCCATGCGTGTCGTTGAAGGCGACCATGGTTACAGCACCACACTGCTTTCCGGCATAGATCTTGAAAAAGCGGTGGACTGGAGCGGATGGCGGATCTTCGGCTCCCGGTTTAAGAATATATGTGCAGATTCCACCACCATGGGTATGGTCCAGACCACTATCAAACTGGTGACGGAAAACGACATTAAACCGGAAGATGTTGAAAAAGTCCTGATCCAGAGCGGCAGACGTGCCTATGGGCATACGTCGGCCCAGTGCAAAAAATATCCGCGAAATGTGGAAACCTGCGATCATTCTGCCTTTTACGCCACCGCTGTGGCCATCAAAGACAGAAAATATACGATCAATGCCATGGATCCGAAAAACTGGGATGATCCGGTGGTGCTGGATCTGATCGACCGGATTGAAGCCGCACCCACAGATCTGATCGACGAATCCGGTTCCGGCGGCATTGTGGACATATGGACAAAGGACGGCAGCCACTATCACGATATGTGCGAGGAAGCTTACGGCATGGGCGTCACCGAACTGACCTTTGACGAGGTGGAATCAAAATTCCGTGAAATGGTGGAACTGCGCTTCTCAAAAGAACATACTGACAAACTGATCGACATGATCATGAACGTGGAAAAACTGGACAGTATCCGCGATCTGATCGACATGACGGTCATTAAAGCATAAATCAAAAGGGGGCAGAAAAAATCATGACTGGTGCTATAGGTACCCTGGCTTTCAGATTACTTCTTTTATTTTCCGTTATCGGATGCGGTTTCTTTGCCTACAAGTCAAAGATGATCGATGATCACACATCCAAACAGATGACCAATTACCTGAATCAGGTAGCTATCCCTATCTTCCTGATCACCTCCGTAGGCACAGAACCTATCAGCGATGGATCTACATGGCTGGTCTACTGCGGACTGATCATGGCCGGCTATTATATTTTCGGTTTTGGCGGCGTGTATCTGTATTGTTACCTGACGAAAAAAAGCCGGGCAAAACGGGCAGTTTACACATGTATGTCCGTTATCCCCAACTGCGCTTTTGTCGGTCTTCCCATGGTACGTCTTCTTCTCGGCGAGCAGGCGGTTCCCTATATCGGTATCATGATGACCGCATTCAACATCGTCTTTTTCACCATCGGTATGCAGATGTTCAATACAGAAGGCAAATTCCACTTGAAATCACTGATCACTCCCATGAACGGGGCAACCGTGATCATGCTGGGCCTTTTGCTCCTGAATATCCAGCTGAATGAATATGTCTATACCTTTTTAAGCCAGATCACCGCCATTGTATCACCCATGTGCCTGATGATCATCGGTATCAACATTGCAAAAACACCGATCATGGATGCGCTGAAACGTCCCATCGTCTGGGGCTTATCCGCCTGGAAACTGATCCTGTTTCCGCTTATCGTCCAGCTGATCCTGACCCTTACGGGCATCGACTTCCCGCTGGATATGCGGATGGCTCTTCTGATCGGTATCGCCTGCCCGGGTTCCACCATGGCCTGCGTTATCGCCAACCAGAATAATATGGAGCCGGAGCTGGCCTCCCAGTCGGTGGCCCATTCCACCCTGTTCAGTATCATTACCATGCCTCTGATGATCCTTCTTATGCAAAAGATGTTGGGTATGATCTAATAGAACGACAAAGGCTTTTTCAGAAAATATGCGTCTATATATGGATATAAAATCGGAAATGATCCGGCATATTTTCAGATAGTCTGTACATATAATATATTGATCTGCCATATAAAAAGGACGAACCGTCAAAATGAACCGGTCTGGGAAAATCGGATCAACATCCGAAGATCAAAGACCGGTTCAAAGGTTCGTCCTTTTACAGGTTATAATCCATTTCTATAAATGTCATTGACTACAGACTGGGCATGTTCCATCTCTTTCTTTTGGATGATGGCCTCCCGATCGCTCAGGATGGCCAGCATCTCATCCACCACATCTTCCGCCCTGGGAGCCGATACCCGGTAAAGATAGCCGATCATCCGGGTTGCCGTATAATCCGTATTCATATATTTATAGGCGATCTCCCGGCACAAATCTTCGGGATAGCCTTTGCTGAGCAAAAGTCTGTATAATTCATCTGTTCTTTCCGACGTCATATATGCTAAACCTCCACTTTCTCAAAGCGGTACTTCTGCCGTATATCCGGATATTTCTCCCGGTCCACTTCACTCATGAACATGGCATACGGCCGGGCGCAGATTTTAAAGGGCGCATACAAAGCCTGATAGATGACCAGTCTTTCTCCCGTTTCCGTATGACTGGCGAAAGCCAGCACCTTATACAGATATTCAGATGTATCCTCTGATACCCATTCCCGCTTAAAATGGCGCACAATATCCCCTTCCCGGATATCCCGCTCCAAAATAACCTCCTCCTGCGTCTCCGGTTCCGTGTCAAGCTCCATATACTCCTCCCTGTCCAGGGAAACCGGAACGCCTGACTTGCCTGTGATATGGACACCCCCATACCAGGTTCCGTCAATCTCGAAAATATCGCCTATATCGTATTCTGAACTGTATTCGTCATTCTTTTTTATAATCCTGATCCTGCTCATTATGCTGCTCCTTTATATATTTATCTATAATCTTTTCCTGTTCCAGCCGTATCCTGTCTTTTGTCATCTGCAGGATCACTTCCTTAAAGCATTCATATTCCGGATCCGCTTCAAGTAATTTCAGGCTTTCCAGATAAGCTTCCGAATCAATGGGCATGGCTTCATCCTGGAAGGCCAGCAGGGTTTCCCGGTCCATGCGCCAGGGCGCAAGTTCCGGAACGATCTGTTTTTTCAGCCGGCAGAAAATGCGAAAGCCCCCCAGGTCTATGTCGCTCCAATGCCGGTACTTTACCGGCTCTTTCTGATCCCGACAGCCCTCGTACAGCTTCTTAAACCATCTGCCCTTCATCGGACTGTAACATCCGCCATGAAAGACGGCCAATTCATCTTCCGCCCGTTCATGGGCTATGTACCAGACATAATTCGCCTTGTTTTCGATGAACATGACCTGATGAACGCACCGGGGATGGATCCGTTTTATCCGTTTGGCCGTTTCCGAATTGATATACGCCCCATATCTTTGGGCGCTAAAATCAATACGGCTGCCGTCGGTCAGTTCCACGGTCAGCGGGCCGGTAAACTCAAAAACTTCCGGCCAACGGACGATTCCCTGTTCCCGAAGCAGCTCTTCATCCTCCGGGACTTCCTCGTTTCCCTTTCTTTTCAGGAACCGGAGAATGGACAATACTTTTGCGCGGACATTTTTTTCAAAATATTTGCTGTCTTTATAGAGGGCGGAACTCATGAGCCGTTCCATCTGTTCGTCCTGGTTGCCGTCCATATAAACCAGACATTTCAAAATGGCCTCATTGCATTCCATGTCATCGGTAAAAAAGCGGCGGATATGTCCCTTTTCCTTCAGTTCATCCCGGTAATCTTCCAGAAAATGATAAAATGCCGACTCCGGATCCAGCTGTTTTTCGTAAGCTCCCATCATTTCATAAAGCGCCTTCGCTCCTTCCCTGGCCGGCTTTCTCCCCAGTCGCTTGTAGCTGTTTCGGATGGCCCCTTCATCCGGCACAAGCCAGATTTTCTCCAGCAGGTTGCCCTTTTCAAACTTTTGCCAGGAATAGTCGATGAGCCCTTCCCTTTTCATCTGGGCCAGGGTACAGAAAAGTTCCTTCTTTTCATCCGGCGCCTCCATCCTTTCCTGAAGCCACCTTTCTGCCGGGATCGAAAGAGCGATCCTCCGGGTGAAAATGCCGGTGGTATAAGCTTTGCTCTTTTCATATTTTTCGATGAGCCGGGCGAGTATCTCCCTCTCATAATTCATTCTTCCGTCAGCTCCTCCATCTGTTTCGGATCAAAATGCCGGGTAAAGGCGTGGCCGCCATCCTTATATACCACGATCGTCCTGTCTGCCAGAGGCGCGATATCCGGGATCTTTTCCGGCGGCGCCGAGAAGATGGCCTGCAGACCGAAGCGGCGCAGCAGACGGATGCTTTCCTGTATCCGTTCCCCGTCCATCTTGCTGAAGGCTTCATCCAGCAGGATAACTCTTATCGTATTATTCTGATTTTTGTTCCGTATGCGGCATACCTGGGAAAAGGACGCCAGCAAAGCGATGTAGAACGGGATCTGGGTCTCTCCGCCCGACTTTTTAAGCAGGGTCCTGGAAAGCCGTTGTTCATTACCCCGGTCGTCGGTAACGATCAGGTCAAAAACCAGATACGTCCGGTAATCTGTAAATTTCTTGATACTCCTCTCGTATTCCGCCCGGCGCTGGGCGCTCACATTGGTTTCATTAAGGATCAGCAGCTGAAACAGTCCTTCGATCTCTTTCTGATATTTCTGATTAAAGCTCTGGGAGGCGATATTCCATCCACCCGTATCCATGAGCAGGGGATCCATGATCATGTCATAATACTCCCGGTATTCCGGTCTGGGACTTTTTACAAACCTATACCGGTCTGTGCCGAATACGCTTTTTTTCAGTGAATCGTTCAATTCTTCGATCTGCCGGGACACGGCCTCGATATTGGACTTGATCTTGGCGATAAAATCATCGCGGAACTGGTCATAGGCCTTCTGCCTGGAATCCTGTATCTTTTCCAGATATTCAGGCAAACGGATCTGTAAAAGCTCATCCAGCTCTTTGTCAAAATACCGGTTGCTTTCCAGTTCGATATCGTAGGGCATCTTATACAGGCTGTTGTATTCGGAGCGTTTCTGTGTCCGTTCTTTGCGCAGGGCATCCCTTTGCTTTTCCGTCTGCCGCATGGCGGCATAAAACCGCTCCTTTAAAGGCACCGTATATTCTTTCTGCTGCCCCTGCACTTCCATAAAACGGGGTTCCCCGGTCTTACGGATCCATCCCTCCGGAAATGTATCGCTGATCCGCTTCCGGACGTCTTCGATCTTTTTCCCTATCTCCGGCAGCGCCTGCTCTTCCAGCCGGTCAGCCTCCGTTCTGAGCAGGGCATTTTCCTTATCCAATGTATGCCATTTTTCTTCCTTTTCATCCAGATCCGCTTTCAGATCCCGGATTTCCTGCTGCATCCGGTCCAGGTAGGTAAAATCCAGTTCGTCGTACATTTTCTGTACCTGATTCCTCCGGCGCTTTGTCTGTTCCAGTTTTTCTTTCTGCTCCACAGCCTGCTGATGCTGATCCGCCTCAAAGGGGCTGAGGATAGCCGTATGGACTGCTTCCGTCAGCGTCTGATATCGGGTCATCACTTCGTTATACAGCTGCTCCTGCGCTGCCAGTTCCTCCTGTTTTTGCGCGATGAGCAGTTCCATGGAACGGCGGCCGATGAAGGGCGAGGCATAACGGAACGGATTCAGTTTTCGTCCCACATAGCCTTTATAAAGCATGACGGAAGGGGTGATGGCAGTTTTATATCGATCCAGTTCTTCCACATACTCGCATTTTATCACGCTGCCCAGCAGATAATCCGCATACAGCCGGGCATCCGGATGGTTCGTTTCGATCTCCTCTGCCAGAGAGCCTTCCATCGGCTTCCGGGTGAATTCCTGCCTTAATTTCCCCACATCCACCAGACCGGCGTCAAAGATCCGGCTTTCCCGGCGCTGCCGGTCATAGATCCGCAAAGCGTTCCTGTAGTACTCCGGCGGTACGAGCAGATAAAACTTCTGCTTGTCCAGATACCCTTCGATGGCATTGCGCCAGCGGGGATCGCGTATCTCCAAAAGGTCTGCCAGCACCGAAACTTCCACCGTCTTTTTGCCCAGACAGAACAGTTCTTCCTCCAGGAGCCGTTTAAGTGAAGATACGGATTCCGGAAAGGGTTTGATGCCCTTTTTCAGGTTCCGCAGGGTGAGGTCCAACGCAGTTATGTCCTGCTTTAACTGTCCGCTCCGTTTCTTTAATTCCGCCCGGTATTCCTCCATATCCCGGCGCAGTCCTTCCATCATCTCTGCCGCCTTATGAAATGAAAATGTCCAAAGTCCTTCCTCTCCCAGCTGTTCCATCCGGGAAAGTTCCGGATGGAACTCCCCGGAGGGTTCAAAGCCTGCCCGGATGGCTGCCGCCAGCTGACGGTTCCATGACGCGCCATAGCTCTTCACCTGTCCAAGAGCTGTCCCTATCCCTTTTTCCATGCTTTGGATATCTTCTGTCAGCGTTTCAATCTGAAGTTTCAGTTCCTTCTCCCGACGCACGATGTCCGATCCCCGGAAGGTGTCTTCCCGGTTTTTCAGATCTTTTTCCAGCCGGTTTATCTTATCGGTCAGGAAATTCATCTTTGTCTGATTTTCGCCCGCCTGCTGCCGTTTCTGCCCGATCTGTATACGGCATTGTTCTTCCTGCTCCTCATATTCCGCCTGCTCTCCCCGGATGACAATGTAGCTTTGCTGCCGGTATTTTTCCTTCTCCCGCTCATAGCTTTGGTCCACATCCCGTATCGCCTGCAGCAGATCGATCCGTTCCCTTGTCTGCCTGGCGTCCTCCTCCAGGCTTTTGTACTGGCGGATATCGCTTTGCATCTGTTCCACGTCAATGGTATTTTTCACATCACAGATGGATTCGGTGATAAACTTTTCGATATCTGTAATGGGTGAAAACGGTACCGCCTTGCGCAAAAGAAGCCGGTATTTCTGTTTGACCTGTCCGAACTTTCCAAGCGTCACTTCCTGATACCGTTTATTTGTTTCATAAAATTCATACAGACCCTTTTTCCGCCTGCCCAGAGTCCGGTTCAGCCAGGCTCTGAGCCCCGGAATATCATAGGGTATATGGGTGTCCGGATCCACAAACAGGTTGTCCGGGAAGCCCTGGCTATGAAGGATGAACCACTTATAGTCAAAGCTCTGATCCTTGTAGCAGTCGCAGACAATACCGGCGGTGAACCGATTGCCCCGTTCCGTATCCTCAAACTCCATGGCCACATAGCTGGTAAACCGTCCCGTCCGCAGGCAGCGAAAACTTGCGTCCCCGTCATCGCCCATCTCACCGAACAGGTAGCCTTTCAGCGTACGGGTGGATTTACTGTTGGCCGCTTTATTAAAAAAAGTTCCGGTGGTGTCCCCAAGAAGCACCAGCTGCATGGCATCCATAAGGGTGGATTTCCCCGCCGCCGTCTTGCCGGTGAGGAAATTGATCATATCAAAATCGATCACTTCTTTTTCATAGTTATGCCAGTGGATCAACAGCATCCGCTTCAGTTTCTTCATCGTGTTCTTCCCTTTCATCATCGATCAGCTGATACATATTGCTGATCCGTTCATTGGTGACAATAAAAAGAATGGTTGGCCGGATCAGAAGTTTCGTATCCGCAGCCTCCCAGGGCCCCTCCGTTTTTTCGATAACCTGAAACCGGTTCAGCGTTCTCAGAGAATCCCTCAGCGTCAGATTGGCCGGCTTCTTTTTCACCACATTCAAAGAAAGCATTTTGTGCACCAGATCGCCGGTGGTGGTGATGATATCCCCCGATACGGACAGCTTTTCCCTCTCTTCTTCGTAAATAAGGCGCAGCACATACAGGATCAGGGTTGTGGCCTTATCCAGCCGTATCCGGTTCTGTTCATAGCCGCCGCTCAAAAAGATCACCCCGTAATGGCTGTCCCGTTCCAGCCGGAAGCCGGCATATTCCAGATAGTCCTGGAACAGCTCAAAATTCCGCTCCACGAACAGATAGTCCGGATTCGTCCGCTTCATACTGTCCTCGAATCGGTAACTGCCCTCCACCAGATAGGTGTGTGCCAGCAGCCAGTTGACCAGCCGCCGGAATGTCTCCTGTTCCGTCATATTCAGTTTTTCAAACTTTTCCTCAAACATCGCCATCCCCCTTTCCTGCCGTTTTTTTCATGAAACGGATCTTTGGAAGAACATAGCCATTGCGTTCCACCTCTCCTTCGGCAAATTGGGTCCGGAAGTCGGCGCCCCTTTCCTGGCCCCGGAATGTGGCCAGCAAAAACAAAATGAAATCTTCCGTCTCCTCCATGGGCACGTCCTCCGTCTCAAACCAGTCCCTTTCTCCAAAGCATCCGTCCACATACCGGTCGATCTTTTTATTGCTGTACTGCCGCCTTACGTCTTCCAGAAATCCATGGATCAGTTCCGGCTTCTCTTTGTAGTCTTCCACTGCCATAGCTTTTCCATCGGTCTTTACAGTCCGTTTCACCCGGTCATAAAGGGACTGGCTGTCCATATACATATGACGCCAGACAGCTGCCGCCCGGGTCATCTCTTCCCGGACGCTGTCATCCTGCCAGTGTTTCAGCAGCCCGATCAGTTTACCTTTCACGCTCCGATCCCCATTCATCTGATACCGGATCCGGTCAATGGAAGCGTTGGTATATTCCACATGTTTCCGGTCGATCTCCCCGATCATCCCCTCAATGCTTTCATAAATATCGATGATGGACGTGATCATATACATGGTCTCTTCCCGACCCGCTCCCTCATCCGCGTAGACCCGCCGCCGGACGCCCTGTTCCACAATGGCGGAAAGGATGGTTTCGTCCGCCAACCATTCATTCAATATTGAGAGGATCCCGTATTTAAACCGGGGTACCGAGTCAATGGTTTTTAACGGATAATACACTGTATCGATGATCTGTTCTTTATACCGGTCAAAATGTTCCTCCAGAAGCTGATTCACATCGGTCAGATCACCGATCCTCTGGTAATAACGCCGGATGTTGTTAAACAGCAGTTTCAGTTCATCCACCAGCCTTACCGTATTCTGGTAGGCGGCCGCAAGCGCCTGATAGCGGTAGTCTTCATTCTCTCCCGAATTTTTCAACGCCGCATAGGTGGCGTAAACATAGCTGTTGTACTCCCGCACCCGATCGCTGGACAGGTCATAGAGCAGGTTGATCATCTCGATGGCATAATCGGGGATCGTCACATGTTCGTCAAAGGAATCCTTTTCATATTCCAGTTCCAGCCATCCCGTATCCCGAAGCTTTCGGACTAGCAGATGGGCCTTTCCCGAAAGTCCTTCCAGGCTTTCATTCCCTGTCCCCATCTCTTCAGCTTCCTCACTCAAATCCGCCTCAAGTATGCTGGATTCCAGCGTGTTGATCAGCATGGCCGTCAGCTCTTCCCGCCGTATCACCAGCTCGGTTTTAAATGCCTGGCGCAGCACAAAAAGCGCCTCCACATACAGTTCTTTATTGGGGGACGCGAGGATCGTAAAAAATCGTTGGGGAATCCGGTCAAAGAGAGGCATCTTGTTCTTCCTTTTCATAAATAAAAATGAAAAATGGATCGTTTCGGCGGATGGCCGTCCGTCCATCTATTGCCTGTTAGTTCTATTATAGTAAAGCGGGCAGGAAATGCAAGAAGGAAGAACCTTCATGTCAAAGTTCTTCCTTCTATAATATAATATGTTATATCCTATCTTTCCCCATCAGATATCCTTAAACCTGAACCGTACCATCCGGATGACAAATGGGATGAACAGGGTGATCAGCGCCGCATATCCCAGATATGCGTAGCCTTTGCTGACAACCGTCATCAGGCCGAACTGGGCGATGGCAAATGCCAGGAACGTGAAGATCAAAGTGAACACCGCGTTGCGGGCCAGATGACCACTCTTTTTCTTTGCCGTAGAATCGATCCGCCGTTCCACCGCATTGACGCACCGGGTAACGATACCGGAGATCATATTGACGGCTGTGGAGATGGCGCCCAGGATGATCAGCAGGGAGATGATCGGTGTCAATACCATCGCGCCCACACCATTCTGCACGAGAACGAGCATGGGAACCGAAGCCGTTGCCAGATCTGCCACATAGGAAATGGCCAGAAGGCCCACGATGGACAGTTCCATGGCAAAGAAGTTGCAGATGAACATGCCGATGGCCGCCTTATTGATCTGCTTCGGGTCTGTCACCGGCTCCACATGCTGATACATAACGGAAACAGATGCCAGCTGGAAGAAGAAATACAGCACAGCGGACCAGAGCGCCGGGCCGAAGGCGCCGGACTCGCTGGAAAGGACCGTCATCTCACCGCCGGCCATACGTCCGACCGATGTCACGATGGAATCCCACTGGGCGATAATATTGGGCACAAGGACAACGATCAGACCGATGATGATCAGCACACTCAAAGTGGAAGCGCATTTCCGTACCACTTCCGTGCCAAACAGGGCGATCACAAAGATGAACGCAGCCACGATCACCGTGCTTACCCAATAGGGAATGCCAAACAGAGTGGTGATGGTGGAGCCGCCGGTGGCAAAAGCCGCCGCTGAAGCCGTACCGATCATGATCAGATAGCAGATTTCATACAGATTGGACATCACATGACGGGTCTTTCCATAGATACTGTCCGAAAAGCTCCGGTAATCATATTTTTTGTGTTTGTAAGCATAACGCATACCATACCAGAAGAAGAAGGAATACAATCCCTGGGTCAGTATGGGAAGTACCAGGCACCAGATGCCGTAATTGATAAAATACTGATAGATCTGGGCCCCGGAGGCGAAACCGCCGCCGAACTGGGTGGTAAATGCCACAAAAGCCATACCCATGACCAGAGGCATCTTGTTTTTATCGACCAGAAGAGATTTTTTACTGCTCATATTTTTCATTCTCCCTTTATTTTTTATTCATTATCCTGGAACTCCACCACCTTACCCGGATTCAGGATCAGTTTGTCATCAAAAGCCAGTTTGATGGATTTGTACAGGGCGATCATCCTCGGCCCCACGAATTCCTTGAGGAATTCCAGACGGCCGTTGCCGATGCCGTGTTCTCCGGAAAGCTGTCCGCCCAGTTCCTTCGACAGGGCATACAGCTCGGTCAGGCAGGCGTGGGTGGCGCTTTTCCATTCTTCGTCGCTCATCTCCGGTCCCCGGAGCATCTCTGTATGGATGTTGCCGTCGCCGCAGTGTCCGCAGGGTTCCACCCGGATACCGTGGGACAGGGCGATCCGCTTGGCTGCCTTCACATACTCGGCGATCCGGGCTCTGGGAACGACCACGTCGCATTCTTCCTGGGATACGGAATCCGCTTTCATGCCTTCCAGGATGGCTCCCCGGACAGACCAGACAGTGGCAGACCGCTCCGGTGTATCCGCGATGAAACAGTCAAATGCGCCGTTTTTCAAAGCCGCTTCGGAAGCCGCCTCCACAGCGCTGTCCAGCTCCTGGGCGCTGGAAGCGTCATACATGACGATAAGTACCGCTTCTCCCTGCTGTACCGGGAAAGGCTTGTTCAATGTCCGTTCCACGATCTCGATCAGTTCCCTCTCAAGAAACTCGATGGCCGTCGGAACAAAGGGCAGTTCCAGAACCTTCGGTACCATGTCCGCGCATTCCTCCAAACTGCTAAAAGGCATGACAAGGGTGGCCGAACAAGTGGGCGCCGGAAGGAGTTTCAACGTCACCTGGGTCAGTATGCAAAGGGTTCCTTCCGAACCGATGATCAGATCCTTCACATCATAGCCGGTGGTATTTTTGACCACGTTGGATGAGAAGTTCATGATGGAACCATCGGGAAGGACAGCTTCGATACAGCGGACAAAGTCCCGGGTCAGACCGTAACGGACCGCTTTCATGCCGCCCGCATTGGTGATCACATTGCCGCCGATGGACGCCGTCTTTTCACCCGGATCCGGAGGATAAAACAGACCTTCCTGCGCTGCTGCTGCCTGGATGTCCACCAAAAGAGCGCCAGGTTCGGCAGTGATGGTCTGATTTTTATGGTCCACCGGAAAGATCCGGTTCATCCGCATAACAGACAGCATGATGCCGCCATATTTACAGGTGGCGCCGCCGGCAAGGCCTGTGCCGGCGCCTCTGCATACCACCGGGATATTTTCTTTATAAGCATAAGCCATGATAGCCGAAACTTCTTCTTTATTGATCACTTCCACGTATAGTTCCGGCGGATAGATACCATACTCCGGCATCTCATCGTGATAATATTCTTTCGCGATCTCGTCGCCGACCCACACCCGGTCCTTTGCGGTGAAAGAACGGATCTGGTCAAAATCTTCTTCTGTCATTTTTTTATAGGGATATGCCATGACATTCAGTCCTCCTTTCGATTCCGCACAAGTTCGGTGAGCCTTGGCACAACCTGATACAGGTCGTCCACGATGCAATAATGGGCCACATTAAAGATCTGGGCTTCCGGATCATTGTTGATGGCGACAACGCACTCGGAACCGGTCATACAGGATGTGAACTGGATGGCCCCGGACACACCGCAGGTGATCAGAAGTTTTGGCCGGACCGTACGTCCGGAAAGACCTATCTGATGGGCCACATCCCCAAAACCATTTTCCACCATGGGACGGGTAAAGGCCAGTTGCCCGCCAAGGGCCTGCGCCAGTTCCCGGCACATTTCCACATCTTTTTCCGTACGGACGCCCCGTCCCACAGCCACCAATATATCCTCTTCTTCCAGGCTCTTTTGCTTTTTGATGGCCTGGGAAGAAAGGATCTTGATCCTGGAATAAGCCATGGCATCGCTGACCGGACAGTTGATGACTTCACCCATGGGATCCGCCACTTTTGCAGCCTTATCCATGACCCGGTAGCGGACCGTGGCAAACTGGGGTCTGGAGTGGGCGATCAGGATCTGGGCCATGATATTGCCGCCAAAGGCGGGACGGATCTGGACCATATCCGTATTGGACTTGATATCCAGTGTGGTACAGTCGGCTGTAAGACCTGTATGGAACCGGGTGGAAAGTCTTGGCGCCAGGGAACGCCCCAGAGCAGTGGCGCCGATCAGCACCGAACTTGGCCGTACAGCGGCAATGCAGTCTGCCACCGCGTCCGCATAGCAGTCTGCCCGAAATCCTTCAAAATTCTCATGTTCATAGACATACACTTTATCCACGCCATAGGTTAAAAGTTTATCTGCATTTTGTGCCGTACCCTTTCCCCCTACGATCACGCAGTTGACCTTATAATTGACCTTTGAGGCCATCTTACGGGCTTCTCCGATCAATTCATATGCCACGGGGTGGATATCTCCCCGTTCCTGTTCCACAAAGATCAGGAAATCTTTCCATGAATCTTTGTCAAAGGCGTCCGCCTTCTGCTCAAATCGGATCGCCTTTTCCGGACAAACACGCACGCAAAGGCCACAGGCCCGGCAGCTGTCGCTGACGATGATTCCCTGATCTCCCATGGACAGGGAATTAAAAGGACATTTTTCAATACATTTTCCGCAGAGAGAACATTTCTGCGAATCAAATCTCAGTAAATCCATCCTATTCCCCTCCTATATGATCTTTTTGCCGGTGAGGATATCAAAAAGCTTGTCCGCTTTCTCCTCAGCAGTACCATCGATATACACCTGCTTTTCTGCTGCAGGCGGGGAAAACATCCGTTCCACAGAAGTTGGGGAACCGACCAGGCCATACCGGCTCATATTCTGGTCCGGAAGATCTTTAAAACTTAAAAACCGCACGGGACGGTCCGCTGTGCTGCGCTTTAATATGTAAGAGGGCAGCCGTGGTACACAGCTGTCTTTATCCACCGTGATCAAACAAGGATAGGGGATCTCAGATACTTGGGTCACACTGGCCAGATCCTGACGGACTGTGATGGCATGTTCATCCGCTTTGACGATCTCAGCCACCCAGGCCGCATGGGGTATACCCATATGTTCGGCAATGGCCGGGCCCACCTGTGCCGTATCTCCATCGGTTGTCTGGCGGCCACAGATGATCAGATCTGCTCCGCCGATGACCTGGATCCCTTGCATCAGAGTATAGGATGTGGCCAGAACATCTGCGCCTGCAAACTTCCGATCCGATAAGATCACCGCATCATCTGCCCCCATCGTGTAAGCGTCCCGCATCATCTCCTCTGCCTGAGCCGGCCCCATGGTCAGTACAGTGACTGTTCCGCCCAGAGATTCCCGGATCCGAAGCGCTGTTTCCAGGGCAAACTGATCATAAGGATTCGTACGGGTTTCGCCGGACATACGTTTCATGGCCCCGGTTTCCGGGTCGATCTCCACATTGGTCCCGGCCGGAACCTGTTTCATACAAACAATAATTCTCATAATCTTCAGTTCCTTTATATGATTTTTTCGCTTTTCTGCTTTAAACAGATAAAACACATAGTAACAATATACCATCACATCCGTGAAATGTCGAGATTTTTCTGTGATTTTTCACAAAAACCATGGATTTTTATACAAAAAACTGCCGCATAGATACATATCTATACGGCAGCCGTATGTATTTCCTGATATCAGATTCTTGCAACGCCGGTTTCTTTGGCTGTCTTAACAACAGCTTCGGCAACCGCCTGAGCCACTCTCTTATCCAATGCCTGGGCGATGATGTTCTCTTCTGTGATCTCATCGTCCGGGATCAGGGATGCAAGGGCGAAGGATGTGGCAACTTTCATCTCTTCATTGATGCAGGTTGCCCGGCAGTCCAAAGCGCCGCGGAAGATTCCCGGGAAGGCAAGCACGTTGTTGATCTGGTTCGGGAAGTCGGAACGACCTGTACCCACAACTCTTGCACCGGCTTTTTTAGCCAGGTCCGGCATGATCTCCGGCGTCGGATTGGCCATGGGGAACATGATGGCGTCGCTTGCCATGGACTTAACCATTTCCTCAGTAACAATATTGGGAGCAGAAACACCGATAAATACATCGGCGCCTTTGAGGGCGTCAGCCAATGTACCTTTCTGATGTTCCAGATTGGTCACTTTCGCAACTTCTTCCTGAGCCGGGTTGTTGTTCTCATCGCCTTCGCAGATGATGCCGAAACGGTCGCAGAAGGTCAGATGTTTTACACCCATGTTCAGCAGATGTTTGCCGATGGCGATACCTGCGGAACCGGCTCCGTTGATGACTACCTTAACCTCTCCCATATCCTTTTTAACCAGTTTCAGGGCATTGATCAGGGCAGCGGCTACAACGATGGCTGTACCGTGCTGGTCGTCATGGAAGATTGGAATATCGCAGATCTCTTTCAGCTTTCTTTCGATCTCAAAGCAGCGGGGAGCGGCAATATCCTCCAGGTTGATGCCGCCAAAGCTTCCGGAGATCAGATAGATGGTGCGGACGATTTCATCCACATCTTTGGATTTGATGCAAAGCGGGAATGCGTCCACATCTGCGAACTCTTTGAACAGAGCGCATTTGCCTTCCATAACCGGCATACCGGCTTCCGGTCCGATGTCGCCCAGTCCCAAAATGGCTGTACCGTCTGTGATAACGGCGACCAGGTTGGAACGGCGAGTCAGTTCATAGGATTTGTTGATATCTTTATTGATCTCAAGGCAGGGCTCCGCAACACCGGGGGTATAAGCAAGAGACAGATCCTCTCTTGTATTCACCGGCACACGGGAGATAACCTCGATCTTACCTTTCCATTCGTAATGTTTCTTAAGTGATTCCTGTCTGATATCCATCTTTGATCAGTCCTCCCACGGGAATTTGTACTGTGTCAATTTCAGCTCGTCACGGATCTGAACCATTTCTTTCTGTACAGATTCGTTGATCGGCACACCGTCTTTACGTGCAAGACGTACAAGATATTCTTTCTCGCCTGCAGTGTAGATACGCTCAGCGCCCGGAGCTTTCTTGGAAGCGCGGACAGTACGGATGATCTCGCCGGCTTTCTTTCTGCATACATCTTCGCCAAGGAAGTGATCGGTATCGATGGCGATGAAGAAATGTCCAAGATGATACGGTACTTTGTTGCCGTCAGCGTCTTTGCCGTCAAGGGCTTTGCCGTAGTTGCCGTCCTGGAGCGCTGCGGAAAGCAGTTCGATGGCCATTGCGTAGCCATATCCTTTATATCCGCCCAGAGCTTCACCGATTCCTCCAAGAGTTGTCAAAGCTGCTGTGCCGTTACGGATCATCTTAAGGGCAGCGCCTGCGTCACCTTCAACCGGCTCGCCGTCAAGGCCGATGATCGTACCCGGAAGAACGTCTTTTTTGATTCTTTCGTAATATTCGATCTTACCATTCTGGGTAATGGAAGTCGCGCAGTCAATGAGGAAATCAAAGGGCTCGTCTGTCGGGATACCGATGGTCAGCGGGTTTGTACCGAACATACCTTCAACACCAAAGGTGGGAGCTACAGATGGACGCGCATTCGTACCTGTGATACCGATGCAGCCTTCTTTTGATGCCATGCTTGCATAGTAACCTGCAATACCGTAATGGCAGGAGTTACGTACAACAACCATACCCATGCCGTATTCTTTCGCTTTATCGATGGCCATACGCATGGATTTATATCCGATAACCTGGCCCATTCCGTCATGGCCGTCAACAACAGCTGTGGTCGGTGTCTCTTTGATGATCTCATAGTTGGTCACCGGATTCTGGATACCGTCTTTGATCCGGTCAAGATAGATCGGTTTGAACCGGTTTACACCGTGTGATTCAATACCCCTTTTATCCGATTCAAGAAGAACATCTGTGCAGATCTCCGCATCCTCTCTTGGTATTCCGTAGCCAACGAATGCGTCTGTTACGAAATTTGTAATGGTTTCCCAATCCACAATGTTAGTTTTTGCCATTTCTTTTTCCTCCTTGATTAAATGAACATTTAAAATAAAAAAACGAAAAACAAAAGATTAAAAAAATCCTCTATTCTTCGCTTCTCCACTCTCAACGAAAAGTATTCGATTTGTTAATATTCTACAATATATCCTCTCAGAAGTCAAGGTGATTTTATGTTTTTGTCAAACACTTGGATCGATCGGCTGACGTCTTGTCATCTCTGACAAAACGTCAGCCTTATTTTTCTATGAAACCTGATGTTTTGCAAACACACGGCGAGAAGTAAAGACCCCAAAGCCCAAAAACAAGATGGCTGCCGGGATTGCCCACACCGCATACAACAGCCCATTTTCCATTTGCTCCACTGACATGAGTGAAACAGCCTGCACGTGATACAGCGGTAAAAGTCCGATGATCCGAAATATCGGATCAACTTCTGTGATGGGCAGCATAGACGGGAAAAGGAAAAAGGCCATGGATGCAACAAAAGCCACGATCTGATTTTTGCTGATGGCCGATAGGAACAGTACGATCCCTGTTACACTGAGCGTACCGGTAAACGCCAGAAGGATCTGATAGGTCAGCAGCGTTCCGCAAGTGATATTAAAAGGGATAAATCCCTCCACATAATCGCTGGAAGCAAATAAAATGCTGCAATCCAATCCTTCTTTTCCATAAAAGTCAAGGGCGAGGATACAATTAAAAGCTGTGACCAACGCGGTGGAAAAAATGGCGATCAGAATACTCACGATCACCTTTGCCGTAGCGCATTTTGTCCGACCATATTTACTTGTCAGTATGATACGGTCAACCCCCTCATATTCACTGGAGAAAACCGGCGCTATCATGATGATGACTGCCAAAGCGAGCGCCATAAAAACCCTGACCAGGTTTTTGCTTGTTGAAAGCCAGCCGTCAACGTAACCGACTTTGATCTCTTCATCTCCAAACACATCCGAAACACTTAGCCCATTCCAATGTCCATCCATATCAGCAAATCGGGCAAAGGCGGCAGATTGCATGGCGTTCTGGTAAATATAGGCCGCGTTGATCCCACGCAGATCATATTTTGGAGCAAAATCGTCCATCATTTGCCGTATCTTTTCATCTGTCAGTATCCCTTCATATTTTGCCGCGATTTTTTTATCGATTTCCACTGCCGTTTTTCCAGTGCCCTCAGCGCTTTTGCCATCAAAGGCATATTTGTTCTGGTATGTGGAAAATGAAAGAAACGCAGAAAACAACAATATTCCGATGAAAACGATCTGAGTCAAACGTTTTGAAAGTATTTTTCGCAGTTCAAAATGGATCAGTTCTCTCATTCTTCATACACCTCCTTGAAGTAGTACAGATAAAGATCTTCCAAAGTCGGCCGCACTTTTACAGCGTTTTTCATGGGCGGGCGATCCCCGATGATCCGGAGGATGGCCTGGTCACTGTTTATGTTCCGCAGATTGCTTATACTGTAGACGGCTGCATATTTTTCCGCCAAAGCAGCTGGAACCATGCATTCCCACACCCGGCCGTCCATTTCAGAGATCATGTCTTTTGGGGCGCCAAAGCGTACGATTTCCCCGGACTTCATCATCATGATATCTTCCGCGATAAATTCAACATCTGAAACAATATGGGTGGACAAGATCACGATCCGACCTTTTGAAAAAGCACTGATCAGATTTCGAAAACGGACACGCTCTTTCGGATCAAGCCCTGCAGTGGGTTCATCCAAGATCAAAATACGTGGGTTATTGAGCATAGCCTGAGCGATCCCCAAACGTTGTTTCATGCCGCCGGAAAACGTTCTGATCTTGTGTGTCCGATCCGTCCACAGACCGACTGCTTCCAGCAGCTCTTTTGATCTTTTTCGCGCCGTTCTTTCAGACAACCCTTTTAACGTGGAAACGTAAAGGAGGAAATCAAGCGCTGAAAAATCCGGGTAATATCTGAAGTGTTGGGGCAAATATCCCAAAAGATCCCGATATTTTTCGCCAAGCTCCGCAATATTCTCATCATTCAACAGGATTTTTCCGGAGGTGGGATTTTGAATATTGCAAAGCAGCCGCATAAGCGTCGTCTTTCCTGCCCCATTTGCGCCCAACAATCCATAGACGCCGTTTGACAATGTGATGTCCAAAGCATTTACAGCCGTTTTTGAGCCAAACTTTTTCGTCAGCCCAATGGTCCTTAATTCCATATAAGATCCCCTTTCTGCCCGGAAAGCAAAAAATACTCTCCATGTATTTTCATGGAGAGTATAGAGGGTAAATATCAAATTTTTATCTACACATCCAAAGATTTAAAATAGGCAGATACCTTGGCTCCATCTGGGGTATTTTCGATCTTCAGATAACCGTTGTGGTGTTCGCAAAGCAGCCTGCAAATATATAGCCCCAATCCAAAATGGTCAGAATGGTCCCCCTCTTCCGTAAAATAGGGATCTGCCGCCCTATACAGGCTGTTTTTATCAAATCCCTTCCCATCGTCTGATACGGAAAGCAGTAAACCTCTGTCATATGGCTCAAAAGCCAATGTTACCCTTGTCCGGGCATAGCGAACGGCATTGGAGATCAGATTGTTACACACCTGTACGATAAATGTGCCATCAAGGCAGAGCTGCAAAACGGTCCTATCGTTTTTCAAAAATAATTCTTTTTCGTTTTGCATACATACCATTTTGGCACTTTCATAAAGAGAAGTTAAAAAAGGCTGCAAAGATATCCATTTGCCTTCCGGCTGCGTATCTTCCATCCGTCTAAGACTGCTCATGCTGTTCACGTAGGATTCCATGCGGGATATATGTTTTCCCATGGTAACCGCCGTTTCCCTTGTCTGGATATTTTCGCTTCCCTGAAGCATCTCATCATACCCTTTTAACACAGTCAGAGGTGTACGTAAGTCGTGGGCAAAAGCAGCATTGAGCGCCTTTCGTTCTTCCACCTGCCGCCACATTGCAGAAAAATTATCCGCAAGAGTGGCCCGCATGATTTCAAAGGAAGCGCACAGTTGTCCCAATTCGTCCCTGCTGTCATATCCAATCCTAAAATCCAGATCGTTGTCTGCTATTTTTTCAGAGGCAACCCTTAGTTCTTCCAATGGCCTTTTCAGTCTGTTTCTATAAAACAGCAGCGCGGCAGACATAATGCATAATGCAGAATAAACAGGAGCAGCGAGCGCAGGAAGTATTTCCAATAAGGCAATCCTACGTTCGTCCTGTTCCGATAACGGTTGAGAATCCTCGCCAATATATACGCCATCGCCCAACTGTTCACCGTGTTCATTGGTCAAATAGTACTTTTCGCCGGAGGGAGGATAAGAAGATCGGATCCCTTCGACCATACTGCTGCATATGGAAAACGTGGCCATTGAAAGGATAAGCGCAAGAGTCACAAAGGAAATCACATACATGACCAGGCTTTTTCGAAGTGATAGATGACGTCCGCGGCGATTTATCTGACCCATTTATACCCGCACCCCCAAACTGTTTCAATATATGTCCGATCCGTATATGCCGCGATTTTTGTCCGTATCCTACGGATATGTTCTGCTACCACACTGCTGTCTCCCTCGCTGTCATATCCCCATATATGTTCGTAAATCCGCTCTTTATCAAAAACTTGCCCTGGATTTTGAGAAAGCAATTCCACAATATCAAACTCCTTTTTGGCAAGTCCCACTCGCTTATCCGAAAAAAACAGACAGCGCTCCGAATAATCGATGGTCAGATCACCGGAAAATCGGACCTGGGCTTCAAAGCCGCGCCGGGCTTCCCGCCGCAGGTGAGCCTGTACTCTTGCTTCAAGCTCCACAAGTGAAAAGGGCTTAACGATATAGTCATCACCTCCAGCTGCAAAACCTTTTACCTTGTCTGTATCTTCGATCCGCGCAGTCAGGAAAAGGATGGGACAGGATATGTGATCACGGATCCGCCGACATACCTCAAGCCCATCGGCTCCAGGCATATTTATATCAAGCAGGATGATATCCGGCTGCTTTTCCGCCTGCGTCAGCGCTTCTATTCCGTTTGAAGCAGTCAGCACATAAAAGCCTTTGCCTTCAAAAAAACGGCCAAGCATGGCAACAATATCCTTTTCATCATCAACGATCAGTATTTTTTTAGCCACTTCATCCACCTCCTAACATAAAAGTATACCCCTCATTTATCAACTTTTTATCGATTTTTAAATCTTACAAAAGCTGTTTTTCAGCCAAAAGATATAAAAAGCTTCCTGTCATTTTTCCAGGAAGCCTATATATTCATCAAATAAATTAAAAAGCATGTCGCCGGAACATACGGGTATTTCCCCACCCCTGTCATCCAGCCGTTCATACCGGTATAGATCATGGGCCCGCGTCAGGACCAGCGCCGGGATCACATCATAGGACGGTCCGAAAAGCACTTCCAGATATTCGGTGTACTTTGCCGCTTGACAGATCTCCTCCGGCTCGATCTTATCCTTCATCTTAAATTCCAGGGAAAAAACCTTATCTTCCGTGATAACAAGCACATCTGCATAAATCCGGATATATCGGGCCCGATTTATCCGAAGTTCAAAACAGATCTCCCACTTCGGATCCATGGCATCATCCAAATCCGCAAAAAGCGCCGCCATGACCTGGCGGCAGTCCTTAAAGGAATGGAAAAGCCCGCGCGTATCGTTTAAGTTCCTTCCGATCCGCCGACAGCCTTCCAGCATGGAATCAAACCATTCTTCCTCCGAAAGTTCCAAAAATTCTCCAACAGAACCATAATAGGCACAGAAATCCCCCAAACCGACGTGCGGTCTATCCTGCCGGATGATCCCATGCCACTGGTATGCTCCATCCCTATAACAAAGCTCCCGCATAAAAGGGGCTTTGTATAAATATTGGTTAATGGTCTTTTTATCCGCTGCTGTCAGTTTTCCGATATCCTTTGCTTTGATACCGTCATGGCTGCATATGGCGGCATAAATCGACCGTTCCAGCATATCCGTTTTATACAGTCCATCCGATTTCCTCATAAACCTGTACCTTCACCTATCCCCATCTGCCAGCTGATCCGGATACGCCAAGCAGCCAATCCTTCAGTTCCCTGAAGGACTCCGAGCGTTCTTCAAAAATATTGATATGTTCCCTATCCGTTGTCCTGTCTCGGAAAGCCGGATACAAAAATCCAAATACCGGCTTACCCGGCTCATATTCGCCGGACAAAGGACTGATGCTGCACAGCAGGTAAGTATAAACTTCTTCCGAGCCTTCCATCCACTCCCTGTCGCTGCCTTTCACCGGTACATCGTACCGGTCAAAAATGAAAAACACTGCAAAAGGATAGCCCGGTCTCATATGTTCTCCCACAAGCTCATATAAAATATCCAGAAGGGCGTCGTCTTTTAATCCTGACTCCATGATCCCGTCAAGCAGCTGCCAGATGTCCCCTTGTTTCCTTTTTGATAGGGGAATCAGGTGATCTTTCAGCTGATCATTGGTTTTAGAAATCAGTACTGTCTTGGCCATATTCAGGTTTTTTGCCCGCTCCGATGGCGTCAGGTTCAGAAAATGGGTGTTAAAAGTACCGTCTATATAGCCTTCCTCATCAAAATAAGCGCCGGCGATCCGCTCCGCTGAGGAGCGGGCCGGCGTCATCCTTCTGGTCAATTCCAGCATGTCTTCCCGTCTGATCATGGGATTTATTTTGCCTGTGACAGGATCTTTAAGATCTCTTCCAAAGCGGCGTCCACAGGTACATTGGCGGAGAAGCTCTTATCCCTTGAAACGATCTCCACGATATTCTGCTTCATATTCCTGGGGCTCACGATCACCCGGAAAGGTACGCCGATCAGATCCGCGTCTGAGAACTTAACGCCAGGGCTTACTTTCCGATCATCGTAGATCACTTCCACCCCTTTGCTCTGCAATTCCTCATACAGTTTATCTGCATAAGCTTTGACTTCCCCATCATCCGGACGTACAGCACACAGATGGATCTGCCACGGAGCCACGGCAAGAGGCCATATGGGACCATACTCGTCATGATGCGCCTCACAGATGGAAGCCGCAAGTCTGCCCACTCCAATGCCGTAACATCCCATGATCGGATATCTGGATTCGCCGTCTTTATCCACATAAGTCATATTCATGGATTTGGTGTATTTGGTCCCCAGCTGGAAGATATTGCCCACTTCTATGCCCCTGGAAATGGTGATGGTCGGCTTGCCGCAGTGGGGACAGATGCCGCCTTGCTGTATCTTGGCAAAATCATGGTACTCTGCTTCCGGCACATCCCGTTTCATATCCAGTCCGGTATAGTGATGTTCATCCGCATTTCCGCCGCAGCACAGATTGTTCAGTCCTTCCAGAGAGCGATCATAAAGCACAGTGAAATCGCCTTTCAGATCCACTGGACCGATATAACCTGCACATAAACCGCTCTCTTCTGTGATCACAGCAGGATGGATATCGTCTCCCAGATAATTGGTCAGTTTTGTCTCGTTGACTTCCAGATCACCCCGGATAAACAATACAATATAGTGGTCGTCAGAATTACGTTGATAAACGACTGCTTTACAGGATTTCTTTTCCTCACAATTCAGGAAAGCACAGACTTCCTCGATGGTATGGCTATCCGGCGTGTGTACCAGTTTCAGTTCTTCGGATACGTCATCCCTTGTATTATGGATGATACATTCCGCGGCTTCCATATTGGCCCGGTAATCACATTCGGGACAGATGGCGATGGAATCTTCTCCTACCGGTGTGAGCAGCATGAACTCATGGGAAATACTGCCGCCCATCATACCGGAATCCGATGCCACCGATATCACTTCCGGCAGACCCACTCTCTCATAGATCCGTTCATAAGCTTTATGGCACTTCTCATAGTATTCCTCCAGATCCGCCTGACTGGTGTGGAAGGAATAAGCGTCTTTCATGGTAAATTCCCGCACCCGGATCAAACCGGCCCTCGGTCTGGCCTCATCCCGGAATTTTGTTTGGATCTGATAGATCATAAAAGGATATTTTGTATAGCTTTGCCCATATTCACGTACCAACTGCACAGCCGCCTCTTCATGGGTCATACCAAGTACAAGCGGACTTTTATTCCGGTCAGTGAAACGGACCAGCTCTTTTCCGATACTTTCATATCTTCCGGACTCCTGCCAAAGGGAAGCTGGCATCACAACAGGAAACTGGACTTCCTGGCCATCGATGGCGTCCATTTCTTCACGGATGATCTGCTCGATCTTCCGTGTTATTCTTTTAAGAGGCATATAGGATGAATAAATACCATTTGCCACATACTTCATATAGCCGCCCCGTACCATCAAAGCATGGCTGTCAATGATACAATCTGACGGTCTTTCCCGGAAACGATCTCCGACAAGTTTCTCTAATTTCATAAAGGATACCTCCGCATAATGTTTTGAACACAAAAAAGCCCTAAGCCAACTGTCATCAGCTTAGGGCGAACTATAAACAAGTCCGTGGTACCACCTAAATTCGGATAGGATCCGCACTCTCCGGCACAGGTTAAAATTCCGATGCCATATCTCTGTAACGGGAGAACCCGGCAAGGCTTACTGTTATTTCAGCCCACAGCTCAAAGATGGGTTGGGCATCTTTTCAATAAAGGCTCGCACCTGCCGCCTTCTCTCTGCAGATCCAAGATGCTTACTATTTCTTATCATAGCTTCTGTGTTCAATTTTAAGAAATATATATCATAAAACCTGATGACTGTCAAGGCTCATTTATACTGGCAGATCAGACGTTGGATCTCCCTCTTCATCTGTTCCACCACACCATCCGGCGCCAGAATCTTTACACCTTCTCCCAGTGAAAAGACCCAGCCTAAAAACTGATTGCTGACATGAACCTTCACATTGACGGTAAAATGATCCTTATCCGCCGGAACGAGCATCACATCTTTCCCAAACCGGTCAATGATCACGCCAGCCAGATGGTTGTCCACCAATAATTTCACCATTTGTTCCTTTCCACCGAACATGCCGAAACTCTTTTTTGTATAATCAGCCATATCCAGTTTTCGGAAATGCTCCTGCCCATCCCGCTCTTCATCGGACATTTGGATATGGAGCATCTTATCCACCCGGTAATGTTTGATCTGCTCTGCCTGGGAATCATATCCTACCATATAGTAATTCTCCTCATTCCAGGCAAGTCCCCATGGACTTATGTGATAGTACATACCATCGTGCCGAAGTTCCATCTCTTTTTTCGCATTCCACTGGAAATACTGGAAACGTATCTTCCGATTTTCCGAAATGGCATTATGTATCCCATCCACTGTGTAATAAATGCTTTCATTCATCGTTTTGATCCTGCCGGACACGTAAACCTGACGTTGAAGTTTCATGGCCTCATAACGGCTGACCAGTTTTTCCAATTTTTTGATCAAGGCATGGGTCTTTCGTTCCGTTATGAACCTGGATGACTGGATGGCATCCACCAAAAGTTTTAGCTCAGGCAATTCAAAAGGCCGGTTCACCACATGATAATGGTATCTGTTTCCCACAGCCTCACCTTCCACTTCTATCCCCAAAACTTCCAGGTCCCGCAAATCTGTGTAAATACTTTTTCTCTCCGCCCTGATCCCGTATTCTTCCAAGGCGGACACGATTTCCGGCATGGTCATATAATGATCCTCATCTGTCCTTTCCAGCATGATCTGGGCAAGACGATACAATTTGAATTTTTGATTTGTTCCCCTGGGCATGGCGCTCGTCCCTTTCCTTATATTAGGACAAGTATAGCATACATATAAAGAAGCTGCCAAGAAAATCACTGATGCCCATACCGCTGCCTTCGTCGATGCAGGCATAGTAATCCGCCGGGTAAGATTTCACCGTTTCCACCTGGAACAAATCTCCGCCGGTGATATCGGCGATCATCTCCGCCACGATCTCCGTGTTTCCTTTTGGAAGATTTTTAATGCTCCCGTTCCAGTAATTCTCTCCTTTACGGGAATAATATACGATCAAGTGTTTGCCCATCATCCTTACCTCCTGGTCGGGAAGGATGACCCAGTCTCAAATTTCTCTGCTGTATCTTTCAGATACCGGCGGATGGGCAGATGCTGGGGACAGGCTTTTTCACACTGACCGCAGCCGATACATTCACTGGCCTTTCCGTGTTTCAGAGAAAGGTTGTGGTAATAAACCGCCTGGCTGGAAAAACTGCCTGTGGTGCGGGAAATGCTGTTGTACAGAGCAAAATACTGGGGAATAGCGATATTTTTCGGACATCCGTGGGTACTGCAAACAGCCACTTTCCGCGGCCAGCAGGGCCGCATTTCCCGGCCAGTCAGGGCCATATTAAACGGCCAGCCTGAAATATCAGCAGGGCAGAGGGTACTCCGCCCTACTGATCAGTATTGATCGTTGTT
>DVLT01000068.1 GCA_018715345.1 Candidatus Onthocola gallistercoris
ACCGGAACCTGTCCTCTGACAAGCCCCGACTCCCGGAAATTCCTTGTTTTCTACACTTTTTCGCTATTCTATTCTTTGACTTTTGACATCAATACAACCGTCTCCACATGCACACTATGAGGAAACATATCCACGCACTGTACCTTTTCCAGTTTATACCCCCGCCCTTCCAGTATCTTCACATCCCTGGCAAGGGTGGCCGGGTCACAGCTCACATAAACGATCCGCTCCGGGTCCATCTTGACCATGCAGTCCAGCAGTTTTTCATCGCAGCCCTTTCTCGGCGGATCCACCACGATCACATCCGCCCGGACATGGCGCTTCTCATATTCCGCCGGGAGGACGTCCTCCGCCTTACCCACGAAAAACTCGGTGTTGTCAATGCCGTTGAGCCGGGCATTTTCCCTGGCGTCTTCGATGGCCTGGGGGATGATCTCCACGCCGCATACCTTTCGGGCATGGCGGGCCAGGAACAGGGAGATGGTGCCGATGCCGCAGTACAGATCCCACACCATATCCGTATCTTTCAGATCTGCAAAGTCCAGGGCGGTCCGATAAAGGACTTCCGTCTGCACCGGATTGACCTGAAAAAAGGAAAGGGGGGAGATCTGATAGGACACATCCCCGATCCGATCGGTGATGTAACTCTGACCCCATAAGCATTTCACCTGGTCTCCCAGGATCACATTTGTCTTATCCCGGTTGATGTTGATGCAGATGCTGGTCATTCCCGGCAATTTTTTCAATTCTGTGATCAGTTCTTCGGCGTGGGGCAGATGGGAACCATTCAGGATGAGGCAGACCATGATCTCATCCGTATGTCGGCCGATCCGGGTCAGGATATGGCGTACCAGTCCCCGATGGGCGGTCTCATCATATACAGAAATATGGAACGTATCGATCCAGCGGCGGATGATGGCCATGATCTTCTCATTCCGCTCATCCTGGATAAAACATTGCTCCACCGGGATGATGGAATGGGTGCGGCCGGCATAAAAGCCGGTCACCGCATGGCCTTCCTTGTCAAGACCCACCGGATACTGGACTTTGTTCCTGTAAAACCAGGGATCTTCCATGCCGATGATGGGATACATGACATAGTCCTTTGTACCGCCGATATGCTCCAGCAGCCCGGCCACCTTTTCCTGTTTGAATCTCAGTTGGGCCTCATATTGCACATGCTGGATCTGACATCCGCCGCAGGCTCTGGCGTGGGCGCATCTGGGCGTTCCCCGAAACGCAGAAGGGGCGATCAGTTCCATCAGCCGGCCATAACCATAATGTTTCTTCGCCTTTATGATCTTCACTCTGGCCATATCGCCGATCACTGTATCTTTGACAAATATTGTGTAGCCGTCTGCTTTTCCGATCCCTTCGCCGTTTATGCCCAGATCTTCGATCTTTATCTCACATATGTCGTTCTTTTTAAAAGACATGTCCCATTCCTCTTTTCCCAGTTTATAACTGGATTCATTATAACAAAAAAAGATTTTGCCCACCAGTCCTTATCTAAAAGGCTGACGGGCAAAATCTTTTATGCTTTCTTTTTGGGGGGAATATATTTCTGAGGTTCTTTTCCTGTGATATCGCGTATCAGAACAAAAGGTGTACATTCGTCATCCTGGCCGGCCGGGTTGTCCACGATCAAACCCTTCAGATCCTCGTCCGACCATGCGTCCAGCGCTTTACTTTTTCCAAGGATTTCCACATCTATATCGTTGGCGTCCACGATCATGGCCGCTATATGGTACTTGTCCCATATATCCTGACAGACCTGCCCCGGATTGACCGGCATCAATACCGCCATATCATGATAAATATCAAAAGCGGAATGGTCGTAAAACCCATCGATCCCAGCGGCATCGCTTCCCAGTATTTTATAAAACAAGCCTCTTTTTCCAAACAGCTTTCCGATGACGCCTACAAATCCGGCAAACAGAACTTTCGGAAGCCCCTTCATGTCGATCATCAGCTGGAGTTTATAAGGTTCCGTGATACCGATACCGCTGGTCGTTTTCTTCCCAAAATGGCTCATGAACCGGGCCGCCCAGCTCAGGTGGACATCTTCTTTCTTGACCACATGATTCTGACACATGGCGATGATCTTTTCGCTGATGCTCATAATATCGCCTTCCCGGGCGATCTTTGCCGGGTACTGGCCGACCATATCCAGATAATTTTCGCCGCACTGGACAAAATGAGTCTGCACGCCATAACGTTCATATGTACGTCCTTTTACCTGTGTCGTACCCCGAATATAATAATCCACATCATTTTCACTGCGATGATTCTCATTATCATTCAAATTTCCTTCGTAAAGGTATTTCATAAACATCTTTCCCTTTTCATATATATTTTTTCCAATGCCATCAGCATCCCGCCAATAAGCAATACAGGCCAGCAAGCCAGCATGATCAGTGTAAATGCAAAATCACCTGTCCCATCTGCCTCCGTCTGTCCATAATCTTCATAAAATTTCACGTATCGCGTATATCTTTTTTTGAGTGATAACCAAAACGGCAGTGAAAAAACCATACCCGCAACATAAACGCCTAAAATCATCATATTTCTCACCTGCTGTCCCCTTTCTGAATACCCGGTTTTTAACTTCTCTCGCTTAACATTTTGTTAATTATATTGAAACATATTTACTGTTAAATATTCTTTCTATTCTGTCTGATTTGATCATATAGCCGGCTTCATTCCAGTTATGCGGGAAATTTTCGCTGTTTTCAAGGCATGATCACTAATACTATTCTATGAAAGATTATCCATAATTATACATTTCAACCTTAAACAAACTTTAAAGATGATATGCCGCAATATCTTTTTAACACTTTGTTCACATTTCCCCGGATAAATAGACTGATCCCACCTTTTGTGTCCATTATACCTTCAACTTTTCATGGGCAGAAGTCTCGGTTCGTTATCCAGTATTTATCTCAAGGTCATGCCTGATGGATCGCCTTAAAAAAGCTATAACCGATAAAACGCCCCCAAAAGTCGGACGCGAAGTCCAACGATCGGGGGCGTTTTAGAAATGTATAAACGCTTTCCTGTCCATTCCTGGAAGCTGTCGTTTGAAGTTTTCAAGATTTAGATGTTTTTCTCAGATTACTTTCAAATAAACGGTTATAGCCGATCCACTCCAGTGTATCCGGCGTTCCGGCAAAAATCTCCGTCAGCGTCTCCATCTTGGCGTCTGTATTATCCGCCAGATTAAGGGCTGCTGCTTCCATGAGGGCCGGTTTTTTGGGGGATCCGTATTCCAACTCGCCGTGATGGGCCAATATGCAGTGCTTCAACTCATTTTCCAACACTTCCGGAAAGCCGGTAATGTCCCGGATCTTATCATGGATCATCTCCACACCGGTGACGATATGGCCGATCAACTGGCCCTCATCGGTATAATCATTTGCCGGGAACAAAGACAACTCCTTTGTCTTGCCGATGTCATGGCACATGGCGGCAGTCAGCAAAAGATCCCGGTTCAGCATGGGATAGCGGGTACAATAAAAATCACATAATTTTGTCACACTTAATGTATGTTCCAAAAGCCCGCCCACAAATCCGTGATGGACACTTTTGGCTGCCGAATGCTCTTTGAAACTTTTGATAAAAGCCGCGTCATTCACAAAAAAGCTCTCCAAAAGCACTTTTAGATGGGGCTGCTGGATCCGGCGGATATATCCGGTCAATTCCCGCATCATATCATCGGATGAAAAACGGCTGGCCGGCAGGTAGTCTTTCACATCATACTCCATCTCCTGGGTTCTGCGCACCCGCCTTATATTGGCCTGAAGCGCCCCCTGGAAACTGGTGATCTGTCCTTCCACCTTGATAAAATCCAGGGATTCAAAATGCTCGATCCCATTATTCAACTCCCAGATCTTTGCATCCAACATCCCCGTCTTATCCTGCAGCATCATAGAATAGTAGGTCTTGCCGGCTTTTGTTTTCAAACTCTGTTTATGCTTGCACAGGTATATGCCGGAGATCATATCCCCTTCCCTCAATTCGCTTATAAATCGCATGTTTCTATATCCTCTTTCTATTCATTATTATCCTTGATATCATACCATACTTCTTTTTAAAAAGAAACGTCTGACTGACATGTGTCGGTACAACATTTTGAAAATTGCCATTTTTACAGATATAGGGTAAAATAGGCATGAACGACCTATCGCAGGATTTTTATTGAACGAGGAATGTTTATGAATGAAAAAGCTTTAAAAACTCTTGAATATGATAAAATCATCGAAAAACTGACTGCCTGTGCCACTTCCCCCCAGGGGAAGGCGCTCTGTGCCCATCTTTCTCCATCCTCCGACCTGGCCCAGATCTGCCAGCTCCAGATGGAAACAAGCGATGCGTTGGCCCGCATTTACAGTAAAGGCAGCCTGTCCTTTTCCGGTGTCACCGACATCCGTCCATCGCTGCTCCGGCTGAATGTGGGCGCTGCCCTCAGCGCGGCGGAGCTGCTCCATGTGGCTTCTCTTCTGGAAGCCGCTCTCCGGGCCAAATCCTACGGCAGAAGGGACAACGATCCGCAGCAGACAGACTGCCTGGATGCCCTGTTTGATGTCCTGGAACCGTTATCCCCCCTTTGTCAGGAAATCCGGCGCTGTATCCTCTCAGAAGAAGAGATGGCTGATGACGCCAGTCCGGGACTTAAAAATGTACGCCGCCAGATCCGGCTGACCAATGACCGGATCCATCAGCAGCTCACCTCCATGGTCAACTCCTCTGCCATCAGCTCCAAATTGCAGGACAATCTGATCACCATGCGAGGCGGCCGCTACTGTCTGCCGGTCAAAGCAGAATATCGGAGTCAGATCCAGGGTATGATCCACGACCAGTCCTCTTCAGGTTCCACGCTGTTCATCGAACCCATGGCTGTCGTAAAACTGAACAACGAGCTCAGGGAACTGGACGGCAAAGAGAAGGAAGAGATGGCAAAGGTTCTGGCCCAGTTAAGCGAACAGTGCGGCGAATATACCGATCGGCTGGAAACCGACCAGCGGATCTTGACCCAACTGGATTTTATCTTTGCACGGGCCGCCTTTTCCCGCACATATAAAGGCACCGAACCCCGGTTCAATGAGGACGGCTATATCCATATCAAAAAAGCCCGTCATCCTCTGCTGAACCCGAAAACCGTGGTCCCCATCGACATCACCTTAGGCAAAGACTATAAACTTCTCCTGGTCACCGGTCCCAACACCGGCGGAAAAACGGTATCCTTAAAAACAGTGGGCCTGTTTACCCTGATGGGACAGTCCGGCTTACATATTCCCGCCTTTGACCAGTCTGAGCTGGCAGTCTTTGAAGATGTGTATGCGGATATCGGTGATGAACAGAGTATTGAGCAAAGTCTGAGTACCTTTTCATCCCATATGACCAATATCATTTCCATTATCCAGCATTCCGACAGCCATTCTCTGGTTCTTCTGGATGAGTTGTGTGCCGGGACCGACCCCACAGAGGGGGCGGCTTTAGCCATGTCCATCCTGAAAAATTTCCTGGTCCGGGGAGTGACCGTGATGGCCACCACCCATTACAGTGAGTTGAAAGTGTTTGCCCTATCCACCAAAGGGGCCTGCAATGCCTGCTGCGAATTTGATGTGGCCACTTTAAGCCCCACCTACCGGCTGCTCATCGGTATCCCGGGAAAGAGCAACGCCTTTGCCATATCCGGCAAACTGGGGTTGCCATCCTTTATGATCGATGATGCCAGAAAGTATCTCAGCACGGCAGATCAAAGCTTTGAAGACTTATTGGCCGATCTGGAAACCAGCCGGAGCACCATCGAAAAGGAACGGGAAGAGATACAGAATTATAAGGCAGAAGTCGCCCGGCTGAAGGAAAAGCTGGAAAGCCGCCAGGAGAACTTGGCCCGCCAGAAAGAAAATATCCTGCGGGAGGCCAACGAAAAGGCCCGCCAGATCCTCCAGGAAGCCAAGGACTATGCGGATCAGACCATCCGGGATATGAATAAACTGGCTGCCGGCAAGTCCCTTGTCAGCGCCAAGGAAATGGAAAAGAAACGATCTGCGCTACGAAGTCAGCTGAACAAGCTGGATGATCATCTGGCGCCAAAGGCCTCTGCAAAAGAGGAACGAAAACCGGAAGATTTCCATCTGGGCGACAGTGTCCGGGTCATCAGTCTGAACATCAAAGGCGTGGTCACTTCCAAACCCGACAGCAGCAAAAAAGTGGCTGTCCAAATGGGCATATTAAAATCCATGGTGGATATCAAAGATCTGGAACTTCTGGATGAAGAAGTCATCAAAACACCCACGCTAAAAAAGACCGGCGCCGGCAAGATCAAAATGTCCAAATCTTTAAGCGTTTCCACCAGTTTAAATCTCATTGGCAAGACTGTGGCCGAAGCGCTGCCGGAACTGGATAAATATCTGGACGACGCTTATCTGGCCCATTTAAAGCAGGTGACCATCATCCACGGACGGGGTACCGGGAAGCTTCGGTCTGCTGTCCACAATAAACTGAAAAAATCCAAAAACGTCAAATCCTTCCGTCTGGGAACCTTTGGTGAAGGGGAAACCGGCGTAACGATCGTGGATTTTAAATGATAGCTGTCTGAAACCCACAAAGTGAACATTAAAAAGATCATCCCATGGAAGTATTGGGATGATCTTTTTCGGTATCCAGTACAAAACCTCTATGACCGGATACCTTTGTCCTATTTATCCTTTTCTGTCCCACCGTCAATCTTCATAATCCAGGCAGGCCCGATCCTTCACAAAAGGCCGCACATATGTATCTGCCACCTTCACATGTTCCGGATGACTGCCATACACAGCCACATCCTCCGGTTTTTCCAAAGTCGTGACCAGGGCGATGTCGTGGGTACTGGAGGCCAACGGATTCTCCACAAAATCCACCGTTTTAAGTCCCGGAACCTTCCCCACCAGCTCTTTCAGATGGAGGACCATATCTGCTTTGCGCAGCTTACGTTCTGCCTCGCTGATCTCTTCTTTAAAATTCCACATGACAATGTGATGTACCATTTCTACTCCTCCTCATGTAAATTATGATAATACAGGACAATATCCTCGTATGTCCCGTCTTTCATCCAAAATCCCCCTGGTATGATACCCAGTTTCCGAAAACCCAGCCGTTCATACAGCTTACGCGCTCCCTTATTTGACCGGATGACTGCGGGGAAAGGCTATGCCATCCTCAACCACCTGATTCCATACGTGTATCATCTCACCAATGTATGTTTTCTCATAAGGCCTGATCTCCACATTCCACCTCTTTCCAGTCCGCTTCGATCAGGAAACGGTCCACTTCCTCGTTGAACTGCCGGCTTTTCTTGGCCGCGATAAAATGATCCCCTTCCATCATGACCAGTTCGGCGCCGGGTATATGATGATAGATCTTCCGGGTATGGCTGCACCGGATCATATCATGGGTTCCTGCAATGACCAACACCGGCATGGTCAGCCGTTTCAGATATTTTGTCTTTATGTGGGGCTGGTTCACCATCAGATCATACCGCTCCTTTTTGCGGATCACAGATTTATCCACAAGAGACCGCAGTCGCAGACGGACATATTCACAAATGATGGGAATCTGATACATCATACGCACACCCGACGGATAAAGATTTCCTCCGTTTAAGATCAATCGGGATACATACTGGGGATATTTTATGGAAAAGATCATGGCAATGTTTGCCCCATCGCTGAAACCAAGAAGGATGACCCGTTTCCATCCATGGCTGTCCAGAAAACGTTTCAGGTCCTTCGCGAACTGGGCAAGAGTAAAAGGAGCCTTCCCTCTTGGACTTTTGCCGTGTCCCCGCGTATCCACTGTGACCACGTGATATTTTTCTTTAAAATGGGCCACCTGTTCTTTAAAATAACTGCCATCCTCCCCATTGCCGTGGAGCATGACCAGCGTTGGCCCGCTGCCATATTCCTGATAAGCATTTTTCATCGTTATCTTCCTCGTCTATTCTTTCCAGTTAAGTCTATGAAGCTGTCCGTTCCTCTGCATCTGGCAAAATCCCTGTTGGCGCAGCGCCTCATAAAGGACGATGGCCACCGAATTGGAAAGATTCAAAGACCGGATATCCTCAAGCATGGGGATCCGGACACAGTAGGGTTCATAATCCACCAGGATCTCCTCCGGTATCCCGGCGCTCTCTTTGCCAAACATGATATACGCATCTTCCTCATAGGCCACGTCCGTATAGATCTGATGGGCCTTTGTCGTGGCCATATAAAGCTTTCCCTTGCACTGGGGATTTTTTTCCAGGAACTCCTGAAAATTAACATAGACGGTCACATCCAGATCCTTCCAATAGTCCAGTCCGGCCCGTTTCAATTCCTTTTCATTGATCCGAAATCCCAAAGGCTCGATCAAATGGAGCCGGGAACCGGTGGCCACACACGTCCGCCCGATATTCCCTGTATTTGCCGGCATCTCCGGTTCATGAAGCACAATATTCATCATCGCTTTATTCCTTTCCGGGCAGCTGTCACGCCTGTCCTGTCTCCACTTTATAGAGTTCATCTGGTTTTGGCGGTTCCAGATAACGGGTTTCATTCTCATCATAATGGATGATCTTATCATGACTGTCTGTAAACTTACCCACGACAGACGCTCGGATCCCTTCTTTTCGGAGAGCTTCCACCACATCATATCCCCGGTCGCATGCCATCAGCATGGAACCGCTTGAAATGAGCTGATATGGATTCAAGTCAAAAAATTCACAGATTTCCACCGTCTCCTGACGAAGAGGCACCTTCTTTAGATCCACAGTCAGTCCCACACCGCTGGCCTGGGCCATCTCCCAGAAAGCGCCAAAAATGCCCCCTTCTGTCACATCGTGCATGGCGCTCACACCCACCTGCATGGCGATCCGGGCATCATCCACCACAGACAGATAGCGGATACAATCCTTTGCCTGATCGATAAAATCCTGACTGTACCGGCTTTTTAAAGCTTTTTCCTGGCTCCTGGCAATGATGGCCGTCCCTTCCAGGCCGACCCATTTTGTCACCACGATATCTTGTCCCGGTTTTGCCCCTCCGGTGGAAATGACCCTTCCGTCCTTGGCCTTTCCCACTCCGGTCACGGTGACCACCGGCTGGGTTACTGCCCGGGTCACTTCCGTATGACCGCCGATGATCTCTATATTCAGTTTATGACACTCGGACTCGATCTGAGCCATCATGGCCTTCAGTTCCCCTTCTTCACAGCCATCGGGAAGGAGGACTGTCAACAAAATGCCCACAGGCTCTGCGCCTGCGCTTGCCAGATCATTGGCTGTGATATGCACAGCAAAGGTGCCGATCTCCTGAGTCGTCCCGGTGATGGGATCTGTGGACATGACAAATACTTCGTCATCCGCAAGTTTCAAAGCCGCACAGTCTTCACCGACGCCAGGATGGATGAGCACTTCCTCCCGCTTTGTCCTGATCTGTTTAAATACCGACCGTTTTAAAACGGATTCGGGTACCTTTCCAACTTCCATGATTTAACCTCTTTTCTGACCGCATATTCTTTTGTCTTATCCCACAGCCTCCTGGCCGAGAGATTCCTGGGGTGTCTCCCCATCCGGCACTTCCGTGGGTGGTTGGACCGGTTCTGACGGCACTTCCGGGATCACGTTCTCCGACTCGCTCTCCTCCGGCGTCTGGGGCGCCTGGGACTGGGGAGGCGTTTTCGCCGGCTCATCCGGTCCTTTCGTAATATAGTTTGGAGCCGAACGGTACGTACTTGTATTCACCCATTCTGAAGATTCCAGCTGTCCATCAATATAAACATTCTTATATAAAGACGCCGTATAACCGTAAAATGCGCTTTGGGTCACTTCATAGTAGCCCACCGGTTTGGACTCATCCACTGTGATCACGTCTTCCGGAGGCGGTGTGGAGCCTTCTGTCTGGCTCACATATTCCACTGTCCGGTTTTCTGGCCGGGTTTCCACGCCATAAAAAGTGACAGTCACTTCCCATCCATCCGCGATCACTTCCATATAAACCGGATAATCTGTGGAATTTTTCCATTTCAGATCCAGTACGTCCCCCGCCAGTGTGGCATCTTGGGCCAACGGTACATAACCCACTGTAAATCCGTGGTTATGCCGTTCCACCACTTCCAGCTCTGCCAGCAGGATGGCATTGTAAGCTGTGGATGACACCTGGCAGATACCGCCGCCATAGCTTTGGACCACTTTGCCGCCTTCATAGGCGCCGCCCAACTGCCAACCGTTTTCCGCAGTATAGGGATTCGTCATGTCATTAAACGAAGCCACATCCCCCGGATACATGACCAGTCCGTTTAAAAGCCGGGCTCCGTTTTCAATATTGGCACAGCGGCTCCAGTCCCCGTCCCCATATATGGTGGAATAACTTCCCAACACATCGCCCACCTTTGAAAGATCCGATCCATCCCTTTTGGCCGCTGTTTCATCCAGGGCCAAGGCCACCTGAAGATCCTTTCCGTCCCAAACGCCTTCCTCCAGATAGTCATCCAACGCCTGGATGGACGCGTCCGTCTGAACCGTCTTTCCGGTCACTGCCTCGATCACTTGAAAGGCGCCATCCTCACGGACCAATGTTGCATCTTTGGGCTCGCAGTTTATGGTTTTAGCTGCTTCTTCCAGTTTCTGTTTTAAAATATCTTTATCATATTCAAAGGTGAGATGAAAGGCAGCTTCACCATTTTTCGCATCCTGCTGCTCTTTATACCGGTCGATCACGTTGCCCACATGGCCGGTATTCATGGCATGGTCCACCACTTCCTCCGCATCGACCGCCTTAAAATCCAATTCCGTCAGGGGGATCGTCACCGGTTCCCCATCCTGACTGCCATTCTTCCATATAAATTCCAGATTGCCGGAAAGAGCCTGGGAAATCCATTCATCCACAGCTTCCCGGGTTTCTTCCTCTGTCATGCCGCCAATATCCATATCCTGGATACGAACCCCTGTCGTACCCTTCCGTTCTTCCGCCTGTGCGCTCTGTCCGTTTAAAACAAATATCACGCAGAACAGAGCCGGCAGCAAAATGGTCTGCCACCTTTTCATGATCTCCCCCACCTTTCTTAAGTCATCAGATCATACTGGCTAAAACCCCTGCCAGCATGGATATGACTAATAGGATAACAACCACTGTTGAAAATATTCTTCTCTTCTTTGCGTTCAATATATTTCGCTCCTTTCGGGCGTAAGCACGCCTGCTCCCTTAACTCATCTGAGCATTCTTCCAAAGCGGAAGATGATCCCATCGATCATCCGGGACGCTTCGCTTCGGGTCAGGGTGTCCACATCGTTACTGAGTTTTATTTTATGATATTTTGCCAGATCCTTCAAGTAGACTTTTTGTCTGGCTGTGGCCGGCTGGATCTTTTTCCTTCCCCCGTCTAACGAGATGGCTTCAAACAGTTCCGGCCGCTCCTTTCCAAAATAATGTTTCATGCTTTGATAGATCTTGGCCGTGGCCAGCGCATCATGGTAGGCCCGATGGGCTGACGGATTGATGATCTGGTAATGATCGCATAAACTGCCCAGGCTCCGGGACGGCAGATCTTTATGTACTATTCTGGCGATTTTAAGTGTATCGACCCCTGCCTTTTCAAAGGGCATATAATATTTTGCCGCATAACGTTTCATAAAACGGTAATCAAAGGAAATGTTATGCCCTAGTAATGGCTGGTCTTTGCAAAACTCGATAAAGTCAAAGATCACTTCCTCGGTGGGCAGCGCCTCCGCCACCATGTCATTGTCAATACCGGTGATCTGGCGCACCCGGTCTGATATGGGAGACGTCGGTTTTATAAACCGGGAAAACCGATCTGTCACCTTTCCTTCTTCCACCTTCACGCCGCCGATCTCGATGATCTCATCCTTATCCGGCGACAGTCCAGTGGTCTCCAGATCAAAGCAAACATAAGATGTCATCATATCACATCACCTCACAGGATGGACAGATATCCTTCAGAAAACATTCTCCGCATTTTGGCCGCCGGGCAACGCAAAGCTGTCTCCCCAAAGTGATGATCTGTATGTTATAAAGTATCCAATGATCCTTTGGCAATACCTTCATCAGATCCTGTTCCACCTTTTCCGGTTCCGTTTCCTTGGTCAGCCCCAACTTTTTCGATATACGCTTCACATGGGTATCCACCACGATACTGGGTTCATCATAGATGTTTCCCAAAATCACATTGGCCGTCTTACGGCCCACCCCGGCCAGAGATGTGAGTTCTTCCAGAGTTTTCGGCACCTCACCCCCGTATTCACTGACGATCTTACGGGAACATAGGACGATATTTCGAGCTTTGCTCCGGAAAAATCCCAAAGGATGGATGATTTCTTCCACGTCTGACACATCCGCGCCCGCCAGATCCTCGGGGCGGGGATAACGTTCAAACAAAGGCCCCGTCACCGTGTTGACCCGGGCGTCCGTACACTGGGCGCTTAAAATGACTGCGATCAACAGCTGCCAAGGCGTCTCATGATCCAGATAACATATCTTTTCCGTTCCATATTGTTCATCCAGGCGGCAAAGGATCTCCGCCACCCGGTCTTTTTCCATCATTCTCATCTTCCATCCACCTCTATTTTCTCCACACGGCTTCGATAGGTCAGCGGATCCCTCTGTTTATAATCAAACAGGACATAGCCGCCGGTCCCCGAAGGTTTTCCGGCTGCTGCCGTCGCCTCCACATCAAAAGTGAAATATTCCATATGGGTCATCCTCTGGATCTGTTTTGCCGTATAGCCTGCGTATGCCGGCACATATCGTTGTCTGTTGGAAGCATCCCCGAAAAACCCGGTATAAAATCCTTTATGTTCCGACTGATCCGCCGCCCATTCCGGTCGTTTCTTCAGGTTCTCCCGAAGATACAGATCATAGATCAAAAGCTGTTTCATATCCTGGACTGCCCCTTCATCTTTTATGACAGCCGATGCAAAATCCAGCAAAATATCATACCGATCCATCCGGGACTGACTGACTTCGTTCAGGCCATGTTCCCTGTACCAGCCAGCCAAAGCCTGATACATATCATAAGGTGTATCAAAATAATGTTCCAGCCAGCGGATACTGTTTTCAAACTGTCGGGAGTTATAGTACACTTCCAGGACCGCTTCGATCCCCTTTAGTTCCACCAGATCCTTGTAGCTGATCCACTTTGTCCCCAGTACTTCATAGGGCGGATTGGGATCATAGACCAGCCCATAATCTCCGGCCCTTTCCCGCATATGGGATCCCTTCAGCACTTTCAGAAAGCCCAGCTGGAGCTGCTCCGGTTCCAAAGCGTAGACGTCGTTGAATGATTTCCGAAAACTTTCCATGTCCTCATATGGGAGCCCCGCGATCAGATCCAGATGCTGATGGATGTTATGTCCCCCATTGATCCGCCGTACCACTTTCCCCAGTTTTTCAAAAGATACCCAGCGGTGGATCTCTTTAAGTGTCCTGGGATTGGTGGACTGGACGCCGATCTCCAGCTGGATCAGGCCCGGACGCAGACCGGCCATAAAATCCATCTCTTCTTCTGTCAGCAGATCCGCGGTGATCTCAAAATGGAAATTGGTCTTTCCCCGGTCATGTTCCTTGATATACCGCAGGATCTCCATGGCATGCTTCCGGTCGCAGTTAAAGGTCCGGTCCACAAATTTCACCTGGGGCACCTCCCAGTCTATGAACTGCTGCAGTTCCTTTTTCACTTTCTGTGTATCCCGGAAACGTACTTTTTTCTCCACCGAGGAAAGGCAGTAACTGCAGGAAAAAGGACAGCCTCTGCTGGACTCATAATAGATGATCTTATGTTCAAAACCATCCATATGGGAATAGACAAAAGGCAGTTGATCCATATCTACATAGTCCCTTCTTGCCCGCTCCACGATGTTGCCCTCGCCATCCCGGAAGGTGATACCGTCCACCGTATCTATGGGGCGTTTTCCATTGAAGGCATCCATCAGTTCAGCAAACGTCTCTTCCCCTTCACCGCACATGACCCCTTCCAGCCATCCGCAGGACTCCAGACGTTCCTTGGCATCAAAGGACACCTCCGGGCCGCCCAGCCATATCCGTATATCCGGTCGTATCCTGCCCATCAGCTCGCCCAGTTCCATGATCATGCGTATATTCCATATATAGCAGGAAAAACAGATCACATCCGCCTCTTCCATATACAGCCGCTCCAATATGTGCTGGATACTTTGGTTGATCGTAAATTCCCGGATCACGATCTGATCCTTCCATGCCCCTGCGCTGGCCTTCAGACTGTATACAGCCAGATTCGAATGGATATATTTTGCATTGACTGCTGTCAATAATACTTTCATCCTATCAACCTCTTATAAAAATCGATAGTCCCAGTATACAGTGGAATGGCCCGGATGTAAATGCCGGCCCGTTATCGCTGCCTGAAAAATCTTCCCACCGCACAGGCACATAAGCGTCAGCATTTTTTTCCACCGCAGCGTGCTGCTTCCTTTAAGACTTTTTATTCTATGTGAAAATCGCAAAAATTTTATCATAAGTAAAAAAAGCCTGCCTTAGCCGGCCATCAAGGCCGCTTCAGCAGACAAGCTCTATCTCGGGATCTTTCTAAAAAATTTCAGATGACGGTTCAGTACATTGACAATCTTTCCAACTGCCAACGCCGATATCACTGTCCCCAATCCCACGCCATTGAGTCTTCCGAAAAAGATAAAGGACAAAAGCCCAGCGACAACGATCAGGGTAACATCAAAACATATTTTTGCTGTACCGAATTTCATGCCGCTTTTGGAAGAAATAGCATTCACAAGTCCTTCTCCCGGCACGAACAGGATGTTCGGCGCCACTTCCACACAGATGCCAAATGCCAGGACCACACAGCCCGCAAGCAGGCTGACAAGCCGCGCTGCCAATGTCTCCGGCTGGAAAAATCCAAGTACCGCCATACCCAGATCTATCACCAAACTGAATATGATATTTGCTCCGACCTGAAGAAATTGGATCGGATGAAAATCCTTTTTTAAGATGATCACCTGCAAAAGGATAAAACCCATATTCATAATGAAGGTAAATGCGCCGAAACTTAACGCCGGGAACTTTAAACTCAATACATAGGGCACGCTGGATATCTGAGATGTGCCCAATGCGCTTTTAGTGATAAAGGCCACACCGAAGGAATTGATGATAACCCCCAGGAAAAAGTACAGATACCGCTTAAACATCCGATTCATTCGATCACCTCCTTAAAATTGGATATGACCGACTGGAAAGTTTTGACAAAACGCGCCCTTTCTTCTTCTGATATGCCCTTAAAAGCCAGACCGTCAACGGAAAGACAGACTTTGCTCACTTCTTCAGCGCAGCGTCTACCTTCATCCGTCAGGAATATATAGGCGGATCTCCGATCCGATTCATGTTCCTCCCGTCGGATCAAACCTTGTTTTTCCATCCGGGAGATCAGACTGGTCACTGTGGACTTATCCAAAACGCAGGCTTCGCCAATGGCTTTAGCCACCGCCCCGTCATAACTTCTCAGATATTCCAGGATCTTCGGCTGCCCCGGCAGTAATCTAAGGGAATCGATCTGTTGTATGATCGCTTTGTTGCTGTAATGAAATCCCCTCAACAGTAAAAAGTGAAGTTCGTCTTCCAGCATATACTCGCCTCCATATAGTTTGATTTCAAACTATATCTTATCATAACAGCATAAAAAAGTAAAGCAGTATGGGGCAGGAAGCTTTTCATCCCTGGCCCATACTGCTTTTTATCTGTTCCGCAAATAACTCTATGCCTGATGACAGCCACCGCTATGACCGCCGCATCCGCCTTCATGACCGCCGCAGGAATGTCCGCCTTCATGATCATGATGATGGCATTCCGTATTCGGATCATAGGTCAGATTTCCTTCAAGGAAGGAAGCCACCTGTGCATCCGCATCTCCGCAGGCGCCGGCATACAGACGGATGCCAGCCTCCGCCAACGCATTTTTCGCGCCGGCTCCGATACCGCCGCAGATGAGCACATCCACATCAAAAGCTTTCAGAAAACCTGCCAGAGCGCCATGGCCGCTTCCATTGGTATCTACCACCTCTGAAGCTGTCACCTTGCCATCCTGGGTCGTATAGATCTTAAAAGCCTGAGTATGGCCAAAATGCTGAAATACTTGTCCATTTTCATAAGTTACCGCGATTTTCATATGACGATCTCCTTTCAAATGACGCTGACCTGGCTGGATGCAAGCCTGACCGCATATTTCAAAATGTCCGCCTTCAATGCGCAGCCTTCCGCCCTCCACGATAAAGCGGGCCAGCTTTCGCCGGGCTGATGTATAGATGGACTGTATCGTCGTCCTGGAGGCATTCATCTGACTGGCGCAGGCTTCCTGGTTCATACCGGCATAGTCGATCAGCCGGAGGGTCTCATATTCTTCCACTGTCAGCAAAAGGCTGTCGCCCCCATCCGGCATGTGGCTGTTATATCCCACAAATTCCCGGCATTTCGGCATCCGACATACGCGCCGGCATTTACTTGGACGTGCCATGAAACCACTCCCTTCACACTACTGTCATTATAGTCTTATTATTGTCATATGTCAATAATATCATTCCCATATTTCCTTTTTGGTCATATCCCGCGGCTGTTTAAAGATCAATTCCGGATTTTTCACACTGACCTTCGTTCTGGGGGGCACAGAACTGGTGATAAAAGCGCCGCCGGCGATGACCGCATCATCTCCGATCACCGTTTCCCCTCCCAAAATGGAAGAGCCGGAATAAATGGTCACATTATTTCCAATGGTGGGATGACGTTTCACACCGCTCAGCTGCTGGCCGCTCCTGGTGGAAAGGGCCCCCAGCGTCACACCTTGATACAGTTTCACATGATCGCCGATGACTGTCGTCTCACCAATGACAATACCTGTACCATGGTCAATGAAGAAATATTCCCCTATGGTCGCTCCTGCATTGATATCGATACCTGTACCGCTGTGGGCATACTCGGTCATGATCCTGGGGATCAAAGGCACATTTTTCAGATAAAGTTCATGGGCCAAACGATAGATATAAATGGCAAACAATCCTGGATAGGAGAAGATGATCTCCTCCTTGCTTTTTGCCGCCGGATCCCCATCATATCCGGCCTGGACATCTTTGATCAGCATTTGCTGGATATAGGGCAGCCGGCTGAAAAAATAAGCGCAGATTTCATCCGCCTTATCGCTTATCTTTTCTTCACAATCCCGGCAGTAGCAATCATTATCATAGATCAATGCCATGCGGATCTGTTCTTTCAAGTTTACATAAACCTCATTCATCATGTAGCCGATGAAATACTCCGGGTCTGTGGCCGTCAGATCTTCCGTGCCGAAATACCCCGGAAAAACAATGCGCCGAAGATCTTTGATGATATTGATGATCACCCGACGGCTGGGGAGATGTTTCCCCTTTTTTATGGCAAAAACTTCTTCTGTCGAACAGTATTTTGCAATTTCACCTGCTGCTTTTTGTATCGTATCCTGCATCAGACTCAACGTTTTCCACTTCCCTTCCTTCAGACATGATCCGGATATACAAAAAGCTGCTCCACCTGGAAGCAGCCTTAAGTTCCTGTATTCACTTATGAGCGCTGAACCGTTGTCTGAAAATGATCTTACTGTATACTACAATAAAGATACCATCCTTTTAGCGGGCCTGTCAAGAACCTCAATGCCGGCGTCTTTCTGCCTGACCATGACAATGATCATCCATTTGCCGGAAGTTTCACACGGACTTCCCCGGATGAAAGACGGCGGATCCGCCCTTGCTCATCCCGGACGATCAGGGCAAATTCCGGATCGATATCCAGGACTGTTCCCTGACCTTCCCCTTTTTCAGTAAGGAGTTTGACCGTTTTTCCCATCAGGATAGATCTTTCTTTATAGGCCTGATAGAATGCTTTTTCCGGAAGATTTTTATAGTATCCCCAGAAATTTTCCAGTATTTTCCCGATCAGCCGATTCCGAGTCTGCATATCCCCGGTATCGCACACATAGTTGGCGATATCGGATAGTTCATCCGGGAAGCCGGTTTCCGGCGGGCATACATTGATGCCGATCCCCAGCACGGCATACTTTAATCGTTCCGACTGACCGTCAAAAGCGCCTTCTGTCAGGATACCGCAAACCTTTTTCCCGTCTGCAAAAACATCATTGACCCATTTGATCCCTGTCCTTCTACCTGTCACCTCTTCGATCGCCTCCGACACCGCCACTGCTGCCGCGGTTGTTATGAGCGCCGGCCGGGACTGTTCCCGGGAAGGATCCAGGATAAGACTCATATAGATCCCGGTTCCTCTGGGAGAATAAAAGGATCTTCCTTGTCTGCCCTTTCCCCGAGTCTGACATTCCGCCAGGATGACGCATCCTTCTGCTTTCTGTCGGGCAGCGATCTTTTTCGCCTCGTCGTTTGTGGAATCCACTGTTTCTAAAATATGGAAATGAAATATATCCTGATACCGGTTCATTTCGTTTTTTATCGCATCCGCAGATAATGGCGCGATTTTCATGGAATCCCTCCTTTTTTCCTCTCTGCGATCCAAAAGCATCCTGCTTTCATAATAAAATAAGCCCTGAAGGAATCTCCAGGACTTACGCTAAGCGCGAGACGGGATTCGAACCCGCGACCCTCGCCTTGGCAAGGCGATACTCCACCACTGAGCCACTCGCGCACAGAGCGGGTGATGGGAATCGAACCCACGTATCCAGCTTGGAAGGCTGGTGTTCTACCATTGAACTACACCCGCAGGATAAAATTATCAACCGGAGATCCATATCTCCGAAATGCCCAGAAC
>DVLT01000069.1 GCA_018715345.1 Candidatus Onthocola gallistercoris
AACAACGATCAATACTGATCAGTAGGGCGGAGTACCCTCTGCCCTGCTGATATTTCAGGCTGGCCGTTTAATATGGCCCTGACTGGCCGGGAAATGCGGCCCTGCTGGCCGCGGAAAGTGGCTGTTTGCAGAAGGATAAACAGCCTAAATTCTCGATAAATATTTATTCATTTCCTACTATTTTAATACAAAAATTATCCTCTCGGAATTTCTAATAATAATGTGAAAAAAACTCCTCAAAGCACATATAATTTTGTGATAAGACTTGTGATTTTTATAGCTTTTATATATAATAAAAATGTGATAAAGAACACAAAAAATCCAATAAAAGTGTGATGGGGGGGAGTGCATATGGAACGATTGATTTTGAAGAAACTGTTGAACTGGAAAAATTCTCCCTATCGCAAGCCTCTGATTTTGAAAGGTGTGCGGCAGGTAGGTAAGACCTGGATTCTTAAAGAGTTTGGCAGACGCTATTACGAAAATACGGCTTATTTTAACTTTGATGAAAACGAAGAGTACAAACAGTTCTTTGAAACGACAAAGGATGTGGATCGGATTTTACAGAATCTGATGCTGGCAAGCGGCCAGAAGATTTTGCCGGAAAAGACGCTTATTATTTTCGACGAGGTGCAGGACTGCCCTAAAGTCATTAATTCCATGAAATATTTCTGTGAGAATGCTTCGCAATATCACATTGCCTGCGCCGGTTCTCTTCTGGGTATTGCTCTGGCAAAGCCTTCGTCTTTTCCCGTGGGAAAAGTCAACTTTATGCAGATTGATCCCATGACCTTTACAGAATTCCTTCTGGCCAACGGGGATGGAAACCTGGTAAATTATCTGGAAATGGTCGACACCATTGAGCCGATTCCCGATGCTTTCTTTAATCCTCTGTATGAAAAACTCAAGATGTACTATGTGACCGGAGGGATGCCGGAATCCGTCAAGATGTGGACAGAGGCGCGGGATGTGGACGCCATGCAGGAAGCCTTGTCCGGGATTCTTGGCGCCTATGAACGAGACTTTGCCAAGCATCCCAATATCAGTGAGTTCCCCAAGATTTCAATGATCTGGAAATCCATACCGTCCCAGCTGGCGAGAGAGAATAAAAAGTTTATTTATAAAGTTGTCAAAGAGGGGGCGCGGGCCCGTGAATATGAGGACGCCTTGCAGTGGCTGGTGGACGCACGTCTGGTGCATAAGGTCTATCGAAGTACAGCTCCCGGCCTTCCTATAGCTGCCTACGATGATCTTTCTGCCTTTAAGATTTATTTGGTAGATGTGGGACTGCTCCGCCGTCTGGCCCAGCTGGCGCCGACGGCTTTTGGAGAGGGCAACCGTTTGTTTACGGAATTTAAAGGGGCGTTAACAGAAAACTTTGTGCTTCAGACGTTTATTACACAATTTGAAGTGGTCCCCCGATACTGGACACAGAGAAATCCTCCTTATGAGGTGGATTTCCTGATTCAGCGTGAAAACGATATTTTCCCTGTGGAAGTCAAATCCGAGGCCAACACCACCAGCAGGAGCCTCAAGAAATTCAAAGAACTGTTCCCGGATCAGGTCAAACTCCGGATCCGGTTCTCGCTGGATAACTTGAAGCTGGATGATGATATGCTGAACATTCCGCTGTTTATGGCGGACCAGACAGATCGGCTGATTGGGATAGCGCTGCAGCAGAAAAGCAGCAGACACTCCGGATAAGCAGTCATCATAAATATTCTGTATTTTGGTTTTTATGCATTCCCTGCCCATTTTTAATTGAAAATCATTTATAATTATAATATAATGATTACATATTAAAAACAGGGGATGACGGGGAAGTATGAAGAAACGAAAGCTATTGTGCCTGACTTGTCTTTGCCTTGTTTTTTTGTGTCCATTTCGTGTGAAAGCGGAAGAAAACCGGACCGATACGGAGACGGTCGGAGCCTGCGGCTGATCCGGCGCCGGTACAGGAACCGATAGCCTCGGATAATACCATGATGAATCAGGGGACAGAAGACTGACTGGCTGGAATGGATGTAAGAGAATAAAAGAACAAGGATTTATGTAATCATGAAAAGAGGCGGAGCGATAAAAGCTTCGCCTCTTTTTGAACATCCATATGTTATATGGATGCAATCATTTAATGCCGTATTCCGCGCAGATTTCTCTGAATTCATTGGAGTCTGCAAAGCCGTTAAAAACATGTTCACGTCTCTGCCCATTCCGGAGAACCCGAAGCCAGGCATTTAAGCCATCCCCATCGGCTTCCCTGTCCATGAATACTCTGTACAATGTCCGGATGTAATCCTCATCGGAAAGATTTTTCTTCTTAAATTCGTCCGAGAATACAAAACCGTGGGCCGCTTCTTTGGCTGTATTCTGGCCTGTCAGGATCTGATTGCACCAGGCGTTCAGTCCGTCCGAGTCCGCTTCCCTGCCAAGGCAAAGACGGTAGCAGCGGACAACGAATTTGGTAACCCCTTCGTTCTGATCCATGGGAGCGGTAAGGACGGCATTTCCACGGATAATACCATAACTTTCACATATTTCCGTAAATTCTACAGACTCAGCAAAACCTTTGAACACATGCAGCCGGGACAAGCCGCTTTCAAGAACAGCTTTCCAGGCATTCAAACCGCTGCTGTCCGGTTCACGGTCCAGGAAGGTGTGGTAGAGGATGGTGATATATTCATCGTCGGACAGTTGTCTTTTTTTGAATTCTGTGCTGTCGATAAATCCTTGAGCCACTTTGGCGCCCTGTTCTGTACCGTTCCGGAGAACGTTTGTCCAGGCGGTCAGTCCGGAGGCATCCGGATTTCGCCCCAGGATCTCCGTGTAAAGCCGGGATACGAAGGCTTTAACAGAATCCCGAACGGTGAGCGTCCAATCCATGCAATATCCCTGACAATTTACTTGTACAGTTTGCTCACCTTCCACATTTGGGTTATAGCCTGAAATCATGGAATCCAGAACCGGAAGATAGGCTTCTATACCATTACTATAAGTGACAACGAGCAGCAGACCAGTATCCTGGAGAGATGTTCCGACTTCATAGTAGTCCTGTACGCCATATAAATCCATCTGCGTCATAGTATATCCGCCGGTGAACAGTTGAGTCCAATAGTATGTTCCATTATTTTCCACAACACCAGGACCCAGAAGCTGGAAAGAGGAGTCCACCATGTTTGCCTGATGACCGGGGCTGTTCCACCATCCCTGGAGTACGGAAAAGACGTCTGGATAGCCCCATGCGATGTTTTCGCCCACTGTACCCCAAGGGATGCCATACTCATCAAGTATGGTAAAACAATCGGTACCATTGGGACGAGTATGACTGAAAAGTGTCACACATTCCTGGGCCCGTGTCACAGCCGCCGCATTCAGAGGATCATACAGAGCCAGAGGCTCGATACCGTTTTGTGCCCGGATTATATTCAGATAGATCAGCATTTGAAGCTGAAGATAGGCGGTCTGGTCATCGGACAGGGCATAGGTCTGAGGCATGTTTTGAAGGACTTTCTCCCAAATCTGTCCCGCCTCTGTCCAGGCAGCGCCCAGATCCGCTGAGAAAGAACCGGTTTGGATGTTCTCCGTACTGTAAGCTTCACCGATGGACGGCCCGGTGGAAACCGAAGGATCTTCTTCGGTTTCCTCTGCCGTGCTTTCTTCGGTTTCGCTTTCAGGTTCGCCTGTCTCTGTCAAGGTATTTGACGGAAGGGACGGTTCCGTTTCCGGTACGGATTCATCGGTTTCGGATACGGAAGAAGCTGTTTCTTCCGGAACGTCAGTTGATTCCGAATCGCCGGTTTCAAAAGATTCCGACGATTCAGAGACGAGAACGCTTTCCAGGGAAGAAGTGTTTTCATTAAGTGTTAGCGTACTGCCTGCAGCGCAGGTGGGAATCACCAGACTGAAAGCGGTGATCACAGACAGGGCCGCCAGAAGTATTTTCTTATAACGCATTGTTTATCCCCCTAGTATAATATCAGTGACAGCCGTGTTGTGCGCATAAATAGGAAGCGGTCGGATCGGTCGGATCCCATGTATGCCAGGACGGCAATGGTTCAAATGCAGGTTTGTCAAAGGGACCGGATGTGGCATTCGGATCGATATTGACATGGGTGCCCAATGAGCAGTTATCATAAATCCATTTGGCGTCTCCAGCCCGGAGGCGGATACAGCCAAGGGACTGGGTTGTTCCAAGAAGGTTGTACATCAGATCTGTATAGAGGGTAGAGTTATCCTGGATACGATAGGGTACGGAATGGAACAGATAATCTCCCAGGATCTGTGTACACCATTGGGCTTTGGAACCGCCAACCATGGTCAGCCAGCGGAACTTGTTCGGCGTATAGTAATCTCCGGTTGGCGTTGGATTGCCGCAGGAACAGATCATGGCTTTTACCGGTATGGTATAGCCGTTATTGCCATCTTTGGCAAAGATGATCACATAATTGGCAGGTTTGTATACTTTAATAAAGTAGGAATCCTGCTTGCCGACCAGATATTCCACATCCTGGACAAGCTGTCCGTCGTAGTTGAAATAGAGTTTATAACCGTCCACATATTCCCAGCCGACTTCTCTGGCGCCGTCCTTTGCAGGGTTCAGATAGTATCGGTAACCGTTTTCCCTGTACCAGCCGGTCAGTTTGCTGCCGTTCCTGTAGAAATACCAGGAATCTCCCTGCTGTACCCAACCGTCCCGGACGATAAGAATTCCCATATCTGAGGCAATATCTTTGAATTCTGAAGAAGCAATAACTTCTTTGATGATCTGTTCACGGGTTTTGCCGTTCTTCAGCGCGGAAGTGATCGTGACGATATCGCTTTCAGAAGCATTTCTGCGCAGGAGAGCCAGATACAGATCCTGTACGAACTGGCTGTCAGAAGTGCCTTTGGCTTTGTATTCGTCGGATAATAAAATGGAAACAGCCAGATCTTCCGCGATCATCTGATGGCCGTTGATTTTCCCGGTCAGATCATTCAATTCGTCCGCTGTTGGTTTCCGGTCTAAGACGGTGTTAAAAATGTGGGTTATGTATCCGGTCAGAGGCTCATTCTGGTCTCTGTTTTCCGTAAGAGTCAGCGATCCCTTGGATATGCCCACTTCACTGCAGAATTCCTGGAATTCCGGAGAATTGATGAAGTTGGAGCAGACAAAATAGCGGGACATACCGTTATCCAATACTTTGATCCAGGATTGAAGGCCGTCTTTATCCGGTTCCCGTCCAAGAATGGCACGATATAAAATTGTTAAAAAGTCTTCATCGCTCAGATTTTTCGATTTGAATTCGTCACTGAATATGAAACCGTGAGCTAGATCCGCTCCGTCAGAGGAACCATCCAGTAGGTTGGCACACCAGTCGTTCAAACCGTCCGCATCAGCGCTTCGGTCCAGGCAGTTATTATAAAATTGCTGAACAAATTTTGTGATTTCCGGATTCTTGTCCCGGGCTTCGGTCAACGTGATGGAGCCGACGGAAATGCCATATTCCTGACACAGCCCTTTAAACTCATCTGAAAAAACAAATTGGTAAATGATATGTTTGTAACTGAATCCGGTGTTCCAATAGTCTATGTAGTGATCGATTTCGGAGGAAGAAGCGCTTCTGCCTAAAATCGTTTCGTACAGTCTTTGAATGTAATCCTCTTTGGAAATGCCGGATTCCAGTATTTCTTTACTGCCAAAGAAGCCATATGAGATGTCCACGCCGGAAGATTTTTTGTCTGCCAGGACCTGTACCCATTCATTCAAACCGGTGACATCATAGCTCCGCCCCAGACATTTTGTGTAAAAGCGGAGGACAAAGGCGGTGATCTTCGGGTATTTATCTCTGGCTTCCGTCAATGTGAGATCTCCGGCGGAGATTCCGGCATTTTGACACAATGTTTTAAATTCCTGGGACTGGATCAGCTGACGGCAAAGATACCTACGGCTGAAGCCATCAGAAATCAGTGACTGCATGGATGCTGCTTCGCTGGAAGAAGGTGTGCGTCCGAGAAGAGACTGATACATAACCTGGATAAAAGTTTCATCGGCTACCTGTTTGTCGGTGAATTCATTGCTGAATAAAAATCCATCGGCCAGTTGGGCGCCGGTTCCGCCGCCTTCTGTGAGAAGCAGGTACCAGTTATCTATGCCGTTTTGATCACCGGGACGTCCCAGGACATATTCATACATACGAGAAACGAGCTGATAAACTGCCTGATTATCATAAGAAATGGATAATCCACTGTTTGACGGTGGCGTTTCAGGGATAGATGGCGGGGCTTCCGGTAAGGACGGTTCTGTTTCCGGAATGGACGTTTCGGATTCGGTGGATTCCGATTGGCTTTCGCCGGAATCAGGATTTGAAACAGATTCAGAATCAGAATCAGTCGGTGGCGCCGTCTCAAAAGTTGTTTCTTTAGATTCGGGTACGCTTTCAACTGTTGATTCTTCAGAAGATGGAACTGCTGTCTGATAGGATGTTTCTGTCTGATAGGACGTTTCATCAGCAGCCATGGAAAAATGAGGTACGATCATTGACATGCACAGGGATAGTGCAGCCAATTTGATCAAAATATTTGATCTTTTCATAGATACTTCCCCCCAATCATATTTGGTTTCTCCAATAATTTAATGTTTCTACAATCGTCTGTTCCAAGGGTATTTCAGGTTCCCAGCCAGTGGTCTCATGGACTTTCCGGATATCGGCTTCAATGATGGGAATATCCGATGGCCTCAGTCTTTCTGGATCCTGCCGTACCTGGATGGAAATCTTGGAATAGCTGAGGATCATGTCCAGGATCTGCCGGATCCGTACGGCTTTCCCGGAACCGATATTGTAAGTTTCCCCGGACTGGCCTTTTTCCAGAAGCAAGGCGTAAGCCCGTACCACATCCCGGACGTCTGTAAAGTCTCGCATGGCTTCCAGATTGCCCACAGAAAGAACGGGTTCCTTTTTACCGGCCTCGATTTCAGCCACCTGCTTGCAGAAGTCTGCGGTGACAAAGATGGGCGTCTGATTCGGACCGATGTGGTTAAAAGCCCGGACCATGACAATATCCATGTTATATGCCTTGGTATAGATCGTACCAAGCATGTTCTGGCAAGCCTTTGTGGCCGCATATATATTTCCGGGCCGAAGCAAAGTATCCTCATTGACCGGGGTTTCCTCCGGATGGATATAACCATATTCTTCGCCGGAACCGATAAGCAGTATCCGGGGCCGGTAGTTATCAATGCTCCGGATGGCATCCAGGAGGTTCAGTGTCCCTTTGATATTGACATCCACAGTCAGACCGGGATTTTTCCAGGAAAGGGCCACAGAGCTTTGGGCAGCCAGGTGATAGATGTGTTCCGGACGCAGCCTGTCGATCAAATTTTTTACTGCCTCCATATCCAGAAGATTTAAGTCGCATATTTCAACGGAGGCATTGGATAATGTTTCATGGGGCATTTTTGTAACGTTTAATGCCCCATGAGATGTTTTAAGAAGATGATCGATCAGATATCCGCCGACAAAACCGGCTGCGCCGATGATTAATGTCCGCATATTGATCCCTTCCTGATATTATAAATTGGCGTATTTGATCTCGTTCTGAACCAGCTCCATGTCGTTTTTGACCATCCGTTCAACAAGCTGGCTGAAAGAAATTTCCCGAACCCAGCCAAGGTTCTTCTCCGCTTTTGCCGGATTGCCAAGAAGCAGTTCCACTTCTGCGGGGCGGAAAAATTCCGGATTGACTTTAACAATGGTTTTGCCCGTTTTTTTGCATTTTCCAATCTCATCCACACCGGAACCGGACCATTCGATTTCAATGTCCACATGTTTAAAGGCTGTCTCAACGAATTCGCGGACGGTGCGGGTTTCATTGGTGGCAATGACATAGTCATCCGGGGTATCCTGCTGGAGCATGAGCCACATGGCTTTTACATAGTCTTTGGAATGTCCCCAGTCACGTTTGGCATCCATATTGCCCAGTTCCAGATGATCCTGAAGTCCGAGTTTGATACGGGCAACCGCGTCGGTGATCTTCCGGGTCACAAATTCTTTGCCGCGGCGTTCGCTTTCATGATTGAACAAAATACCGCTGCAGGCGAACAGGTTATAGCTTTCCCGGTAGTTTTTCGTGATCCAGTGGCCGTACAGTTTGGCAACCCCATAAGGACTGCGGGGATAGAAGGGTGTTTTCTCCGTCTGTGGGATCTCCTGTACCAGGCCGAACATCTCGGAAGTGGAAGCCTGATAGAAATGGGCGTCCGGTTTAACGATCCGGATAGCTTCCAGCATGTTTGTTACGCCAAGGGCGTCGATCTGGGCAGTGGCCAGAGGCTGTTCCCAGCTAGTTGCAACGAATGACTGGGCAGCCAGGTTGTAAACCTCATCTGCCTGGGAAATCTTCATAGCGTTGATCAGAGATACCGGATCGGTCATATCGGCATAAATAAAGTGGATCTTATCTTTGATATGCTCCACGTTGCCATAGTCCACCACACTTTTGCGGCGCATAATACCGTATACGTTATATCCCTTTTCCAGAAGCAGCTCCGCAAGATAAGAGCCGTCCTGTCCGTTGATACCTGTGATTAATGCGTTTTTCATAATTCATGATCCTTTCTTTTTGTTAATGATATAGCGTTTTATAAATAGGAATCTTTTCCTTCATTCCGCAGGATTTCCAGCATCTTTTTAATATCGCCGGCAGAATCTTTGGAGCAGATGAGCAGCGCGTCATCTGTATCCACCACGATCAGGTCATGAAGGCCTACGGCGGCGATCAGTTTTTCTTTCCCCTCGATGGTGCAGCCGGAAGTGTTCAACGCTGTAACGTTGCCGGTAAATGTATTCCTGTTTTCGTCAATACCCCGGATCCGTTCCACAGCTAGCCAGGATCCCACATCGTCCCAACCGAAATTACCGGGTACCAGATAGATGTCCGACGCCTTTTCCATGATGCCATAATCAATGGATTCTGAAGGCAATGTGGGGAATACGGAAGCTAAAATAGATGTTTCGTTTTCTGTGCCCACGGCCTGTCCGATCTTCTGGAGTCCGGCATATGTTTCAGGCATATAAAGGGAAAGATCCGTAAGGATGCTGGATACTTTCCATATGAACATACCGCTGTTCCAGTAATAATCTCCGCCTTCCACATAGGCTTTGGCTGTTTCATAATCCGGCTTTTCCACAAAACGGTCTACCGGATAGGACGGTTTGCCTGAGATAGATTTATCCGCTTTGATATAGCCATAACCGGTTTCTGGATAGTTGGGGGTAATACCCAGCGTAACCAGATTTGTGCCCTGTTCGGCGATACTGCAGGCAGTGGTCAAAGTATCCGTGAAAATATCTGTATACTTTACCAGATGATCGGATGGAAGGACCATCATGACAGCGTCGTCGTATTTATGTTGGATGTGGACGGCGCCCAAACCGATGCAGGGCGCTGTATTTCTGCCCACTGGTTCACAAAGGATATTACATTCGGGGATATCCGGAAGCTGTTCTTTCACCAATGCTTTATAGGATTCATTTGTGGCAATATAAATGTCCTCCATGTCAACCAGAGGAAGGATGCGTTCAACTGTCAGTTGGATCATGGTTTTTCCGTCATTGGTCAGTGACAGGAATTGTTTGGGTAGGGTAAGCCGGCTTTTCGGCCAGAAACGTTCGCCCTTTCCACCGGCCATGATCAGTGCCGTTTTTTTCATAGAGTCATCCTCCTGTTTTAATTAGTATGATCAAATAAAAGTTTACACTAAATATAGGGAAAGCACAAGATTTTATTGCATAGAATATGCCCGAAAAAAGGCGCGTTTATACGATTGGAAAGAACCTGTTCAAATGAGTTGTAGTTTTCTGCGAAATCGCCTATAATAAATATAATTTCAAAAGATAGAACATAAGGAGACGAATCATGAAATGTATTATCCTTGCAGGTGGTAAAGGGAACAGCCTGTGGCCTCTGTCACGGGAAAAGTATCCGAAACAGTTTATGAATATCCGCAGAAACCGCTCCCTGCTTCAGGAAACGATCGCTAAAAACATACCATTTTGTGATGAATTTATCATTACGACGAATAAAGACTATCATTTTATTGTGGAAAATCAGATGAAAGACTTCCAGGGTCTTCGATACCGGTGCTTTCTGGAAGAAGTTGGGAAGAAGACAGCGCCGGCCATTGCCCTGGCCTGCATGTGCCTGAATCCATCGGAACTGGTTTTTATCGTATCCGCCGACCAGGTGATCGAAGGGGATGATTACAAAGATACGATCATCGAAGCGCAGCAGCTGGCCCGGCAAGGCATGTTGGTAACATTTGGATCGAAACCGGATCACCCCCATACCGGCTATGGTTATATCCTACACGATGGACAAAAGGTCCTTGCGTTTAAAGAGAAGCCGGAAGTCGAGGAAGCCAAAGCTTTTATTGCCGATGGCCATTATCTGTGGAACAGCGGAAACTGTATGTTCCAGGCAGGAGCCTTCCTTCACGAATTGGAGCAGCAGGCTCCGGAAGTTTATCGGTCGTGCAGAGAGTGTTTGCGCCATTTGGATATTTCCAAAAGAGATGTTTTGCTGATGAAATATTTGACACGGGATATCCCTTCCGTCAGTGTGGAAAAGGCGGTTTTTGAAAAGTCGGATCATGTTCGGGTCATCGAATCCCATATTAAATGGCATGATATCGGAGATCTGGAGAATCTGACCGAATTTGTTCCTGAAAATGAAAATGAATATATCATTAAAGAAAACTGTGAAGATGTGGTGGTGATCAACCGTACGGAGGATCATCTGGTCGTTGTCAATGGCATGCAGGATGCGGTAGTGATCAACACAGATGATGCGGTTTATGTTTCCCGGAAAGAGGCTTCCAGAGATATCAAAAAGATCATGGAGGAGAATGGGGAGAAATATAAAGATTTTTTTGAGAATCATCGCCTGCGTTTTAAATCCTGGGGAACTTCCGAAGTGTTGGATCGGAATGAGAATTTTCAGGTCAAGCGGCTGATCATCTATCCCGGTAAGATCCATGCTCTGCATAAACATGATATGCGCAGTGAACAGTGGACAGTGGTACAGGGAATTGGAACGATAACGATCGGTAAAGAGACGAAAGATTATTATCCCAAAGAATCGGTTTATGTGCCGGTGGGGGTGGAACACGCCGTGTCCAACTATCAGAACGAGGACTTGATATTGATTGAGGTATCGGTTGGAAGTGAGATTTCCGAAGAGGACAGTGTGAGGATCGGCCGCAGAGCGGAACCGGTGCTTGGCAGCACATCCATGATACGTTTGGAACCGGCCTTTAAAGATTATCTATGGGGCGGGACACGGCTAAAAGATGTTTATCATAAAAAATGTGATTATGATATTGTGGCAGAAAGCTGGGAGTTGTCGGCTCATAAAGATGGACAGAGTACGGTTGGCAATGGGCGTTATAAAGGGATGCTGTTTAGTGAATATCTGAAAAAAATCGGACGGGATGCCTGGGGGTGGAAGTGCCAGGCGTTTGAAAGATTTCCTATTTTAATAAAGCTTATTGACGCAAAACAGCCTTTATCGATCCAAGTTCATCCGGACGATGAATTCGCCTTGAGAGAAGAGAATGAATATGGCAAAAATGAGATGTGGCACATCATGGAGTGCGATGAGGAATCCTATATTTATTATGGAGTGAACCGGGATATCACAAAACAGGAATTGGTGGAACGCATCAAAGCAAATACGATCCTGGAAGTGTTAAACAAGATCAAAGTTCATAAAGGAGATACCTTTTTTGTGGATGCGGGTACCATACATGCCATCGGACCGGGGATCCTGCTGTGCGAAATCCAGCAAAATTCTAATTGCACGTATCGACTGTATGACTTTGCCCGAAAGGATAAGTACGGACATTACAGGGAACTGCATGTGGACAAGGCAAAAGAGGTGTCCAATCTGACCGCAAGGGAAGTGGTATCCAGCGATTCGGCGAAAAATATCCAGGAATTCAGCGGTTATGAACTGGAAAAACTGGGGACCTGCAAATATTTTGAAAGCAATAAATATCAGGTGTTTACAGAAACCGAATTTGAAATGAATGATGCCTCCTTCTGTGCTGTGGTCATACTGGAAGGCCAGGGCTTCATACGCTGTGAAGATGAGACGTTCAAGTTCAATGCGGCGGATACATTTTTTATACCGGCAGGAAAGAAGAAAGTGCTTGTCCGAGGAAAATGTTCATTTATAGAAACGCATATATAATACCAGGAATGAATGTAAAAGGAGAATAAGAAAATGGCATACATGGATAAATATAAGGAATGGCTGAAAGACCCGATGATCGATGAGACGGCTAAGGAGGAACTGAAACAGATCGGAAACGATTCATCGGAGATCCAGGATCGGTTTTACAAGGATCTGGAATTTGGGACCGGCGGGCTTCGGGGCGTCATTGGCATAGGAACAAACCGGATGAATATCTATACAGTTCGGAAAGCGACCCAGGGACTGGCCAATTTCATTATCAAAGAAAAGGGGCAGGATAAGGGTGTGGCCATAGCCTTTGATTCCCGGCATATGTCCCCTGAATTCGCTGAGGAAGCTGCCCTTTGCCTGAATGCCAATGGCATTAAGACGTACCGTTTTGAAACTCTCCGGCCCACGCCGGAACTGTCCTTTGCTTTAAGATATCTGGGATGCATTGCAGGTATTGTGATCACGGCAAGCCACAATCCTCCGGAATATAACGGTTATAAAGTCTACTGGGAAGATGGCGCCCAGATCACCGCGCCCAAGGACAAGCAGATCATAGAAGAAGTACGGAAGGTCATTTCCCTGCAGCAGGTGAAGACGATGGACAAGAGTGTGGCCATGGACAAGGGACTGTACCATACCATAGGGGCAGAAGTCGATGATGCTTATATTGGAGCATTGAAGAAAAATATCATCCATCCGGAGATTATCGCGCAGGTTGCAGAGGACATTAAAATTGTTTATACACCGCTCCACGGAACAGGGAATATCCCGGTACGGCGCGTTCTGAAAGAACTGGGATTTAAACACGTTTATGTGGTTCCGGAACAGGAACTTCCGGATGGGGATTTCCCGACCGTGGCCTATCCGAATCCGGAAGATCCCAAGGCATTTGAACTGGCTTTGAAACTGGCAAAGGAAGTGGATGCGGACATCGTGCTGGCCACAGACCCGGATGCGGACCGGCTGGGCGTGTATGCGAAAGACAGCCGGACGGGAGAATATCAGAGCTTTACAGGGAATATGTCGGGAATGATCATCGCCGAATACATTTTGAGCCAGCGTAGCGAAAACCATACTCTTCCGGATAACGGCGCTCTTGTAAAAACGATCGTGACGACCAATATGGCGGATGCGGCCGCAAAGGCTTATCATGTCCACCTGATCGAGGTCCTGACAGGCTTTAAGTATATTGGCGAGCAGATCAAGTTTTTTGAACAGCAGCACACCTGGGAGTATGTTTTTGGACTGGAAGAAAGCTATGGCTGTCTGGTGGGAACCCATGCAAGAGACAAAGACGCAGTGGTTGCTGTCATGGCGCTTTGCGAAGCAGCAGCATTCTGCAAGGCCCATGGCGAGACATTGTGGGATGCCATGTTAAAGCTTTATGAAAAATACGGTTATTATAAGGAAGGACTTCATTCCATCACATTGAAAGGCATCGATGGCGTTGAGAAGATCCAGGGTATCATGTCAGAACTCAGGGATAATCCCCCGGCATCCTTTGGCAGTTTCAAAATCCTCAAAATAAGGGATTATAAGAAAAACGAGATAAGGGATATGGAAACGGGCGTTGTGACAGAAACCGGCTTGCCTTCATCCAATGTGCTTTACTATGATCTGGAAGATGACGGATGGTGCTGCGCAAGACCCTCCGGTACGGAACCGAAGATCAAGTTCTATATGGGCGTGAAAGGAACGAGTCTGGAAGACGCGGAAAAGAAATTAAACGATTTGACGGAGAATCTTCTGGCATTGGTAAAAGAATCAATGTGAAACAGGCGATAAACATAGCCATCAAAAAAGCAACTCCGCTCAACCTGCAATATCGCAGGATAGCGGAGTTGCTTTTCACAACATCCGGTTTAGAATGTCGTTGCGATCAATGTACCTGCTGAAAGTGATGTGAATGTATTGGAACACGTGATCATCACGATAAACAACGCGTTGACACAGCCTGCCAGATACGGATTGCCCGATCTTTTGTAAACAAACCTTGATATCACTGCAGCAATGAACAACATGGCGATAACCGGGAAGAGCCAGATGGCCAGGATACGTTCGCCTTCAGAAAGTCCCCAGAACGGTACGCCAGACGAATAGAATCCGATATACTGGGCAGCTACCAGCACGATACATGGCAGAATGTTGGCCAGACCCAGGATAATGATATTACCAAACTTTCCGCCGATCTTATTGTAATTGAAGCAGTTCACAGAAACCGAATTCATGACATAGTAGATGAGGAAGAACGGCAGATATCTCAAAGCGATCAATACTTTATCTGATCCAAATACCTTTACGGCAAGCACCCAGAGCCTGAAATCCGTCTTGAAGAAGTAATTCGCGAAAAATACGATTCCAAAGGCGCATGCCACAACGATCACTGAAAGCAAAACCGTTTTTCCGATCTGTTTTACCGGAAGGATAACACCGATATCACGAAGGGAAAGCTGGTGTTTTTTCCCGTAAACCTGATAATATACAACCGTCAGAAGCAATGTAAATACACCGCAGGACGCCGCCCATACACCGATACACAATGGTCCTGTCTGTGGAAATACAGAGGTTGTCGTGGAATACAGGTTCCGCATGATATAGACATAACTTACAGCTGAAAACAGCATTGAAAGAACAAGCAGTCCGAAAAACCATGCGACAGCAGTCTTGTCCTTGATTTCTGCGGCCTTTACTTCCGTCTTTACTCTTATGCTGCTGAAGAAGCCTGTATCCATCATGCAGACAGCAAAGCTTGCCAGGAACATGAAAATACCTACAAGACCAACGGCATTAAAAGCTGTTTTCACAGGCCAGATCTGATCGGATGACGGCAGCGGACTCGGCGCGCCGAATACCTGTTCAAAGAAATCAATCGCGTAACTTACACATTCTGTAGAAAAAGTAACTGCCGGATGGATGCAGGTCGGTCGATAAATGACCCGATATGCATCTTTGCCGTCAATGGTTCTTTCATAATACTGTCCGGCCTGAGCCTCACCCTCAAAAGTAGACACATCGTCGTTAAAGTTCAGGAATTTTTTCGCGTTTTCCGTTTCCATAAACTCTCTTGGAGTGGTGATCATATTGCCTTCATCATCGTAAGTCCCAAAATAAAAATCATCGTACTCGCTTGCGATAATGCCCACGCTTCTGCTGCCGTATTCACCGCTGTGATCTCCACCGGTATCATCCTGCCAGTCAGCTGCCTGCTGGAACAGCGCGGCGATCAGCGGTTCTTCCCTCTCATTATCAATGGTAACCGCCATGTTGGCTGCTGTACCACCGCTGGAATGTCCTGTGATACCAATTCTTGATGTATCCACATACGGCAGACTGGCAACCAGTTGTACCGCGCCGTCTACGCCTACAGCTCCTTCATACAATTCATCCGATGGTAAACTCTCCGAATTACCATGGCCGTGCAGATCCATTGTCAGTACAACATATCCCCGTCTTGCCAGTTCTAATGTGTACAGATCCTGCATCTCCTTGTTGTTGTACCAGCCTTCAATGGTAATAACAGCCGGCGCCGGCGTTTCCTCTGTAGCATTGGCAGGTATCCACAGATCTGCCGCGATCTGATGGCCGGCAGACGTCTCCCACGTCAACTGCTTGATCCGGATCTGATTTCCCTGAGTTTGGATAAACGATGCTCCGACCATACTGATCAGGCATAGAGCCAATGCGATGCACAGCATCAGTCGCGGCAATTTCTTCTTTTGTTTCATTAATATGAACCCCCTCTCAATGAAGCGACAAACCTTAGCGAAAGCCATGTTAAGCTAAAAAAATGCATCAACAGCTCGGTATAGAAACTGTCATGCACCTCTTTCATTCCCTAAGCGTTTGTATTATTTGTATAAATATATCATATGATTTCTGATAATTATTGTCAATATGCACAATTAAAGATTAGGACAAATCTATGTTAAATCTCTGTAAAATATCCCATCGCATTGTCAGTTGTTTTTCATGCCGGTACCGCATTCATATGTTTTGTCAGAGATATCATCCGGACCGTGCCCGAGGACCGGGAGCAGATATGCCATATTTTTACGAAGTTTTTGTGAAATCCGCCCTGTTTTTTTGTTATGAGTTGTTTTTTAAAAGAGGTTGTACTATAATATATGGGATATTATGGCCAGATATGGCTGAAATTATAAGAAAAAGTAAAATTATCGTTAAAGGGATAACAGAGGTGAATTATGAAAACGGGTAATAACACAGGTCGAAAGAGACGAAAGAAAAAACATACCGTCGGCAAGATCATGGCCATCATCCAGATGATATTGTCGGCAGTATTTTTGGGCGTGCTGTTTATCATAAACATTCTGCCGATGCAGTATATGATCATTCTGTTCGGCATTCTCCTGTTTTTATGTGTATTTGCGTTTTTTTCGCAGATGACACGGAGCGCTCATATCATTGGTAAGATAGACTGTGTGATCATGTGCCTATTGTTGATACTTGGCAATGTCTATCTGATACGGGCAAACATGACATTGTTTGCCATCACCAGCAATACGTATACGATCGACCGGATCGCGGTGGCCGTGCTGGCCGATGACCCGGCACAGAGCCTTGAAGATGCAGCCGACTATGAGTTTGGAGCCCAGCAGATCTCGGGTAGCGACCGGGTGGAACAGGCGATCACAGAGATCGTTGATCAGGTTGGTCAGGATATCTCCTACTATAATTACGATGATGTGTTCCAACTGACCCAGGATCTGTATGACGGCGATGTGCAGGCCATCATTTATAATACGGCTTACAATGCCAGCCTGGAAGAACAGTTTGAAGGCTTCTCCCAGAATGTGCGGGAGCTGGATTCTGTGGAGATCCGGACAGAAGTCCAGACTGTGGGCGGAGATAATAAGGATGTGACAAAGAATGCGTTCACCGTATTTATCAGCGGTATCGATACAGAGGGAAGTATTGCCACTGTCAGCCGGAGTGATGTGAACATGCTTGTCACAGTGAATCCGGAGACAAAGCAGATCCTTATGACATCGGTTCCCCGGGACTATTATGTGGAACTTCCGGGGGTTTCCGACGGTCAGCGGGATAAGCTGACCCATGCCGGTTTGTACGGCGTGGAATGTTCGATGGACACGCTGGAATCCTTGTTTGGCGTGGAGATCAATTATTATGCGCGGGTGAATTTTACAACTTTGAGAGATATCGTGGATGCCCTCGGCGGAGTCGATCTGGATTCCAGGTATGAATTTACCACGATCAGCGGAGAATATTTTACACAGGGTATGAATTATAATGTGGACGGATCTTCCGCATTGGCCTTTGCAAGGGAACGGTACAACCTGCCGGGCGGCGACAACGACCGGGTACTGAATCAGCAGATCGTCCTGAAGGCGATCATCAACAAATGTACATCGCCGGCGATCCTGACCGGTTACATGGGCATCATGGACAGCTTGTCCAACAGTTTTGAGACCAACCTGAGCCAGAATCAGATTTCCAGTCTGGTGCGTATGCAGCTGGCAGATGGAGCGACTTGGAATATCGTATCTTCCGCCGTTGTGGGTACAGGCGATGAGAATTACTGTTACTCATCCGGCGATCAGCTCCTGTATGTCATGAATCCGGATTATGACAGTGTGAACACTGCCGCCGGATTTATCAATCAGGTGATCAACGGTGAAACCGTCACACAGGAAGAGGTATCCGCCGCTGAAGGCATGTAAAGCTCGATCATTTTACATGGGCAAATTCTGATGATTCTTAAAGGAGCCGACTATGAAAAACAAAAGCAGTGAAAAGCATCCGGTTATCAATAAGATCATATTAATGGCGCTGGATATTTTGAGTGTGGCTCTATGCGCTCTGATGGGGCTTCTCGTCCGGTTCGAGATGAACATGAGCCACATTCCGCTGCCGTACCTTCGTGCGGTACAGCGGATGCTGCCGGTATTTATACTGGTGACCCTGGTGATCTTCTGGGGATTTAAGTTATATCATACATTATGGCGTTTTGCCAACTCAAGGGAACTTGTCGGTATCGTCGGAGCCTGTACGGCTTCGACGGTATTTACCATCATATACAGTTATCTGACGTATAATGCGGTGCCGAGAAGTTTCTTTGTTATTTATTTTATCTTTCTTTTGGCCTGCGTCTGCATCACCCGGTATTTCAACACGATCATCCGGACTGTAGTGGAGAGCCGGGCCCATGGCAGCCATGCCAGGAATACCATGATCATCGGCGCCGGCGAGGCTGGGAATATGGTCATGAAAGAACTGATGCTCAGCGATAAGCTGGATGCCCGGATCAAGTGTTTTATCGACGACGATAAACAAAAACATAACACCTACATGCACGGCGTGAAAGTGGTGGGTGGAAGGGATAAGATACTGGAGTATGTGGAAAAATATGATATCAATGAGATCATCATTGCCATGCCCAGTGTCAGTAAAAAGATCACCCGGGAGATCGTGGACATATGTAAAGACACCACCTGTGATCTGAAAATCCTTCCCGGGATCTATCAGATGGTCAAAGGGGATATCGACACGTCCATGATCCGGAATGTCCAGATCGAGGACCTGTTGGGCCGGGAGTCGGTGGAGGTGGATCTCCAGTCCATCATGGGCTATGTGTCCAAAAAGTGCGTACTTGTCACAGGCGGCGGCGGATCCATCGGAAGCGAGCTCTGCCGCCAGATCGCGGCCAACCATCCGAGACGGCTGATCATTTTTGATATATATGAAAATAACGCCTATGACATCCAACAGGAGCTGAAACACAACTATCCCCATCTGGATTTGATCGTGCTGATCGGCTCTGTCCGGAATACAAACCGGGTCAATTCCATATTTGAAAAATATCATCCGGAGATCGTTTACCATGCGGCGGCCCATAAGCATGTCCCACTGATGGAGGACAGCCCCAATGAAGCGATAAAGAATAACGTGTTTGGGACATATAAGGTCGCCCAGGCGGCGGATCGGTACGGAACCCGCCGGTTTGTGCTCATTTCCACAGATAAGGCGGTCAATCCGACCAATATCATGGGCGCCAGCAAACGGATGTGCGAGATGATCGTACAGAGCTTTAACAGACGGTCTGAAACGGATTTTGTAGCTGTAAGGTTTGGGAATGTGCTTGGAAGCAACGGCAGTGTGATCCCACTGTTTAAGCGGCAGATCGCAGCCGGCGGGCCGGTGACTGTGACCCATCCGGATGTGGTGCGCTATTTCATGACCATTCCGGAAGCGGTGAGCCTTGTGCTTGAGGCGGGCGCCGTGGCAAAGGGCGGAGAGATTTTTGTGCTGGATATGGGCGAACCGGTGAAGATCGATGATCTGGCCAAGAACCTGATCCGGCTGTCCGGGTTGACTCTAGGCGAGGATATCGAGATCGAGTATACCGGCCTGAGACCCGGGGAGAAGCTGTATGAAGAACTTTTGATGAATGAGGAAGGCCTTCAGGATACGGCAAACAAGATGATCCATATCGGCAAACCCATAGAGTTTGATGAGGAACAATTCCTGGCGGATCTGGAGAAGCTGTATACTTATGCTTATGCGGAAACCGATAAGATGAAAGAAATGGTGGAAAAGATCATCCCCACCTACCATATCCGGGAAGAGGATAGGGTGCGGGATGCGAAAAAGCAGGGAACCATCCTGCAGTATGGAGATGCGGAAGTGGGCGCATACCGGCCGCTGCGGCAGCCGGCCACATTAAAGAGAGGTGAATGAGAAAGATGAAGGTGCCTTTTTCACCGCCGGATATCGGCGAAGAAGAGATCAGGGAAGTGGTGGACACACTAAAAAGCGGTTGGATCACCACCGGCCCCAAAACGAAACAGTTTGAAAAGGAAATCGCTGCCTTTTGCCATACACAGACAGCGGTCTGCCTCAATTCGGATACGGCCTGCATGGAGACCACCCTTCGGGTGTTGGGCGTCGGGCCTGGAGATGAAGTGATCACAAGCGCCTATACCTATACGGCATCGGCCAGTGTGATCTGCCATGTGGGAGCCACACCGGTGTTGGTGGATACGGCAAAGGATTCTTTCCAGATGGATTATGACCAGCTGGAAGGGGCGATCACGGAAAAGACAAAGGTGATCATTCCCGTGGAACTGGGGGGCGTCATCTGCGATTATGACCGGATCTGGCAGGCTGTGGAGAAGAAAAAAGCGCTTTTTACACCGTCCAATGATATCCAAAAGGCGTTTGGACGGGTTATTGTCATGGCGGATGCGGCCCATGCCTTTGGAGCCCATAAAGGAGGGAAGATGTGCGGTGAGATCGCAGACTTCACCTGTTTTTCCTTCCATGCGGTGAAGAATCTGACGACAGCCGAAGGGGGCGCCGTCACCTGGCGGCCGGTTCCTGGTATAACAGACGAGCAGCTGTATAAGCAATATATGCTCTTGTCCCTTCATGGACAGTCAAAGGACGCATTGGCCAAGACAAAACTGGGAGCCTGGGAATATGACATTGTGGCGCCTTACTACAAGTGCAATATGACGGACATCATGGCATCCATCGGACTGGCCCAGCTGAAACGGTATCCAGATATACTAAAACGCCGGCGTCAGCTGATCGGGTTCTACGATCAGAGCCTGGCAGACGAGGATGTGACCGTATTGACCCATTTTGAGGGAGAGGACGCTTCCAGCGGCCATCTGTATCTGGCGCGGCTCAATGGAAAAGACCGGAACTTCTGCAATAAAGTGATCGAACGGATGGCAGAGGATGAGGTGGCCACCAATGTCCACTATAAGCCTTTGCCTTTGCATACGGCTTATCGGAACCTGGGATTTGACATCAAAGATTATCCCAATGCGTTCCATATGTATGAAAATGAGATAACCTTGCCCTTGCACACATGCCTGAGCGATGAGCAGGCAGCCTATGTGATCGAGTCATTTAAGAGGGCAGTGCGGGAGGTTTCATGTTAAGACGATTTGACAAACTGCCCCGACGGATGCAGAATCCGGCGGTGAAGCGGTATTATGATATTTTGAAAAAAAAGCAGGCCAGCATGGTGTTGAAGCGCCTGTTTGACGTGACCGCATCGGCGATACTGATCGTGCTGCTTTCACCGGTGATGGCCGCCATTGCCGTACTGATCAAAATGGATTCACCGGGACCTGTTTTATTCCGTCAGGTACGGGTGACCCAGTATGGCAGACAGTTTCGGATCTGCAAGTTCCGGACGATGGTGGATAAGGCGGAAAGCCTGGGCGGCCAGGTGACCACCAGCGGCGATATGCGGGTGACCCGGATCGGGAAAAAACTCCGGGGCTGCCGCCTGGACGAACTTCCCCAGCTGTTTAATGTGCTGATGGGTGATATGACCTTTGTGGGAACCCGGCCGGAGGTGGTCCGCTATGTGCGGGCCTATACGGATGAAATGACAGCGACGTTGCTTTTGCCTGCAGGTATCACATCGGAAGCCAGTATCCTGTATAAGGATGAAGAGCGTCTGATGACGGACGCACAAAATGCGGATCAGGTTTATATCGAGCAGGTTCTTCCCGAAAAGATGGTTTATAATCTGAAAAGCCTGGAAGATTTTAATTTTATTTCGGATATCCGGACGATGATCCGGACCGTGCTTGCGGTGATCCGATAAACAGGACAAGGAGAAGGAACATGAAAGTTTCCCTTTGTATTATCGCTTATAATGAAGAAAAGGCGCTGCCGGCTCTTTTGGAAGATGTCAGGCGGCAGGACTATCCCCACGAGGATATGGAGGTGGTGCTGGTCAACAGTATGTCCAGTGACGGCACCCAGCGCTGTATGGAAGCGTTTAAAGAACAGGCGGCGGACTTTATGGACGTTAAGGTGCTTTTAAATCACGGGCGCAATCAGGCCTCCGGTTGGAATACGGCGATCAAAGCGGCTTCCGGGGATGTGATCATCCGGGTGGATGCCCATGCGTCCATACCGGCGGATTTTGTCCGAAAAAATGTGGAAGTCCTTGAAAGCGGCGAGATGGTGTGCGGCGGTCCAAGACCGGCCATGGCGGAGGACGCCGATCCGTGGAAAGAGACGCTGCTCCTGGCAGAAAATTCCATGTTTGGGAGTAGTATCGCTCCCTACAGGAATACGGGAAAAAATGAGAAAAAGTATGTGAAATCCCTGTTCCACGGCGCCTATCGCAGGGAAGTGTTTGAGGACGTGGGCGGCTTCAATGAATATCTGGGACGGACGGAGGATAATGAAATGCATTATCGCATCCGAAAAGCAGGATATCAGATCTGTTATTCTCCAGAGATCCATTCCAGCCAGCATACCCGGAGCAGTCTGCGCCGGATGGTGAAACAAAAATATGGCAATGGCTATTGGATCGGTCTCACAACCGGCGTCTGTCCCGAGTGCCTGTCCTTGTACCATTTCGTGCCTTTTGGATTTGTGTGCGGCATATTGGTCACAACAGCTTTGGCCTTGAAAAAACGTACGGGTCTTGCAAAGCTCATGTGGGGAGCCTACGGCGTTTTGTGCACAGTCATGTCCCTGTTTGCGGTGAAGAATGTGAAGAAACATATCAGCCAGCTTTTGCTGCCGCCTTTATTTCCTATTCTTCATATCAGCTATGGCGTGGGCACACTGGTGGGGCTTTTGCGTATGCCGGGATGGCGTAAGAAGCATAAAACATGTCCATCGGTTTTGGAAGTAAAACGGGTGCTTCTGCAGAAAAAAGCCATGGATCAGGAGACGGAGGATTGAGGATGGCCGATTATACACCGGAAGAATTGAAGGGCCTTCAGGAAAAAAGCTTGGAAATGGCCGTTTATTTTGTGGATTTTTGTAAAAAGCATGATCTGCTCTGCTATTTTTGCGGCGGCGGAGCCATCGGCGCCCTCAGGCATCAGGGGTTTATACCCTGGGACGATGATCTGGATTTTTTCATGCCGAGAAAAGATTATGAGCGGCTTGTCCGTCTGTGGCGAAAGGAAGCGGATACGAAAAAGTATGTGCTGATGAAATCCAACCGCCGTTATGTGGATCGGAATCTGTTTCTGACGATCCGAGACCGGCGCACCACACTGATCAAACCTTATCAGAAGGATCTGAACATATGTCACGGCGTGGCGTTGGACGTGCTGCCTCTGGACGGTTATCCCGATTCCAAGTGGGCCCGAAAAAAACAGGTGGCTTGGGCGCTGATCTATTCTCTTTACTGTGCCCAGACGGTCCCGGAAAATCATGGACGGTTGATGGCTTTGGGAAGCCGGATCGCCCTGGCGCTGGCGCCTTCAGCCCGGCTCCGATACCGGATCTGGAAATTTGCGGAAAAACAGATGACCAAATATCCCATTGAAACATGTCATTATATCACCGAACTTTGTTCCGGACCGGGCTATATGAAGAAACGGTATCCGAAGGAAGCCTTTGATTCGGCGGTGTACATGCCTTTTGAAGGATACAGCATGCCCATTCCTGTGGGTTATGACGCTTATTTAAGGGAAGCTTTCGGGGATTATATGACCCTTCCGCCCAAAGAAAAGCGGGTGGCCCATCACGATGCCCTGCTGTTGGATCTGGAACATAGCTATCGTCGTTATAAAGGAAAATATTATTGCATGGAGGAAGATAAATAGATGATTTTTGGAGCGATTTTGGCAGGCGGTGTAGGTTCCCGGATGAACATATCCGACATGCCTAAACAGTTTTTATCACTGGGAAACAAGCCGATCATTATCCATACGTTGGAGAAGTTTTTGCTCTGTGAGAAGATCGATGAAATCTACATAGGTGTTCATGCCAACTGGCTGGTGCATATGGAAGATCTGATCGATAAATATATAAAAATGAAAAAAGATCGTATCCATGTGGTTGCTGGAGGCAGCGACCGCAATTCCACGATCATGAACATTGTGGCAGCCATTGAAAAAGACCACGGGGAAAGCGATGAACATTATATCGTCACCCATGACAGCGTGCGTCCCTTTGTGACAGCCCGGATCTTGAATGACAACGTGGAAAGCGTATTGAAATATAAGGCCACCGATACGGTGACAGAAGCGGTGGATACCATTGTGGTTTCAGAAGAAGGAAAGGTGATCACCGATATACCGGACAGACGGAAAATGTATCAGGGGCAGACACCCCAGAGTTTTCAGATCAACCTGCTGAAGCGGCTTTATGCGGATCTGTCGGAAGAAGAAAAAAATATCCTGACAGACGCCTGCAAGATCTGCGTGGTACGCAACGTGCCGGTACATCTGGTCGCAGGAGAAGTTTCCAATCTGAAGATCACAACAGTCAGCGATTATAACATTGCCCAGGCAATGGTTGGAGGAGAACTCATTGATTAATTATGTTTATCAGCTGGTCAGCCCCCAGGTGTTTTCAATCAAATACGAGGATATTGAATTTTCGGATAAAGTGATCATCCGGCCCCGGTATATGGCCATCTGCCATGCGGATCAGAGGTATTACCTGGGCCAGAGAGACCGGAAGGTACTGGCAAAGAAGCTGCCCATGGCGCTGATCCATGAATGTTTCGGTGAAGTAGTCTATGATCCGGGGAATGTGTTTGAGCCGGGAGAACCGGTGGTATTGGTCCCCAATCATGTGGATCATAAAGATCCGGTCATCTATGAAAATTATGCCAAAGGATCCTATTTCCTTTCCAGCGGCCATGATGGATTCCTTCGGGAATATGTGGATCTGGACGCGGACCGGGTGGTTTCTGCCAAAGGGATCCCTGGTCATATCGGCGCGGTCAGCGAGTTTGTCAGTGTGGCTGTCCATGCGGCCACCCGTTTTGGAGCGATCAGCCATGAATACCGGGATACCATCGGTATATGGGGCGATGGCAGCCTGGCCTGCGTGGTGTCCTGCGTATTGAAAAAAATGTTTCCCAAGAGCCGTCTGGTGGTCATCGGAAGGAATCCGGGAAAGCTTTCTTTCTTTTCCCATGCGGATGAAACCTATCTTTCCGAGGACATCCCGGCGGATCTGAAGGTGGATCACGCCTTTGAATGCTGCGGCGGGGAAGGCAGTTACTATGCCATTGATGATATCATCCATTATATCAATCCCCAGGGTACAGTGATGCTGATGGGCGTCAGCGAAAATAAAGTGTCCATCAACACACGGGATGTACTGGAAAAGGGCCTGACCCTTGTGGGGAGCAGCCGTTCCGGACGGGCGGATTTTGAAAAGGCTGTGGAAATGATGCAGGATAGTCGGTTCATGCGGCGGCTTGGTCTGATCATTTATGAAGATAAACCGGTGACCAGTATAAAGGATATACACAGGGTATTTCGGACCGATCTGGATACCCCGTTTAAAACCGCCTTTCGGTGGGAACTGTAGGAGGATTCATGATGGAAAAGGAAGATATGCGGGCAAAAGAAATGGAAGAATTAAGGCAGCTTCAGAAGAAATCCCTGGAGATTTTGCTGATGTTTAAGGAATTTTGTGACAGGCACCATCTCCTTTTCTACTTCTGCGGCGGCTGCTGTATCGGAACGCTGCGGCATAAAGGCTTTATCCCCTGGGATGATGATATCGACGTGTTCATGCCGAGAAAAGATTATGAGAGGCTTAGAAAATTGTGGCGGCAAGAGATGGATCCGAAAAAATATGCCTACTGCCGGAGCAATAAGAAACGGTTTTATCGTTCGCTGCTCACCGCCATTTCGGATGAGCAGACCACATTTATAAAGGAGAGGCAGAAGGATCTGAATATCCAGCACGGTGTACGGCTGGAGATCCTGCCTTTGGATGGCTGCCCGGATTCCCGGTTTAAGCGAAAACTGCAGATCATCTGGGCGTTGATCTATCAGATCTATATGAATCAGGAAGCCCCCACCAGCAAAGGAAAGGCTTTGGAAATGGTGGGACGGATCATGCTGGCGGTCTGTCCGGGATGGAAACGGCGTTATAAAGTGGCCCGTTTCGCGGAAAAGCAGATGTCCAAATATCCCATTGAACAGTGCAGCAAGATCACGGAACTGTGCGCCCGTTATCAGTATATGGTCAATGAATATCCAAAGGAAGCTTTTGATCATGCGGTTTACAAAGAGTTTGAAGGCCATATGATGCCCATACCGGCCGGGTATGATACGTACCTGCATATGGCTTTCGGGGATTATATGCAGATGCCCCCCGAATCGGAGCAGATGCCAAAACATGAGGCGGTTTTTGTGGATCTGGAACACGGTTACCGCCGGTATAAAGGAAAGTATTACTGCAGAAAGGATGAAGCGTGATATGGCAAAAGTATCGGTCATCGTGGCAGTTTATAATGTGGAAAAATATCTGAATAAATGCGTAGATTCCCTTCTGGCCCAGACCCTTTCGGACATCGAGATCCTCCTGGTGGACGACGGCTCCACCGATGGAAGCGGCCGTATATGTGATGATTATGCCGGAAAAGACAACCGTGTCCGGGTCATCCACAAAGAGAATGGGGGTGTAAGTTCGGCAAGAAATAAAGGCCTATTTGAGGCTTCTGCAGAATATGTCGGTTTTGTAGACAGCGATGACTACGTTGCTGAAGATATGTATGAATGCCTTTATTCTAATCTCAAAAAGGAAGATGCGGATGTTTCCGTATGCGGAATTTACCACTGCTATACAAATGAGATGCGGACCACAGAAGATGTCTCCGGGTACTACGTTACAGACGCCAAAGAAATCATAAGAATGGTCATGGATTCAAGAAAGATTTCTGTGAATCCGGTGAACAAATTATATAAAAAAGAATTGTTTGATGATCTGTTATTTCCGGAAGGGAAACTAAGCGAAGATGCTCATATTATGATCCGTCTTTTGTCAAAAATCCGGAAAGCTGTTATCTCAATGGCGCCTAAATATTACTATGTTCATAGAGCGGGAAGCATTACAACGAAAACTTTTACACGAGCAGATTTAAGCGTTATCGAAGCGTATAGCAATAATTTGAAATTTATACTGGAGAATTATCCGGATTTGGAAAAGGTGGCCTGGTTCCGCTATTACTGGGCGCACTTTTATGTATTGGACAAGATGATGGCTACACCGCATTTAAGCTCATCGGATCAAAAAATAAAAAAAAGGATCATACATAGGATCCGTAAATCAAGTAGAGGTATTTTAAGGAATCCTTATGTGGGATCCAGCCGAAAGATATCGGTGGCGGCCTTGAAGATCCATCCTCTGCTTTATCGAATATGTGTGCAGCTGTATTCAAAAAAGAAACGGCAGTTATTTGGGTAAGAATTATGAAGAGGATATGTATTATTGATTATGATATGTCTGTCAGAGGGGGTGTTGAGCAGGTAACGACATCTCTGGCAAATGCTTTATGTGAACAATACGAAGTCTATGTACTGAGTTTATGTCTGGCAAATGGTAAATGTGCATATGAACTTTCCGAACGTGTCAAATTAAAGATTTTGCAAAAGGAAGGAGCACGGATTCGGCATGTTCTAAAAAACGGCTTCAGGGATTTGAGAAAATTTCTGAAAAAAGAAAAGATCGACTGCGCTTTGACCATGGGGACTTATGCTGGCGCTCTGGCTTCAGTGATGAACATCGGAGGCAAGACAAAACTGATCTTCTGCGATCATGGCGCTTTGATGAACCAATGGAAAGAAAAAAATACCCGTTGTATGCGGTGGATCGCCAGCAAGTTCTCAAAACGAACGGTGACGCTGACAGACCGCAGCCGTCGGGATTATATAAAAAGGTTCCATACAAATCCGAAAAAAATATGCCGGATCTACAACTGGATCGATGATGAAGTTGTGAAAATGTCCGGCAGTTATTCCACAGCTTCCCATTATATATTGTCTGCCGGCCGATTTGGCAAGGAAAAAGGCTATGATATGCTGGTGGAAGTGGCAAAAAAGGTTTTGCCAAAGTTCCCGGACTGGCAGTGGCATCTTTACGGCGATGGTCCGACTCTGCCCTGGGTACGGGATAAGATCGCTGAGTATGGCTTGGAAAAGCAGCTGATCTTAAAAGGTATGGTCAGCGATATGTACAGCCGTTATAAGGATTATGCGGTGATCGTGCTGCCGTCATATAGAGAGGGACTGCCTCTTGTCCTGTTGGAAGGGAAAGCCAATCACCTTCCGGAAGTCAGCTTTGATGTGATGACCGGACCGGGGGAGATCATCCAGGATGGAAAAGACGGCTTTTTGATAAAGCCTTACGATATAGAAGAAATGGCTGAAAAGTTGGGACAGCTGATGGCGTCCGAGCATTTGCGCCAGACCTTCTCGGAAAATACCGGGAAAAAACTTCCGGAATTTGACAAGAAGCGTATTTTAAAACAATGGATACAGTTGATCGACAATCTTTGATGACTTGAGATGGGAGGCTTTTTTTGAGGAAATGTCTTCGCTATTCTCTGATGGTCGGGGCTATGGTATGTCTGATCGTGGGCCTGTTGCAGTCCCTGGAATATGCTCTGCTTCTTTCCGGTGTCTGTTTGCTGCTCAACAATCTGATATATTGTACGGAAAATATTTATCAGAGGATCGTATTTTTAATCTTTAACTGCACATTTGCCGTATTTTTGATGGGACGGCCGGTGATCGACATGTTCCGGGGGAATCCCCTGTGGAATTATGAGTATGAACATGTTTTTTTTGCTCTCATCAGTATCGTGATCAGCCTGTTTTGCCTTTTTGCTGGGGCTATGTTTGCAGATGCCCTTCATCAGAAGGATATATGCAAAGGCGGCAAAAAGGAATCGGCAGCCCAAAAGGTGTATCGGGAAAGATATCGGATATCTTTGCAGGATGTGTCTTTGGCCCTTTACTGGCTGACCATGGTCATCTATTTGATCACCCAGTTGGAGCGGCTGGCCTATATGCAAGGGCGTAGCTATGAGGAATATTATGCCACCTTTTCGTCCAGCTTACCCTATATTTTCGATATCATGGCCTCTTTCATGCGCTATAGCTTGTGTATGTTCCTGGCAACTATGCCCTCAAAAAAGCGGGCATTTGTGCCATTGACGGTGTATCTGCTGTCGGCGGTGCCGTCTTTGCTGATCGGTATCCGCAATACCATCGTGCTCAACGCGATTTTCATATTTGTCTATTATTTCATACGGGACGCGCTGGAAGATAAGGAAAAATGGATCGGACGTCTGGAACGGCTGGCTGTGGCGGTCATCGTTCCGGTGGCTTTGGTCTTTTTGGCTGCCTACAATTATCTGAGAGCCGGTACAGCCATTGCGGTACACGGCGTCTGGGCTCTTTTAGTGGATCTGTTCTACAAACAAGGGGTTTCCTTCTGGGTATTGTGTATCGGCCATCAAGCCATACCGGAGTTGCCGTGGCATCCTTTCCGGAACTACACGTTTGGGGGCATCATCGATTATTTTACCCATGGCACGATCGCCCAGAAGCTGTTTGGGGCTCAAAGTCTGGGGACAGGCAACAATATCATCCAGGCAACATTAGGCAACAGTTTTTCCCACAGTATGTCTTATGTGACCCGCGGTGATGATTATCTGGCCGGAATGGGATGGGGTTCGTCTTACATTTTGGAAGTATTTACCGATTTCGGCTATATTGGTCTGGTCATTTTTAACCTCATTTTAGGTTTCCTGCTTATATATGGTATATACTGGGCACGGAAGCGGCATTTTGCCTTTACCGTATTTCTGCTCAGCATCACGTCCATTTTCTTTATACCAAGGGCGGAGGCCACCGGCTGGATCGAATTTTTGATCAACATCCGTTTTTGGGTTCCGGTCATCTTTTGTTACATGGCGGCCGGATTATTGGTCAAAACCTATGGCTATAAACAGTTGGACCCGGATTATAAACGAATAAAATGGAAAGGAAGTCACTATGTTTCAAAAATTCGGATTAAATGATGTGTTTACAGGATTCTGGAAATTTAAAATATGGCTGATCGCTGCGACGCTTGTGTTGGGATGCGGTACAACGGCTGTGCTGTATTGGAATCAGTCCAGAAATGCGGTGGATCTCACGGGAAAAGAGCTCTATTGCAGCTCGGCGTCTTTTTATTTTGAACCTTCCTATGAAGGCGATACCCAGATCATCGTTTCGGAGGACGGGGTGACGGCGGAAACATTGGCGGTGACCTATAATGTGATGCTGGATGCGGATTTCTGTAAACAGCATGTCTATGACTATCTTCTGGAAATATACAGTGAAGATGAATTAAAAAAACTGGTGGGAAAGGATACCATCGACATTCACTCCTTCCAGGATTATTTCAAACATAATATATTGTCGGATGGCCGCTGCCTGAACATATTTACCACTTGCCAGGACGAGGCTTTTGCCGGAAATCTTTTGGATGCCTATGTGGATTATCTGACCATGGTGGTCAACGATCAGATGAGCAATACCCGGATGATCTCCCTGGGCGGCGCGGACCAGATCCTGCCGCTTTCAGCTTCAAACAATGATATCGTTTCCGGATATCTGAATGATCTGACGCTGGTGGATATCATCTGTGTGTTTGTCATTGTGTTTGGCGTTTTATGTATTTTGCTTTTTATATACCTGCTTTTCTTCCCCACCATGAACCGGGCATCGGATTTTTCCTATTACGATGTGAATGTGATCGGGGAGATCGATCTGAACAGAAAGGGTGACTGACGTATGAGGACATCTTCCGTTTATACATTATCAAAAACTGCTAAAAATCAGGAAGCTGTGAAAATGATGGCAGAAAATATGATCCAGATGTGCCGTGAAAAGGATCTGCGAGTGATCGGTCTGACAACCAGTACCCGGTATGTGGATTACAAGAAAAAGGCCGGGAAAGAGCTGGCAAAGGCGATGACCGAGGCGGGATATCCCACCGGTTATTCGGAGGACGGCGCGAGGATGGAGCCATCCGGTAAAGAACAATGTCTGTTGGTGGATATACCGCCGATCCATCTGTTTGCCGACGGGATGAATACGGCCAAAAAGATGGACGGCGTTATCAGCGTGGAACGCTATGCTTACACCCGATATAAGGACTTTGAGGTCATGCTGAAAGCCCTTCTGGAAAAGAACATCCTATTTTTAGGTGTTGTGGCCCACCGGTAAAGGGGGATAAGATGCGGAATAAACAAGCTTTTAAAAACATGCTTTCCAATATCATTCTCCAGGTGATCATATCCATATCAGGCATCATCCTGCCGAGATTTTTTATTGCCGGATATGGATCGGAGATGAATGGACTCATTTCATCGATCAATCAGTTTATCACTTACATGGGGCTGGTGGAGGCGGGCATCGGCTCAGCGGCCATTGTTTCTTTATACAAGCCTTTGGCAGATAAAGACCATTACCGGATCAACCGGATTTTGTCCGGGGCTAAAAGGTTTTATTTTAAGTCCGGCTATATCTTTTTGAGCCTGGTCGTGGCATTGATCATATTCTATCCGATGCTCAGGAATAACAGTATTGATTCCTGGGTGGTCCGCTGGATGATACTGATCTTGGCTGGAAGCGGAATTGTCGATTATTTTCTTTTGGGAAAGTATCGTGTGCTTCTCACGGCGGATCAACGCAGCTATGTGATCACCTCCGCCCAGTCCATTGGTACGATCTTAAATACGGTCATTACCATCGGGCTGATCCAGATCCATGCCAATGTCCTTCTGGTAAAACTGGTGGCAACGCTGGTTTACGTGCTCCGGTTCATCATCATTTATGCCTATGCCCGGCGCCATTACACATATATCAATTTCCGTGAAAAACCGGATAAGAATGCGTTTAAGCAGCGGTGGGATGTGCTGGCCCATCAGATCAGCAATATGGTCGTCAGCAATACAGACATGATCACCCTGACCGTATTCGGCGGGGCAAAAGCTCTGTTGGAAGTCAGCGTTTACTCGGTCTATAATCTGGTGGGATATGCCCTGTTTTCCCTGATGAACGCGTTCAACAGCGGATTGACGGCCAGCTTCGGTGAGATCATTTCAAAGGGAGAAAAGAAAACACTGGAAAATACGTTTTCCAATTATGAATATATGTATTTCACTCTCCAATCCATCTGTTATACATGCATGAGTATTCTGATCCTGCCTTTTGTATCGGTCTACACAGCGGGCATCACGGACGCCGTATATGTGCGGCCTGTGGTGGCAGCCATGTTTTGCGTCATTGGTTATGCCCAGACGATACGGACCCCAGGTCTGACGATCATCTGCGCGGCAGGGCATTATACCCAGACGAGAAATCGGGCGCTTTTGGAAGCAGCCATCAATCTGGTGGTTTCCATCGCGCTGGTCCGACCGTTGGGCATGGTGGGTGTGCTCATCGGTACGATCTGTTCCTACGCCTACCGCAGCGTGGATATCATTATTTACAATGCCCGGTATCTTGTAAAAGGAACGATGAAGAAAACATTGGAGCGGATCATCCGGAATCTGCTGACCGCAGTTGCGGTGATCACGGTCATGCTGATGATCACGCCTTCTTTGATGACCAGCTGGACCCAGTGGTTTTTGTATGCTGTGCTGACCGGGGTTGTCACTTCAGCGGTATTTGGAGTTGTGAATTTTATTTTTGAACCCCAGCAGTTTAAAATGCTTTTGAACCGTCTGAAAAGCATATTCACCCGTTGATAAATGAATCTATTGCCATTTATCCGGTATTCAAGTATAATTTAAAAAAAATCAGAGGATGAGGAAAAGAATGTCAAGGAAGAGCACGTTTGATGAGTTTGAGGAGTTGGGACAAGAGTCTCTGGACGAATCAAAGTCAGACAGAAAGGAATCGGGGGAAGTAACCGCAGCGCAAAACAAGCCGGAAACGCCTTCAGAAATTGCTTTTACACCCATGAAGGGCGGAACAGTCAGAGAAGAGCATTACGGCAGAGATGAAGGCATGCGGGATAAAAGAAAACAGAAGAGCAAAACTGGAAAGAAAAGGCGGATACCCATCGTAGGCATTATATTTGCGGTCATCCAGCTCATATGTTCCGGTGTATTTCTGTGGAGTCTGGGGACATTGGATATGCTTCCCATGCGGTACTTCGCGCTGGTTGTCATCCTGCTTCTTGTTTTAGCAGGGATCGCATTTGCCCTCCAGTGGCTCCGTCATGTCCATATCGTGGGAAAAGTTATGGCGGCGCTGGTATCGATCTTGCTGATCATCGTGACCATATATATAGCAAGAACCCATGGATTGCTTCAAAATATAACAGCGGGCAGTACATACCAGACAGATAAGATCGTGGTGGCGGTACTCCAGGATGACGAAGCAGAGTCCATTGTGGATGCGGTGGATTATGAGTTTGGGATCACCCGTTCATTGGATCGGGAAAAGGTGGATCTGGCCATCAGTCAGATCAATGATACCATCGGTGTACAGATTTCAACGGTGGAATATGATTCCTATTCGGATCTGGTGAATGCCCTGTACGATGGCGATGTGGAAGCGATCATCTATAACCAGGCCATGAACGATCTGATCGAGGAAAACAACGAAGGTTTTACGGAGCGGGTACGTATTTTGGACAACTTTGATGTCCAGACCGAAGTATTTATGGAGGATGTCCCGGATCTTCCCATTACAGAGGATCCGTTCATACTGTTTTTAAGCGGTATGGATGTATATGGGGATATCCAGGAGACAGGCAGAAGCGATGTGAATATATTAGCTTGTGTCAATCCCACCACCAAGCAGGTACTCCTTATCAGTATTCCCCGGGATGCCTATGTGGAGATCCCCGGAATTACCAGCTATGGTGAAAAGGACAAGCTGACCCATGCGGGTATGTATGGCGTCCAGTATTCCATGAATGCCTTGGAGGAACTTTTCGATGTGGATGTGAATTACTATGTGCGGGTCAACTTTTCATCGCTGATCATGATGGTGGATGCCCTGGGCGGTATCGATGTGGATTCGGACTATGCCTTTTCCACATATTATAAACAGTACACCCAGGCCACAGATACGTGGGAGTATTACAATTATACAAAAGGCACCAATCATCTGAATGGCGATCATGCGTTGGCCTTTGCCAGAGAGCGGATGAACCTTCCCGGCGGGGATTACCAGCGGGGTAAAAATCAGCAGAAAGTCATCGAAGGGCTTCTGGAAAAGATCAAGTCGCCATCCATATTGTTGAATTACACGGATCTTTTGGACAGTCTGTCCGGAAAGATGGATACCAGCCTGTCATCCCAGCAGATCGCCAGTCTGGTAAAAATGCAGTTGAATGATGGCGCAGAGTGGAATATTGTTTCGGCCAGTGTATATGGAACCTCTTCCCAGGAATATTGCGCTTCCTATTCCGGTTCGCCTCTTTCTGTGGAAATCCTGGATGATGATTCCATAGCGGCAGTCAAAGAAGTGATCGATGCTCTGTTTGCGGGAGAGGTGATCAGCGAGCCTCGGACAACGGATCTGGAATCGGCTTACGAGGTGGATGAGGATGAACTGGACAGCGAGTATTATATGAATAACCATGCGTCAGACTGGGAATATGGCAGCGATTATTTTACTGTAGGTAAAAACGGCGGCGGCAGCAGTTCGGGAAGTTCCGATACCGAAGCCGATTATGATTATTCTTACGATCAGGGATACAGTGGGGACTACGACTATTCCTATGATTACAGTGAAGGAAGCGGTACGGATTATGGTACAGATACCACAGTGCCGGACGATGGATATACAGACGATGCCATTTATGAGGAAACCTATGTGGAAGAGGATTATGGTTCTTACGATACGGAATCCGTTTATGAATAAGCTTGACGTTATGTGATCAAAAGGACGTGCAGCCAAATCTTTAAAAGCAGATTTGGGGCGCGTCCTTTTTTAGGCCATTGGGAAGCGGGAACCTGTTGCCTGTTACGCCCATCCAATGACCAGGATATTTGTGTGGAGGCGGAAAAGGCAAGCCATTGGATTATTTTAAAATAATTTATCAGATATGCGTATTTATTTCCTCAAAACATCATTTTTGGTGTAAAATATAAGTATATTTAAAGAGAAATCTATGAATTGATGTTTTGGATAAGATAAATGATTTGATTGGTGACAGGCGATTTTGTACGATAGGATGAGCGTGCCGTGGTATGGAGCAGACACATTCCCAAAGTTTCGACTAAATACGACAAATTGTCGATAGATTGTGGTTGATGAAGAATCATTGTGATGATACAATGATGAAGTGTGAAAAATAGCTATTTTTTATGCGGTTTTAATGGGATAAATAGGTCATTTTGTACAAAAATAAAAAAGTTCCAAAAAACATGTCACAAAATGTCCTTTTAAAGGGATATATAAGTGGAGATGTGAATGAGGTCACCAGGTTAATTCACGTAAAAGGAGGCGAAATATTGTCTGGTTCAGGACAAAGACATGGGCTTGGTGAAACACACTCCGAAAACGTACATATTGCAGAGAACATGCTGGATGACGCAAAAGAACAAAGCGGGCAAAAGCAGCGCTGTCAAAACGGCGCCGACTGCGAGAATGTCGGTTGTGTAACTGCAAACGCTTCCAGCCGTAATCTGCTGCACAGTGATGGATCAGGACCGGAAGGCACGTCTAAAGGGCCGGTAATAAGGGGTCAAGATACGGACATAGACGACCTGAAGCAAAAAAGCGTTATTTTGAGAGCCATAGAACGGGCGGAGAAGGAAACCGATCTGTTTACTGACAGCAGTACCGAAGAAAACCCTCATATTTTTTCGGCGGAGTATGAAGCACGTAAACAAAATATGATGCTGCAGGCTTTCGGTGGATCAAAAACGGAAAGCAAAAAGAAAAATTCAATACATTCAGTCAGATCCAGAAAACATATATTTCGTATACCTGGAAGAGCTGCTGTCGCCGCCTGTCTGGCTATCCTGATCACGGGAGCCGGTATGTTTGCGGTGAACGCAGTAGCCATGCCCGAGCCGATCCGTAAGCTGATGATCGCTGTTCAGGAACAGTTCTCAAGTTCTGTGACTGCGGAGGATATTTTATTTGGAGACAATCGAAATAAAGATTATCCCGGTACGATCGAAACCAAGTATGAGCCAAAAGAGACCATACCTGGTTATAAAGAAGATGAACGTATTGAGACGGAACGAACAATAAGAATATCTTTTGTGAATGATCAAGGCGATTACTATATTTTTCGTCAGATAACGGAAGAACGTTGGACGGGAATGAATACAGAAAATGTTGGTTTTTCCATTGTCAAGATATCCGAAAACATAGACGGAATCTTATATCAACAAGGCTCCGCTCAAAGATTGACTTGGGTACAATACGAATATATTTTCAGTATTAGTGGTGAAATTGATGTTGAAATATTGAAACAGTTGGCAGCATCGGTCGAGGTAGTTCAATGAAAAAGGTTTTCAGTGTTAAGAAGCGGATTTCAGTGCTATTGGCTATAGTATTGATGTTTTCGACATTATCAATGTCGGCTTATGCAGCCAGTGACGATGACCTGAATGATTATTCGGAAGAGTACAGTCAGATCGAAGGCTATCCCAAGACGGTCCGTTGGAGCTTTACAGATTTTGTAACAACTGGTATGGATATATCTTCTTCCGGTACTATAATAGTGGATTGTAGTGTGGACGGCTATCCGGATGTGACGACCAAGATCGTTATTTACAGTTATGCCCAGCGGCATACCAGCAGTGGCTGGGTCAATGTGGCTGGCGCTTCGGGAAGTTACAACAACTGGTATGCCGTCATGGAAAAGACACTCAGCACCAAAGCCACTTGGGGATATGACTACCGGGTATACAGCAGCATCTACGTTTACAGTGGCAGTCAGTACGAACATATCAATGCCTACAGTGCAGTTTACCATTACCACAGTTCAGGTGGTGGGACCGATTGTACGTTATGAGCAGTTTGAGGCGGTCGTGCAGGAAAAAGCTGTGTGACCTGGCTGAAAATTGTTCGGTTACTTGTCAACTTAGATTTTAAGCGCGAAATATTTTAGTCGGAAAACAACAAAAACCAAAACCAATTTAAACCACGGGGGCTGCCCGATGTCAGCGGGCAGCTCCTGTGGTTTTTTGATCACAGAGGAGGTAAAAGTGAAAAAATCCTGCAAAGATAAAATATTGGATCTGTTTTATCCGCCACGGTGCCCGGTATGCGGCAATATCCTGGAAGATAAATACGCGTATGTCCATAAAAAATGCCGGGGCACATTGCCGTGGATCCATGAACCCCGTTGCAAACGGTGCGGGAAACCGTTGGAAAGTCCCGTACGGGAATTGTGCCAAGACTGTAAGGCGCGCAGCTACTCTTTCCAGTCGGGACGTTCCCTTTGGCTTTATGAAAAAAAGGCGAAACAGATGACCCTGGACTATAAATACAAAAATAAAAGAGAATATACAGATTTTTTCGTGGATGAAATGATACGGAATTACGGAGGCTGGATGCGTGGCAATCGGATCGGACTTATCGTGCCGGTCCCTTTAAATAAAAAGAAAAAACGGGAACGGGGCTATAATCAAGCGGAACTGCTGGCGGTGCGGCTTGGAAAGGAACTGGGAATGGAGACAGCGCCAAAGGGGCTGATCCGGCAGCGCTATACCAGCCCCCAGAAACAACTTGGGCCGGCAGAGCGGAGGCATAATCTGGAGAAATCCATTCAGGCGGGGCGGCTGCCGGAAAAAGTAGGTTATGTGCTGCTCATCGATGATATCTATACAACAGGCGCGACGGTGGAAGCCTGCGCCAAGGCGTTGATCAAAGCCGGAGCGAAGGATGTTTATTTTCTGACATTATGTATCGGACATGGAGGATAAATTCCCACCTTGCACATAAAAAGGAATGATGATAATCTAATAAGCACGAGATTTTCAGAAGGGGAAGATGAGCATGAAAGAAATTTCACCAAAGAGAAAAGCGTTCCGATGTGCCTTTCCCTATACCATACCGATCTTTGCCGGTTTCTGGTTTCTGGGACTGACCTATGGTATATATATGAATGTTTCTGGATTCAGTTTCTGGTATCCCATGGTGATGAGTCTGACCATATTTGCCGGATCGGCGGAATTTGTGGCGGTGAACATGCTGATGGGAGCTTTTGACCCGCTGCAGGCCCTGGTCATGACATTGATGATCAACGCCAGGCATCTGTTTTACGGCATATCCATGCTGGACAAGTTTAAAGGACTGGGCTGGAAGAAGATCTATCTGATCTTCGGCATGTGTGACGAGAGCTTCTCCATAAACTATACGGCGGACATCCCGGAAGATGTGGACCGGGGGTGGTTTATGTTTTTCGTCACTTTACTCAATCATTTTTACTGGTTTTCAGGCGCCACCCTGGGCGGTATCTTCGGATCCTTTATCCATTTTAACACGGAGGGACTGGATTTTGTCATGACTGCCATGTTTGTGGTCATTTTCCTGGAACAGTGGCTGAAGGAAAAACAGCACACCAGCGCGCTTGTTGGCCTGGGCATTTCTGTGTTGTGTCTGCTTGCTTTCGGAGCGGATAATTTCATCATTCCGGCCATGCTGGCCATATTGGCGATCCTCACATTTTTGAGGGGACCTTTAGAGAAGGAGGCTGAAAGATCATGACATTGACCGAGCAGATGATCACCATCGGCATGGTGGTTTTGGGTACGGCCATAACCCGCTTCCTGCCGTTTATCGTTTTTCCGGGGGATAAACCCACCCCTAAGTATGTCCAGTATCTGGGAAAGGTCCTGCCAGCGGCGGTGTTTGGCCTGCTGGTCATTTATTGCCTGAGAAATGTGAGCATCTTTTCAGGAAGCCGGGGCATACCGGAGCTGATCTCCATTTTACTGGTCATTATCCTGCATATGTGGAAACGGCAGATGCTCCTTTCCATTGCCGGCGGCACTGTGTGCTATATGCTGCTGGTACAGTTGGTTTTTTAAAATATGTCCGGCGAGGCCTATATGGCTGCGCCGGATAGGTCTTTATACAGGGGATATGGGCGGGGGTGCGGCCGCAAAAAACGCAGTAGAGCGCTGCCTTCGGAATTGACAGATTAAAAAGCTTGACGGCAAGGATAGAACGTTGTATAATGGATGCGCTATGGAAGCGGTCTTTTTTTTATGCCTGAAATTAAGACCAAAAATAAAAAATATAAGTGGAGGTGGAAGTTGTGCGCGTTAAGATCACATTGGCATGTACTGAGTGTAAACAGCGTAATTACAACATGACGAAGGATAAGAAAGCTCATCCGGACAGAATGGAAACCAAGAAGTATTGTAAATTCTGTAAGAAACACACAATGCACAAGGAAACCAGGTAATCGGTTGTCAGCGAGGAGAGAAGTTTATGAGCGAAGCTGAAAAAGTGAAAAAACCGGGTAAACTCAGCAGAGTGAAAGCCGAATTTAACAAGATCATCTGGCCGGATAAAAAGACGGTCGGAAGAGAAGCAGTGGCAGTAGCCGTTATATCTGTACTGCTCGGTTTGCTGATCGCGTTGCTTGACATCGTACTCCGATACGGAGTGGATTTCCTTATTTCGCTGTAGAAAAGGTGGAGAATATGGCAGAAGCAAAATGGTATGTTGTGCATACCTATTCAGGTTATGAGAATAAGGTGAAAGCGAATATTGAACAGTCTATTCAGAACCTTCATCTGGAAGATCAGATTCTGGACGTTCAGGTGCCGATGCAGGATGTGGTTGAGGTGAAGAACGGACAGAAAAAGAATGTTTCAAAGAAACTTTTCCCTGGATACGTGTTGCTGCATATGGTAATGAATGACGAAACCTGGTATGTGGTGCGGAACACCCGCGGCGTGACAGGTTTTGTGGGACCGGAATCCAAGGCTGTTCCACTGACCGAAGAGGAGATGGCTCCTTTGGGGATCAGCAGTGAAAAAGTGCAAATCGATTATGAAGTCGGTGACAGTGTGCGCGTTATTTCCGGCGCATGGAAAGATACAGTGGGTGTCATCCGTGCGATCAACCAGGGTAAGGCCACAGCGACGATCGGCGTTGAGATGTTTGGCCGGGAAACGGCTGTCGAGATCAGCGTCTTAGATATTCGGAAAATGTAACAGACAAAGTGTCTGTCATGCGAAGGACAGACAGTGGGAGGGTAATTCCCGAAAATACCACAATATTCAGGAGGTGCGCTATCATGGCGAAAAAAGTAACAGGATATATTAAATTACAGATCCCTGCCGGAAAGGCAACACCGGCTCCGCCTGTCGGACCGGCACTGGGCCAGCACGGTGTGAATATCGTACAGTTCACAAAAGAATTTAACGCAAGAACAGCAGATCAGGGCGATATGATCATCCCCGTTGTCATCACTGTATACAACGACAGAAGCTTCAGCTTCATCACAAAGACTCCGCCCGCTGCTATGCTGCTGAAAAAGGCTTGTAAGATCAAATCCGGATCTGCTGTGCCGAACAAAACAAAAGTGGCAACGATCTCCAAAGCTGAGATCCAGAAGATCGCTGAGCTTAAGATGCCGGATCTGAACGCTGCAAGCTTGGAAGCTGCAATGAGCATGATCGCAGGAACAGCCCGCAGCATGGGTATCACAGTCGAGGACTAAGATCAACTTGGCGAAGCATTAGAGTTTTAATCAGTGGGAGGGTCGCTCCCGATAACACCACAAGGAGGATTTATCATGAAAAAAGGTAAGAGATATGCGGAGGCTAGAAAGTTAGTAGACCGCACAAATCTTTATGATGTTGAAGAAGCTGTAAGTCTGGTAAAGAAGTCTGCAACTGCAAAATTTGACGAGACAGTAGAGGCTCATATCCGTCTGGGCGTTGACGGTCGTCATGCAGATCAGCAGGTTCGTGGCGCGGTTGTGCTGCCCCATGGAACAGGTAAAAAGGTTCGTGTACTTGTATTCGCAAAAGGCGACAAAGTGGCTGAAGCAGAAGCAGCAGGCGCAGATTATGTCGGCGGCGAGGAACTGGTGCCGCGGATCCAGAAGGAAGGCTGGCTTGACTTTGATGTTGTTGTAGCCACACCGGATATGATGGGTATCGTAGGACGTCTGGGACGTATCCTTGGACCGAAGGGCCTTATGCCGAACCCGAAGGCCGGTACAGTAACCATGGATGTTACAAAAGCTGTCAATGACATTAAAGCTGGTAAGATCGAGTACAGACTGGACAAGACCAACATCATTCATGTGCCAATCGGAAAAGTATCTTTCACCGAAGAACAGTTAGCGGACAACTTCCATACATTGATCGGAGCAATCATCAAGGCAAGACCGTCAGCTGCAAAGGGCCAGTATTTAAGAAGCGTTGTCATCACTTCCACCATGGGCCCGGGCATCAAGCTGAACCCGGTAAAATTGGGTTAATTTTCGGTTTATGATTGACATCCACTTTACAAAGTGATATATTATTAAAGCGAATGCTGCCAGAGACAGCAGGTGCCGTAAGGCGTAAGTTGTAAACACCTGCCGAGGGAGACTATCGTAGCCGAAAGGCTTACGCATGAGTTCACTAGACCTCTCTGTCGGTTGACAGAGAGGTTTTTTTGCCGCGTCAGATAGATGCGCGGCAGGAGATAACCGGATTTGCGTCCGGATGGCGGCACACTTAAATATTTAAAGGAGGTGTACCAACATGGCAAAAGTTGAATTAAAACAGCCGATCGTTGAGGAGATCGCTGCTTTGATCCAGAATGCACAGGCAGTCGTTGCTGTTGACTACCGTGGTCTGACAGTTGAAGAAGATACACAGCTTCGTAAGTCTCTGAGAGAGGCTGGTGTGACTTATAAAGTATATAAGAACACACTGATCCGCCGTGCGATCGCCGGTACAGCATACGAAAAACTGAGCGACGTGCTGGAAGGACCGACAGCCATCGCTGTAAGCTCAGAAGATGCTACAGCTCCGGCTCGTGTTCTGTATGAAGCAACTAAGAAGATGCCGAACCTTGAGTTCAAGGCAGGCGTTGTTGACGGCGAGTACTACGATAACGAAGCGATCAAAGTTATCGCAACGATCCCGTCCAGAGAAGTTCTGCTTGGCAGATTGCTTGGAAGCATGCAGTCACCCATCGCGAACTTTGCTCGTGTTATTAAACAGATCGCAGAAAAGAATGAAGAAGCAGCTTAATGCTTCATAACCCACAAAAACATATTGGAGGTAAAGAATAATGGCAAAATTGACAACAGCTGAATTTATTGAAGCTATTAAAGAATTATCCGTTCTGGAATTAAATGAATTAGTAAAAGCATGTGAAGAAGAGTTTGGCGTATCTGCAGCAGCAGGCGTTGTTGTAGCAGCAGCAGGCGGCGAAGCAGCAGCAGCTGAAGAAAAGACAGAGTTCGACGTTGAGCTGACAGAGATCGGCGCAAACAAGATCAAAGTCATCAAAGTTGTTCGTGAGCTGACAGGACTTGGCCTGAAGGAAGCTAAAGAAGCTGTTGAAAGCGCTCCGAAGATCATCAAAGAAGGCGCCAGCAAAGAAGAAGCTGAAGAGATCAAAGCTAAATTTGAAGAGCAGGGCGCTAAAGTCACAATCAAATAATTCAGACTTGAAATGGCAAAAGGAGATGTTTATGGACATCTCCTTTTCTGTCCAGGTATATGGAGTGAGCCGGACGCAGGGATCGTGTGTCCGGCTGAATGCATATGCGGACAAAACATATGGAACAGACGGTTTGTGATGGATGAGGAGGACGGTCATATGTGGAGTGAATTGGAACAGAAAGCATTGAAGATCGCCTGGCAGGCACATAAAGGTCAGACGGATAAGGCAGGCCAGCCTTATATATACCATGTGCTGGCCGTATCGAAAGCCATGGGTCAGGAAAAGTGCCGTGTGCTGGCCTTACTGCATGATGTGTGCGAGGATTCCGATCTGACCCGGGATGATCTGATCCGGAGGGGGATACCGGAGGACATCGCCCATTCTGTCCAGGTGATGACACGAAAAAAAGGGGAGGACTATATGGACTACATCCGGCGGGTCAGTCTGGATGACATGGCCCGAGCAGTGAAGATCCAGGACCTTAAGCACAACATGGACCTGACCCGTATCCCCAATCCCACGGGAAAAGACTGGACAAGGGTGGAAAAATATGAGAAAGCCCTCCGGTTTTTGTTGACACTTCCGTGGAATTTGTGATAGTATTATATGATGCAATTATTATGGAGAGCCAGGCCCTTGACGGGCCTTTGGTGATAGTAACTTTGATACCTGTTTTACAAGTCAAGGGGTGACAAACGTTAATGAACAAAGACAGAATCAAGCCGGTGAAATCCGGCCGCGGCATTCGTATGAGTTACGCCAGACAGCAAGAAGTTCTGGAGATGCCGAATCTTATTGAAGTTCAGAAAGATTCCTACCAATGGTTTCTGGATTCCGGCTTAAAGGAAGTATTTGAGGATATTTCCCCCATCGCCGATTACAGCGGACATTTGAGCCTGGAATTTACAGATTTTACACTGTGCAAGGACGATGTGAAATACAGCATTGACGAATGCAAAGAAAGAGACGCTACTTATGCGGCGCCGTTAAAGGTGCGGGTGCGTCTGATCAACAAAGAAACGGATGAGATCAACGAACATGAGATTTTCATGGGCGATCTGCCGTTGATGACGGAGACGGGTACTTTTGTTATCAATGGCGCGGAGCGGGTCATTGTCAGCCAGCTTGTCCGTTCGCCGGGCATTTATTATGCCATCGGCCACGACAAGATCGGGAAAACCCTGTATTCTTGTACCGTGATCCCCAACCGGGGCGCATGGCTGGAATATGAGACGGATTCCAACGATGTGTTCAGCGTGCGTGTGGACCGGACCCGTAAAGTGCCGGTGACAGTGCTGATCCGTTCTCTTGGTGTGGGAACGAATCAGGAGATCATCGACATGTTCGGCGAAGAGCCGAAGATCATGGCCAGTATCGCAAAAGACGTATCCGACAATTATCAGGATGGTCTGCTGGAACTGTATAAGAAGATCCGTCCGGGCGAACCGCTGGCAGTGGAAAGCGCGGAAAGCCTGATCAACGGCATGTTCTTTGACCCCAGAAGATATGACTTGGCAAAAGTAGGCCGTTATAAATTCAATAAAAAGCTGGCTCTTAAAAACCGGATCAAAAACTGGCCGCTGGCAGAGGATGCGGTGGATATGACCACCGGTGAGATCATCGCAGAAGCGGGGACAGTCGTAACGGAAGAGTTGGCGGAAGCCATCCAGAATGCGGCCATTCCTTATGTGTTTATCCAGACTGAGGAGCGGAATGTGAAAGTCCTCTCCAACATGATGGTGGATCTGGAGAGCTTTGTGGATATCGACCCGAAAGAAGTGGGCGTGACCGAGAAGGTTTACTATCCGCTGCTGGCCAAGATCCTGGAAGAGAATGACGATATCGAAGATATCAAGGATGCGATCCACAAAAACCTGAGTGAGTTGGTGCCCATGCACATCACAAAGGAAGATATTTTCGCCTCCATCAACTACAATATGCATCTGGAATATGGTATCGGAAATGATGACGACATTGACCACCTGGGCAACCGTCGTATCCGTGCGGTGGGCGAATTGCTCCAGAACCAATACCGGATCGGCCTGTCCCGTATGGAACGTGTGGTCAGAGAGCGTATGACCACTCAGGATCTGGAAGGTATTTCACCCCAGTCCCTGATCAACATCAAGCCGGTGACGGCTGCTGTGAAGGAGTTCTTCGGAAGTTCCCAGCTGTCCCAGTTCATGGATCAGAACAACCCGTTGTCCGAGTTGACCCATAAACGGCGTCTGTCTGCCCTGGGACCGGGCGGTCTTTCCAGAGACCGGGCCGGATTCGAGGTCCGGGACGTTCACTATTCCCACTATGGAAGAATGTGTCCCATCGAGACCCCTGAAGGTCCCAACATCGGTCTGATCAACTCCCTGGCATCCTATGCCCGGATCAACCAGTACGGTTTCATCGAAGCGCCGTACCGGAAATTGGATAAATCGGATCCGAAGAATCCGCGGGTTACCGATGAAGTGGTTTATCTGACAGCCGATGAAGAAGATAATTACATCGTGGCTCAGGCCAACGAGCCATTGGATGAAAATGGATATTTTGTATACAATAATGTTTCCGGACGTTTCCGGGAAGCCACATCCGAGTTCCCCAGATCGAAAGTGGATCTGATGGACGTTTCGCCGCGGATGGTATTTTCCGTGGCCACATCCATGATCCCCTTCCTGCAGAACGACGACGCCAACCGGGCTCTGATGGGTTCCAACATGCAGCGTCAGGCGGTGCCGTTGATGCTCACCGATGCGCCGGTGGTCGGTACAGGTATGGAGCAGAAAGCCGCTGTGGACTCAGGCGTATGCGTGGTGGCGAAGCGGGCCGGCGTGGTTGAACGTTCCGCTGCCAGTGAGATCATCATCAAGACCGATGACGGCCAGAGAGATGTTTACAAGCTGCAAAAATTTGTGGGAAGCAACCAGGGCGCCTGCTATAATCAGCGGCCCATCGTCTTTAAAGGCGAGCGGGTGGAAGCAGGAACCGTCCTTGCCGATGGACCGTCCACCTGTCAGGGCGAGATCGCCCTTGGCAAGAACCCGCTGATCGGTTTCATGACCTGGGAAGGTTATAACTTCGAGGATGCTGTCCTTCTCAGCGAGCGTCTGGTACAGGAGGATGTGTACACATCCATCCATATCGCGGAATATGAAGCAGAAGCCAGGGATACCAAACTGGGACCGGAAGAGATCACCAGAGACATCCCGGGTGTGGGCGATGACGCTCTGAAAAACCTGGATGAAAGAGGTATCATCCGTGTGGGCGCTGAAGTACGGGCAGGGGATATCCTGGTCGGAAAAGTAACGCCGAAGGGCGAGACAGAACTGACAGCTGAGGAACGGCTCCTGCGGGCCATCTTTGGTGAGAAAGCCAGAGAAGTGCGGGATACATCCCTGAAAGTACCCCATGGTGATTATGGTATCATCATAGACGCGAAAGTATTTACCCGTGAAAACGGCGACGAACTGTCTCCGGGCGTGAACCAGTCGGTACGTGTCTATATTGCCCAGAAACGTAAGATTTCTGTGGGCGATAAGATGGCCGGCCGTCATGGTAATAAGGGTGTCGTTTCCCGTATCCTTCCTGTGGAAGATATGCCCTTCCTTCCCAACGGCCGTCCGCTGGATATCGTGCTGAACCCGTTGGGCGTGCCTTCCCGTATGAATATCGGACAGGTACTGGAACTGCATCTGGGCCTGGCTGCCAAAGCTCTTGGCTTTAAGGTGGAAACGCCGATCTTCAACGGCGCCAGCGAGGAAGATATCATGGAAACGCTGGAGATGGCCAATGATTATGTGAACAAGTCTTGGGAAGAGTTCACAGAAAACTGGAAAGACAAGATTTCTGATGGGCTGTACGATTATTTGGGATCCCATCTGGATTACCGGAAAGAGTGGGCTGGCGTGCCCATCGACCGGACAGGTAAGGTACGTCTGCGTGACGGCCGGACCGGCGAGGAATTTGACAGTCCGGTAGCCATCGGCTTCATGCACTATCTGAAGCTGCACCATCTGGTAGATGATAAGATCCATGCCCGTTCCACCGGACCATACTCCCTTGTTACCCAGCAGCCTCTGGGCGGTAAGGCTCAGTTCGGCGGGCAGCGTTTCGGAGAGATGGAGGTATGGGCTCTGGAAGCCTATGGCGCATCTTATACGCTTCAGGAAATCTTAACGTTCAAGTCCGATGATGTGAATGGCCGTGTGAAAACATACGAAGCCATCATCAAAGGTGAAAATATTACGGAACCGGGTATTCCGGAATCCTTTAAAGTATTGCTCAAGGAGCTCCAGTCACTGGCGCTGGATGTGCGGGTACTCCGTGACGATCAGACCGAAGTGGAGATCGGCGAGACCACCGATTACGGGGATGATGAATTTGCGGCATTTATGCAGAATCAGAAAGACCTGGTGGGCAAGGACGAGTCCCTGGGCGATTACGGATACAGAGAACAGACAGTTGAAGGGGATGAATTTGTCGATGTTCCCCACGAGGAGGACGGCGAAGAAGACTTTGTTCTCTATGAAGAAGAACCAGACATGGATTAAAGAAAGGAGTGCCGCTTAATGCCTGATATGAATAGCAGCGAGGCTTACCAACCGATGACTTTTGACGCCATCAAGATTGGTCTGGCTTCACCGGAAAAGATCAGAAGCTGGTCCCACGGCGAAGTGAAAAAACCGGAGACTATCAATTATAGAACGCTGAAACCGGAAAAAGACGGTCTGTTCTGTGAAAGAATATTCGGACCGACAAAAGACTGGGAATGCCACTGTGGTAAATATAAAAAGATCCGCTATAAGGGCGTTGTCTGCGATCGCTGCGGTGTTGAGGTGACAAAATCCAACGTGCGCCGCGAAAGAATGGGGCATATCGAGCTTGCCGCTCCGGTATCCCACATCTGGTATTTCAAAGGAATCCCCAGCCGGCTGGGTCTGATCCTGGATATCTCTCCGAGAAATCTGGAGAAAGTCCTCTATTTCGCCAGCTATATCGTACTGGATAAGGGCAATACGGACCTCCAGTACAAGCAGGTCATCTCCGAGAAGGAATACCGGGATGCTTACGATAAATACGGCAATACTTTCCGGGCCGGCATGGGCGCAGAGTCCATCAAGGAACTGCTGGAAGCCATTGACCTGGAAAAGGAATCTGAAGACTTAAAGAAAGAACTGAAAAACTCCACGGGCCAAAAACGTGCCCGTATCATCAAACGGCTGGAAGTGGTGGAAGCTTTCAGATGTTCCGGAAACCGTCCGGAATGGATGATCCTGACGGTGATCCCCGTGATCCCGCCGGATATCCGGCCCATGGTACAGTTGGACGGCGGTCGTTTTGCCACCTCCGACTTAAACGACTTATATCGCCGGATCATCAACCGGAACAATCGTCTGAAACGGCTGCTGGAGCTGGGCGCGCCGGACATCATCGTCCGGAACGAAAAACGTATGCTCCAGGAGGCTGTAGACGCCCTCATTGACAATGGCCGCCGGGGCCGTCCGGTGACCGGTCCGGGTAACCGGGCGCTGAAATCCCTTTCGGATATGCTCAAAGGAAAACAGGGCCGGTTCCGTCAGAACCTGTTGGGTAAACGTGTGGACTATTCCGGTCGTTCCGTTATCGTTGTGGGACCGGAATTAAAGATCTACCAGTGCGGTCTGCCGAAAGAGATGGCCATCGAACTGTTCAAACCTTTCGTTATGAAGGAACTGGTGGGTAAAGGACTGGCCCATAATATCAAAGCTGCCAAGAAGATGGTGGAACGTCTCCAGCCGGAAGTATGGGATGTGCTGGAAGATGTGATCAAAGAGCATCCGGTCATGCTGAACCGTGCCCCCACACTCCATCGTCTGGGTATCCAGGCTTTCGAACCGGTACTTGTGGAAGGCAAGGCCATCAAACTGCATCCGTTGGTTTGTACGGCCTACAATGCCGACTTCGATGGCGACCAGATGGCCGTCCATGTACCGTTGTTTGTGGAAGCTCAGGCGGAGTGCCGTTTCATGCTCCTTTCACCAAACAACCTGCTGAAACCTTCCGATGGCGCGCCGGTGGCTGTGCCTTCCCAGGATATGGTCCTTGGCATCTATTACCTGACTTTGGAAAAACCGGGTGATAAGGGCGAAGGCAAATTCTTCCGGGATGTGAACGAAGCCATCCTGGCTTATGAAAATAAAGTGATCACTCTCCAGGCTCCGGTGAAGATCCGCCGGACGGTGACGGTCAACGGAGTGAAAAAGACCGGTGTGATCACCTCCACTTTGGGAAGATTCATCTTCAACGAGATCATTCCACAGGATCTGGGATTTGTGGATCGTTCAAACCCGGAAAATGATCTGGCTTTGGAGATCGACTTCCTTGTGGGCAAAAAGCAGTTAAAACAGATCATTGACAAATGTATCAATACCCATGGGGCGACCAAGACCGCAGAGGTATTGGATGATATCAAAGCTACAGGTTACAAATATTCGACGATCAGCGCCATCACCGTATCTGTATCGGATATGACAGTGCCGGCTGAAAAGAGAGATCTGATCATGGAAGCCGAGGAGACCATCGAAAAGATCACCAAAAACTTCCGCCGTGGTTTTGTGACAGAAGAAGAACGGTATAAAGCCGTGATCGAAACATGGAAGAACGCGGATGATAAGATCACAGACGCGCTGCTTTCCAATTTGGATAAATACAACAATATTTACATGATGGCCGATTCCGGAGCCCGTGGTTCCAATCAGCAGATCAAACAGCTGGCAGGTATGCGTGGACTTATGGCGGATACATCTGGACGGACCATCGAGTTGCCCATCCGGTCCAACTTCCGTGAAGGTCTGGACGTACTGGAATACTTTATTTCTGCCCATGGCGCCCGGAAAGGTCTGTCTGATACGGCGCTGCGTACTGCCGACTCCGGTTACCTGACCCGTCGTCTGGTGGATGTATCCCAGGATCTGATCATCCGTGAAACCGACTGCTGCGAAGGAATGGGCGAGATCCCGGGTATGTGGATCGAAGCCTTTGAGGATGGCCGTGAAATGATCGAAAGTCTGGAAGAACGTATGACTGGCCGTTATGCGGCGGAGGACATCGTGGATCCTGAGACCGGCGAAGTACTCGTGAAAGCCAACACGATGATCACGCCGAAACGGGCGGCAAGAGTTGCCAAGACCGACCTGAAACGGGTGAAGATCCGTACAGTCCTTTCCTGCCGTTCCCATCTGGGTGTATGTGCGAAATGCTACGGCGCCAACATGGCCACCGGCCAGCCTGTGCAGGTGGGTGAAGCTGTCGGTATCATCGCGGCCCAGTCCATCGGTGAACCGGGTACCCAGCTGACCATGCGTACCTTCCATACCGGCGGTGTGGCCGGCGACGATATCACACAGGGTCTTCCCCGTGTCGAGGAGCTTTTTGAAGCACGTAAACCGAAGGGACTTGCCATCATTTCCGAATTTGGCGGTACGATCACCATCAAAGATACGAAGAAGAAACGTGAAGTTGTGGTTTCCAATAAGGAGACAGGCGAAACAAAGGCTTATCTGATCCCCTATGGTTCCCGGATCAAAGTGACGGACGGACAGGAGATCGAAGCCGGTGATGAACTGACCGAAGGTAGTGTGAACCCCCATGACATCCTGAAGATCAAAGGTGTCCGCGCGGTTCAGGATTACATGATCCGTGAAGTTCAGAGAGTATATCGTCTCCAGGGTGTTGAGATCAACGACAAACACGTGGAAGTGATCGTGCGCCAGATGCTGAAGAAGATCCGCATCGAGCAGAGCGGCGATACCGATTATCTGCCGGGTACATTGGTGGATGTGCTTGACTTTGAGGAGATCAATGAGAACCTGAAAGAAGCAGGTAAGGAACCGGCAGAAGGCACTCAGGTGATGCTCGGTATCACCAAGGCTTCTCTGGCAACAGACTCCTTCTTGTCTGCCGCCTCCTTCCAGGAGACGACGAAAGTCCTGACAGAAGCGGCCATCAAAGGCAAGGTGGATCAGCTGATCGGCCTGAAAGAGAACGTATTGATCGGTAAACTGATCCCGGCTGGTACAGGTATGAAGCGGTACCGGAATATCCGTCTGAATACAGATGGTATGCCCACCCTCCAGGAAAAGCTTGAAGCGCAAAAAGCCCGGGAAGCAGCGGAAAGAGCTGCAACCGAGCCTGAAGCGGATGCAAAAGCCGAATCCCAGGAGATGGAAGAAGAAACGGATGACGAAATGATTCCGGCCGTGACAGAAGAATAAATCGATAAAAAAGTTCCCGGTGCCATCTGCCAGGCAGGACGCCGGGGACTTTTTGCATGATAAAGCGGATGGAAGGTTTTGGGAAAAGGGAGGTTGCATCATGTACGATAAAAGAATCGGAATGTCAGAGATGGATCGTGAATGGATCCGGGCGCTTCCGAAAGTGGAACTTCATTGCCACCTGGACGGCTCTATGCGTCTGGATACCATACGAGATTTTTTGGCTGAAATGACAATGGATACGGATGGATCAAAGTTGCCAGAAAACGATGACGCGGCCAGGGCACTTCTGCAGGCGCCGGCGGACTGCGCCAGCTTGGACGAGTACTTGAAACGGTTCGACCTTCCGGTACAATGTCTGCAGACCGCCGGACATTTGAAAAAGGCGGCTTATGAATTGGTACGGGATGCGGCGGCGGAGAATGTGGTTTATCTGGAAATGCGATTTGCCCCTGCCTTGTCAGTCCATCCGGGATTGGGGATGGATGAAGTGATCGGAAGTGTCGTCAATGGGATGCAAGAAGGCAAAAGGGACTTTGGCGTATATGGCGGCGTGATCCTGTGCGGCATGCGGCACATGGATCCCAAGATCAATATCCAGGTGGCCGAAGCGGCGGGCCGTTTTCTGGGGAAAGGGGTCTGTGGTGTGGATCTGGCCGGAGGGGAGGCGGATTTTCCGCCGGAAATCCATCGAGACATGTTTAAAAAGGCCCGGGAAATGGGCATACCTATAACGATACATGCCGGTGAATGCGGCAGCAGTGAAAATATCCGTACAGCCATACAGCTGGGGGCATCCCGGATCGGTCATGGTATCGCGGCCAAGGGAGATCCTTCCATATTAAATATGTGTCGTGATCAGCATGTATTGCTGGAAATGTGTCCCACAAGCAATCTGCAGACAAAGGCAGTGAACGATCTGTCCGATCATCCGATGAAAGATTTACTGGCCGAAGGGCTATACGTGTGCATCAACACAGATAACCGGACGGTTTCGGCCACCAGCATGAGCCGGGAGATCGAACTCGCGATGGAGAAAATGGGATTGGGCCGGATGGACATATGGAATATGATGGCTTATGCGGCAGACGCAGCCTTTGCACCAGAGGATATACGGCGTAAAATTCACGTAAAACTTGAAAAGTTCAAAGAAAAGACATTGACAAGCGAAATGTGAATTGATATACTCAATAAGTGTGCAAAAAGGATACACTCTTTTTGCGCCCATAAAACCGTGATAGAAACGGCAACCATCAATTTTTGCAGGAGGTGAAATTAATGCCAACATTTAACCAGTTAGTAAGAAAAGGAAGACAGACCGTAGAAAAGAAGTCAACTGCACCGGCACTTCAGAAAGGTTACAACTCCCTTCACAAAAGACCGACCGATCAGTCCGCTCCTCAGAAGAGAGGCGTTTGTACTGCAGTAAAGACAGCGACTCCTAAGAAGCCTAACTCAGCTCTGAGAAAGATCGCCAGAGTTCGTCTTTCCAACGGTATCGAGGTAACAAGCTACATTCCGGGTGAAGGCCACAACCTTCAGGAGCATAGCGTTGTTCTCATCCGTGGCGGTAGGGTAAAAGACTTACCAGGTACAAGATACCATATCATCAGAGGTACACTTGATACAGCTGGTGTCGCCAAGAGACGTCAGGCCCGTTCCAAATACGGCGCTAAGAGACCGAAGGACGCTAAAAAATAATCGGTTTTAAATTCATTACTATTGCGGCGAATGTAGCATTATTTTTACCGTAACAAAGGTTGCAGGATGATAGAATAAACGCAGATTCGGCGCGAACACGTAGGACATTCCGAGTGAGTACCTATGAATTAAATAGTCCGGATGAGCTCCGGATAATATTAAGGAGGGAAGTAACGTGCCAAGAAAAGGACATATTGCAAAGAGAGACGTATTAGCGGATCCGATTTACAATAATAAAGTTGTCACAAAGCTGATCAACAACATCATGCTGGACGGAAAGAAAGGCGTGGCTCAGAAGATCGTTTACGGCGCATTTGAAAGAGTTGCAGCTGAGACCGGTAAGGACGCTGTTGAAGTTTTTGAAGAAGCGATGAATAACATTATGCCTGTTCTGGAAGTTAAAGCACGCCGTATCGGTGGTGCCACTTATCAGGTGCCCATCGAAGTGCGCCCGGAAAGAAGACAGGCGCTGGCTCTTCGCTGGTTGACCCTGTTTTCCCGCAAGAGAGGCGAGAAGACTCAGGAAGAAAGACTGGCTAAAGAGATCATGGATGCGGCAAACAACACAGGCGCATCTGTTAAGAGAAAAGAAGACATGCACAAAATGGCAGAAGCAAACAAGGCATTCGCTCATTACAGATGGTAATAGCGGCCTTGCTGCCTGATTCATTTATAAGGAGGAATTATCCTTGGCTGGTAGAGAGTATCCATTGGAGAGAACCAGAAATATAGGTATCATGGCTCATATCGATGCCGGTAAGACCACATTGACTGAGCGTATCCTGTATTACACTGGTGTAAACTATAAGATCGGCGATACCCACGAAGGTACTGCGACCATGGACTGGATGGAGCAGGAACAGGAAAGGGGTATCACCATCACTTCAGCCGCCACAACATGTCACTGGACACCGCAGGAAAACTGCAAACCTAAAGAAGGTGCTGATGAATATCGTATCAATATCATTGATACTCCTGGACACGTTGACTTTACGGTAGAGGTTGAACGTTCTCTGCGAGTACTCGACGGAGCAGTCGGCGTATTCTGTGCAAAGGGCGGTGTGGAGCCTCAGTCCGAGAATGTATGGCGTCAGGCTGATACTTACAACGTACCCAGAATGGCATTTATCAACAAGATGGATATCCTGGGTGCAAACTTCTACGGCGCAGTTGACCAGATCCGAACACGTCTGGGCAAAAACGCCATTATCTTACAGTTACCGATCGGTAAGGAAGATGAATTCCAGGGGATCATCGACCTGTTTGAGATGAAAGCTTACATCTATAATGATGATAAGGGTGAAGACATCTCCATCACAGATATTCCGGCAGATATGGCGGATGACGCAGAACTGTATCATACAGAACTTGTGGAAAAGATCTGTGAGTTGGACGATGACCTGATGATGGAATATCTGGAAGGTGAAGAACCTTCTGTAGAGTCTATGAAAGCGGTGTTGCGTAAGGCGACCTGTGAATGTACAGCGATCCCGGTTTGCTGCGGTTCTGCTTACAGAAACAAAGGCGTTCAGAAACTTTTGGATGCGATCATTGAATACATGCCGGCTCCGACAGATATCCCGGCCATCAAAGGTGTGGATATGGACGGCAATGAGATCGAGAGACATTCTTCTGACGAAGAGCCCTTCTCCGCTCTGGTATTTAAGATCATGACCGACCCGTTTGTCGGAAAACTGGCTTACTTCAGAGTATATTCCGGTACACTTAATTCCGGATCCTATACATTGAATGCCACAAAGGGCAAAAAAGAACGTGTTGGACGTATCCTTCAGATGCATGCCAACAAGAGACATGAGCTGGACAAAGTATATTCCGGTGATATCGCGGCAGCCATCGGTTTCAAGTTCTCAACAACCGGTGATACCATCTGTGATGAGCAGCATCCGGTTATCCTTGAGTCCATGGAATTCCCGGAACCGGTTATCGAGCTGGCCATTGAGCCCAAGACAAAAGCCGGCCAGGGCAAACTGGGCGAAGCCCTTGCAAAACTGGCTGAGGAGGACCCGACTTTCCGTGCTCATACCGATCATGAAACCGGCCAGACCATCATCGCCGGTATGGGTGAGCTTCATCTGGAGATCATCGTTGACCGTCTGCTCCGTGAATTTAAGGTAGAGGCCAATGTGGGCGCTCCCCAGGTTGCTTATAAAGAAACATTTACAAAAGAAGTCACAGTGGACAGCAAATATGCGAAACAGTCCGGTGGCCGTGGACAGTATGGTCACTGTAAAGTTATCTTCACACCGATGGATCCCAATGGTGAGGAGACATTCAAATTTGAATCCACTGTTGTCGGCGGAGCGATCCCGAAGGAATACATCCCGGCAGTCGGCGAAGGTATCGAGGAAGCTGCAAGAGCCGGTGTTCTCGGCGGCTATCCGGTATTGGGCGTACATGCCAACGTATTCGATGGTTCTTACCATGAAGTCGACTCTTCCGAAATGGCATTCCACATTGCCGGTTCTCTGGCCTTCAAGGATGCCATGAAGAAAGGTAATCCGGTACTTCTTGAGCCGATCATGAAGGTGGAAGTAACCACACCGGAGGACTATATGGGTGATGTTATCGGTGATATCAACTCCCGTCGTGGCCGGATCGAAGGTATGGAAGACATCGGCGGAGGTAAGATGATCAAAGCTTATGTACCGCTGGCTGAGATGTTCGGATACTCCACAGACCTTCGTTCCAGAACTCAGGGACGTGGAAACTACTCCATGTTCTTTGAGAGATATGAGCAGGTTCCGAAGAGCGTATCCGAGAAAGTATTAAGCTCCAAAGAAAAATAATGAAATAAAAAATCAGGCTTGAATATCTGGATAAAATGAAATATAATCAGAGATAGCCGATATAAACAGCCCTCAACAGATAGAAGAAAGGGCGCGTATTAAAGGAGGACGTAAAAATGGCAAAAGCTAAGTTTGAGAGAACCAAACCGCATTGTAACATTGGTACAATTGGTCACGTTGACCATGGTAAAACAACTCTGACAGCTGCTATCACAAAAACTCTTCATGAGAGATATGGTACTGGCGAAGCTGTTGCATTCGAGAACATCGATAAAGCTCCGGAAGAAAGAGAGCGTGGTATCACAATTTCCACAGCTCATGTAGAATATGAAACACCGAAACGTCACTATGCACACGTTGACTGCCCTGGCCATGCCGACTACGTTAAGAACATGATCACAGGCGCTGCTCAGATGGACGGAGCTATCTTGGTTGTTGCTGCTACAGATGGTGTTATGGCTCAGACAAGAGAGCACATCCTTCTTTCCCGTCAGGTAGGTGTTCCGTATATCGTTGTATTCCTGAACAAATGCGATATGGTTGATGACGAAGAGCTTCTTGAGCTGGTTGAGATGGAAGTTCGTGAACTGCTCAACGAGTATGACTTCCCGGGCGATGACACTCCGATCATCAAAGGTTCTGCTCTGAAAGCTCTGGAAGATCCGAGCGGAGAGTGGGGCGACAAGATCATCGAGCTGATGGAAGCTGTTGACGAGTGGATCCCGGATCCGCAGCGTGCTACAGACAAACCGTTCCTGATGCCGATCGAGGATATCTTCTCCATCACAGGCCGTGGTACAGTTGCTACAGGTAGAGTAGAGCGTGGTGTTCTGCATCTGTCTGAAGAAGTTGAGATCGTAGGCGTTAAAGAAGAAACACGTAAAGTAGTTGTAACAGGTATCGAGATGTTCCGTAAACTGCTTGACGAGGCTCAGGCTGGTGATAACATCGGTTGTCTGCTCCGTGGTGTTCAGAGAACTGAGATCGAAAGAGGACAGGTTCTCGCAAAACCGGGCAGTGTTCATCCTCACAAAAAGTTCACAGCTCAGGTTTACGTTCTGACAAAAGATGAAGGTGGACGTCATACACCGTTCTTCAACAACTACAGACCGCAGTTCTATTTCAGAACAACAGATATCACAGGTGTGATCTCTCTGCCGGAAGGTACAGAGATGTGTATGCCTGGTGACAACGTAGAGATGACCATCGAACTGATCCACCCGATCGCTATGGAGCAGGGTCTTACATTCGCCATCCGTGAAGGCGGACGTACAGTTGGATCTGGCCGTGTTGCTACGATCATCGAGTAATAAAATCTGAATATAGATTTGTTATCGTAAGATAACGTTGTGTCCAAACGTAAGATACCCGTAGAACTTCGGTTCTACGGGTTTTTCTGTTACCTGGAAATATGTAAAAAGAGCAGTAAAGAATAACGAACAGTATAGAAAAACGGTTGCCGGGAGAGTATCCTGACAACCGTTTGTGATAACAGAATGATAACCAAATTTCCAAATTATATTAAACCTAATAAAGAACTATTATGAATTAAGGCACTAGGATTATATTTTTCTATAAGGGAATTTACGATTAAACGATATCCAGCACTTATTTTGGGGCTTAGAGTAATTTCCAT
>DVLT01000070.1 GCA_018715345.1 Candidatus Onthocola gallistercoris
GAAGATTTCGAGACAGAAGTATTTGTGGAGAACGCTCCGGGGAAATATCCCCTGGCGGAACAGTATCTGACCTTAGTCCATAAGACCGATGAAGCCTTTGAAACACTGATCCGATATCTGGAAGATTTTGATGAACCGGTTATCCTGGTCATGTTCGGCGATCACCAGCCGGCCCTTGAACAGGAGTTTTTGGACTTGGCCTATGGCGTGGAGCAGGATGAAATGGACATGAGCCAGTATTTGGATAAATTTAAAGTTCCCTATATCATATGGGCCAATTATGATCTGCCGGATGAAGAGGGAGCGGAGACCAGCCTGAATTTTCTGGCGCAGGACGTGCTGAAATATGCAGGCATTCCAACGGGTGACTATGGGGACTATCTGAATGATTTCCGTATGAGTGTGCCGGTGCTGTCCTTTGCCGGTTATAAAGACATCCAGGGCAATGCCTACAGTCATCTGGAAAGTACCATTTATACCCAAGAGATCGAAAATTATAAAATCGTCCAGTATGGTATTTTATTCGGGGAATAGATCATGGATCGATGGATAAAAAAGCGTTCAGGCGTGCCGATTCGGGAGAGCCTGAACGCTTTTATCTGATTTTAGAAATAATAGTGATCGTCGGGAGGTTCGGGGACATCGGATTCCTCCATGTAGAGAATACGGTGGATGGCATCGTGCATTTCCGGATGCCTGCGGTATTGACGGATGATCTCCTTCTCATACCGGCTTAAATTTAAATGAGGCGGTGTATCACTGTGGCGGTAACCAAAGGTTCCAAGGATATCGGCAATATGATACAGATCACACAGACGCATTAACGTATCGGCATCCGGCTGTGTGTGACCGCTTTCCCAGCCATAGACTGTCTTTTTGGCGACAGGTACATCCGGTGTGGAAAGGGCTTTAGATACAGCTTCCACACTTAAATTGCATTTCTTTCGGTAAAATTTTAATCGTTCTGCTATCAATGGATTTTTCATGATGTCACCTCTCTGTTGTTTAATTTTAGCCTGTAGTCTCACAGCGTGTCAATCAATATATTGATATTCTTTAAAAACAAGAATATAATAAAAGTATAAAACATAATTTCTTCAGATAAGGGAAAAGACGATGGATATTTCAGTAAAAATTCGTAAAAAACTTGTGGATGAGGGCTATTCTCTGGAAGAGATCAGCCAGGATACGGGAATAAACATTTCAAAACTGGAGGAAGGATGCCGGCTGTCATTGAGCGGTGAAGAACTTTTGGTATTGTGCAGCTATATGGACTGGGATCCGAGAGATTTCTGGACGCCGAAGGAAAAAACAGAAACCTGAAGGATCTGACCGAGTCTTGATTTTTGATCACAATATGATATAATATACAGCTAAATATTCAGAATATGTGGGGAATGATCATGACTCAGTTACTAGTGCGTATGTTTGTAAAAAACGGGAGCGATATCCATGATCCGAAGGTGCGCCAGATCTATGGCTTGCTGAGCGGCAGTGTGGGCATCCTGTGCAACGTTTTATTATGTTTGCTGAAACTTTTTGCAGGCTGGATGACCGGAGCCGTGTCCATCATGGCGGATGCGTTCAATAACCTGTCCGATGCAGCTTCATCGGTGGTCACGCTGTTGGGATTTAAAATGGCGGGAAAGCCGGCAGATCCGGGGCATCCTTTTGGGCATGGAAGGATCGAGTATCTGTCTGGACTGTTTATTGCGGCTGCCATTTTGCTGATGGGGGTTGAATTGCTCCAGTCATCTGTGGCAAAAATCTTCCACCCGGAGGAACTGACATTTGGAACGTGGTCTGTTCTTATCCTGGTCGCTTCCATATTGGTCAAGCTGTGGATGGCGAGTTTTAACCGAAATCTGGGTAAACGGATCGATTCGGAAGCCATGAAAGCCACTGCTGCGGACAGTTTGAGCGATTGCATATCCACCGGCGCTGTACTCTTGGGTATGATCATATTTGGTACAACTGGCGTGAATATGGATGGCATTGTGGGAGCTATTGTGGCTGTATTTGTTATTTTTTCCGGATTTTCCACAGCAAAGGATACGATCCAGCCGCTACTGGGATCAGCACCTTCGCCGGAACTGGTCCAGGAGATCTATCAGCTGGTCATGAGTTATGACGGCGTGCTGGGCGTCCATGATATGATCGTTCACGATTACGGTCCGGGCCGCCGGCTGATCTCACTGCACGCAGAGGTATCCTATAAGGCCGATATTTTAAAAGCCCACGACATGATCGACAATATTGAAAAGGAACTGGACAAACGTTTCATGTGTGAAGCCACGATCCATATGGATCCCATTGTCACAGATGATCCGGAACTGAACGTGTGCCGCCAGGAAGTGGAGGCGCTTGTCAAAGAGGAAAATGATTCATGGCAGGTACATGACTTTCGTATGGTCCGGGGAGAGACCCATACCAATCTCATCTTTGATGTGGTCGTATCGCCGGACGATATGGATCATGCTGCCGATATTGCCAAGAGGATAGGCGATAAGATACATCGTACCCATGACAAGCTTTATGCCGTCGTCCGTGTGGAACAAAGCTTTATCGGATCTTTGGCTAAAAGTGATAAAATTGGAAAAACATTTAAATAAGATCCATGAAAAACAAGCGAAAGCCTGAAAAGACATTCGCTTGTTTTTTTGTCGAAAGATTTACCGGCGCCCAGATCTTGGGATCGTATAAAATATGACGGAAATATTTCAGCAAAATGCCGCGAAAAATTACTGTTTATCCGATATAATTCCTGATTAAACCATGACGGTTGACTGCCAAAGAGTGGTTTTTTACAATCCATTTGGAGGAGAAGGAATATGTCTGGAACAACCTATGACAAAAATGCAAAATACAGAAGATCCTGGCATATTAACAGGAAGATACCGGATACGGTAAAGCTGACCCATGACATGCTTTACAGCTATTATTCCCTGAAAAATCCGGAACCCTATTTTTCCCGGCTGTGCCAGGAAAGCGTATGGATGGGAGGCGGGGGAGAGATCCTGGTGGGAGACGCGGCCATCCGAGCCCGTCATTCGCCCACAAAGGAACAGCCGGCATTCCACATTTCAGATGAGAAATATTTTCGTTTTGATACGGTTGTATCCAGCACCGTCTGCGCCAGTCTGAAACTGGGCGCAAAAGGTTCCGAATTATTTCAGAGCTGTATCCGAAAAAACCTGACGTTTTATTATGAATTCTGGAGGTATGCCGAAAGATGGGGATATTTTTAAAGAATCGTGAAAAAGAGAAGAAAACATCAAAGGAAAAATCCGGAGATAAAGGCCGATGATGACGGCGTTTACTCCGGATTTTGCATATTTCGTACCGGGTCAAGACGCTTTTGCCGGAGGAAATGGGATACAGGACTCTAAAAAAATCAGATATCAGAGCTGCTTCCGATAAAGTTTTTCGATGGCGCCAATGAGGGCATATAGTCCCATGGCGATGATGCACAGAAGAACGATGCTCATGATGACCCAGCTGAGTTTGAAAACCTGACTGCCATAGATGATCAGGTAGCCGATCCCGGCGTTGGCGGCGAGAAATTCTCCGATGATGACGCCAACCAGACAGAGGCCGATATTCACCTTCATATTACTGATCAGTGTGGGAATACTGCCGGGAAGGATGACTTTGGAAAGGATTTCTTTTTTGCCGCCGCCCAGCGTACGGATGAGCAGCAGTTTATCCGCATCCATTTCTGTAAAACTGGTATAGAGATTGATGATCGTACTGAAGATGGCCAGGGAGACCGCACATACGATGATGGTTTTCATATTATTGCCCAGCCATACGATGAGGATGGGCGCCAGAGCCGTCTTTGGCAGGCTGTTGAGTACGATCAGATAGGGCTCGGAGATAACAGCGGCCTTCCGGTTCCACCAAAGCAGGACGGATATAGCGGTGCCAAGGATCAGCACGATGATAAAACTGAGTAAAGTTTCAAACAGGGTGATGCCGATATGATAAAAAATCGTGCCATCCCGGGCCATTTCGCTAAAGGTGGTCAGGATGCGGGAAGGACTGCTGAAAATGAACGCGTCCAAAACATGGACACGGGTGGTCACTTCCCATAAGCCGAAAAATGCAATGGCGATGAGGATCTGGAAAAAGCGTATAAAACGGCGGTGACGCCGGTGATCATTTAAAAAGGCTTTCTGTCTATCCATTTAGTTCACCCCACAGTTGATTGAAATAGTCTTTAAATTCTTTGGCAGACCGGGCTTTCAGAGGTGTTTTTTCATCCAGTGTCAGTTGGATGGGTACTTCTGCTTTGACAGAACTCGGACGGCCGGACAGGACGATGACCCGATCGCAGAAACTGATGGCTTCAGAGATATCATGGGTCACCAGTATGGCGCTTTTATGTTTCCTGCGCAGTATTTTGTAAACGTCCTCAGCCACATTGAGTCGAGTCTGGTAATCCAGGGCGGAGAAAGGCTCATCCAGCAAAAGCAGATTGGGCTTCATGGCCAATGTGCGGATGAGCGCTGCCCGCTGGCGCATGCCGCCGGATAACTGGGAAGGGCGGGCGTTTTTGAATGCATCCAGCCCATAATCCCGGAGCATCTGTTCCACCGGTTTTATATATCCGGGATTCATCTGATGGTTGATCTCAAGCCCCAGAGTGACATTTTGATAGATCGTGCGCCATTCAAAAAGATGGTCTTTTTGGAGCATGTATCCGATGGGCATCTGCTGGTCTTTTGAAACGGCTTCGTGAATCTTTATTTCGCCGGCCTCCGGCGTGAGCAATCCGAAGATCAAAGATAAGAGCGTCGTTTTGCCGCAGCCGCTGGGCCCGATGATCCCAAGAAATTCATTAAAATGAACTTGAAAGGAAAGATGATTCAGCGCCTTTGTTTCTCCCTCCAGTGTGTGATAGGCATAGTCAATTTTATTGACGCTTAACAAAGGTTCCATAGAATCCTCCTTGATCTGAGACAGGTAAAATACCTATATAGTTATAATATGCAAATGAAGAAATGTGCTACTCAATTTGGTCAGAATATGTTATACTGGGAAGGCAAAGACGGGAAAAGTGTTGAAAGGAGTTTAATATGAAGAAGAATAAAGCAGGTTTTGCTGTATTCTGTTTTATATGCGGCGTTATCATCGGCGCGATCATCGGTGTGATGATCGGCATGTTCATTCTCAGGAACAACAATGGGCAGACTACAGGCGAGACTACGAATCCGACCACTTCCGAAAGTACCAGTGGGAACGGATCCCAGACGGAGACGGAAGCAGATGCGCGGGAGGAGAATAGCATTGCGGTGATCACTGTCGGAGATCAGACCATTTCCATGTTGGAGATGAATGTATATCTTTATCAGCTGCGTGACTTTTATACGACCCAGTATGGCGAGTCGCCCTGGAATACCACCATGGATGACGGTACCCTGCTTGGCGATTATGCTAAGAATGAGCTGTACAATGGCCTTGTGCGGACGGAGATCCTCATTGCCAAGGCAGGCGACTATAATGTGGAGCTGACAGATGAAGAAAAGCAGCAGTGCGCAGATGAAGCACAGACTTATGTGGATGGTCTGGGCAGTG
>DVLT01000071.1 GCA_018715345.1 Candidatus Onthocola gallistercoris
TTTTAATCAAGTTGTCCGGGGTTCGAATCCCCGATGTCTCACTAAAGCAGTAACCGCAAGGTTGCTGCTTTAATTTTATACATCGAGGCTTATGTCGCCTCTGTATATATATGAACATGCGGATATGGCGGAACTGGCAGACGCGCCAGACTTAGGATCTGGTGGGCAACCGTGCAGGTTCGATTCCTGTTATCCGCATCTGAAAAGTGCCTGAGTCCAGGCACTTTTTTAGTTCAAAGGAAATAGCGTTCTATGCGATAAAATATATTTCCAATAGCTCAGGAGACATGATATATCTCAGACGCTTTTGGTTGATTATGAAAAAATAAAGGGATATATTACAAAAAAATACGTTTTTTGGCGGCATTCATTGTTTAATTATTACATTTAAGATATTGAAAAAGTGGATAAAACAAGTATAATATAGGTATAGCCTCGATGAATGAACGGCTGACAATAACGATGAAGGAGAGAAGAGAAATGAAAGAAATCAAGTATGTTGTTACAGACCCGGAAGGTATCCATGCCAGACCGGCAGGAATTTTGGTAAAGGCAGCCGCTGGATTTAAGAGTAAAATTACAATCAAAAAAGGTGAGAAGAGCGGCGACTTAAAGAGGATTTTCGGCGTTATGGGTCTTTGCGTAAAACAGAACGATGAAGTTGTCATCACATTCGAAGGTGAAGATGAAGACGCAGCAGCAGCGGCAGTGGAAGCTGTATTAAAAGAGAATTTATGATCAGAACCATACCTATGTTCTGCGGACAGCCTGCTTAAGCGGCGCTGATGGAAGGAACACCTAAAAGAAGAACCGACAGGGTCCTGCGGTTCTTCTTTTTGTTACAGAAATTTATTTGATCCGGCATTTTCTTTGCGGCTGAGGAAAGAATTTTGAAACTTCGGATCAAAAGTCACCTCTTCCCCAAAGTAATCGGGCGGCGTAAAATGCTCGGCTGCTTCCATATCCGGAAATTCCACTTCTGCCAGGATCAGACCTTCGTAGGTTCCGTGGAAAATATCCAATTCGATGGTCAGACCGTTTTGGGCTGGAATGCGGTAACGGGTTTTTGCGATCCGAATCCCATCGGCTTTTGCGATGAGATGCCGATAGGAAGACGCGTCCAGGGGCAGGTCATATTCTTCACGGGCAAGCAGCCCCTCTCCTTTATATGTCATATAATAACGGTCGCCATCCTTTCTGGCCCGTATGACCGGACGGGTACACAGATATCCTTGTTCGATATCCGTGTGGGGATAGATATCCGGATCAAACGGCAGATGATGGATGCGATACTTTCTTTCGATTTCCATAATGGCATTCTCCTGTACTTCTTTTTTTACATTATTATATAGAAAGGTTCCTTTGTATCATAGCCCAGATGCGATAAAATGTCATCAGTGAGGGATAGGATTTTGAAAATAAATATTTTTACAGATGGAGAGACAAAAACTTCCAACATATTAAAAAAAAGCAGCGGCATACTAACAGTGTAGACAAACAAAACGTTTGTCTGACAAATTCGATTTGGAGGTGAAAAGAATGTCCAATACAAGCGGAACAAAATCCAATGGCAGCCGTATGGAAGTACCCCAGGCAAAAAGCGCCATGGATAAATTTAAAATGGAAGTAGCCAGTGAACTGGGTGTGAACTTAAAGAACGGTTACAATGGCGATCTGACTTCTGCTGAGGCAGGTTCCATCGGCGGTGAAATGGTCCGTCAGATGATCCAGAGACAGGAACAGCAGATGTCCGGCCAGAACTAAAAACAGGGCATATCGTTCATTATCGACACTCTTGGCCGAAAGGTCCTGCAAAACAGAAAACAGCCTTATTCAAAAAAACGGTTTGAATAAGGCTGTTTTTTTTCTTTACAGATGCCCGGCTTTATTATATACTATAGATTGATTGCATAAAAATGCGCGCCGGTTCCATCAGGCCGACAGGGCGATTCTGGTGAAGCAGGCATATATAAGGAGGATCAGAATATAATGAGTGTACAGGTAGAGAAACTGGAAAAGAATATGGCCAAGCTGACCATTGAAGTATCTGCGGAAGATTTTAATAAGGCCCTGACAAAAGCTTACAATAAGAGCAAGTCCCGGATTTCCGTTCCAGGCTTTCGTAAAGGCAAAGCGCCTCAGGTGATGATCGAAAAGATGTATGGCGCCAGCGTTTTCTATGAAGATGCGGCCAATGATATAATTCCAACAGCTTATGAAAACGCAGCAAAGGAATGCGACCTGGAGATCGCCTCCACTCCGTCCATTGATGTGGTACAGATCGAAAAGGGAAAACCGTTCATCTTTACTGCGGAAGTTGCTGTTAAACCGGAAGTGACTTTGGGTCAGTATAAAGGCATTGAAGTGGAAAAGACCGAAGTAGAAGTAACGGACGAAGAAGTGGATGAAGAAGTTAAAAAGGTTCAGGAGCAGAACGCCAGAGAACTGACTGTGGATCGCCCGGCAGAAAAGGACGACTCTGTTATCATCGATTATGCAGGCTCTGTAAACGGAGAACTGTTTGATGGCGGCAGCGCAGAAGGTTATGAACTGGTTCTTGGTTCCGGCACATTTATCCCCGGATTTGAAGATCAGCTGATCGGAGCAAAGGCCGGCGATGATGTGGACGTGCATGTCACCTTCCCGGAAGAGTACGGCGAAAAGAGCCTGGCTGGCAAGGAAGCTTTGTTTAAAGTAAAAGTCCATGAAGTAAAGACAAAAGAATATCCAGAGATCGATGATGAGTTCGCTCAGGATGTTTCTGATTTTGACACTTTGGCAGAATATAAAGAAGATGTGAAGAAGAACCTTCTTGAGAAAAAAGAAGCGGAAGCAAAAGAAGCCAAAAAGCAGAAAGTGATCGATGCTGTGATCGAAGGCGCGACCATGGAGATCCCGGATGCAATGGTGGAAACCCAGGCCGGACATATGGTCGAAGAGTATGCGCAAAGACTGAGTTACCAGGGACTGAGCCTGGATCAGTATTTCCAGTTCACTGGTCTGAACTTCCAGACACTGAAAGATCAGTTGAAACCCCAGGCGCTGCGTAACATCCAGAACCGTCTGGTACTTGAAGCGATTGCAGCAGCAGAGGATCTGACTGTTTCCGATGAAGCATATGAAGCAGAACTTCAGAAGATGGCAGACGCTTATAAGATGGATATTGAAAAGATCAAAGAGATCATCGATGATGAGCAGGCGGATGTGATCAAGAAAGATATGATCGCCAACAGCGCTTTGGATCTGATCACCGATGCTGCTGTTGAAAAATAGCAGATTATCAGGGAGGAATGAATATTGAGTTTAGTACCTTATGTCATAGAGCAGACAAGCCGGGGAGAGAGATCCTATGATATCTTTTCACGACTGTTAAAAGACCGGATCATCTTTCTGGGGGAGGAAGTGACAGATGTATCTGCCAATCTGATCGTATCCCAGTTGCTGTTTCTGGAAGCGGAGGATCCGGGAAAGGATATCCAGTTATATATCAATAGTCCCGGCGGTTCTGTGAGCGCAGGAATGGCCATTTATGACACGATGAATTATATCAAGTGTGATGTGTCCACCATCTGTATGGGTATGGCAGCCAGCATGGGAGCTTTTCTTCTGGCTGGAGGCGCCAAGGGCAAACGTCTTTCTTTGCCCAATGCCAAGATCATGATCCATCAGCCCTCCGGCGGTGCTCAGGGACAGGCCACCGATATTAAGATCGTGGCGGAAGAGATCCTGAAGACAAAGCAGAGACTGAACGAGATACTGGCAGCGAATACAGGACAGCCTTTGGATGTGATCGCGGCAGACACGGAAAGAGATAATTACATGACTGCCGAAGAAGCAAAGGCTTATGGTCTGATCGATGAAGTCATTGTCAGCCGTTAGATATCTGAAACCGGAGGTGGAGATTCATGGCAAGTCGGATAGATGATAAAAAAGTTCCCAGATGTTCGTTCTGCAACAAAACGCAGGATCAGGTCCGGAAACTGATCGCAGGTCCAAATGCTTATATTTGTGATGAATGTATCGGCATATGCTCTGAGATCATCGCCGAGGAATTTTCCGAGGAGATGGAACTTACCGATGAGATATGTCTGATGAAGCCGGTGGAGATGAAAGCGTTTCTGGATGACTATGTTATCGGCCAGGAAGATGCGAAAAAAGTGTTGTCCGTGGCGGTATATAACCATTATAAGCGGATCATGGCAGGCAGGGATGAGGACATTGACCTCCAAAAGAGCAATGTACTGCTTGTGGGCCCCACCGGCAGCGGAAAAACATATATTGTACAGACGCTGGCAAAGATGCTGAATGTACCTTTTGCCATAGCAGACGCCACCACCCTGACCGAAGCTGGTTATGTTGGTGAAGATGTGGAGAATATCTTGCTTAAGCTGCTCCAGGCAGCAGACTACGATGTGAGTCGGGCAGAATATGGCATCATCTATATTGATGAGATTGACAAAATATCCAAAAAGTCGGAGAATGTTTCCATTACAAGAGATGTTTCCGGCGAAGGCGTCCAGCAGGCGCTGTTAAAGATCCTGGAAGGCACCATTGCTTCTGTTCCGCCTCAAGGCGGACGTAAGCATCCCCATCAGGAGTTTATCCAGATCGATACAACGAATATCCTGTTCATTTGTGGCGGTGCGTTTGACGGACTGGATAAGATCATCGAGGACCGGACCGGCAAGAAAGCTATTGGCTTTAATGCGGATATCCGTCAGACTCGGGATGAGGTCAGCATCGGCGATCTGTTCCGCCAAGTCATGCCGGAAGATTTGATCAAGTTTGGCCTGATCCCGGAATTTGTGGGACGTGTGCCGGTGACAGTGGCGTTGGATCTTTTGGATGAAGAAGCGTTGGTACGCATACTGACTGAGCCAAAGAGTGCGCTGGTCAAACAGTATAAGCGCCTGTTTGAACTGGATGGCGTCAGACTTGATTTTGAACCGGAAGCCATCCGTGAGATCGCCCACCGGTCCTTTGAAAGAAAGACCGGAGCCCGCGGCTTGAGAGCGATAATGGAAGACACCATGATGGATATCATGTATCGTATACCATCCGATGATCTGGTGGATTCCTGTACGATCACCAAAGATGTGGTGGATGGTAAGGGGGCACCCAGACTGACTTATGGAGAGCGGACTTCTTCCAGGAAGCAAGCGGGAAGAAAGGTTCCGAAAACCAGCGGTGAGATTGCATAAATGACAGAAAAAAGGCTGTATCCGTAGATTGGGAGTATCCCATATATCAACCGATACAGCCTTATTGATTGAAAATGAAAAGTGGTGATAAAAATGAATGATTTACGTATGGAGCTGCCGGCAATAGCTCTGAGAGGGCTTACGATCCTGCCGAATATGATTGTTCATTTTGAGGTCAGCCGGAGAAAATCCAAATTCGCTGTGGAAGCAGCCATGATGAAAGATCAGAATGTCCTGCTGGTGACACAAAGGCATACACAGACTGAAGATCCGGAGGAACGGGATCTGTACGGATATGGGACAGTAGCCAAGATCAAACAGATCGTCAAACTGCCGAAAAATATGTTGAGAGTGATGGTGGAAGGGGTATACCGGGCCCGTGTGGAAAGTCTGGTGATGACAGAGCCGCTGCTTAAAGCGGAGGTAACTGTGTTGGATCACACAGATAATGACATGGATGAGACGACCCAGCAGGGGATGGTGCGGTATCTCCATGACAGTCTGAGGACCTATTCTGCCAGCAATCCCAGCTTTAGTGCGGATCTGGCCGGCCAGCTGATGGACGAAGAGGATCTGGAACATCTGGTGGATCAGCTCTGTATCAATCTGCCCATGGATTATAAAGAACGGCAGAAGTATCTGGAGACGACAGACCTTCAGATGCGTTTTGATCAGTTGACCGTATTCATGGATAAAGAGATCCAGATGATACGGATCGGCCGGGAGATACAGGAAAAAGTAAAGGCTCGGGTAGACAAAAACCAGCGGGAGTATATCCTGCGGGAGCAGATGAAAGTGATCCGGGAGGAACTGGGAGAGGACAATACCCAGGCGGAAGCCAAGGAATTTGAAAAGCAGTTGGAGGCGCTTGAAGCAGGAAGCGCCATCAAGGAAAAAATACAAAAAGAAATCGAAAGATTCCGCAGTTCCGGCGGGATACCATCGGAAAACGGCGTGATACGGGGCTACATCGAAACACTCCTGTCCATGCCCTGGGATAAAAAGGATGAGGAAAAGGTCAGCCTGAAAGAGGCGGCAAAGATACTGGATGAGGACCATTACGGTTTGGAAAAGGTTAAAGAACGGGTACTGGAATATCTGGCTGTGCGCCAGTTGACCGGCAAAGGGGAGAGTCCGATCCTCTGCCTGGTGGGCCCTCCGGGAACGGGAAAAAGTTCCATTGCCCGTTCAGTGGCCAGAGCGCTCAACAAAAAGTATGTCCGGATCAGCTTGGGCGGCGTCCGGGATGAAGCGGAGATCCGGGGGCATCGAAAAACCTATGTGGGCGCCATGCCCGGCCGGATCGCCACGGGCCTCCGAAATGCGGGGGTGAAGAATCCGGTCATGCTGTTGGATGAGGTGGATAAGGCCAGCAATGATTATAAAGGGGACGTTTTTTCTGCTCTTCTGGAAGTATTGGATTCGGAGCAAAATGATAAGTTCCGGGACAATTATATCGAATTACCTTTAGATCTTTCAGAGGTGCTTTTCATCGCCACAGCCAATACCGTATCCACGATACCGCGGCCGCTGCTGGATAGGATGGAATTGATCGAAGTCAACACCTATACGGAAAATGAAAAAATGCACATCGCCAAGGAACATCTGATCCCCAAACAGATCCGGATGCATGGCCTGAAAAAATCCCAACTGGGCATCACCGATAAAGCCCTTGAAAATATCATCATGTACTATACGAGGGAAGCCGGTGTCCGGAATCTGGAACGACGGATCGGTGATATATGCCGAAAGGCTGCCCGGGAGATCATGGAAGATGAAAAAACTTCCGTGAAGGTGGGAGTCAAAGCGGTCGAAAAATATCTGGGAAAGAAACGCTATTCTTACGATGAAGCCAATAGCCGGGATGAAGTGGGCATCGTCCGTGGACTCGCCTGGACAAGTGTGGGCGGCGATACTCTTTCTGTGGAAGTCAATGTACTCCCAGGTAAAGGCAAGTTTGAACTGACCGGGCAGTTGGGAGATGTGATGAAAGAATCAGCGGTGGCCGGTATCAGTTATATCCGGTCAGCGGGAAACCGGCTCCATATCAAACCGGAATTTTTTGATACCCATGATATACACATCCATATCCCAGAAGGCGCTGTACCAAAAGACGGCCCTTCAGCAGGCATTACCATGGCCACAGCCATGATCTCGGCCATCACAGGTATAAAAGTGCGGGCCGATGTGGCCATGACCGGCGAGATCACTCTGAGAGGGCGGGTCCTTCCCATCGGCGGTCTGAAAGAAAAGATACTGGCAGCCAAAACGGCAAAGATCAAAACCGTGCTCGTGCCTAAAAAGAACCGTCAGGATGTGGAAGAACTGGAAGATGAAATCGTGGATGGCATAGAACTCATCTATGTGGATAAAATGGAAGATGTGCTGAAGGAAGCATTGGTCAGAGAAACTCCTTCAGAATCGGAAAATAAAGGAGCGTAATATGCACGTTATAAAAAAAGTAGATCTGGAAACCGTATGCGGCGTGACAAGTGTGCTGCCGGAAAATGTACTGCCGGAAGTGGCTTTTGCTGGCAAATCCAATGTGGGCAAGTCGTCATTGATCAATGGTCTGCTGAACAGAAAATCCCTGGCCCGGACTTCATCCCAGCCGGGGAAAACGCAGACGATCAATTTTTACCGGGTGAACGATGAACTTTATTTTGTGGATCTGCCCGGATATGGCTATGCCAAAGTATCGGAAGCGGCTAAAGCCGGTTGGGGAAAGATGGTGGAACGTTATCTCCACACATCCAGACAGCTTAAGATCGTTTTTTTGCTCGTGGATATCCGGCACGAAGCCTCTGCCAATGACCGTCAGATGTATCAGTGGATACTCGATCAGGGATTTCATCCGGTGATCATCGCCACCAAGCTGGATAAGCTGAAACGCAGTCAAGTGGCAAAACAGTTGAAGATCCTGAAACAGAGTATGGAATTGGAAAAGGGTACAGTTGTCATCCCCTTTTCTGCCGTGACAAAGCAGGGACGGGATGAAATATGGCAGCTGATGGAAGAAAAAGTTTTGGAATGGCCATCGGAAGAGACGGTTGAATGATCTTGATAAGACAGATTTTCTCCGGAACCGGAACGTTTTTCCGGAACCGGAGATTTTTGGCTGTCTAGTTATTTACTGCTTGACAGCAGTTCGCCCAGAGACTATAATAAAGATATCATACTGGTGTGTAACTGTAGATGCAGGCATTAACCAACATAGATGTTATTCCGTATATTTATGTGGGTTGATGTTTTTTTGTACTCTTTTTTATGAAATACGGAATAATATCAGACAAAGCACCTGTTATATTCATATTTCAAAAAAGGAGTGGATGTTATGAAAGACAAGATTTTCGGTGTTTTGCAAAGAATCGGTCGTTCCTTCATGCTGCCCATCGCTATCCTTCCGGTGGCCGGCGTACTGCTTGGTATCGGAAGCTCATTTACCAATGAGACAACGATAGCCACTTACGGCCTCCAGAGCATCCTGGGGGAGGGAACGATCCTCAACGCACTGCTAGTCATCATGAATAAGGTGGGCAGCGCTGTGTTTGACAACCTGCCGCTGATCTTTGCCGTTGGTGTGGCCATTGGCATGGCAAAAAAGGAAAAGGAGGTCTCTGCGCTTTCTGCCCTGATCGCTTACTTTGTCATGAACGTTGCCATCAGCGGTATGCTCATCGTCAATGGTGTGATCGATGCGAATGGAACGGTGATCGGTGATGTGCTGGATGGTACAGTAGCCACGGTCTGCGGTATACCTTCCCTGCAGATGGGTGTGTTTGGTGGTATCATCGTCGGTTTAGGCGTGGCAGCCCTTCATAACCGGTTCCACAAGATCGTTTTGCCGAATGCTCTGTCCTTTTTCGGCGGTTCCCGGTTTGTTCCGATCATTTCCACCGTCGTCTATATGTTTGTGGGCATTGCCATGTATTTCGTTTGGCCTGTGGTACAGAATGGTATCTATGCCTTGGGCGGCCTGGTCACCGGCAGCGGCTATATCGGCACATTGATCTTTGGTATCATCAAACGGGCCCTCATACCTTTTGGCCTTCATCACGTATTCTATATGCCTTTCTGGCAGACAGCTGTGGGCGGAACGATGGAGGTGGCCGGACAGCTCGTACAGGGCGGACAGAATATTTTCTTCGCCCAGCTGGCCAATTCCGCAGATATTGTCCACTTCAGCGCAGATGCCACCCGGTATTTCTCCGGTGAGTTCATCTTTATGATCTTTGGCCTTCCGGGAGCAGCGCTTGCCATGTATCGCTGCGCGAAACCGGAGAAAAAGAAAGCGGCAGGAGGTCTTTTACTTTCTGCAGCGCTTGCCTGTATGCTGACGGGTATCACAGAGCCTCTGGAATTTTCCTTCCTGTTTGTGGCGCCGATCCTGTTCGTGGTACAGGTCATTCTGGCCGGTTCTGCCTACATGGTGGCTCATATACTCAATATCGCGGTCGGACTGACATTTTCAGGCGGCTTCCTGGATCTGCTCATGTTCGGTATACTCCAGGGGAATGAAAAGACCAGCTGGCTGCTGATCATCCCGGCGGGCATCGTTTACTTCATCCTCTACTATGTGATCTTCACCGTACTGATCAAGAAACTCAATCTAAAGACACCGGGAAGAGAGGACGATGACGAGGAAACCAAACTGTATACCAAAGCAGATGTGAATGCCCGGAAAGAAGGGAACAATGGCGGGGCTGCCACAGATGAAGTGAGCGCGGCCATTACCCGGGGACTGGGCGGCAAGAAAAATATAAGCGATGTGGACTGCTGTGCCACCAGACTCCGTGTGACAGTAAAAGAAGCGGAAAGAGTCAATGACGCCATTTTAAAACAGACCGGTTCCAGAGGTATCGTGAAGCGGGGACAGGGTATCCAGATCATCTATGGTCCCCATGTCACTGTGATCAAGGCTAACCTGGAAGATTATCTGGAAACTGCTCCCGATGAGTATGCAGCAGAAGAGTCGGCGCCGCAGATCGGGACAGCGGATAAAGAAACAGCGGATACGGCGGAGAAAAAGGTGAAAGATACGGTGATCATTTCCAGCCCGATCACAGGGGTGGCTGCGGATCTGAGTACGTCTCCCGATGAGGCATTTGCCGGGAAGATGATGGGCGATGGCGCAGTCGTTACACCGGAAGAAGATATGATATGTGCGCCGGAAGACGGCGAAGTGGTGTTTGTGTTTGAGACAAAACATGCCCTTGGATTCCAGACAGCCGACGGCCTGTCTTTGTTGATCCATATTGGCATCGATACGGTCAACTTGAAAGGTCAGGGGTTTGAAGTTTTTGTGGAGAACGGCCAGCAGGTGAAAAAGGGCGACCCGTTGATCAAGATCGATCGGGAGTTTTTGAAAGCACATGCACCGTCCCTTAGTTCACCGGTGCTTTGTACAGAGTTAAATGAAGATCAAAAAGTCAGACTGCTGGCAGACGGACCGGTAAAAGCCGGTGATCCGTTATTTGCCATAGACACTTATGAATAAAAGCTGAACCATCGGGATCAGTCAAGAAAAGTCGAGGGGAATAGGATGTACAGAGTAAGCAAGGTTTTGAATAATAATGGCTTGATCGCCATAGATATGGAGGACAATCAGGAATATGTTCTGCTGGGCAAGGGAATCGGCTTCGGCAAGAAGATCAGCCAGCGGTTTGAAAAACCGGAAAACTGTACATTGTATTCCCTGAAAACGGATACGGAGCGGGGCAATGCCGGCGCCCTGGCGCGGACAGTGGCGCCGGAGTATCTGGAAATCGCGGATGAGATCCTGGGTGAAGCGGAGAAAGCATTCGGGACTATAGACCGCCGGATCCTGTTTACCATGGCAGACCATATTGCCTTTGCCGTGGATCGGATACGGGGACATGAGCAGATCAGCAATCCGTTGACAGATGATATAAAGGCTTTATTTTACAGCGAATATAAAGTGGCCTCGTCACTGAGGGATATTTTGATGAAACGGATGAACGTTCCCATAGATGATGACGAGATCGGTTATGTGGCCCTTCATGTCCATTCGGCCATCATGGATGAGCGGGTATCCGTGGCCATGCAGATGGCTGGCGTGATCCGGGAATGTATCAATTTGATCGAGAAGGAAACAGGCAAGAAGATCGACGTCATGTCCCTTTCCTATAACCGGCTGATGAACCATATCCGCTATATGGTGGCCCGTATAAAGAAGGGCGAGCGGTTGAAACTGGATATGAATGATTATATGGAGATCAAGTATCCGAAGGCGTTCCGTATGGCCACAACGGTCTGCGATCAGTTGTCTGAAAGCTTGCAGACAAGGATCGACGAAATGGAGATCGGCTATCTGGCCATGCATATAGCAAGGGTCCGCAGTGATGAAGAGGACAACATGCAGTAGCCTGGATAGAGATGACCACTAAATGTAGTCTGACAATTTTCGGCAAATGTAAAAGTTTACAAATAATTAATAGTAATCCCTCCTCTATTCGTGTATACTATACATATAGATTGGAGGGATTTTATGCGTCTGACATTTTTGGGGGCAGATCATGAGGTTACGGGCAGTTGTCATTATCTGGAAGTCAATGGCCGGAAGATACTCGTGGACTGCGGTATGGAACAGGGAGAAGATATATATGAGAATCAGGAAATTCCGGTGGCGTCATCCGATATTGACTATGTCTTACTGACACACGCCCATATCGATCACTCCGGTCTTTTGCCTATGCTTTATGCTCAAGGATTTAAGGGAACGATCTTTTGCACGAAAGCCACACAGGATCTATGTGATATCATGTTACGTGACAGTGCCCATATCCAGGAGTTTGAAGCAGAGTGGCGGAACCGTAAGGGGCGCAGAGCCGGTAAGCCGGAATATGTGCCGTTATACACGATGGAAGACGCGGAGGGCGTCTTGGAACATTTTGAAGGCTGTGAATATGACCGGATCATCGATATATGCGACGGCGTCCGTGTCCGTTTCACGGATGTGGGCCATCTGCTGGGATCCTCCTGTATCGAAATATGGATGAAAGAGAACGGTACGGAGCGCAAGATCGTATTTTCAGGAGACGTGGGGAATACCCACCAGCCGTTGATCAAGGACCCGGCCTATGTGAAGGAAGCGGACTATGTGGTCATCGAATCCACCTACGGCGATCGGATACACAGTGAAAACCGACCGGATTATGTGGCAGAACTGACGCGGATCATTCAGGAGACGTTTGACCGGGGAGGGAATGTGGTCATTCCTTCTTTTGCTGTGGGAAGAACCCAGGAGATGCTGTATTTTATAAGACAGATCAAGGCGGAACACCGTATCCAGGGACACGATGGTTTTAAAGTGTATGTGGACAGCCCGCTGGCCATCGAAGCAACCCATGTGTTCAACAAAAATATTTATGACTGCTTTGATGAAGAAGCGATGGAACTGGTCGATCAGGGGATCAATCCCATCTCCTTTCCGGGACTGAAAACTTCTGTTACCAGTGAAGAGTCCAAAGCGATCAATTTTATCGATGAGCCGAAAGTCATCATATCTGCTTCCGGCATGTGTGAGGCTGGCCGGATACGGCATCATCTGAAACATAATCTGTGGAGACCGGAGTGTACGATCCTGTTTGTGGGATATCAGGCTCAAGGTACTTTGGGACGCTCCATCGTGGATGGGGCGAAACAGGTGAAGCTTTTCGGTGAAGAGATCCAGGTCCATGCCCATATTGAGAAACTGGTGGGTATCAGTGGACACGCGGATAAGAACGGTCTTTTAGACTGGCTGGGGGGTTTTGAACAGTTCCCGAAGAAAGTGTTTGTCGTCCACGGTGAAGATGCGGTATGCGATATCTTTGCGGATACGATACACAGTACGTTTAAAGTGGAGGCGGCGGCGCCTTTCAGCGGAACAGTCTATGATCTGGCCACAGGGGCCTGCCTGGTACAGGGGATGCCTGTGAAGGTATCCAAGAAAGCGGCGGCTAAGCGGGCAGCGTCTGTCTTTGAACGACTTCTGGCTGCGGGACGGCGGCTCATGCTGGTCATCAATCACAATGAAGGCGGGGCAAATAAAGATCTGGCCCGGTTTACTGACCAGATCAATCAGCTATGTGATAAGTGGGATCGGTAGATGGCGCTTTCTTTAGAATTATTTAATAATTATTTCAGGTTTTCTTCTTCATTTAAACATCATTTTTTCATAGCTGTCGCATATAATAATGAGTGAAGGTATAAATAAGCTATGAAGAAAGGGTGGAAAAACACGAATATGGAATTAGAAGCTTATTACGAAACCAATAATGTCATTACTGGCAAGGATTATAAAAAAATGATCGATTCTGTGGAACGCTCACCGAAAGGAAAGCTGGGGAGGAAAAACTGCATCCGTAAGATATATTTTAATGATGATATCAACTATCTGGAAGATGCGGATGATTCCAATCGGGATGTTTACAGCATTGTGATGATCGATGGAGACATGGATCATCTGATGGTAGAGAAAAAAAGCCGTCGGGACGGCATCGTTTATAAGAGTTATGCCCCTTTGGAAAAGTCGGAATGTGACCGGCTGCTCCGTGGGGATGTGAGATGGCTCCGAGACAGTGTCTATCCGGTGCTGAACAGCCTGTATCTGGAAGTGACCATCAATCAGCTGCGGGTCGGTGTTGTGGTCGAATATGAGCGGGAGAAATATCGCTTAAACGGCACGGAAGATTACATAGAATTTGATTTTTCCATTCGCTCTGTTTACGGTCGGAGGCTGGAGGTGCTTTCACCTGAGCTTCCCATGAAAGAACGGTTAGAGCCGGACCACATTGTCATGACTTATAAGCAAAGCGTATCCATGCCAAAGTTCATGGAGAAAGTTTTCAAACTGGCATCCACGACAGTATAGAAAAGCAAAGCGGGATCGTAAAATATTTCAGGGAGTCGGCGTTTTGCCCGGCTCCCTTTTTTATGAAAACTTCTGCGGGGATCTGAATACAGATGGGGAGGCCTGAGACTTATTTGCAGGGCTTCTTGTTGAGAAAAATAGATATTGCCATTTTAAGGTGTGCATGCTATAATCATTGTTAATTGAATAACGAATCTTCAGGGCAGGGTGAAATTCCCGATCGGCGGTAAAGTCCGCGAGCGCATGGCGCAGGATTTGGTGAGATTCCAAAACCGACAGTATAGTCTGGATGGAAGAAGATGGATATGCAGTACTGTAGCTGTATCTGGATGCTCTGGAAATAGGATATTTTCCAGAGTTTTTTAGATAGGGCCGATCGGGTTTTTACGTTATCGAAGGCGCTTCTGCCGGAAGAGTCGGATATCGATGAAAAAGGAAAACGGATCGAAATGACAGCGCAGGATAGGTCTTTTAAGCTCTGGATTGGAAAGGATTCAGAGCTTTTTTGTTTTATATGCAAATTTTCAGGCGTTTCCCATAAACGATCTTCCATTAAGGATACGTTATTCTTTTCAAAAGGACAGAAAAGGAGGCAGCTTATGGAAGAAGAGAGGTATATGAAAAGGGCTTTGGAGCTGGCATTGCGCGGACGAGGCCATACGGCCCCCAATCCTGTGGTGGGCGCGGTGATCGTCAAGGACGGACGTATCATTGGGGAAGGATGGCACGAAAAATTCGGCGGCGCCCATGCAGAACGGAAGGCATTGGCCAATTGCGCAGAATCTCCGAAAGGAGCAGATCTGTATGTGACGTTGGAACCTTGTTGTCATTGGGGGAAAACACCGCCTTGTACCGATGCCATTATAGAAAGCGGGATCCGAAGGGTATTTGTGGGATCTTTGGACCGGAATCCTCTGGTCCGGGGAAAAAGCCGGAGTATTTTAGAAACTCAAGGGATTTCTGTGACAGAAGGCATCCTGGAAAAAGAATGTGATATGGCCAATGAAGTATTTTTTCATTATATTGTCCACAAAACACCGTTTGTGTATATGAAATATGCTATGACCATGGATGGGAAGATCGCCTGCGCCAATGGTTTATCCAAATGGGTGACAGGCGGACTGGCCCGTGAAAAGGTGGCCAAGGATCGGAGTCTGGCGGCTGGGATCATGGTGGGCCTGGGAACGGTACTGGCAGATGATCCTCTGCTCACCAGTCGGATCCCAGGGGGGAAAAATCCAAAACGGATCATATGCGATACCCGTCTTACGACACCAAAGAACGCCCGTGTGGTGCGGACGACAGACCAGGCAGAAACGATCATTGCCACATCCAACGGGGATAGGGAGGCTTGGGAACCCTACGAGGCCGCCGGATGCCGGATCGTTTGGATACCGCAAAAAGAAGGGCATGTGGATCTGCGGAAACTGATGAAATGGTTGGGAACAGAAGGGATAGACAGCCTGATCCTGGAAGGGGGCGGACAGCTGAACGCCTCTGCGTTGGAGGCAGGCATTGTACATAAAGTTCAGGTATATATAGCCCCTAAGATATTTGGAGGAACCGAGGCAAAGACTCCAGTCGCCGGATCAGGCGTCTTTTCTCCGGATCAGGCCTGGCGTCTGGCAACGCCGCAGATCACTCGGCTGGGAGAAGATTTACTGCTGGAAAGCGAGGTGCTTTTGTGTTCACAGGGATCATAGAAGAAAAAGGGAAGATCCAAAGGGTGGAAAAGCTAGGCACATCCTGTGTCCTGTATATTCAGGCAGAAGTTGTGACAAAAGATACAAAGATCGGAGACAGCATTGCCGTCAATGGCGTATGCCTGACGGTGACCCGTTTGCTGCAAAATGGTTTTGCGGCGGATGTGATGCATGAAACTTTAAACCGATCATCTTTGGCGGCTGCCCGCCCAGGGACATCGGTCAATCTGGAACGGGCCATGCCCTGCGACGGCCGATTTGGCGGCCATATCGTAGCCGGCCATATTGATGGACAAGGTATCGTCACTTCGGTGGAGCGGGATGCCAACGCTGTCTGGTATACGGTGGAAACCTCGGCTGCCATCATGCGATATATCATAGAAAAAGGTTCGGTGGCTTTAGATGGGATCAGTCTGACAGTGGCGGCGGTCGCGGAAAGGAAGTTTAAAGTTTCCGTCATTCCCCATACAGCGTCAGCCACCACCCTTTCAGAACGAAAAAAAGGAGATGCGGTCAATATTGAAAATGACTGTGTCGGCAAATATATAGAGAAATTTTTACAGATGCCGGATGGGGAGGGGCAAAAAGGCATGTCAAAGACCTTTCTGGCCCGTTACGGCTACTTATAAGGAGGATGGGACCATGACAAGATTTCATACAGTTGAGGAAGCCTTGGAGGCATTAAGGCAGGGAAAAGTGGTCATTGTGACGGATGACGAGGATAGGGAGAATGAAGGGGATTTCATATGTGCAGCCCAGTTTGCCACGACGGAAAATGTGAATTTTATGGCCATGTATGGTAAGGGATTGATCTGTATGCCCATGAGCGGTGAAATGTGCCGAAAATTGGCCTTTCCCCAGATGGTCATGGATAATACGGACAACCATGAAACGGCTTTTACCGTTTCTGTGGATTATGTGGGCACCACCACTGGCATATCGGCTCAAGAGCGGGGGATGACGGCCAGACAATGTGCGGCGGACAATGCATCACCGGCAGATTTCAGACGGCCAGGCCACATGTTTCCGCTTATGGCGAAGGAAAACGGGGTTTTGGAGCGAAACGGCCATACGGAAGCCACGGTGGATCTGATGCGGTTGGCAGGACTTAAGCCATGTGGACTGTGCTGTGAGATCATGCGGAAAGACGGGACGATGATGCGCACCGGTGAACTGCTGGGCTTGGCAAAAAAATGGGATCTGAAAATCATATCCATCAGATCCCTTCAAGATTACCGTAAAAAACACGAGAAGTTGGTGGCATGCCAGGCTGTGACCAAAATGCCCACAAAATATGGCGATTTTAAGGCATACGGCTATGTGAACCTGCTCAATGGCGAACATCATGTGGCCCTCGTCAAAGGGAAGATCGGAGATGGGAAGAACCTGCTCTGCCGTGTCCATTCAGAATGTCTGACAGGTGATGCCTTCGGGTCGATCCGCTGCGACTGCGGCCAGCAGTTTGCCGCCGCCATGACTCAGATCGAGAAGGAAGGCCGGGGTATCCTACTTTACATGCGCCAAGAAGGCCGGGGTATCGGACTGCTCAACAAACTTCGGGCCTACGAGCTCCAGGATCAGGGAATGGACACGCTGGAAGCCAACCTGGCTTTAGGCTTTGAGGCAGATCTGCGGGAGTATTACATCGGAGCCCAGATATTGAAAGATCTGGGAGCGAAAACCTTGCGCCTGTTGACCAATAATCCGGATAAAGTCTATCAACTGGCAGACTACGGCATGGAGATCATCGAGAGGGTACCGATCCAGATGAAACCCACCGCCTACGATCTGTTTTATCTAAAAACAAAACAACAAAGAATGGGTCATATGCTCGATTATAAATGACACGGGACGGAGCATTGTCATTGGAGTAAGAATAGGAGGAAAAGAAAATGAAAGTATACGAAGGGAAACTGGTTTCTGAAAAGATGCGAATCGGCATTGTGGCTGCCCGATTCAATGAATTTATCACATCCCGTCTGGTGGGAGGCGCCATGGACGGGCTGAAGCGACATGGCGTCACCGAAGAGGAAGTGGAAATCGCTTGGGTTCCCGGGGCCTTTGAAATTCCGCTCATCGCCTCAAAAATGGCAGGCTGCGGTAAATATGATGCGGTCATCTGCCTGGGGGCTGTCATCCGGGGAAGCACAAGCCATTATGACTATGTGTGCAATGAAGTGTCAAAGGGTATTGCACAGGTATCGTTAAACAGCGGCGTGCCTGTCATGTTTGGCGTGTTGACCACGGATACCATTGAACAGGCCATCGAACGGGCCGGAAGCAAAGCGGGGAATAAAGGCTTTGAATGCGCGCAAGGAGCCATTGAAATGGTCAATCTGATCCGGAAGATGGGATGACCGGTTTTATATTTAAAGATTGGTGGACAAGGGGCCAGAAATCGGCGCCTTCTTGCAGAAGCGTCTGGAAATGATCGGCGAGTTCTTCACGATGGACGCCCCACCATCTGGAAAAATGGCCGCTGTTTAGAATATCCGCATGGGGCAGAAACGGATCCAATATCTCCAGCTGCTCGAGCGTGTCCTTTTCATGGACAAAATCATGGCAGGTGGATCCTGTGATAAGGGCAAGATGCAGCGTGTCCGCCGAATCCATGGATGGGGTGGCATAAGCCCCGATTATGTGCTGACAAAGAGATTTTTCGTCAAAACAGTTGGCCACACATTCAAAACCGATCAGACGAGGCTTCTTCATCTGGCAGATATAAAAAAGGTGTACAGTCCCCACAACAACAGATCGACCGCAATGGCTCCGTTTTCAACCGTGGATGGAGCGTGCAGCTTCCTGAAAATGACGAGAAACAGCGCGAGTGTGAGAAAAAGGAAAAGAAGTGTGAACAGCCAGCGGCGGATACAGTCCAGGAATGGTCAGGAGCAGGTTAAATCTGTGTGAAGTGGGGAGAAAAAACGGGGAAAAGATGATATTACGGGAATTTAACGGTGATTTAACGGCTTTTCGATAGAAAAGGCCAAAAGATACAGTATATAATAAATATACAAATAGAAACCCCTATTTGTATTTAAAACTGCACAGCGTCCTGACCGGTACAGGCTTCCCGCATCTTCCTGAGCCGGCCAGGATCCTGACTGTCCGTGTATTTACGGAAAGTACCGTGTTTGACAGAAAAATCTGATAGAAAAAGGATCCCTCTTAAACGAGCCGTCTGATGTGCCTGTTTAAGAGGGATTTTTAGTTTTTATAGGAAAAAGCACGTTATCCTAATATTTCCTTGATCAGCGCCAGCAGTTCGTCATTCTTTTCCGGCATCATGAAGCAGAAGCGGAAATATTTGTTGTCCAGGAAGGGGAAGGAAGCGCAGTTGCGGATCATCAGTCCCTTACGGATGGCGGCGTCAAACAGGTCGTCGGCGGTCACGCCTTCCTTTGTGATCTTTACCAGGACAAAATTAGCAGTGGGTGGATAATAAGTCAGTCCCTTGCAGCCATCGAGGAAACGGCAGATCCTTGTCCGCTCGGAAGAGATGAGCCGGCGGGTTTCCTGTATATAGTCGGTATCGCTGAACATGATCTCACCGGAGACGGCGGCCAATGTGTTGATAGTCCATGGATTCTGGCGTCCGACCACTTTTTTCCTCAGATCCCGGTTGCTGCAGATGGCGTAGCCCAGACGAAGGCCGGGGGCGGCAAAGAATTTGGAGATGCCGCGAAGGATGATCACATTATTGTAAATGGGTGCCAGAGGCACTGCGGTAACGGCTTTCACATCTTCCGTAAATTCCACATAGGTTTCATCGATCATCACATAGATACCGTGGATCTTGCACACATCCAGGATCTGGCGCATATCCGATCGGGATATGGCCGTGGATGTGGGGTTGTTGGGATTGCAGATGACCAGAAGATCGATCTTTTCCGTCAGTTTTTTCTCCAGCCGGTCCACATGGACAGAAAAATCGTGCTTTTCATCCAGCCGGTAATAATAGGCGCTGCCGCCGCACAGGGATACGGCATGTTCATATTCCGAATAAGTGGGGCCCAGGATCAACGCCTTTTTCGGTTTTAGATTCTGGATAAACAGGGAGATCAGTTCGGAAGACCCATTTCCCACAATAATATTTTTGTAGTCCGCGTCGATGTAACGGCCGATGCTCTGGCGCAGAGAAGTATATTCCCTGTCCGGATAACCGGTGATATCGTCGATATGATGGACCAATGTCTCCCGGAGTTTGGGAGAGATGCCGATGGGATTGACATTGGCAGAAAAACTGGTAATATCTTCCTTCTTAATGTGATATATTTCTTCGATCTTTTCCAGATCGCTGCCGTGAAAATGGTCGGACATCTGTATCATATAAAACACTCCTTTGTCGGTTTTTGTTGCGTCATGTTCAAGCATAGTGGTATAATCAATACTAACGTATTCAGTATACACTGAAATATTGGAAATGTAAACGAAGCATCAGACAGAAGAAACAAAGTACAGGTGAGAATATTGAAGGAGAAGATTAATTTATTATCCAAAGGGATCTTTGAATACGATTGTCCGGATATCCGGCTGTCTGAAGAGGAGATCCGCCTGGAAGTAGAAGCGGGAAGTACCTATAACGGGGAGTTTCGCGTATACTCGGAAAACAAAGTGGAGATACGCGCGAAGATCTTTTCTTCCAATAAGCCCATGGAGTGCGTGGAGACGGATATCATCGGTCCGGACAATACGATCCATTATACATTTGACAGCTATGGGATGGAACCGGGAGACAAAGTGGAGGGTCGTATCAGCATCATCAGCAATGGCGGAGAAATCGCTGTGCCCTACCATGTGGAGATATGTGCGCCGTTTTGCGAGACATCCATCGGTCATGTGGGCAATCTGGACGAGTTTACCCGGCTGGCGACCAGACACTGGCAGGAGGCTGTGAAGCTGTTTCGGTCAGCGGATTTTAAGAGGGTATTTCTTGTCAATAAATTGTACAGTCATATTTACGATAAATTGATCCTGGGGCGAAATATGAACCAGGCCATGGAAGAATTTCTATGTACGATCAAACGTAAGGAACAGGTCCGACTGTCTGTAAGCCAGAGGGAGATCATCTGCGGAAAGGTGGATGAAGCTTTCAGCGATAAACTGGTCCTGGAGAAAGAGGGATGGGGCTACCAGGAGATCACGGTCACCACGGAGGGAGACTTTTTAAATGTCTATAAACGGAGACTGACCACGGAGGATTTTCTGGGCAGCTATTATGAATTGGAATATTTCGTCAACCCGGAATATATGACGAAAGGGAACAATTACGGAAAGATCATCATCCATACATTTTTTGAACAGATGGAGATCCGTATCCAGTGCCGTAAAGAAGTGTTTAAGGACGAGGAAGACCGGAGCTATTTTCTGGACAGGAGCGTCTATCGTATATTCCGGCGGATGCTGGCCTATGAACAAAAGCAGATCAGCCGGGAAGAGTGGTTTGCAAAGATCCGGGAAGATGTGGACGGCTGCCGCAATAACAGCGATTCGATGGACTATGCCTTGCTGGAGGCGGCTTTTCTGACCATGGCGGGAGAAGATGATGAAGCCCGGGATATCATGGCCGGGATCAATGTACGGGAATTGCGCAAGACGGCTTTTCTCAAATACTGTTATGCCATGTTCATCGAAGTGCTTTACCGGAAGGACGAAGGTTATACCCGATACGTGATCGAGCGGTTCCGGGAATTTTATGCCGGCCAGTGCGACAGATGGGAACTGCTTTATATGCTCATCAAACTGGATGACCGTATCGCCGATGGCGGAGCAGCCACATTCAAACTGATCAAGCATGAATTTGAAAAGGGATGCCGAAGCCCCTTTATGTTTTCTGAAGCCGTGCGGCTGATGAATGCGGATCCTTCCATTGTGCGGGAACTGGACCGGTTTGAGGTGGCTCTTCTTTTGTGGGGCGTACGCCATGAGCGGCTGACGCCGGCGCTGGTTTATCAATATGCGGATCTGACTGTGCATGAAAAGACATTTAAGCCGACGGTTTTGCGGGCTATGATGACATTGTGCGATATATATGAAAAGAAGGAACTGCTGGCGGCGGTATGCAGCATGCTCATAAAAGGCAGTATGACAGACCATAAGTATAACCGGTGGTATCTGCTTGGGATCCAGTCGGCTCTCAAGCTGACACAGATTTATGAGTACTACATGCTGTCCTTGGATGAGGAGAATGTGACGGCGCTCCCCTCCGCTGTGCTTTACTACTTTAATTACAATAATCAGCTGCCGGCGGTCAAGAAAGCCTTTTTATACCGATACGTGATCGAACATCGGGAGACGATCCCCAGGATCTATCATTCCTATGACAATATCATGAAAGCTTTTACCCACGAACAGCTGGCTTTGGGCAGGATGGATGAGAATATGGCCTGCCTTTATAAACATTACATAACAAAGGACAAGATGAACCGGAAGCTGGCAGAGGAACTGCCGACGGTCATGTTCAAATATATGATCACCTGCAGTCATCCCCAGATCACCACAGTGATCGTGACCATGCGGGACATAGACCGGGAATTTTCTTATCCGCTGGTAAATGGCAAAGCTTTTGTGGACATTTTTATGGATGACTATAATATCGCTTTTGAAGATGGACAGAAACACCGATATATGTGTTCCGTGAAATTTGAGCAGAAAAAGATGATGGATGACAGCGAGTTCATAAAGGAATGTTATGAACTGAATCCGGGCAACGCCATGGTACTCATGAATCGGAGCGAACGGGCGCTGCGGTATCAGATGGTGGATGACATATCCATTGATATTTACAAACGAACGCTGAAACTCAGGTCCATACGGGATGAATATCGGAAGAATATACTGAAGAACCTGATCGATATCTATTATGAGAACTATGAAGGGGAGACTCTTGAAAAATATCTGCTCCGGCTGGATATAAGGCTGCTGGGCAGCAATGAGCGGGGCAGTATCATCGAATATTATATCCAGCGAGGATTTGTGGAAAGGGCATTTCAGGCCATCAGCGAGTATGGCTATGACAATATCCAGGATAAACGGCTGATGCGCTTGTGTTCGCGGATGATCCGGAAAACGGATTTCGGGGAGAATGCGCTGCTTTTGGAGATGTCTTTCCACACATTTAAAGCAGGTAAATATGACGAGGTGATCCTACAGTATCTGGATAAGTATTATCTGGGAACAACAGAGGAATATCTGGAACTGTGGCGGGCTTCCAATGCCTTTGAGGTGGATGCTTTTCTGTTGGAAGAAAAGATGCTCTGCCAGGTTTTGTTCACAGAAAACATGGTGGAGGAATCCAGAGATATTTTCGATTCTTATTATAAAAAGAAACCGAATCTGAAGATCGTCCGGGCATATTTGGGGTATAATGCCTATAATTACCTGGTGAAAGATCTGCCGATGAAAGACTGCCTGTATCAGGCCATCGAGATCGAGTTGGATCAGATGGGTAAAAGCCGGGATGTTTGCAGTCTGGCCATGCTGAAGCATTTTGCCCAGATGGACGCGCCGGGGGAGAACTTGAGACCTTGGATCAGGAGGGAGATTTCTGGATTTATCAATCGGGGATTGATCCTTCCGAGTTTCCGTAAGTTTCAAGAGCTTTTGGAAGTCCCGGGAGAGTTGGTGGACCGATCCTTTGCCAGTTACGTGGCGGATCCAAAGCATTCGGTGAAGATCTGCTGGCAGTTAAATACGGACAAACGTCAGGGAGAATGGCATGAGGAAAATATGCAGAATGTTTACGGCGGACTGTTCGTAAAATCGTGGCTTTTGTTTGCCGATGAGCATGTGATGTGGTATGCCATTGAATCCGACGGAGAGCGGGAGACCCAGACCCAGCCTGTGAAGGTGTGCCCGGAAAATATCGGTGAAGAAGAATTGGTCCGGGGGACGGATTACATCAACCGGATGATCCTTCAGAAGGAATTTTCTGACTATGATGCCATGTGGAAAACAGCAGAGGCATATGAAGAGAAGATATTTATGGCAAAGGAACTGTTTGACATAGTATAAGTGAGGCATAAGTTTTATGGAAAGTAGGATAAAAGAGCTGATCATCGGCTATGATCTGTGCGATGACTATGTTCAGATGAGCTGCTATAATCAAAAATCGAAGGATATCGATACCATCTACTACGTGGGCGAGAAGATGATGGATCGGATCCCCACGGTTCTTTGTCGGCTTTATGACAGTGGGGCATGGCTCTATGGATATGAGGCCTGGCGGGCCATCAATGAAAAACGGGGCGCAAAGGTGACCCATTTTGTCCGGGATGTGGAGGAAGAACCCACGGTGGATGTGGATGGGGATACCTATAGCAAAACGGAACTGATGCAGATTTATATAGAAGAGAGTCTGAAACTGATCACCAAATATTATCCCCATTGGAAAGTGGGTTTCCTGACTGTGACCGTGAAGCATCTGAATCGGGAGATGGTGCAGGCGATCAAAGGCATTGCCGGTCACTTGGGGGTGGAAGCTGACCGGATCGCAGTCCAGAATCATGTATCCAGCTATGAGCACTATGCTCTGAACCAGAAAAAGGAACTGTGGCAGCATGATGTGGGACTGTTTGACTACAGCGGTGAGGGGATGACCTATTATCATCTGAATATTTCGAGAAAAAGAACGCCGCCCACCGTATCCGCAGACGTGACATCCTTCAAAGAATATTTTGACGGCAGTGAGATCGGCAAAGCGTCTCCGCCGGAATTGGATCGGAGATTTTTGGAAGTTGTCCGGCAGGCTACGGCAAAACGGATCATCTCCACTGTTTATCTCACCGGAGAAGGCTTTGAGGGAGATTGGGCAAAGATTTCCCTGAAAAATCTGTGCAACCACCGGAGAGGCTTTATCGGATCCAACATCTTTGCTCGGGGCGCCTGTTATCAGAGTTTGAGATACGCCGGCGTGCTGGAAAAGAATGCCTTTGTGGCCTTGAATGAAGATGTGGTGGCCAAGACACTTTATATCCGTGGAAGCCGTTATGGCAAGATGGAAAACGTGGAGCTGGTATCTGCAGGAGAAGAATGGTACCGGGCCGAGGGAGAGACGGCTTTTATCCTGGACGGAGCCAAAAGCATACGGATGAACGTACAGGATTACCTGACCCGGCGGGAACGCTGGTTTGAGGTACCTTTGGAAGGATTTGAACTGAGAAAAGATAAAACGAACCAATTAAGTTTGAGGATGGAATTTGATGATGCGTCCCATTGCCATATATTTGTGGAAGATAAAGGTTTCGGCGAGTTTTATCCTGCATCGGGGAAAGTATGGGAATATGTGGCTGATATTTATGACGAGAGTTACAGTGACCGGGAAGCTCCGGAGATCGGCCGGCTCATATTCACTGCCAAAGAAACAAACCAGGTGCCCTATTATTTTAACTTGAGCGGCATGAAAGTGTATACGCTGGAAGAACTGTGCTATTATGTGTATCATCATATCTATGCGGTATCAGAAGATACTTTTGATGATGAACTGTTTTACTGGCTGGAATCTGCATTGAAAGAAAGACTACTGGCCCGTCATTTACGGGAAGCCAGAAAGCAGAAACGGACATTGAAAGATCATGTCAAGCTGCTTATGAATGCAGCCGGTTATTATACGGCAAAAGAACTGGAAGCGCTTTATCATACGATCGAGGAGATCGAGGCGCAAAATCCCATGGAGAGCCAGAAAGTGGAAGCGGATAACTATATGCGTTATGGTCGGCCTTTGGAAGCCCTGCGGGTCTATAAAAAAGTACAGGCCCTCATGGAAGCGGAGGACTCCATGGCCACGCGGGAGTTTAAGGCCAATGTCTGGCATAACACCGGAGTGGCTTTTGCAAGATTGGCCAACATGACGGCAGCTGAGGAATGCTTTCATAAGGCCTTTGAGCTGGATGGCTCCCCGGCATCCAGGGAGGCATGGATGTTGTCTCTGAAGATGATCGGAGATGCGGAGACATTAAAAGAAGAAAGCGGTAAGATGATGCTCCCGCCGGATGTGATGGCCGGTATGGACAGCAAATATGGGGCAGCCGGAGAAAAGTTCCGCAAAGAGCGCACCGACCGCGCTGCCGCTGCAAAAAGGCTCCAGGACGATGGCCAGTGGGAAGCTGCCGAGCATATGGCAGAAGAATATATTGAGCAGCAAAAGGCTGCCTGCCGTAATATATGAAGTGTAGATAAAGGGAGGGATTAGTAATGAAACATTTGGACAGTGAAATGCTCATGGATTCACCTGTGATCGCAGCCATTAAGGATGAGGCTGGGATGAGAGAGTGTCTCACGACAGACTGTAAAGTCATCTTTGTGTTGTATGGAAATATCTGCAATATCGGTGATATCGTGCACCGGCTGAAAGAAGCCGGAAAAATTCCCATCGTACATATGGATCTGATCACCGGTTTGAGTTCAAAAGAAGTTTCTGTGGACTATATTAAAGATACCACACGGGCAGATGGGATCATCACGACAAAACCTTTGCTTGTAAAACGGGCAAAAGAACTGGAACTTTTGGCTATTCAAAGATTTTTCATCATCGATTCCATCGCATTGAACAACACGCGTCGGCAGATCGAGACCTGTTGTCCGGATTGTGTGGAGATCATGCCAGGAGTCATGCCAAAGATATTAAAGATCGTTCACGACTTTGCCGGTGTTCCGGTCATTGCCGGCGGGCTTTTGACAGACAAGAAGGACGTGATCGCGGCGCTTTCTTCCGGAGCAGATGCGGTTTCCACTACCAACTCGTCACTGTGGCGCATCTGATGCCGAATGGTTGAGAAAAATTTTGGGGGATGTTTGCCTGAAACAGACAAACATCCCTCTTTCTGTCAACCATTGTTAAAAAATAGACTTTTTCTTTTTGGCCTAAAAACGTTGCGCGAAAAAGGAAAGTATGATATTCTAAATGTACGAAAAAAACATAGTGGCCTGAGAGAAGAGAGAGGCAAGGGGAGATGGTTTTTACTGACCGTCTGCTTTGACCTGTCTTTTTTTATCCAAACATAATAAAAGAGGCCACATATAAGTAAAAGGGGGTCTTCAGAGTGATTAAAAATATTGCTCACAGAGGATTTTCCGGTCGCTATCCGGAAAATACCATACTTGCTTTTGAAAAAGCAATAGCAGAGGGAGTTTACGGTATTGAAAATGATGTTCACTATACTAAGGATGGAGAACTTGTTGTTATCCATGACGAAAAGGTGGACCGTACCACAGACGGGGTAGGCTATGTCAGAGATTATACTTTAAAAGAACTGCGCAAACTGGATGCGTCTTACACCCATAAGGGAGAATTTGGCGTCAATCCTATTCCCACATTAAAGGAATACTTTGAACTTCTCAAAGGAACAGGGATTGTGACAAATATCGAGCTGAAAACCGGTAAGTATGAATATCCGGGTATTGAACGAAAAGTATATGAGATGATGATGGATATGGATATGAAAGATTACGTATTTTATTCTTCGTTTAACCATTACTCCATTATGCGGATGAAAGCCATCGATCCATCCGTTAAGTGTGGATTCCTGGAACAATCTTGGATCCTCGGGGCAGGCGCTTACACGAAATCCTATGGTGTGGAATGCTGGCATCCGCTTTATAAAACGCTGACAGAAGAAACAGTCAAAGAATTAAAAGATAATGGTATTGAGATCAATGCATGGACGGTCAACGAACCGGATGCGGTCCAGAGTATGATCGATCTGGGTATCGACTCTGTCATCAACAATTATCCGGATATGGTCAATCAGATCATTAAAAAATAAAGCAGGGAATAACTGCGCAGGGATGCGAGATGTATCTTCATAATAATTAGGAGGGAGACTAAAAAGATGTATGATATTATTATCATTGGTGCCGGAGTATCAGGCTGCGCTGCGGCCCGAGAATTATCCAGATATCAGGCCAGTATCTGTGTCGTGGATAAAGAGGAAGATGTGTGCGCCGGTACATCCAAGGCCAACAGTGCCATCGTACACGCCGGATTTGATGCGGCGGCCGGTTCTCTGATGGCAAAATTAAACGTTCAGGGAAACGAAATGATGGAAGATCTGGCTAAAGAATTGGATTTTCCTTTTAAGAGAAACGGCTCTCTTGTGGCGTGCATCCATGAAGAAGATATGGACAAGCTTCAGGAGCTGATGGATCGGGGAATCAAAAACGGCGTCAAAGGTTTACGTATCGTGGATAAAAAAGAAGCCCACGAGTTGGAACCCAATCTTTCGGATAATGTGGTCGCAGCCCTCTATGCGCCCACCGGAGCCATCGTATGTCCTTTTGGCCTGACGATCGCTCTGGCAGAGAACGCAGCAGCCAACGGCGTGGAATTTAAGCTGAATACAGAAGTGACGGAAATCGTCAGAAATGGTGAAAACTGGATCGTAAAAACAGATAAAGGCGACATGGAGACAAAGACGGTCATCAATGCAGCCGGTGTTTATGCAG
>DVLT01000072.1 GCA_018715345.1 Candidatus Onthocola gallistercoris
AGGATGTGATCAGGATCAGAGCGATAATGATGATAACTACAGTAATAACGATACCTTCCATAACATTTAAACCCCTTTCTCAAAGTCGGATATCTGTTCGACGATCAGTTTCACGCCGGAGATACCTGCGACCCGTACGATATCATCCGTCCGGAAGGTCACTTCATCTTTTGTGGAACGGGCTGTCCATTCCAGACCGTTGATGATCACCGTACCTTCGGATTTCAGATTGTTTATATTTTCGGTCACCCTTGCCTTCTTTCCCACAAGACTTTCCGCATTTGTCTTTGTTGTCTTTGAATTCAGATATCTGGTCGCCACCGGCCGGGTAAACCACAGCAGGACGACAGAAACGACCAAAAATCCGATGATCTGCACCGGAAGCGAGAAACCAATGATAGCCAGGATCATGGCTGCCAATGCTCCGATGGCAAACCAGATCGTCGTAAGCCCCAGCGTCAGTATCTCGATCAGCAAAAGCACCCCAAAGGCTGCAAACCAGAAAATACTATACATATTGCACCGCCTCCATTTCTCTTTGGCGCCTTGCCTCATACATCAGAAGGCTGGCCGCCACGCCTGCGTTTAAGGATTCCACCTGGCCCTTCATCGGGATCCGTATATAATCCGTCGCCAGTCCGGCCAGTCCATCGCTGAGTCCATTGGCCTCGTTGCCGATCATAAAGCAGCAGCCGGACCGGTAATCTTTTTCATAATAGGAATGGGTGCCGGCCAGATGGGCCGCATACACCCGGATACCTTTCCGGCGCAATGATTTTATCGTCTCCTCCGGATCATCCACAACGGCGGCCGGGACCCGGTAAATGGATCCCATGGTCGCCCGGACGACTTTCGGCTGGTACAGATCCGCACAGCCTCTACTCATGAGGATCCCATCGATGCCTGCCCCTTCTCCGGTCCTCAGGATCGTACCCAGATTACCCGGATCCTGCACAGATTCCAGAAAAAGGATCATGGGGGACTTGGATGTCGATACGGCTCTCCAGTCCCACTGTTTCTGCCGGATGACCGCCAATATACCTTGAGGCGTCTCCGTGTCCGATACGGCCTTGAACACCTTATCATCCACCACTTCCACCGGACAGCCTTCCGGCGCTTTCCATGAAGAATATTCTCCGGCAAAGGATCTGGAAATATAGATCTCTTCCAGACGGTCTTTCGGCGCCTCCGATACCATCTTGATCCCTTCTGCGATAAAACATGCTTCTTCCCGGCGGGCCCGGGCCTTCTTCTGGAGAAGTGCCAGACGCTTCATCCGTGGATTTGAAAGACTTGTGATCATCGTTACACCCGGATACCCAGGCGCCGCAAATCGTCGTTTTTACCCACGATGACAAGGATCATATCCGCCTCCAGCGGAGCATCTGAACTCAGGTTGACCTCCAATGTTTCTTGATGTTTCACACCGATGATGTTCAAGCCATACCGATTCCGCATATCCAACTGTCTTAAGCTTTTACCGACCCATTCTTTCCGGACGGCCACTTCCACCAGGCTAAATTCACTGGACAGTTCCACCAGGTCGATGAATTCGCCGCCCATCAGATTCTTTGCCAGGCGTGCTCCCATATCCCTTTCCGGGAAAACGATCATGTCCGCGCCTACTTTTTCAAGTATCCTTTTGTGGATCGTATTTTCAGCTTTGGCCACAACGACTGGCACACCCTTTTCCTTGGCCAGCAAGGTGGTCATCACGCTGGCTTCCATGTCTTTTGAAATGGCGATGATCACGCAGTCCAGATTACTGATACCCATGTTTTCCAGAACCTCTGGATTGGTCACATCTGCCACCATGGCGCTTGTCACATAATCAGCGACCGCATCCACTCTTTCCTCGTTGCTGTCCACGGCCACAACTTCATATCCCGCGCCTGAAAGGGTCAGAGCCACAGTGGCTCCAAATTTTCCCAGTCCGAATACACCATATTCCTTTTTATCCATCTTTGTATCCTCTCTTTAAAACTTATATTGCGATCTTTCCTTCCGGCAGCTTCCTTCGGAACTGTTTCTGCCGTGAAGGTACCTTTAAAGCCATTGCCAGGGTGATCGGACCCAGGCGGCCGAAATACATTGTAAGAATGATAATATACTTACCCAATGTGGATAACAAAGGCGTGATACCCATCGTCAGTCCCACAGTGCCCAAGGCCGATGTCACCTCATACCAGATCTGCATAAATGAGAACTGGGATTCCACAACGCACATCAGCAGTGTGCTGGTCAGCCAGATCACCATCTGCATGATGATCACGGAAATACCTTTGATCACATCTCTGTAGGGTATCCTCCGGTTTCCGATCTCCACATCATCTCTGCCCTTCAGCATTGAAACCACTGCCAGCACAAGCATGGCTATGGTCATGGTCTTAACACCGCCGGCTGTACCGCCCGGAGACCCGCCGATGAACATCCAGATAACACCGATGAGCAAGGTGCTGTTATGAAGCGCGCCTTGATCGATGGTGAAGAACCCGGCTGTCCTCCAGGTCACCGACTGTAAAAGGGACGCCCATATCTTACTTCCCAACCCTAGCGGTCCCAAAGTCTTGGGATTCGTATATTCAAAGCAAAATACAAGGAGAGCGCCGCCAAAGATCAACAACGCTGTAAATATGAGAACAACCTTTGTGTGAAGCGCCAGTTCCCGTATACCTTGCCGAAGCCCGATATGCTTTTTCTGGATCTTTTTCGCCATGGCCACGATATCCCACCATACCAGGAAACCGATGCCTCCGATGACAATGAGGAGCATCGTCACCAGATTGATCAAGGGGTTGCTCACATAGGGCGCCAGGCTTTGAGGGCCTATCAGATCGATCCCTGCATTGCAGAATGCGGATATGGATGTGAAAACGGACATCCATATTCCCTTTAAGCCATAATCCGGCACAAACACCAGCATATACAGCACAGCGCCGATGCCCTCTACGATAAGTGTCCCTTTGACCATACGGATGACCATGCGGACCACACCCGTCATGGAATCCAGGCCATATGCTTCCTGGATGAGCAGTCTCTGCTTAATGGATATCCGCTTGCCTACAAACATCAAAAGAAATGTTGTAAATGACACGACACCCAGACCGCCAAACTGTATCATGAAAAGTATGACAGCCTGGCCAAAATAGCTCCAATGGTCTGCAGTCACCACAGTGACCAGACCGGTAACGCAGGAGGACGTAGTCGCTGTAAATAAAGCGTCCACCCACGGTGTAGGCTCTCCGGATACCGAAGATATCGGCAGCGTCAGCAGGAATCCTCCCACTGTGATCATGATAAAAAACCCGAGAGCGATAATCTGCGTTGTTTTTAGATGTATTCCTTTTTTCTTGCCTTCCACTGATCTTTCCCTGATCGTTTCAGTCTACATGGTCAGGATCTTAGACACATATAACTGAAAATCGTCCAATCCTTTCTGCATCTGTAATGCTTCCTGAATATCAAAATCTGTAAATTCGCCATTCTTATAGGCCACCACCCGGTTGGATTTGCCTTCCAGCAGCGCTTTTACTGCGTAAGCGCCCATGATGGAAGCGTAAACCCTGTCTTTTGCCGTGGGGCTGCCGCCTCTTTGCAGATGACCCAATATGGTCGCCCGTGTTTCCACGCCGGTGGCCGCCTCGATACGTCTGGCCATACCCGCAGAATGTCCGATACCTTCTGCATTGACAATGATATGATGGGTCTTGCCCACCTTACGGCTCCGGATGATATGATCGATGATCCGCTGCTCGTTAAAATCAAACAGTTCCGGCAGAAGGATATCTTCCGCGCCATTGGCAATACCACACCACAAAGCAATGTATCCCGCATTCCGTCCCATGACCTCGATGATGCTGCACCGCTCATGGGATGTGGATGTGTCTCTTACCTTATCGATGGCCTCCATGGCTGTGTTGACCGCCGTGTCAAAGCCGATGGTATAGTCTGTACAGGCGATATCCAGATCGATGGTCCCCGGAACGCCGATGGTATTGATCCCGTACTGAGCCAGCTTGGCCGCTCCGTTAAAGGATCCGTCGCCGCCGATGACGACCACGCCGTCAATACCGTGTTTCCGGCAGATCTCCGCCCCCTTCTTCTGGCCTTCCGCTGTACGGAATTCCGCGCAGCGAGCCGTATACAGGAACGTGCCGCCCCGATTCAGAATATCGCATACGCTTTTCGCGTCCAGGTCGATGATCTCTTCATTCAAAAGACCTGCATACCCCTTCTGGATGCCTTTTACCTTGCATCCCAGGGAAATAGCTGTACGCACGACTGCGCGTACCGCCGCATTCATTCCCGGCGCATCGCCACCACTGGTGAGGACGCCGATCGTTTTTATCTCTTTACTCATGTTTTACCTCCATCCTGTCAATGGACTTATATCCCGAATCTTTTCTTTCCGATTATGAGATATCATAATACAATTTCAGTGTGTTTTCAAGGCAGATTCTCTAAGTTTTACATTTTCACTTCCAAATACTTCTTCCAATCTGCCAAGCAGTCTGTCATCCGCTGTCAAAGGCATATCCCGGCCCATTCTCCGCACTGCCCGTTCCGCTGCGCAATAGATGACGATACCGTCTTTTCCGTACTGATGACCGCAGATCTCAAGCAGTTTGGCTTCTTTTTTCATATACTCTTCTTTTGAATCAAATTTGATCCATACTTCTTTGGGAATATCTTCAAAAGCTGTCACCTGTTCGCAGATCAGTTTGGCCTGCTGGTCTTCCGAGGCGGACACCCTGCCCCGGATATATACTTTATTATCCGTATTCAGCATGTTCTGGAACTTTTCATAATCCCTCGTGAACACAAGGACTTCCACTGTCCCAAACAGATCTTCCACTGTGACAAATGCCATCATCTGGCGTTTCTTTGTCACTTTGACTGTCTTATCGGTGATCATACCGCCGATGGTAACGATCTGACCATCCTTCACCTGGCATTCTCCCGTCTCGTCATCTATGATAAAATCACTGGTCGTGGCGGTGATATGCTGCTTCCAGGATTGGGCATACTCTTCCAGGGGATGACCGCTGATATAAACCCCAAGCACTTCCTTTTCAAAAGCCAGCTTCAATTCCTTATCATATTCACCCACATCCGGATAATGCACGTCAAAACTCTTTTTTTCTTCATCTGATACAAAATCAAATAATGACATCTGTCCCGTCATGGAGGACTTCCGTTCTTGATTGACCTGATCCATCACCTGTACGTAAACCATCATCATCTGGCGACGGGTGGCATGAAGTCCGTCCAACGCGCCGGCTTTGATAAAGCTTTCCACGGTCCGCTTGTTGATCTCCTTACCGGACAGCCGCTCCATGAAGTCCTTCAGACTGGTGAAGGGGCCGCCTTGCTTTCTTTCCCTCACGATGGCCTCGATCACCGGCCTTCCCAGACTCTTTATAGCCGATAGGGCATAGCGTATATTACCTTCCGAAACAGAAAAGCCAGTCTCCCCCTCATTGATATCCGGAGGCAGGATATTGATGCCCATTTTCCGGCATTCATAAATGTATTCGGTCACCTTTCTCGGGTTATCAATGACCGATGTGAGAAGAGCCGCCATGAACTCCACCGGATAATAGCATTTTAACCAAGCTGTCTGATAGGCCACATAAGCATAGACTGCCGCATGGGACTTGTTGAAGGCATATTTGGCAAAATCTGCCATATCATCAAAAATCTTATTGGCTATTTTTTCTTCAATGCCATTGGCCACACAGCCGGGAACGCCCAGTTCTTCATTGCCGTAGACAAAATACTGCCGTTCCTTTGCCATCACATCCGTTTTTTTCTTGGACATGGCCCGGCGGACCATATCGCTTCGCCCCAGATCATACCCAGCCAATTTCATGACGATCTGCATCACCTGTTCCTGATATACGATACATCCGTAGGTCGGTTTCAATATCTCTTCCAGTTCCGGGCAGTCGTATCTTATGGATGCCTGGTTATTCTTGCCCTCGATATATTTGGGGATAAAATCCATGGGACCCGGCCGATAAAGGGAAATGCCGGCGATGATGTCTTCCAGGCTGGACGGTTTCAATTCCTTCATAAAGCCCTTCATACCCGAACTTTCTATCTGGAATACGCCTTCCGTCTTGCCGCTGCCGATCAGCTCAAACACCCGGCTGTCATTATAGTCTATATGATCGATATCAATATCGGTCCCTTGTTTTTCATGGATCATGCGCACAGCGCTCTGGATCACCGTCAGCGTCCGAAGCCCCAGGAAGTCCATCTTGAGCAGACCCAGTTCTTCCAGTGTCGGCGCAGGGTACTGGGTCGTTACCGCGTCGTCACTTCCCCGGGACAGGGGGACATACTCGTCCACCGCCTTCGGACTGATGACAACCCCTGCCGCATGCATGGATGTATGTCTCGGCAGTCCTTCCAGCCGCATACCCATGTCCACCACATTGCGTATCGTGGGATCCTGGTCATAAACCTTCCTAAACTCCGGATTCATATCCAACGCGTCCCGGATCGTGACCGCCTGATTGGGTTTGGACGGGATCATCTTGGCGATGGCATCCACCTGAGCATAGGGGAGATCCAACACCCGGCCCACATCCCGGATCACACCCCGGGCCGCCAGCGTACCGAAAGTAATGATCTGGACCACTTGATCCTTCCCGTATTTGCCCACCACATAGTCGATCACTTCCTGCCGCCGTTCAAAGCAAAAATCCACGTCAATATCCGGCATGGTCACCCGGTTGGGATTCAAAAACCGTTCAAACAGCAACTGATACTTCATGGGATCCAGCTTGGTGATCCCCAGGCAATAGGATACAATGCTTCCCGCCGCGGACCCTCTCCCAGGGCCCACCGCGATGCCGTGATCCTTTGCGTATTTAACGAAATCCCACACAATAAGAAAATAATCCACAAACCCCATGGACCGGATCGTATTCAGCTCATATTCCATCCGCTCTCGGTATTCTTTGGGCGGATCCTCTCCATATCGCTCTTTCAATCCTGCCTCTGTCAGGCTGCACAGATAGGTCCAGGCGTCATAGCCTTCCGGAACATCATATCTGGGCAGCTTGTAATTTCCAAACTCAATAGTCACGCTGCACCGGTCCGCGATCTTCTGTGTATTGTCGCAGGCTTCCTTCGCGTAGGGGAACAAGGCCCGCATCTCCTCTTCTGACTTGATATAATACTGACCGCCTTCGTAGCGCATCCGATCCTCATCCGCCACCTTTTTACCGGTCTGTATACATAAAAGGATATCATGGGCCTGAGCATCATCCGCATAGGTGTAGTGGACATCATTGGTCGCCACCAGACCGATCCCTGTTTCCTGGCTCATCCGCATCAGACTCTGGTTCACGGTCTGCTGTTCCGGGATACCATGATCTTGAAGTTCCAGGAAAAAATTGCCTTTACCGAAAACCTGGTTCAATTCAAGCGCCTTTTTCTTCGCCTCATCATACAGTCCCTTCTGTATATACTCAGGAATGATACCGGCCAGGCAGGCGCTCAAGGCGATCACCCCCTCATGATACTGACGCAGGATTTCCATATCCACTCTTGGCTTATAATAAAAACCTTCCGTAAAGCCTCTGGATACGATCTTGATCAGATTATGATATCCGATATCATTCTCCGCCAGAAGCACCAGGTGATTATATTTGTTATCTGCCTGCCCGTTTTTATCAAATCGTGATCCTGGCGCCACATAAACTTCGCAGCCGATGATGGGCCGTATACCGGCTTCTGTGGCCGCCTTGTAGAAATCGATCACGCCATACATCACGCCGTGATCGGTGATGGCCACACTGTCCATCCCCATCTCTTTCGTCCGGGACACCAGTTCCTTTATTTTATTTGAGCCGTCCAGCAGGCTGTATTCCGTATGTACATGTAAATGTGTAAATGCCATTGTAAACCTCCTGACCGTTTTGTCTTTTATTTCATGATAGCATATCCTCTGAGAATCGAAAAGTCTTGCTTTTCCGGAGCGATAGGCAGATACATGTTGAAAAAGATTAAGACGAAGCGGCCGCCTGCTTCGTCTTAATCTTTTCATAGCATTCTTTGTTCATTTATTTTAATAAATCTTCTTATCTTCTATCTCTGAGTCAGATGCTCTTCCATCTCAGCAATGGCGTCATTTTCATCGGATCCGTTGGCTGTGATGGTCACTTCTTCACCTTCCGCCAGTCCGAGGCTCATCATGCCCATAATGCTCTTGGCATTGACTTTCTTTTCTTGAATCTCCACATAAATACTGCTTTCGTACTTGCTTGCAATCTGCACGAGAACCGCCACAGGCCTCGCTTCGAGTCCTTTGGGAATGTTAATTGTAATGTCTTTAGAAACCATAATTGTGTACCTTGCCTTTCTTACCTTTCACTTGGATGGCGAAATGATCCAACCTTGGTTTTTTACCTTTCATGCGCTCGAATCTCGTCTGCAATAACACCCAGCTTCCGAAGCCGGTGATTCACCCCCGACTTTCCCACAGGTGTCGATAACATCTTACCCAATTCAACCAACGATGCTTCGGGATACTCCAGCCGAAGTTCTGCTACTTCCTTCAGCCCGTCGGATAACTCACCAAACCCAACTGTTGCCTTAATAAACCGGATGTCTTCGATCTGCTTGACTGCCGCAGATACTGTTTTGGAAATATTGGCTGTTTCACAATTCACGCGCCGATTTACCGAATTGCGCATCTCCTTCAGGATACGGACATTCTCCATCTGCATCAAAGCCACGTGGGCTTCCATGATGCCCAACATATCCACGATCCTAGCTGCGTCTTTAATGTAAACGACGTGGTACTTTTTGCGGGTAATCAATTTGCCTTCTATGTCAAAAGTTTTCATCATCTCCTGGATCTGTAAAGCCTGTTTTTCGTCACCGCAGACGATCTCAAAATGATAGGTTTTCTCCGGAGCGTTCATGGAACCGGCGGCCAGGAACATTCCACGCAAAAAAGCGCGTTTACAACATGCCTTCCGCAGGATCATACGGTTGACTATGTGATAGTCTTCCACGATCGCTCCGCCGGCATTCATAAACTTCAGCGATAGCAATATCTTTCTTGCGACGGTATCATTATCCACGGTCACTATGTACGAACGGCTTTTGCCCACATGAATGTAACTTCTGACAAGAATTCTCGCCTCTATCATATATGTTTTTCTCAATAATGTAAAGTACTTTCTTGCAACTGCAGCGTTTTCCGTATGGATATTTATGGAAATTCCTTGCTGCGGATCCTGGATGATCTTGCCGCATCCGCTGATGATGGCCGCCAGCTCTGCCATACGGCAGTGCATGGCGCTGCTCATCTGATAAGAAAGTTCTTCTTTTACTTGACTGGAAAACGACATGGCATTCGCCTCTTTCACTAACCTTTTCTCAGTGCATCTTTGCCTATATCCCGATGTTCGATCTTTACACTGTAGGGTGAATCGCTCATTTTTTCAAAAAGAGCGTTGGCCAAAGTGACGGACCGGTGCTTGCCTCCAGTACAGCCGATACTGATCACCAGCTGATTCTTTCCCTCCTGGATATACTGGGGAATGAGAAACAGCAGCAGATCCGAAACTTTATCCAGAAACATGCCGGCCTCTTTACATGCCATTACATAAGAATAGACCGGTTCATCATTGCCCGTCAAGGCTTTCAGTTCATCCACATAGTAGGGATTGGGAAGAAAACGCACATCAAATACCAGATCCGAATCCGCCGGGATACCATATTTGAACCCAAAGGACAAGATCGTGATATAAAAATTCTGATAAGGCCCATTTTTTATAAAGATCTTATCGATCTCGCCTTTCAACTCCCGCACCAGAAGATGACTGGTATCGATGATATAATCCGCCTGCTTTTTTAAAAACCCCATCTTCTTACGTTCGATCTCAATTCCGGTTTCGATCCGCCCGCCGACGGCCAGCGGATGCTGACGTCTGGTTTCTTTATAGCGTTTCACCAACACCCGGTCTATGCAGTCTAAAAACAGGATTTCATAATGGACTCCCAGGTTATGGATATCCTGCAGCACCTGGCTGATCGTCTCCAGCCCTTCACCACTCCGGATGTCGATCCCGATGGCCACATTTTCACTCTCCGCTGCAGACGACATCTCGGCAAACTTTGCCAGCAGCGGGACTGGAAGGTTATCCACACAAAAATAGCCTGCGTCTTCCAGCATCTTCAAAGCTGAACTTTTCCCCGCGCCTGACATCCCTGTGACAATTACAAATCTCATCTTTTCCCCTCAAATGATCAGAATTCACCCAAAAGCCGGACTTCCGGCTCCAGATGAACGCCAAACTGTCTGTATACTTTTTTATCTACGTCCTGCATGAGTTGATAAACATCCTGCGCGGACGCATGATCTGTATTGATAACGAATCCGCTGTGCTTTTCGGAAATCTGGGCGCCGCCCACACGGTAGCCTTTCAGTCCCGCATCTTGGATCAGTTTTCCGGCAAAATAGCCTTCCGGCCGTTTAAATGTGCTTCCCGCGCTGGGATATTCCAAGGGCTGTTTCTGCCGGCGCTGCCTGGCCAATTCATCGACCCGCTCGGCTATCTCCTGTGCATTTCCTTTCTCAAAACACATCCGTGCTTCCAAAGCGATGGCTTCTTCGGTCTGGATACGGCTTTTCCGATAACCCAGAGCCAACTTTTCCAAAGGCCATGTTTCGATCCTGTCTTCTGCTGTCAAAACAACTGTACCGCAGAGGATCTGACACATCTCGCCGCCGTAGGCGCCTGCATTCATGGTGACAGCTCCTCCCAGCGTTCCCGGGATCCCGGTGGCAAATTCAAAACCCTTATATCCATCGGCACAGACTGACTTGGCCAATGCAGCGAGCAAAATCCCAGCGCCGGCCCGGACATAAAGCTTACCGTCTTTTTCTTCTTTTTCCACATAATCCATGTTCCGACAGATCTTGACGACCACCCCCCGATAACCTTTATCGCTGACCAGCAGGTTACTGCCATTGCCGACCACATACCAGGGGATCTGATATTCCTGGCATATATCGATCACCCGCTTTAGCTGTTCCACATCTGCCGGCATGGCCATCACATCGGCCGGTCCGCCGATGCGAAAGGTGGTATGTCCGGACATGGGCTCGTCATACTTTATACATATATCCTGTTCGATCTCGCGAAACGCTTCCCGCCATGTCATGGGGCAGTATCCTCCCCGCACTGATTCATGATCATCCGGGATGCGCCGATCACACCGGCTTCATTACCCAGGGAAGCCAGGACGATCGGAATATGTTTCTGCTGATTAAAGGCACAGGCCCGGAACTTTTCCGCTGTCTGACGGATCAAAAATTCACCTGCTTTTGACACACCGCCGCCCACAACGATGATCTCCGGATCCACCACTGCGGCGATACCTGCCAACGCCTGCCCCAGATAGCCGGTTACCCGACGGATCACATGGGCCGCCGCTGTATCGCCTGCTTTAGCTGCATCATAAACGTCTTTTGCTGTGAAGTCCTCCTTATCACGAAGGATGGACGGCATATCCGACTCTCTTAATACTTTGCGGGCAAAACGCACCGTCCCCGTGGCGGAGGCGATCTGTTCCAGGCAGCCATGATTACCGCAGTTGCAGTTGGCTTCGTCCAGATCTTCTTCTGCCACACAGTTGATATGGCCGATCTCGCCGGCCCCTCCCGTCTTGCCGCCCAGTATCTCTCCATCCAGGATGATACCGCCGCCGACACCGGTTCCCAAAGTCACCATGACCATACTGGCGTGACCTTTGCCGCCGCCCTGCCACTGTTCGCCAAGGGCAGCCACATTGGCGTCATTGCCCACCGCCACCGGCAGTCCGCCCATACCTTCACTCAATTCCCGACCGGCCTGTTTACGGCCCCAGCCCAGATTGATACAGCCGTCCACCGTGCTGTCCTCCAGCACCGGCCCCGGCACACCCATACCTATACCAAGGATGTCCTGCATGCCAAGGCCCTTTTCCTGCATCTTTGCCTTCAAAGCGTCACATATATCCGGAATGATCTGGCTTCCATCTGATTCCGTTCTTGTTGGTATCTCCCACATATCTTCTATGTGTCCGTTTTCAGAGACTAACGCCAGTTTTACCGTCGTGCCTCCCACGTCCACACCAAAACATTTTTTTGACATGGCTTAGTCCTCCTGATCCCGATTAAAGCTGCCTGTTACCCGACGGTACAGTTCCTGAGCCGCATTGTAGCCCATCTGTTTCTGCCGGTAGTTGACTGCCGCCGCCTCAACGATGAGGGCCACATTACGTCCCGGACGGATCGGTATCGAATGGCAGACGATCTTATGGCCCAGATATTCGGTATACTTTTCTTCCAATCCGAGTCGGTCATACTCTTTGTTCCGGTCCCACTCCTCCAGTTGGATGACCATACTGATGGTCTGGGTCTCTTTGACACTCTGGATACCGAACAGGGTTTTCAGATCCACAATACCGATACCTCTTAATTCGATAAAATACCGGGTGATATCCGGGGCTGTCCCCACCAGTTCGTCATCGCTGATGGCTTTGATCTCCACCACGTCATCGGAAACCAGACGATGTCCCCTCTTGACCAGTTCCAGAGCCGCCTCACTTTTACCGATGCCGCTCTCGCCGATGATCAGCACACCTTCACCGAAAACGTCCATCAATACGCCATGGATGGATATCCTGGGCGCCAGTTCCAAAGCAAGGATCCGGATCGTTTTGGATATGATCCGGCTTGTGGACCTGGCTGAAAGAAAGATCGGTACTTTATACTGGGTCGCCAGCCGTACAACCTCGTCCGCCGGCCGCAGATTCCGACAGAAAATGATACATGGAACACCCACTTGGAAGATCCGCTCATAAATGGATGCGCCGCCATCGTTATAGTTCTCAGACACATAAGTATACTCCACCATGCCGATGACTTGGACCCGATTATTGTCAAAATGTTCAAAAAAACCGGCCAACTGCAGCGCCGGGCGATTCACATCATCCTGGCTGATCATGATCTTGTCGATCTCGACTTCCGGGTTTAACTGTTCCACTTCCAGTTTTTCGATGACCTTCTTCAAACTGACTTCATAGTTCATATTCATATCGTTGAACATAAAAGCCCCCCTTTTCTCAATTTTATATTTGTATGCCACGGATACAGAGAAGGAAGCGGCGCGCAAGCGACATTTACTTCTCAAAGGCTTTCCGGTATGAGTCTTGCATGGCAGGGTAGGCCGGTTCTTCCCGCCGTGTCAGCTCGTTCCGCTCTAGCTTCACTCGCTCACGGGCTTTCGCCCTATGCTTCTTCCCGCCGTGCCAGCTCGTTCCGCTCTAGCTCCACTCGCTCACGGGCTTTCGCCCTATGCTCTTTCTCGCCGTGCCAGCTCGT
>DVLT01000073.1 GCA_018715345.1 Candidatus Onthocola gallistercoris
AGTTTGTCATCGTATTTATCTGTATTATCATCAGCTCCATAGCATCCATATCTGTATCCCTTTCCATGAGATTTTTATTGGATGACTTTATCATACCTTTGATCGGTCAGAAGGATCCCAATTTCAGCGGCCTGTATCGGGCTATGACAGTTATGGCATGTATCTTTTTGGCCGGTGTCATCGCATCCTTTGTCTATAATCGTCTGATGGTCAGCATCGGCCAGGGGGTTTTGAAACGGGTGCGTGACGAGATGTTTGAACATATGCAGACATTGCCTATCCGATTTTTTGATGAAAACACCAATGGCTCCATCATGAGCCGATATACCAATGATACGGATACACTGCGTCAGATGATCAACCAGTCTATCCCACAGGTTTTGATGTCCTTTATCACCATCATTGTCACATTTATTTCCATGTTGATACTGAGTCCTTTGCTGACGGTCCTGGCTGTGCTGATGATCGGCGTGTTGATCCTCGTGAGCCGGATCGTGGGTGGAAACAGCGGTCGTTATTTCGTCAGACAGCAGATCGACCTGGCGGATGTGACCGGTTTTGTGGAAGAGCGGATGAATGGCCAGAGAGTTATCAAAGTATTCAACCATGAACGCAAATCCGAAGAAGAATTTGACAAACTGAACGAGAGCCTGTTTGAAAGCGCATCCAAGGCGCATACCTATGCCAGTGTCATGGGTCCGATCATCGGAAATATCGGAAACATACAATTCGTCTTGACGGCTGTTTTGGGCGGTATATTGTCTGTGAACAATATCGGCGGCATCACCATCGGTGTGATCGCTTCTTATCTCCAGTTCACCAAAAGCTTTACCCAGCCGTTCATGCAGGTGGCTCAGCAGTTCAACTCCATCATCATGGCCCTTGCCGGAGCGGAACGTATTTTTGCGCTGATCGATGAGAAACCGGAAGTGGATGACGGCTATGTGACTTTGGTCAATGCGAAGAAAGACACAGATGGCAATATTACCGAGTGCAGCGAACGGACCGGCATCTGGGCGTGGAAGCATCCCCACAGATCCGATGGTTCCGTTACTTATACCGAGTTGAAGGGAGATGTCCGTTTTAAGGATATGTCCTTTGGCTATGATGGAGAACATATGATACTGCATGATCTGAGCCTGTACGCCAAACCTGGACAGAAACTGGCCTTTGTCGGTTCCACCGGCGCCGGTAAGACGACGATCACCAACCTGATCAACCGTTTTTATGATGTGCAGGAAGGGGAAATCCTTTATGATGGCATTAACGTCAATCTGATCAAGAAAGATGATCTGAGACATTCCCTTGGTATCGTACTTCAGGATACCCACTTGTTTACTGGAACGATCATGGAAAATATCCGTTATGGAAAACTGGATGCCACCGATGAGGAAGTTTATGCTGCGGCTCGTCTTTCCTATGCGGATCAGTTTATCCAAAGGCTGCCGGATGGTTATGATACCATGCTGACCGGGGATGGGGAAGAATTGTCCCAGGGGCAGAGGCAGCTTCTGTCCATCGCCAGAGCGGCCGTCGCCGATCCGCCGGTACTGATCCTGGATGAAGCCACATCCAGCATCGATACCCGTACGGAAAGTATCGTTCAGAGCGGTATGGACAATCTGATGAAAGGTCGGACTGTATTTGTTATCGCCCATCGGCTGTCCACCATCCGCAACAGCGATGCCATCATCGTACTGGAACATGGACGGATCATCGAGCGGGGCGACCATGAGGATCTGATCAAGCAGAAAGGTACGTACTATCAGCTTTATACAGGTAAGCTGGAGTTATCCTAAAAAATGATCCGGTTGTCATCCTATTAACCTTGTAGTATAATAGGTTTATCCCCAAACATACAGGAAGGGAGGCAGCCGGTATGATGATATCCACAAAAGGCCGGTATGCTTTGCGGGTCATGATCGATCTGGCAGAGCATGACCGGCTTACTTTTATTCCGCTAAAAGATATTGCCAAAAGGCAGGGTATTTCGGAAAAATATCTGGAAAGTATCGTTAAGATCCTGACGCAGGCAGGCATCCTTGAGGGCGTGCGGGGCAAGGGCGGCGGCTATCGGCTGACGCAGGAGCCGGAACATTATACGGTGGGAAGTATACTGAAACTGACGGAAGTCAGCCTGGCTCCGGTTGACTGTCTAAGATGCGAGCCCAATGTCTGTCCGCGGACTTCGGAGTGCCGTACACTGCCCATGTGGCAGGATCTTTACAAACTGATCGACGATTTTTTTGAAGGGATCACAGTGGCTGATCTGGCCCGTCAAACAGCGGTGGAAAATAAAAATAGTGGTCCTCTGTCCCTGTGACAGGGGATCATTTTATTTAGATCCGCCGGTTTATTCGAAAGCGGATGATGTGGCCGTCCATGTTCCGGATTTTCATTTTAGACAGGTTTTGTTTCACAGATCAGGGATGAGCGCATATAATGATCATGATCAACCAGGAGAGATGGAAGATGGCTGTAAAAATATTTATCGATCAGGGCCATAACCCTGTAGGGCATAATACGGGAGCAGAAGGTTTTGGCATCCGGGAACAGGATGTGACCTACCAGGTGGGGCTTTATCTGGCAGAGCTTTTAAAGGCAGACGGGCGTTTTCAAGTAAAGATGTCCAGAAATACGCCGGATGAAATACTGGGTACAAGTAATGCCTCAAGCCTTCGTGAAAGGGTGAATAGGGCCAATGCCTGGCCGGCAGATTATTTTATCAGTATACATGCCAACGCTAATTTGAATGAAAATGTCCACGGATCGGAATGTTATGTATATAAAGCCTACTCGGATGCATACTATCTGGCTGAAGATATTCTGGAAGGTATGGTCAGCCAAGTGGGGACAAAGGATAATGGCGTGCGGATCAATCCATCCCTGTATGTGCTGAGGCGGACCACCATGCCGGCGGTATTGGTGGAATTGGCCTATCTGACCAATGATGAAGATGCAAAACTGCTTTTGAACGAGCAGCAGGCATTTGCTGAAGGCATATATCAAGGGATTTTGTCATATTTGAATCTGGAAGCCCAGCAAATTGCTGCGCCCTAAAAGTGATATCGAAGATAAAAACCTATTGACAAGGTGGGTTTATAGAACTATAATGCCTATAAACCCACATGAAAGGCAGGTAGCAATAATGGACAACAAGGAATATCGATTTGAGACAAAAGCACTCCACGTGGGACAGGAAAAAGCGGATCCGGCTACCGGGGCCCGGGCGGTTCCCATCTATGCCACCACTTCTTATGTGTTCGAAAATTCCAGACAGGCAGCGGATCGGTTTGCCCTTGCCGAAGAAGGAAATATTTATACACGACTCATGAATCCGACAACAGATGTGTTTGAAAAACGTATGGCAGCTTTGGAAGGGGGCGTGGCTGCACTGGCCACCGCTTCCGGTTCGGCGGCCATCGATTATGCCATCCGGGGACTGGCAGGGGTTGGAAGTCATATCGTGGCGGCCGGAAATCTCTACGGCGGAACCTATAATCTGCTGGCCAACACCCTTCCGGAATATGGCATCGAGACCACATTTGTGGATGGAGGGGATCCGGAGAATTTTAGGAGAGCGCTTCGTACGGACACAAAAGCCTTCTATCTGGAATCCCTCGGCAATCCCAATTCAGACATTTTGGATCTGGAGGCCATTGGAAAAATCGCCCATGAGAATGGCATCCCGGTAATCGTGGATAATACCTTTGCCACACCGTATCTGTTCCGGCCTTTGGAGCATGGGGCAGATATCGTCGTCCATTCAGCGACAAAATTCATCGGAGGACATGGGACGGTGATGGGCGGTGTGATCGTGGACGGCGGTTGTTTTGACTGGACGCAGAATGATAAATTTCCAGGCTTGACCTGTGAAAATCCTTCGTATCATGGTATCATATTTACAGAAGCCTGTGGGAAAAAGGCTTATATGATGAAGATCCGGACAACCCTCATGCGGGATACAGGCGCCTGTATATCCCCGTTTAATTCTTTCATGCTGCTGCAAGGTATTGAGACGCTGTCCTTGCGGGTAGAACGGCATGTGGCCAATGCCTTGAAGGTGGTAAAGTATTTAGAGACTCACCCTATGGTGGAAAAGGTCCATCATCCATCGTTGGCAGAAGGCCGGCAGAAAGAGTTATATGACAAGTATTATCCTTTAGGAGGCGGCTCCATATTTACCTTTGAAATACGAGGAAGCGGCGAAGATGCCCGGAAATTTACGGAATCTTTGAAACTTTTTTCATTGTTGGCCAATGTGGCGGATGTGAAGTCTCTGGTCATCCATCCGGCTTCCACGACCCATTCCCAGATGGATGAAGAAGCTTTGGAGAAAGCCGGTATCCGGCCTCAGACCATCCGCCTTTCCATTGGAACGGAACATATTGACGATATCATAGGGGATCTGGAACAGGCGTTTCAGTCTCTGGAAAATAGCAGAAAAGGAGAATAAAAATGGCAAATATCTATACTTCAGCGGATCAGTTGATCGGGAAAACGCCCTTGCTTGAGTTGACACATATAGAAAAAGAACAGAATCTTTCCGCGCACATCCTGGCAAAGCTGGAATATCTCAATCCGGCAGGCTCAGTCAAAGACAGAGTGGGTAAGGCTATGATCGATGATGCGGAAGAAAGGGGACTTCTCAAACCGGATTCGGTGATCATCGAACCCACTTCCGGCAACACAGGGATCGGTCTGGCTTCTGTGGCGGCAGCCCGAGGTTACCGGATCATCATCGTCATGCCGGATACCATGTCTGTGGAACGCCGTCAGCTCATGAAAGCCTATGGCGCGGAATTGGTACTGACAGAAGGCGCTAAAGGCATGAAAGGCGCCATTGCAAAGGCAGAAGAATTGGCAAAAGAGATCCCAGGGGCCTTTATCCCGGGGCAGTTTGACAATCCGGCCAATGCGAAAGCCCATAGGGAGACGACCGGACCGGAGATCTGGGAAGATACAGACGGGAAAGTGGACATTTTTGTGGCTGGCGTGGGCACTGGTGGTACAGTCACCGGCGTGGGAGAATATTTAAAATCCAAAAACCCGGATATCCGTATCGTTGCTGTGGAACCGAAGGATTCGCCGGTCCTTTCCGGCGGTACGCCAGGTCCCCACAAACTTCAGGGGATCGGCGCCGGCTTTGTCCCGAAAGTCTTAAACACTGGGATTTACGATGAGATCATCCAGGTGACCAGCGAGGATGCTTTTGATATGGGACGCATGATGGGACGAAAGGAAGGCGTGCTGGTGGGCATTTCTTCCGGAGCGGCGCTTCGGGCTGCCATAGATTTGGCGAAACGACCGGAAAATGCCGGCCGTCATATCGTGGTCCTTCTTCCGGATACGGGAGACCGATATCTGTCCACACCTTTGTTTGGATAAAAATATGGAGATATGCGAAGGGCGCATCCGGAAGGTGCGCCCTTCGGGTGTACTTTGGAGAAAGGGTATGATACAATAAGGAGAAAAGGAGGTATTCTTATGGAAAATTTTGTATATTCCATTCCAACAAAAATTTATTTTGGAAAAGGCCAGATAAAGAATCTGGGACAGGAAGTCCGTAAATATGCCGATAAGGTACTGCTTGTTTATGGCGGGGGCAGCATCAAGCGTAATGGTATCTACGATGCGGTCATCGATCAGCTCCAGGAGCATGGGATCGCATGGGAAGAACTATCCGGCGTGGAACCCAATCCCCGGCTGACGACCGTTGAAAAGGGCGCGGCCCTCTGTAAAGAGAAGGGGATCCAGGCGGTACTCCCCATCGGCGGCGGTTCCACACTGGACTGTGCAAAAGTTGTGGCTGCAGCAGCCAGATATGAAGGCAATGCCTGGGATCTGGTATTGGATCCGGGTAAGATCAAAGAAGTATTGCCGATCCTTTCCGTTCTCACATTGGCTGCGACCGGATCTGAGATGGACACATTTGCGGTCATCACCAATGAAGCGACTCAGGATAAGATCGGTACCGGAAGTCCTCTCATGCGGCCGGCGGTATCATTTATGGATCCGGAATATACGTTTTCCGTCAGCGCATATCAGACGGGAGCCGGAACAGCGGATATGATGTCTCATATTTTTGAAGCATATTTTTCAAATACAGAAGGGTATATGCAAGATCGGATCGCAGAGGCACTGTTAAAAACCTGTATTGAATACGGTGTCAGAGCCATCAAAGAGCCGAAGGATTACGAGGCCCGTGCGAATCTGATGTGGGTCAGCAGCTGGGCTATCAATGACTTTATCAGCCTTGGGAAACCCGTGGCATGGACGGTCCATCCGATGGAACACGAACTGAGCGCCTATTACGATATCACCCACGGCGCAGGATTGGCCATTTTAACGCCCCACTGGATGCGCTATGTGTTGAATGACGATACAGTGGACAAGTTTTACCAATATGGCGTCAATGTATGGAGTATAGGAGAAAAGGCAGATAAGTATGCTGTGGCCAATGAAGCGATCGATAAAACGGCAGATTATTTTAAAGCCTTGGGTATGCCCTCTACGCTGACAGAAGTGGGAATCGATGATTCCCTTTTGCCGACCATGGCAAAGAAGGCGGCCGCCCGGTTGAAAGGAGCCTATATGGAACTTTCAGAGGATCAGGTCCTGGAAATTTTCAGAAAGGCACTTTGATATGGCGGCTTTCGACTTTCAGGTGCGTGTTGGCGCTGAAAATATGATTTTTGAGGATGTGGTCCACCTGATCCATCAGACCTACTGGGCAAAGGACCGACCGAAGGAGACGATCCGGCGCACGCTGGAGCATTCTTTGTGCTTTGGTGTATTTTGCGGAGAAAACCAGATCGGTTTCTGCAGGATCGTCACAGATTGGAGTACCCTTTATTATGTGGCGGATGTGATCGTGGATGAGAAATATCGTCACAAAGGTGCAGCCAAAAAGATGATGGAAGCAGTTGTTTCCCATCCTGCATTGGCCCCTCTTCGTGGGATGCTCATCACCCGGGATGCCCAGAAGCTTTATGAGCAGGTTGGCTTTGAGATATATCCGGTCCATTTTATGGAAAGGGTCGGAAAAAAATAGCAGACTCATATAAACGACAGCAAATGGAAGAGATACTCGGAATGGTATCTTCCGTTTGCTGTTTTTTTGATAAGTTGTTGCCGGAAAGACTTGAAAAGATCCATGTGCATGATATACATATTGTTGTCTGTATATAACGGACATAAGAAAAATAATTGTATTCTAATCGCGGAAAAAGCCTTGACTTTTTCGGGATACGTATGTATAAAACAGACAAATGTAAAAAATATGTATTTGGAGGAGAGACAATCATGGATAGTGGAAAGACAATGTGGGCGCTTGTCAAAGAGAAACCGGAAAAAGGTCTGTGGCTGAAAAGAGTACCGGTTCCGGAAACCGGTAAAAATGATGTAAAGATCAAGATCCACAAAACAGCCATCTGTGGAACAGATGTACATATCTATAATTGGAATGAGTGGGCACAGCACACCATCCCGATAGGATTGACCGCTGGTCATGAATATGTGGGCGAAATCGTGGAAGTGGGAGAAAATGTTAAAGGCTATAAGATCGGCGAGTTGGTTTCCGGAGAGGGCCATATCGTATGCGGAAAGTGCCGAAACTGTCTGGCAGGGCAGAAACATCTGTGCAAGGATACCCAGGGAGTGGGAGTGAACCGGAATGGCGCTTTTGCAGAATATCTGGTCATTCCAGCAGCCAATGTATGGCGGTGCGACCCTTCTATACGGGAAGAATTATATGCTATCTTTGATCCGTTGGGAAATGCGGTCCATACGGCATTAAGCTTTGATATGCTGGGAGAAGATGTGCTCATTACTGGCGCAGGCCCCATTGGCGTGATGGCAGCGGCCATAGCAAAGCATGCAGGAGCAAGACACATCGTGGTGACCGATATGAATCCCTATCGGCTGGACCTGGCAAAGAAACTGGGAGCTACACGCTGTGTCAATGTGAAGGAAGAAAATCTGGACGATGTGATGAAAGAAATCGGCATGAGGGAAGGCTTTGACGTGGGACTGGAAATGTCCGGTACCGAATCTGCCTTTGCCGATATGGTAGATCATATGAAAAATGGCGGTAATATTGCTTTGCTGGGTCTGCAGAAAGCAGATGCGGTCATAAATTGGGAGAAGGTCATTTTTAACGGATTAAATATAAAAGGTATCTACGGCAGAAAAGTATGGGAAACATGGTATAAAATGTCCACCATGCTGGAAAGCGGACTGGACGTGGATGCGGTCATTACCCACCGCATGGATGCAAAGGATTTTGACAAAGGATTTGAAGTGATGAATTCTGGAAAATCCGGGAAAGTGATCTTGGATTGGAGCCACATGCACGATCATAAATAAAAGCAGGAGGTCAATGATGAACAGAGAAAAAACATTGGAAATTTTTGCAAAAGAAGTTGAAGGTATTAAAGCAGACGGCCTGTATAAGGGCGAAATCCCGCTGGCTTCTCCCCAGGGAGCAGGCGTAAAGACCGGCGACGGCAGAAAACTTTTAAATATGTGCGCCAACAATTATCTGGGCTTAAGCGATGATCCGGAGGTGATCGAAGCGGCCAAGGCAGCATATGATACACGGGGATATGGTCTGGCATCGGTACGTTTTATATGTGGTACTCAGGATATCCACAAACAGTTGGAAGAGAAGATTTCCGGTTTTTTGGGAACAGAAGATACGATTCTTTATGCTTCCTGTTTTGATGCCAACGGCGGCCTTTTTGAAACCATACTGACAGAAGCGGACGCTGTGATCAGTGATGAACTGAACCATGCCAGTATTATCGATGGCATCCGTCTGTGTAAGGCAAAAAGATACCGCTATAAAAATAATGATATGAACGATCTGGAAAAACAGCTTCAGGCAGCAGATGCGGCCGGCGCCCGGATCAAATTGATCGCCACAGACGGGGTCTTTTCCATGGATGGCATCATTGCCAACTTAAAGGGTATCTGTGATCTGGCGGATACTTATGGCGCTCTGGTCATGGTGGATGACAGCCATGCTGCCGGCTTTGTCGGAAAGACTGGAAGAGGTACACCTGAACACTGTGGTGTTACGGGAAGAGTGGATATCATTACCGGAACATTAGGAAAAGCACTGGGCGGCGCTTCCGGCGGCTATACGAGCGGTCGGAAAGAGATCATTGAACTGCTGCGCCAGAGAAGCCGTCCCTATCTGTTTTCAAATACGGTTCCGCCGGCAGTTGTCTGTGCCAGCATGAAAGTATTTGAGAAGCTGGAAAAAGACACATCGTTAAGAGATCATCTGGAAGAGATGACAACTTACTACAGACAGCAGCTGACAGAAGCCGGATTTGACATCATTCCGGGAACCCATCCGATCGTTCCGGTCATGTTGTATGATGAACATCTGGCTGCAGCTTATGCGAAAAAAATGTTGGAAAAAGGCGTTTATGTGGTAGCCTTTTCCTATCCGGTGGTACCGAAGGGCAAAGCCCGTATCCGTACACAGGTATGCGCTTCCCATACGAAGGAAGATATCGATACGATCGTTCGGTGCTTTAAAGAAACACGAGATGAACTGAAATAGTCTTTCGGCTTTTTGCAAAATATGATAAAATAGTGACAGGAATAATAACATGCCCGCGAGGGCATGTTATTCCTGTTAAATAAAAAATTCCGGACTGGGGGTATGCAGAAAGTGAGAGGACAGATAAGATTTTGGGGATTGTTCATCGCTTTGACGATTTTGATGACAGGTGTTTTTGGCGCCTGCAGCCGGCAGGAGCAGATTTCGAGTGAGCCGGACCAATCCGAAGGGAAAGCGGAAGGATCGGGAGAGAGCACGACTGATCCGGCCGAAAGCTATGTGACAAAGGCCATGTACATCCAGTCTGCGGATCAAGTTTATGAAGGACAGAGTCTGTTCATAGATGTGGACCAGGGTACGCCCTTTTATGCACCCTTACCGGAGGACGCCCTTTATGATGAGGAGGGTAACCTGCTGGCAGCAGATGAAGTCTGTCCGGGCAACATTTTTGATCTATATGGCAACGGTATCATGTTGGAATCCTATCCGGGCCAGTATCCGGGGATCACAAAAGGCGAAAGGGTTTCTGAGGGCCAGCCGGAGGATGTGGATCAGTATGCAGATGTACTGGAGCCGCTCACTGTTGAGCCGGATCCTTCTGATCCGGCATCCATGGATATTGAGTATACCACAGAATCGGCAGCGGTCACCATGGCATCCGGTCTGGGAAGTTATACATGGAATTATACAGATGAAAACGGCGAAAGCCAATCGGTCATCGCGTGTGGAAGCCACATACTCCAGTGGGAAGAAATCCCCGAGATTACAGATCCTTCGGTGACGGATATCCTTCTTCGGTTCACATCCCAACCGGCGGAAGTGACGGCTGTCTGCTGGCCGGTGGAGGAAAAGGATAGTTCAAGAGAAGCCGAATTGCTGGAAGGGGAAACAGTTGCGGCTGATAAACAGCCGGATGGCAAGTATGCGGTTTCGGGTCTGAAACCGGGATATATATATTTGGTCACAGCTGTATGGGAAAATGATTCCGAAGTGGAATACGGATTTTGTACAGCCTTGGAAAACTGAAGATGGCTTTAAAAGTCAGGATGCGTGGGAGGAGAATATGAAGAAAACGGTGTTTGTATTGTTGGATGCGTGTCAGTACGAAGCAGGGACTAGAAATCTGGGTTATCTGGAACATATGGTGGATGCGGGGCAGGCTGCCAAGTATAAAGTGAAAGGTGAACTCCCCTCATTGTCCAGGCCCATGTATGCCACACTGCTGACCGGGCTTCCGGTCTCCAGACACGGGATAACCTGTAATGAGATGGCAAGGACACTGAATTGCGACAGCGTTTTTTCCATGTGCAAGGCAGAAGGGGGCGTTACCGCCGCCGCGGCTTACCATTGGGTGAGTGAATTGTACAATGCAGCGCCATTTCGTATACCTGAGGATCGGATCTGGCTCCATTCGGGGAAAAATATCGATCACGGTATTTATTATTGGGAGGATATGTACCCGGATTCCCACGTCCTTTCAGATGGAGAATTTTTAAGAAAAGTGTATGATCCGGATTTCCTTATGATACATACCATGAATATCGATCATAAAGGGCATCAGTATGGCTGCGGCAGTCAGCAGTATGAATGGGCTGTTTCCACGGTGGGATGTCTTTTATCCCAGTTTATCCCCGTATGGCTGGAAAGCGGCTGCCATGTGGTCGTTACGGCGGATCACGGCATGAACGGATATGGGATACATGGGGGAACGGACAGCCCGCAAAGAGATACTCCGTTGTATATATTCAGTGATCTGGTGGAGACGGGACGGCATGAGGATATCTATATTTCCCAATTATGTGTGGCACCGTTGCTGGTCCGTCTGATGGGATTGCATCCTTCAAAGACGATGATGGATATGGATCATTTTCCGATTTTATTTCTGTGATATAAAAACCTCTGATCTTTCTCGGGTTTGGGATACGATCAGAGGTTTTTTGCCGGTGATTAGATCAGGTACAGCAGGATCTATGGTGTGACAACGGCGGGCAGCGCTGCCGCGGACAGGGCAGCAGCAGTGTCGCCGCTTAGATATCCACGGCGGAGCATCTGGCCAACCACCTGCCGTTGCCTTTGCTTGGCCAGGTCTGGATTTTCCGTTGGCGAATAGACGGAAGGGGCGTTGGGGATACCGGCCAGAAGCGTACATTCATCCAGAGTCATTTCGGAGGGGTATTTGCCATAATATCCTTGACATGCCTCACCGATGCCATAATAGCCGTTGCCATAGTAAATGGAATTGATATACAGTTCCAGAATCTCATCTTTTCCCAACTCCTTTTCCATATCAAAAGCCATGAAAATCTCTGCAGCTTTTCGGAAGAAGGATTTTTCCTGGGTGAAAAACTGATTTTTGGCCAGTTGCTGTGTGATGGTGCTTCCGCCTTCCACGAAACTTCCGGCTTTCAGATCGTTGAAAAGAGCGCGGCCAATGGCCAGAATATCAATTCCGGGATGATCGTAAAAACGGTGATCTTCCACAGCAATGACGGCGTCGATATAAATATCGGGGATATCATCAAGAGGGATGAAAGAGGCTTTGTCCCGGATGTCCTCTGCCATCTCCTGGATACTTGTTTCGGCCAGGGCGTTTTTATACATTCCGTAACCTTTGATCATGAAGAAGCCGCCCAGTATGCCTGCCGCCAGAAAAATGACGAGAAACAGCTTTAGCGTGAATTTTAGGATCTTCATAAACCTCACCTTCCTTTCATGCCTTTATTCTACAGGAACAAAAAGTATCTTTCCATTTCTTATACTTACATTTTAAAGGAGAAAACTTACAAAGCTGTAAGGTAATTCTTAAATGAAACTTACATTTTAACATGCAGGGCGTGTGCCGCAAAACTGTGCAATGGATATAGGAACAAAAATAGAAGGACGAAAAAAACATATAAAAAATATGTAAAATCTATATCAAATGTTGGTTAAATGTGATAAAATAGTGGACATCAAATAATATAAGGAGGGTATTTATGAAAAATACGAAAAAGGGGGGCGCCCTTGTCATGGCAGCGCTATTGTTGCTCATGACATTTGTGGGGTGTACGAGACAGGAAACAGATAACGGAACAACGGAAACTGCTGCAGAGAATAGGGAGACAGCATCAGAGACAGAGGATGCTGATCGGTATACGGAGCTTGTGGATGCCGATAGCGTCTCAGACAAGCTCCGTATTTATTTTTTAGCCCTTACAGTTCCGGAAGGGACTGAAGACAAGGCGGGAGATGCGGCAGTGATCATCACTCCTGATGATCATGTCATGATGATCGATTCAGGACATCCTGAGAGCAGTGATCAGACTGTAGATTTTTTGAAGGATTTGGGTATAACTAAGATAGATGCCTATGTGGAATCCCATCCCCATATTGATCATATAGGTGGTTTCCCGGCGGTTGCCAATGCCTTTGAGATCGGACATGTATACCGGACAAATGTGGAACATACGACTCAAACGTATACAAATTTTGTCAATGCTGTGGAAGAAGAAGGGTGTCCGGTAACCTATCTCAAGGAGGGCGATACCTTGGATCTGGACAGCGGCATCCATATCGACATCTATAATCCGGAAGAGGAGGTTGTCTACCCGGAAAAATTTCCGGAAGGCGCCACCCAGTTCCTCAATAACGAGTCTTTGACGATGAAGATGACCTACGGGGAATCCACGATACTATTTGCCGGAGATCTATATACATCCGGAGAAGATCTGGTCCTGGAAAAATATGGAGAAGAACTCCAGGCTGATGTTGTTAAAGCCAACCATCATGGACGGGATACTTCAAATCAAAAAGAATGGGTGGAAGCGCTTTCTCCGGAAATTGTCGTCGCCATGGATGAGACCATGCAAAGCTCAACAGTTGTCAAAAGATATATAAAAGAAGGGGCTCAATACTACACGACAGCCATCAATGGCTTTGTGAGAGTTTCTATGGATAAAAATAAAAATTACGAAGTGCTGACGCAAAAGGGACAGGCCTTGGATCTGTAGATCGATCCTGGAAAAATCGTTTAAATAAGCACCAGCATCCGAAAAACTTCAAAGGTTTACATTTCTTTATAAAAATGCTAAAGTGGTCTTATACAGACCAACATACAGTTTTGTCAAAAATATTTGGACAAGAAAGGAGTTGGCATTATGGAGATTTTACTTGCGGGAGTGATCGGGCTGGTGCTTTTGATCGTTATTGCCACTGCAGTCTCCGTATCCGGCATCGTGGGCGCAGTGGCCGCAGAAGATAGGGAAGAGGAGGATTAGGAGCAGCAACTCCGGACAAAAGATGCAGATTATCATTTCACCGGCAAAAAAAATGAATAGAGATAACGATTGGATGTCTGCCCGTTCTGTTCCTGTTTTTCTGAATGATGCAGCGTATTTATGGGAAGAAATACAGAGACTGGATCCGGTAAAACAGAAAGCCATGTGGAAGTGCAGCGATAAACTGGCAAAGGAAAACCGACAGCGGTTTGAAGAAACGGATCTGTCTGGGGACGGAGCGCCTTTGCCCGCATGGACGCCGGCGCTTTTGGCTTATGAAGGTATCCAATATCAGTATATGGCTCCAAAAGTTTTCAGCCAGGACCAGTGGGAGTATGTTGAAAAACATTTAAATATCCTTTCCGGACTTTATGGGATCTTACGTCCCTTGGACGGCGTTGTGCCGTACCGGCTGGAGATGCAGGCAGCATTGCCTTTTGGAAGCACAGCTACCCTTTATGCCTATTGGAAAGATCGGATCTGGAAAGAGCTGGACCGGCGGATTGAAGGAGATAAGGGACGGAAGGTGGTCGTTGATCTGGCGTCAAAAGAATACAGTAAGTGTATCCGGCCTTATATTGGATCTGATGTGTCATATATCACCTGTACATTTGCCCAGATGGTTTCTGGGAAGCCGAAAGTACGGGCTACCCTTGCGAAGATGGCCAGGGGTGAGATGGTGCGTTTCCTTGCGGAACAAAATGCTCAGGAGCCGGAGCAGATGAAGCATTTTCAGGGACTGGGGTTTTCATATGTGGACGAATTGTCCCGGGAAAATGAATATGTATTTATTTGCAGGAGGTCGAAGCAGGATTGAATATTGACAGACATACCATGAAAAAGATTTTGTTCATCATAACGTTTACGGTTCTGCTGTTCTGGGTGTTATACCATTTTTCCACCTTTTTTTCGCTGATCCGGAATGTGACACGCATCCTGATGCCTTTTTTGATCGGATTGTGTTTTGCTTTTATATTAAATGTGCTGCTCCGACCGATAGAAGCTTTGTGGTGCCGTTTATGGGCAAAGAAAAAAAACCCCATGGCACAACGGCTGAAACGCCCGGTCTGCATCCTGATCAGTGTGGCAGTTATCGTGACAGCCATATTTATACTGATCTTTATCATTGCTCCCCAGATCACAGATACGGCCGTTTCCATTATCAGGATGCTTCCCCAGTACACGGTACAGATCCAGGAATGGTGGAATCATTTGTCAGAGATCATGAAAGAACGCAATATCATACTTCCCCAGCTGGAGTTGAATGCAAATGAGATCGGACGATGGGCTTCATCCTTTCTGTCCAGCAACAGCAATGTGTTTTTTGACACCACCATCGGCATCACAACATCCATTTTCTCGGCTGTATTTAATGTGATCTTGGCCATTGCATTTTCAATCTATATACTGGCCCAGAAAGAAACGCTGAGCATTCAGCTAAAAAAGATCATGTATTCGTTTATCCCGGAAAAATACGTCCGGGTCATACTCGAGATCTCTGATCTGACCAATAAAACGTTCACCCGGTTTGTCACCGGTCAGTTGACGGAAGCGATCATCATTGGCTGTTTATGCTTTATCGGCATGGGCGTCATGAACATGCCATATGCGCCTGTGGTGGCTGTGCTGGTGGGCGTTACTGCCCTGATCCCGGTTTTCGGCGCCTTTATCGGTACAGGTATCGGCGCATTTCTCATCTTGATGGTGGAACCGATCAAAGCCCTGTGGTTTGTATTGTTTATTCTTGTGCTGCAGCAGATCGAGGGCAATCTGATCTATCCTAAGGTGGTGGGAAAATCAGTGGGATTACCCAGTATGTGGGTTTTGGCAGCCGTGACCATAGGCGGGAACACCTTTGGCATTGTGGGGATGCTTTTAGGCGTACCGCTTTGCTCGGTGATCTACAGCATCTTTAAAAAAGTGGTCAACAGCCGGCTGGAAGCGAAAAAATCATCCGCTGATCCGGAAAAACCATGGCTGCAAGAGGCAGAGCAAGACGGGAAAGTTTCGGAGAAATGATCTGGAAAAACCGACAGGATCAGAAAGTGTGACAATCTGCCCTTTATCTGGAAGATACTTTTTGGTTAAAATCACCTTTAAAATTTTCGAGGATTTTTTGTATAATATTTTATACAACGTGTAGCTTTTATGCGTAATTCCGGTTGCGCACAGGCTGCACGTTTTTTTTCGGGAAAGGAAGGAGAAAGCGTGTGGCCTGCGGCGTAAATCCAGCGACGTTGGGCCACTTTTCTATTTTTAAGGAAGGTGAGACCATTGGAAAATTCAAATCAGTATCTTGGGACGGAACGTATCGGTAAGTTGATGCGCCAGTATGCCGTCCCCAACATCATTTCACTTCTGGTTGGCGCACTTTATAATATCGTGGATCAGATCTTTATCGCCAATGCTTTCCATGCCAGTGTCGGATTTCCTGACGTTTTTAGTATCCGCATTTCTGATCTATCGTACTTATAAAGAATTGAACGTGAAAGGAGTGCAGGCGCAATGAAAAATCGTATCATAACCATAAGCCGTGAATTTGGCAGTGGCGGCCGGACAGTGGGAAACTCGGCATTGACAAGTGCGCGCAAATATTGGAAATGCTTTACTGATCCACTTTGACATATCCATAAAAGGGCTTATAATAGAACCATAGAACCGTTTATATGGAGGACAGAACAGATATGAATAAGATGGAAGCGATAAGGGCCAGACACAGTGTTCGTCGGTATAAGGATCAGTCTTTGGATGCAAAGACGATATCTGCACTGCGTGTGGAGATTTTGTCCTGTAATCGGGAGAGCGGTCTGAATATTCAGCTCGTGGTCAATGAACCGAAAGCTTTTGACGGATTTATGGCCCACTATGGAAAGTTTAGCGGTGTAAAAAATTATATTGCCCTGATCGGCAAAAAGGGACCGGATCTGGATGAAAAATGTGGTTATTACGGTGAACGGCTCGTGATAAAAGCCCAGCAAATGGGTCTGAACACCTGTTGGGTGGCGCTGACATACAGTAAAGTCAAGACGGCATTCCAGGTGGAAAAAGGTGAAAAACTGTGCCTTGTGATCGCCCTGGGTTACGGTGAGACACAGGGGACTGCCCATCATTCCAAACCAATGGATAAAGTGGCCCGGGCAGAGGAGCCATTGCCTGAATGGTTCCGGTCAGGAATGGAATCCGTTCTGCTTGCGCCTACAGCTATGAATCAGCAGAAGTTTTTGTTCACGCTGAAAGGCGATCGGGTGTCCGCAAAAGCCGGCCTGGGATTTTATTCGAAGGTGGATCTGGGGATAGCCAAGTATCATTTCGAGTTGGGCGCCGGAAGAGAGAATTTTATGTGGGATTGAGATAATACGAAAGTAAAAGGAGTCGCAAATTAAGAATGCCGGCTTTTATTGAAAATCTGATAAGAGCCACGCATCACATGCCCGTGTGATATTTCGTGCTTCATTTTGGCTAAAATGTATGGAAATATTCCCTTTGGCCTGTCCGACCGGGAAAAACAAAAACACCGATAAACTTTGAGTTTATCGGTGTTTCTCTTCTTTCCCTTAAAAGAAGGAGAATGCATCTGACGGGAATTGAACCCACGCACCCGGCTCCGGAGGCCGGCGCTCTATCCACTGAGCTACAGATGCAAGTAGTATTATACTTCCATTTAACATTTTTTGCAATCCCTTTTTTAAAAAAAATGCCGGCGGAGGGAAAAAAGAATAAGTGAAAAAGTGGGATAGGCAAAAGGGGCGTGTGTGATTTTGATCCAAAATGGAGCCAAGTGGTGGCGAAATATGTCGAAAGTGGGGATTGAAATCCAAAATCAGGCAGATTTGAAGGCCAAAATGGTACATGGTTGACGAAATGACGAATATTTGTTAGAATACAGAATATATAAAGGAGGGGCAATATGAAAACGAATCGAAGCAGAAACATTCTGATCGCTGTTCTATCTGTTATCGTCGTTATTGCTGTCATTGCGATCATTGTCGTGAGATTTGTCCTGGGCAGCGGGCAGTCGGCGGACAATACGGAGGCGCAGAGTGTTGTCATCAGCGAAGATGCGGTGGCCAAGGATAGTCTGCTAAAGGATAATTACCCGGAAGTGAACGCCTTGATCAGCGAGTACCGCCAGGCGTTGACAGATGGTAATGTGGAGTTATTAAAGCAGGTTTACGATACGGATGATGAGATCAGCTCGGACGTACTGTCCTCCACATCCAGCATTATCGAAGGATATCAGAATACGGCATGCTACACAAAGCGTGGTCTGGAAGAAAATTCCTATTTTGTTTTTATTTATGACGATCTGAAATTATCGGGTATAACCACAC
>DVLT01000074.1 GCA_018715345.1 Candidatus Onthocola gallistercoris
AACTATATCGTAAAAGGGCATCAGAGCGAAGCATCCAAACGCTGCGTTCTGATACCCATTTTGTTTCATATTGCACGGATGGATTGATTACAAGAAAAAAGCAGGAATTAACACAACATGAACGACATATCCGTTTTACCGGCGCTGTCAACTTTTTATACCGCATCGAACCCTGCCTTTCGCATTTCATCCATCATGGCTTTCCTGCGGTAATACACTGCCCGCCAGTTCTTCGCAATCTCAGATGCCTTTTCTTTTCCTCCCGGATATCTTTGGATCTTTTTCAAATATTTCATTAATTCCCTGTACCGGGTTCTGTTGCTTGTCCTTTCAGATTCATAGTACAGATATGAAATGTACATATCCCGTACCTGTTCCGGAAATTTCTTTTTCAATACTTTTTCATATTTGTCCAGATTATAGATAAACGTTTCTTTTTTAAGGCACTCCAGCATACGTTCATACATTCCCTCTTTCTCCATAAAGGGATAACGGATGCTGTAACTTCCAGGGCTTTTTAAAATCTCTTCCTTATACTTGTCCCATTCCTTATCTGTACAGACCGCTTTGAGTTTATAAATATGTACCAGATTATTTTGCGGACACTCAAAGACATAATACAACAGTTCTTTTTTGTACGCTTCTTTATCGGATCGTGTTTCATATATGGAAATCAATTGATCGCTGTACCAGGCAACCAGCCCCGGATACCCCTTATCCAGGATTTTACTTTCCTGCAGGATCCGAATTGCCTCATCCAGATTCCCATTATCAAGATTCTCCTGTATCTCCAGCTCTCTTACCGCCGAAAACCTCCAGTGCTCCCTGCGATATTCTCTGATCGTTTCCGCCGAAAAATCCAGCAGCTCCATGAGCTCCAACCGTTTTACAATATTGTTTTCATAGCCGTAATGGGCACTCCATGTGCTTCCACAATCCGTGGAAGCTGTCTGTTTTTCGATCCTCTCATCCAGATACTTCAGTTTCTCTTCTGACATTTCCCGGCTCCGAAACTCGTTGATCAGAAAATCTTCCATATAGTCTTCCATGTAATCGATGACATAGCCGCATGACAGATGGCTCTTAAACCAGGAAAACATTTCGTTTTTTTCGTCCTCACTGCAATTCTCCAGTATTTCTTTCCATTTGTCATAACAAACATTCGCAACCTGGGCTGTGCCGCCATCGGAATCATCCATCTCCATTTTTCCGATTGTTTTAAAAACATAATTTGTCAGTTCAAATGCCTGTCGATAGTTTTTCCGTTCGATCAATATATCCGCTTTATCTTCCAGATAATTCTCCAGCGTCCAGCAAAAGTCCAAGGCATTCCGGTAATCAACATAACCGCTCCTGTCGCTGTACTGCCCTACAAGCTGGTCTACTCCCTGTTTTAACCGATCCATCTGTTTCTCATCAATCTTTGCCGAATATCTTGTCATAAGTTTATTACAGATTTCACTGTCTTGTGAAGCAATCATCTTTACAAAGGAACGTAATTCCTTTTCCGGGATACTTTCAATAATTGCTTCCACTTCTTTTTCCGGATCGTTCGGACAAGTCTCTTCCGTCAAAAGGCCTTCTTCATTCTGCTCCTCAATTTCAAAAAGAACCGCAGCCATATGCTTGCAATGATTCCCATCTTCTGCATAAGGACAGGAACAGTACATTTCATGGACCCGTCCTTCGTTCATCCCAATATCGACTTCGTAATCTTCCGTTCCCTCCACAACAGCATGATAACCCTGCTCTGTTTTATGGAGTTCCTGAACTGCGCCGCCATAGTAATACGCCTCTCCTCGCGCAAGGATATGCTCCCGAAACAACTCTTTCCAACCACTCATAAACTTTCTCCTCCGATGTGATCCGGAATACCGGTCCGACGTTCTACATAGTATTATTCACCATTTAACTTCTTAACGCAACATACTTTTGCCCTGAAAATGCGTACTATGACAAAAAGGGCACACCGTCTCTGACAGTGTGCCCTGAAATCTGTGCGATACGCCCGGAGGACGACCGCCGTGCTTGCACGAGCGGGCATCCGACGGGCAACGGTCATCGAGCGGCAGTGTCACGAGATGAGCGGGGTATCGCGGTGAGCGGGTAGGGGAAGGAATCTTCCCCTATCCGATTTCATATATTTAATCACGTTCTGGAAGCCATTCTCTGGATGTGCACTGCCAGATAAGCCACTTCCTCGTTGCTGATGACCTTATCATATTCTTTGATGATATAAGTCCGCACCTTTTCCGCGCAGTTGATCGCCTTCGGATAAGCGGTCTCCATCTGTTGATAAAGGAAATCATCCGGTGAATCCAGCATCTTGTTGGTGAAAAAACGTTCCGCAAAATACTGGAGATGACTGATGAACCGGGAATAATGGATACTCTCCTTATCCGGCTGACTGTTCATGAGATAGGTCACCAATGTTACGATCGTCCCCACCAGTTTCACCGCCCGCATGGCATCGAACTGGGATTCTGCCTCTTTCTGGGCATTGACGATGTGAAAACCGATATTGGCCGCTTCTTCTTCCGGAAGCCGGATCCCCAGCTTTTTCTCGATGATATCCAGCGCCGCCAAACCGACCTTGTATTCCTTTGGATAAAAGGTCTTAAATTCCCAAAATACCCGGTTGGTTATGATCATATGCTGGTGAAATCTTTCCACAGCAAAATTCAGATGGTCCGTAAGCGCCAGATAGATATGCTCATTCAACGTGGTATCCAACTGCTTTTCGGCAATATCCACGATTTCCTGGGTCATTTCCAGATATTCGGAGGGAATGGAACTGAGCAGCTCTACAAGCTGTCTGTGGTCCCTCTGGGAAAGATGGACAAAGATCCTGCTGCCGCCTGATACTTCCACAATCTCTCCCGGCTTCCTCCCATACCCAATGCCCTTGTCGAGAATGATATACTCTTCTCCGTTTTCATCGGATACGAGAATCACGCTGGAATTGAGAACTTTTTTGATTTGCGGCATGTCCTTTCCCCCTCTGTTTTTATTTTCAGTCCATATCTGCTCCGTTTGTGGCAATGACTTTTTTATACCAGTAAAAACTGTCCTTCCGGCTCCGCTTCAGTGTACCGTTGCCCAGATCGTCCTGATCCACATAGATAAAGCCATAACGTTTACTCATCTGGCTGGTGGATGCGCTGATCAGGTCGATCGGCGCCCAGCTTGTATAACCCATCAGTTCCACACCATCATCAATGGCCTTTTCCATCTCCTTAAAGTGTCTGCGGAAATACTCGATCCGATAAGGATCATGGATGGAGCCGTCTGCTTCCACCGTATCCCGGGAACCGATACCATTTTCCACAATGAACAACGGTTTCTTGTACCGGTCATACAGTTCGATCAGAGACACTCTCAGGCCGACAGGATCCACCTGCCATCCCCATTCGCTGGAAGGCAGATACGGATTTTTCACACCCAGGACTGTATTGCCCGGTGTCCGTTCCGCATTGGGATCCACCGACTCGGTCATACTCATATAGTAGCTGAAGGAAAGAAAGTCCACGGTTCCTTCTTTAAGGATCTGAAGATCACCCGGCTCCATTTTGATATCGATGTGGCGTTTTTCCAGATCCCGCAGGATCATCCGGGGATATTCGCCGAATACCATCACATCGGAATAGAACATATTTTCCAGATTCTTTTTCTGGGTCGCTGCCACGTCCTCCGGAGCGCAGGTTCTCGGATAAGTCATCAGTTTGGTGAGCATACAACCCATCTGACTGCCCGGGATTATCTCATGGCAGTCCTTTGTGATCATGGCTGCTGCCACAAACTGGTGATGGAGCGCCTGATAGCAGCAGGCAGTCTCTCCCGCTTCACCGCACCGATCCGGAATAATGCCGGCGGTGATGAAGGGATGGCGGTGAATGCTGTCCACTTCATTAAAGCTGAGCCAATACTTTACATATTTGCCGTAACGTTCAAAACAGGTGCGGCAGAATTTTACGAACATGTCCACCACCCGTCTGTCCGTCCAGCCATTATATTTCAGGCTGAGGGCCAAGGGCATCTCATAATGGGAAAGGGTTACAAGCGGTTCGATGCCCAGCCGTTTCATCTCTTTAAACACATTTTCATAAAACTGAAGTCCGGCTTCATTGGGGGTTTCTTCCTCCCCTGTGGGATAGATCCGTGTCCATGCAATGGACAGACGGAACACTTTAAATCCCATTTCCGCGAAAAGCGCCAGATCTTCTTTATAGTGATGATAAAAATCTATACCTCGGCGTTTCGGATAATAGGTGTCATCGGTATCCTTCATCGCCTTTTCAATGGCCTCACTGGAGATAGCCACATGGGTCTTATAGTCTTTCACATCCGCATTGGGTTTATAGGTGGCCACATCATCCACAGACCAGCCTTTGCCGTCCACATTCCAGGCGCCTTCCACCTGGTTGGCCGCTACCGCGCCGCCCCATAAAAATCCTTCAGGAAAACTCATTTTCATCCCTCCTGCGCTGCAAGTGTCATGACCCGGTCGCCCACTTTAACCCTGCCTTTGGATGCTGTGTCCAAAGTAAACTCTGTGGAGTTGGTGATGACGATCGGTGTCACCATATCAAATCCTTCTTTTTTCAATTCATCCAGATCAAACTTCATCAAAAGCTGACCTGCTTTTACTTTCTGTCCGTTCTTCACCTGGGGATAATAATGTTTACCCTCCAGTTTGACTGTCTCAAGACCCACATGCAAAAGCAGTTCTGCGCCATTGTCGCACATGATGGAAATGGCATGTTTGGAATCAAAAACCGTATCCACTGTTCCGTCTGCCGGCGCATACAACTCGCCCTTTGACGGTACAACAGCCATGCCTTCACCAAGGATACCCGCTGAAAATACTTCGTCATCAACTTCTGTGATGGGGATCAGTTCGCCTTCCATGGGACTTACAACGGTTCCGTCAGAGGGAGCTGTCTTCGGGGCGCTGACCGCTTCCGTCTTATTTCCATCTGTCGGCTCTGCTACTTCCTCATCTTTATAAAGGATCAAAGTGGCGATAAAGGAAACAGCCAGAGATACACCGAAGCCCACAAAGCCCCATACGATGTTCATGGCATTCTCCACATCTACGAACATGGCCATACCTGCAAGGCCGGGTCCCATGGCAACAAAGGCTTTCAAACCTGTAAGACCTACAGTCAGACCGCCGACAAAGCTGCCGATGATCACGCCGGCCAGAGCTCTTTTATGCAGTAATGTCACACCGTATAAAGCCGGCTCTGTGATACCGAAGATACCGGAAATACCTGCAGAGATGGCTGCTGAACGCAGATCTGTGTCTTTTGTCTTTACGGCAACTGCCAGGCAGGCGCCGCCTTCGGAAATATTATGAGCCAGAGAAGCAGGCATATAAAGCAGCTCGCTGCCCATCTCTGTGATGGAAGATACGGCATAGGGTACCAGCGCTTTGTGCATACCTGTGGCGATCATGAACGGCAGGATGGCTGCCAAGATAGCTACAGCGATCCATCCAAGTTTATCATACAGGAAAAGGATGACCGTCGTCAATAACTGTCCGATATTATATCCGAGAGGTCCTAAGATCAGTAAGGTTACCGGTACGACCAGGATAAAGCAGACCATCGGCACAAAGAACACCCGGATGGGCTTTGGAGAAATCTTTGTCACATATTTCTCTACAAAGTACAGGAAGGCCACACTTAAGATCGCCGGGAATACCTGATAGGAATAGGCGATATTCTGGATCGTAAAGCCGAACAAGGTGGCGCCTTCGCCAAGAAGGGTCGTAATGCTTGGCAGGATCAGGGTGCCGACAGCTGCCACAGCGACCAGCCGGTTACAGCCCAGTTTGGTGGACATGGTAACTGCAACCATAACGGGCAGGAAATACAGAGCCGCATCCGCCGCATTGTACAGTATTGTATAAAGAGTTCCTGTGGAATCCATGATCCCGATCAGGGTGAACAAAGACAAGAACGCCTTTAAGATACCGGCGCCGGCGATGGCCGGGATCAGCGGCTGGAAAATACCTACGATAAAGTCAAGCACGGCCGCGCCGATCTTTTTCTTCTCACCGGATGCAGGCGCATTACTTCCACCCTGGAAGTTGCCCATTTTCACCAATTCGTCATAAACTTCGATCACATCGTTTCCGATGACCACCTGGCACTGATTTCCACTGGAAACCACGCCCATAACGCCTTTGATCTTTTTTAATGCCTCTTTGTCCACTTTACCCGTATCAACGATGGAAAAACGAAGCCGTGTGGAGCAGTGCTCCAGATGAGATACATTGGAATCTCCGCCGACTTCTTTTAAGACAGCCTGCGCAATACCCTTATAATCCTTTGCCATAACGCTCTCTCCTTTTCATTCATGTTAGATTCATTTTTCTTGTGGTTTTGGCCAAAAAACACAAATAAAAAAGACCGACGAAAAATAGAGCTGTCCACAGCTATATCTCTCAGTCGATCCTGCCTGCATTACCAGTAACATGTCTACCAGATTGGTCTAATTATATTATATTTTTTATTCAAAGGCAACCCACAATATTTACAAAAATTTTATAAAAATTTTATGCAAATTACCTATTTGTTTTCCAGCAATCTCCGGATAAGCTGATCCGAAAAAAGCAGATCTCCTCCAAAATAAGTGGTGTTTCCATCCATGCCGGGCTCAACGCTTAAACTCTCCGGGGCGAAGGCCCGATCGGCTGCCTTTAACATGGATAGATCGAATCGGCTGTCCCCTGCGGCTATTGCTTCATGTATATGCAGATGCTCTTTCAGCCGGATGAGCGCCCGTCCCTTGTTGAGTTTCGCCGGCACGACATAGACTTTGATCCCATTGCTCAAAATATCATTCTCTTCCGGATCCAATACCTGTTCCAGATGTTCCATTGTTTTTTCCGGCCGTCTGCTCTTCGTGAACAGGAAGAGATTTTCCACATTCCGCACCTCAAAACATCTATCAGGATCGCTTTCCAAAAGCTTCCAGGCGGCTGGAAAGCCTGCTCTGGCTCTGGCCGTCTCCTCCAGGGATCCCTCGTACCATTTTCTGTCCCGTCTGCCATTTTTCAAAAGGACGCCCCCATTACATACGAGGGCATATTCTGGACAGCCGATCCCCAGATCGATCCTTTCATACTGTTCAAGGCTGCGGGTCGTCGTGGGCACAAACAGATATCTTTTGCAGATCTCCTTCAGGCTGTCAAAGCTATATCGGCTCATAAA
>DVLT01000009.1 GCA_018715345.1 Candidatus Onthocola gallistercoris
AATTTGCGACGAATGACGAAGGAGGGGCATTATGGCTATATTTGAAGGCGCAGGCGTTGCCATTGTGACACCGATGCACGCAGATGGCAAAGTCAATTTTGAAAAACTGGGTGAACTGATCGACTTCCAGATCGCCCATCATACAGACAGTATAATCATTACAGGCACAACAGGTGAATCTTCCACCTTATCAGAGGAAGAGCATGTGGAGTGTATCCGTTTTGCTGTTCAGCATACGGCGGGACGGGTTCCAGTGATCGCAGGCACAGGTTCCAATTGCACAAAGACAGCCATCGAGCTGACGAAGGAAGCACAGAAAGCGGGAGCCGACGCGGCGCTGATCGTAACGCCCTACTATAATAAAGCAACACAGATGGGCCTGGTAACACATTTTAAGACCATCGCCAAGACAACGGATCTTCCCATCATCCTTTACAGTGTGAAGAGTCGTACAGGTGTGAATATCGAACCGCAGACAGTGGCCATGCTGTTCAACGAATGTGACAATATCGTGGCGATCAAGGAGGCCAGCAGCGACATTGTCCAGATCGCGGACATCTTCCAGATGACCCAGGGCGATATGGATGTGTATGCAGGTAATGACGATCAGATCGTGCCGATCCTGTCCTTGGGAGGAAAGGGTGTTATTTCTGTCCTTTCCAACGTATGTCCTCAGGAAACCCATGATATCGTGGAGAAATTCATGAAAGGCGACCTTGCGGGCAGCCGTGAACTTCAGTTGAAAGCCATGCCGCTCATACATGCCCTGTTCTGCGAGGTCAACCCGATCCCGGTAAAAGCCGCCATGAATATGATGGGCATGAATGTGGGTCCGCTTCGTCTGCCGATGACAGAGATCAACATTGTCAATCGGGAGAAACTTCGTCAGGCCATGATCGATTTTGGTATTGAGATAAAAGCGTGATCATAAAACGGAATAATATCACATGAAAAGACGCCCTGTGGGAAGAATGCTGTTTCTGTATCAGAGACGGGCATTCCCTACAGGGCGTCTTTGTATCTTTTATCGCTTTTTTTATTTGCCGGAAGTCGTGCGTTTGCGGTAAAGAATATACGAATATCCGTAGGTGAGGACAATGCTGAGGATCACTGTGAAAGGGATGATGGATCGCAGCAGCGGCGTCGCAAAAAGACCGGACAGGATGAATGCAAGCCCCATCAGGCAGAAGAGGACGCCTCCCAGACGGTGAGTTTTACGCCACACTTCCGGATCTTCCAGTGTCCATGGCGTTTTGATACCAAACGTATAATTGGAGCGGATCTGGGGCATGTAATTTCCGATGATAAAGAAAATAATGCCCAGAAGAACAGCCAGGATGGAGGAAATGGGAAGGGACAGTCCTATGGCGGTCAGGGTGGAAAACCAACTGGCTGCCATCAGAAACAGCGAGATCACTGCCATAAATATATGGTAGGCTTTGATGTGCTGTTGATAGCTGCGCCGTCTGGGATCGATCTTTGGCAGGATGTTCATGAGCAGCCAGACGGCAAAGGGGAGAGCTGCCAAGATCAGAGCCATCCATGAAGGGCCGTAAGTATTCACCTGGCCGTCCGAGCTCCATTGGATAGGGATGTGTTTTGGAAGCCGGGGATAAAAGAAAAGTTGTCCTATAAAAGAAATGATCGTAAGTGCGGGAAGCACCCGCCTAAAAAAGATAGATGTTTTCATTGTATATCCTCCTTGTCTGTCTCCTTTTTGGTAAAGTCAAAAAACCACCGGATGATGTCCTGCATGAGCGTCATGTTCAGACTGTAAATGATACTTTGCCCTTGCCGTTCATCCAGGATGAGACCGGCGCCTTTGAGTATGCTCAGATGATGGCTGATGGACGGCTTGGTCATATCGAAATACTGGGCGATCTCACCGGCGGACATATCCTTATCGGAAAGTAATCGCAGGATCTGGCGCCTGGTAGGGTCAGCCAGGGCTTTAAATACTTCGTTTTGGATAGAAATCATCTCCTCTTCTGGAAAGTCAGATCTGTTGACAGGATCTGCGTTTAGATATTTAGATAATTATCTAAATATATTTTAAGTTTATTATACGCGTTTTGATAAAAAATGCAAGAGGTATTTTCTTGACAAAGAAAAGACCGATGATATAATAAAGAGGAAATCATCTATAACACGTGGAAGAGACGAGTAGGATATGGAAGGTGACAGAGAAGGGGATCCTAGGCTGGAAGTCCCCCCATTGGAAATATCTGAAGACTACCTCTGAGTGGCCCTGATCCGGTCCGGTGGCTCCGTTATCGCCGAATGAAGTGGTTGACAGCCGTGGAGGGCTGGCATACAAAAAGGGTGGAACCGCGAGTAGAAACAACGATACCCGTCCCTTGCATATCGTGCAAGGGACGTTTTTTATTGGGTGGAAAAGAAAGGAGAAAACGATGAAGATCACATTAAAAGACGGCTCGGAAAAAATATACGAGCAGGCGATGAGCGTGTATGACATTGCTAAAGACATTTCAGAAGGACTGGCCCGCGTGGCCTGTGCCGGGGAAGTGAATGGAGAAACGGTGGATCTGCGGACGGTACTCGATCAGGACTGTCAGTTGAATATCCTCACATTTAATGACGAAGGCGGTAAAGGCGCTTTTCGCCATACCACATCCCATATTCTGGCCCAGGCGGTAAAACGTCTGTATCCGGACGCCAAGTGTGCCATTGGACCGTCCATCGCTGATGGATTTTATTACGATTTTGATATTGAACCGCTGACCCAGGAGGATCTGGGACGGATCGAAGCAGAGATGAAGAAGATCATAAAAGAAAACCCGTCCATCGAACGGTTTGAACTGCCGAGGGAAGAAGCGATCCGTTTTATGGAAGAACGGAAAGAACCCTACAAAGTGGAGCTGATCCAGGATCTTCCAGAAGACGCCACCATCTCCTTTTATCGTCAGGGAGATTTCACCGATCTGTGCGCCGGCCCCCATTTGATGAGCATGAAAAATATCAAAGCCATCAAGTTGACCAGTCTGGCCGGAGCTTACTGGAGGGGCAGTGAGAAGAACAAGATGCTGACCCGTATTTACGGCACATCTTTCACGAAAAAAGCAGAGATGGAAGAATATTTGACACGGATCGAAGAGGCGAAAAAACGGGATCATCGAAAGCTGGGCAAACAGCTGGGGCTGTTCATGATGCGGGAGGAAGGCCCAGGATTCCCGTTCTTCCTGCCAAAGGGTATGGTCCTTAAAAATACCCTCTTGGATTACTGGAGAGAGATCCATGAAAAAGCCGGCTACGTGGAAATATCCACGCCCATCATCCTGAACCGGAAACTTTGGGAGACTTCCGGACATTGGGATCATTATAAAGAAAATATGTATACAACGGTCATCGATGAAGAGGACTACGCCATTAAACCCATGAACTGTCCAGGAGGTATCCTGGTTTATGAATCCGAGCCCAGATCTTACAGAGATCTGCCGTTGCGCATGGGTGAACTGGGGATCGTTCACCGGCATGAAAAGTCCGGACAGCTCCATGGACTGATGCGTGTCCGCTGCTTTACCCAGGATGACGCCCATATCTTTATGACACCGGAGCAGATCAAGGATGAGATCAAAGGCGTGGCTCGTCTGATCGATGAAGTTTACAATCTGTTCGGGTTCAAATACCATGTGGAACTGTCCACACGTCCGGAAAACAGCATGGGCAGCGATGAGGACTGGGAAATGGCCACAGAAGCCCTTCAAGGCGCCTTGGATGATCTGGGCAAAGACTATGTGGTCAATGAAGGTGACGGCGCGTTTTATGGTCCGAAGATCGACTTCCACCTGGAAGATTCTCTGGGACGGACATGGCAGTGCGGAACGATCCAGTTGGATTTCCAGCTGCCGCTGCGGTTTGATCTGGAATATACGGGGGCGGATGGAGAGAAACATCGGCCCATCATGATCCATCGGGTGGCTTTCGGTTCCATCGAACGGTTTATCGGTATATTGATCGAGCATTTTGCAGGCGCATTCCCCACATGGCTGTCACCGGTACAGGTGAAGATCCTGCCCATATCGGATAAGTTTATGGATTATGGAAAAGAAGTGCTGGCCGCGCTGAAGGAGGCCGGCATCCGCGCAGAGATCGATACCCGAGCAGAAAAGATCGGATACAAGATCCGGGAAGCCCAGATGAACAAGATCCCTTATATGCTCATTGTGGGCGGAAAAGAACAGGAAGAGCAGGCGGTCTCCGTCCGCAGCCGAAAGGATGGAGATATGGGTTCAAGGAAATTGGACGATTTCATTAAAGATGTCAAGGAAGAAATCCGTATAAGAGCCCGGTAAATGGCACATACTATCTTCGTCAAAGGAGGTAGTAAAATGCCAGTATTAAATTGTTCGGCCATGGGCTGCGCCTATAATGTGGATCATCTCTGCAACAAAGGA
>DVLT01000075.1 GCA_018715345.1 Candidatus Onthocola gallistercoris
AGTTGTACGGAGAATTCAAGGAGATGTTCCCTGATAACGCGGTGGAATATTTTGTCTCCTACTACGATTATTATCAGCCGGAGGCTTATGTGCCTTCCACGGACACCTATATTGCCAAGGACTCATCCATCAACGATGAGATCGATAAGCTGCGTCATTCGGCCACAGCCGCCCTTTCGGAGCGGCGGGATGTGATCATCGTCTCCTCTGTCTCCTGCATCTATGGATTGGGAAGTCCCATCGACTACAAAGAGATGGTCATCTCCCTGAGGCCGGGGATGATCAAGGACCGGGACGAGGTGATACGGAAGCTGATCGATATCCAGTATGACCGGAACGATATGGACTTTAAACGGGGAACCTTCCGAGTACGTGGAGATGTGGTGGAGATCTTTCCGGCCATGTCCACCGATGAAGCGATACGGGTGGAATTTTTCGGGGATGAGGTGGACCGGATCACGTCCTTTGATCCGTTGACGGGTGAAGTGAAAGCCCGCCTGGAACATGTGGCCATTTTCCCGGCTTCCCATTATGTGGTTTCCAAGGAAAAGATGGATGCGGCGATCATAGAGATCCAGAAAGAGCTGGAGGAGCGGATCGATTATTTTAAGCGGGAAGATAAACTTTTGGAGGCCCAGCGGATTTCCGAAAGGACCAATTTTGATATTGAGATGATGCGGGAGACGGGCTTTTGTTCTGGCATTGAAAATTATTCCAGACATCTGGCCGGCTTAAAACCAGGGGAAACGCCCCACACGTTACTGGACTATTTTCCAGATGATTTTCTTATGATCGTGGACGAGTCCCATATGACCATTCCCCAGGTGCGGGGAATGTATGCCGGCGATCAGTCACGAAAGACCACGCTGGTGGATTATGGATTTCGTCTGCCATCGGCAAAGGATAACCGACCGTTGAATTTTCAGGAATTTGAGAGTAAGATCGATCAGATGCTTTTTGTTTCCGCCACGCCCAATGTGTATGAGGGTGAACATGAGTTGCTCCGGGTGGAACAGATCATCCGTCCCACAGGACTTTTAGATCCGGAAGTTTCAGTCAGACCTGTGGAAGGTCAGATCGATGATCTGATCAGCGAAGTGAATAAGGAGACGGCCAAGGGGAACAAGGTGCTGATCACAACATTGACCAAACGGATGGCAGAGGACCTGACCGATTATATGAAAGAACTGGGGATAAGGGTAAAGTATCTCCATTCGGACATTGATACATTGGAGCGGACGGAGATCGTGAGGGATCTGCGTATGAACGTGTTTGATGTGCTGGTGGGTATCAATCTTTTGCGGGAAGGTCTGGATATTCCGGAGATCACATTGGTGGCCATATTGGATGCGGATAAAGAAGGGTTCCTGCGTTCGGAGACTTCTCTGATCCAGACCATCGGTCGGGCTGCCCGTAATGCGGACGGGCATGTGATCATGTACGCGGATACGATCACCGACTCCATGGAAAAGGCCATCTCAGAGACGAACCGGAGACGGAAGATACAGCAGGAATACAACGAAGCCCATGGTATCACGCCCCAGACGATCCACAAAGCCGTTCGGGAACTGATCAGCATATCCAAGGCGGTGGACGATGGACCGAAAGAGTTTGTCAAAGATGCGGAATCCATGAGTGAAAAAGAACTGAAGGCGTTGATCGCCAAAGTATCCAAGAAGATGCACAGCGCCGCGGCAGATCTGAATTTTGAGCGGGCAGCCGAATTGCGAGATCAGCTGATCGAATTGAAAAAACAGTTGGCGGATATGTGAAATTTCATTGGGATAATGAAGAAAGGGTGACGTCCCAGCGTCAGAAGTACGTGGATCGGTTTTTCGATCGTCAGATTTTGGTCTGACTTTTTGAGAAACGATCCAAAGATCTGACTCTGGGGCGATTATTTTTTAGGAGCCGGAACAAAGATATATTTTCAGGCCGATCAGGACTATAAAAATCTTCCCGTTTGGCTTTCCGGTGTGTTTCGAATGACTTCCGGAGTACCGGCAGCCACGATCCGCCCACCTTGTGTACCGCCGCCAGGCCCCATATCGATCACGTAGTCGGCATTGCGGATCACATCCAGATCGTGTTCGATGACGATGACCGTGGCGCCATTGTCGATGAGGGACTGGAATACCCCAAGCAATGTCTGCACATCCAGAGGATGGAGACCGATCGTCGGTTCATCGAAGATATATACGGTATCGGACAGGGTTTTACCCATTTCGCTGGCCAGTTTCAGCCTCTGGGCCTCCCCTCCGGAAAGACTAGGCGTCTCCTCACCTAAAGTCAGATAACCCAGTCCAAGGTCTTTTAAAACTTGGAGTCTTTGGCGGACCACCTTCAGATCACTGCATACTTTCAGTGCCGTATTCACGTCCATGGCCATCAGTTGGGGCAGCGTATAAGTGTAGCCTTCCTTGTTCGTATGCCGGATCTGTTCCGCCTCTTTACTGTAACGGGATCCTCGGCATTGGGGACAGGTGATCTTCACATCCGGTAAAAACTGGACATCCAGATTGATGACTCCGGTGCCATCGCAGACAGGACAGCGCAGTTTTCCCGTATTATAGGAGAAATCGCCGGCCTTATAACCTTTTGCTTTAGCGTCTGCCGTCCGGGCGAAGATCTTGCGAAGTTCATCGTGGACATTGGCATAGGTGGCCACTGTGGAGCGGATGTTGATGCCGATGGGTGTGGCGTCGATCAGTTTCACCTGTCGGATACCGTCAGCTTCCACAAAACGCACATGTTCGGGCAGTTTTTGACCATTTATGTGGGATAAAAGGCCGGGCACAAGGCTTTCCAGGATCAATGTGGTTTTTCCGGAACCGGATACTCCGGTGACCACAGTGAGCCTGCCCTTGGGAATATCCGCTTCAAGAGGATGGACGGTATGGATCGGGCCGGTTGCCAGATGGATACGGCCCAAAAGGAATATTTCCGAGTCAGGGATCGGAGAACGGGTTCTGAGTGGATTTCCAGACAGAAAAGGACCGATCTGGGAATGGGGATCGGATTTTATATCATCGATGCGTCCCTCTGCAATGATATGGCCACCGTCTGCTCCTGCCTGCGGCCCCATTTCGATCATCCAGTCTGCCCGGGAAAGGATCTGGGTATCGTGATCCACCAGAACAACCGAATTACCATCGGCGATCAGATCTTCCATGACGCCTGTCAGTCCCTTGATATTGGCGGGATGCAGGCCGATGGATGGCTCGTCCAGCACATACAGGACGCCGGTCGTCCGGTTGCGGACAGCCCGTGCCAGCTGCATACGCTGACGTTCGCCTGTGGAAAGAGTTGCGGAGGCCCGATCCAATGTGAGATATCCAAGGCCAAGATCCAGCAGCCGGCGGGCAGCTGTATTGAACGATTCACAGATACTGGCAGCCATGGGGCGCATGGGTTCCGGCAGAGAGTCCGGTACCCCATTGACCCAGACGGTCAGTGCATCCAATGTCATCTGGCAAGCCTGATCCAGAGAAATTCCCCTCAGCCGGGGCGTCCTTGCAGCCTGGGAGAGGCGGGAGCCGCCGCAGTCCGGGCATATATCTTGCTTTAGGAATTTTTCCACTCGTTTCATACCCCGCTCATCTTTGACTTTGGCCAGGGCATTCTCCACGGTGTACACCGCATTATAATAGGTAAAATCCAGTTCGCTGGCCTGATTGGAATTTTTAGCCTTGTAAAGGATATGTTTTTTTTCGGCAGGGCCGTTATAAACGATATCCTTTTCCCGATCGGTCAGATCCCGGAAGGGAATATGGGTGCGTACCCCCATGGCCCGGCAGACGTCGGTCATCAAAGACCACATTAAAGAGTTCCATGGGGCGACGGCGCCCTCATCTATGGTCAGGGATTCGTCGGGAACCAGGGTGGATCGGTCAACGGTCCATACGGTACCGGTACCATCACAAGTCGGACAGGCGCCCTGACTGTTGAAAGCCAGTTCTTCTGCTGACGGCGCATAAAATCTGGCGCCGCATACCGGACAGACCAGTTCCTGGCCGGCGGCGACTGCCAGTGTGGGTTCCTGAGCATGGCCATTTGGACATCGATGGGAAGCCAGGCGGGAAAACATCAGACGCAGACTGTTCAATAGTTCTGTGCCAGTGCCAAAAGTACTCCGGATACCGGGGACACCAGGGCGCTGGTGAAGCGCTAAAGCCGCCGGCACGTAAAGGACTTCATCCACCTGCGCTTTTGGAGCCTGGGTCATCCGTCTGCGGGTATATGTGGAGAGAGCATCCAGATAACGTCGGGAGCCCTCTGCATACAGAACACCAAGGGCAAGGGAGGATTTTCCGGAACCGGATACTCCGGCGATGGCAACGATTTTATTGAGAGGCACATCCACATTTATATTTTTTAGATTATGGACTTTTGCGCCGCGTATTTTGATCTTATCGGTCATAAGGCCCTCCTTTAAAATAAAGATAGGATTTGTACACATATTATATAGTATAAAAAGACCAGCAGTCCAAATCAAGGTGGAGCTCTCGGAAAAATGACGAAAACCTAAGGAAATGTGTATGTATTCCTGTTTCTTTGGAAATCTAAAAAAATTTTATTTTAGGGCTTGTCAAATTGTAAAATCTGTGTATAATAGTATTTGTTGACGCGATGCGGAAACGGAACATTGGGCTGTCGCCAAACGGCAAGGCACAGGATTCTGACTCCTGCATTTGAAGGTTCGAATCCTTCCAGCCCAGCTTTATCAGACGTTTTACTGAGGCTTTCTTCGGTAGAATGTCTGATTTTTTTTACAACACACTTTGATCTCAACACGAAAACTTTAGAAGATAGATGCCCATGGGAAGGCAGATGGAGAATATCAGAAGGAAGTTGTGGATATGTATCGGATGAAACGAAAAGTGACGTACAGTGAAGTGGGAGCGGACTATCTGGCAGACATGGCTCAGGTGATCGATTATTTTCAGGATTGCAGCTGCTTTCATTCGGATAGCCTGAATGTGGGGCCAAGATCTTTGACAGAACATGGGAAGGCATGGGTATTGAACAGTTGGCAGATCGTGGCGAAACGGTATCCGTCCTATGGTGAAGAAATCTGTGTGGATACATGGGCCTATGAATTTAAAGCGATGATGGGAAAGAGGAATTTCGTCATCGTGGATGCAGCCGGTGAGCCGATCGTTACGGCCAATTCCATATGGGCCTATATGGACATGGAAAAGGGGCGGCCGGTGCAGCCGGAAAAAGGACTGATCGAAGCATATGGCCTGGAACCGCGGATCGATATGGATTATGCTCCCAGACGGATCCGAACCGCGGGGGATTTTGAAAAACTGACGCCGATGTGTGTGGAACGGGCCTTTTTGGATACGAACCATCATATGAATAACAGTCGCTATGTGGAAGTGGCCATGGAATATCTTCCGGAGAACTTTCAGGTGGGACAGCTGCGGGTAGAGTATCGCAGATCGGCTGTTTACAAAGATATTCTCATACCGGAGAGACAGATAGACGGTCAAAAGCTGACCATAAAGCTTTCCGACAGTGATGGAGAGCCTTACGTGATCACCGAATTTACAGATAGGGAGATAAGATGATTCAATTAGGTAAAAAACAAACATTAAAGATCGTGCGCCGGAAAGATTTCGGCGTGTATGTGGGAAATGAAGAGGAATCCGTGCTTCTTCCGGGAAAATATGTGCCAGAATATGCAGAGCTGGGGGATGAAGTGGAAGTTTTTGTTTACCGGGATTCCAAAGACCGGCTGGTGGCCACCACCCAGACTCCAAAGATATCGCTGGATGAAGTGGCTGTGCTGGAAGTGAAAGATACGGGCAAGATCGGAGCCTTTTTAGATTGGGGGCTGGAAAAGGATCTGTTGCTGCCATTTAAAGAACAGACCATACCGGTCCGGCCGGGAATGAAAGTGCCGGCGGCCCTTTATGTTGACAAAAGCAACCGTCTCTGTGCCACCATGAAGATTTATGATTATCTAAAGATCGATGCGCCTTATGAAAAGAATGCATGGGTCCAGGGGACCGTTTATCAGATCAACGAACGGCTGGGCGTATTTGTCGCTGTGGATGAACAATATCATGGCCTGATACCGGCGAATCTGGTCCATCAACGTTATCGGATCGGAGATCCCATTGAGGCCCGAGTGCTCAAGGTGCGGGAGGATGGCAAGTTGGAATTGAGCCCAAGACATCGGATGGATGTACAGATCGGAAAAGACGCGGAGGTGGTCATGGATACGCTGGACAGTTATTGCGGTGTGTTGCCCTTTACAGAAAAGGCGTCGCCGGCGGTGATCGAGCGGGAACTGTCCATGTCCAAGGCAGCTTTTAAACGGGCTGTGGGACACTTGCTGAAAGCCGGCCGTATAACAGTGACCGATGGAAAGATCCGGAAGATACAGGACGGACAGTAAAGACGGCTGCCAAAAGGGAAATTCATTTCAGGCATTTATCAGGATTCAATATAGGCATTAGACAGCATGACAAAAGCGGACTACAATGTAGGTGTTCCAAAAGAACACCTGCATTTTTGTTTACAGGAAATCTTCTTCGATCGCCTGACGGACAAAATGGGGTATAGTCACGATGGCGGAAACTTCCGTCTGGATACAGGAAAGGCAAAGATGGACCATGACGATGGATGAAGCAAGTGAACGTTATAATATTCCCATGGATGTCCTTAAAGAGTATGAAGCCTGGAATTTGGGCGGCTCTGCAGGGAAAGATGGACAAGCAGACCGGTTTGACGATTCGGATCTGGAGAAACTGAGCCTGATCGTCACATTGAGGGATACGGGATTTGCGGCAGAAGAGATCCGGACATATATGCATCTTTTGCGGGAAGGAAGCTGTACGGAGAGGGAAAGGATGCATATGTTGGATAAGAAACGCAAGGATGCGCTGAATGAGATACATGCCCGGGAAAAACAGATGGAGACACTGGATTACCTGCGTTATGAAATGAAGAAAAAAGGACTAAAATAAAGGAGGAAGTTAAATGAATCTTTATGAGACCGATCCGGAATTTATGGAAAGATTTGAACATTTTGCTTATGATGAAGTGGTAAACGAGGAAGGTCAGCAACTGGATGAGGTGACACGTCATATGGCCATTCTGGCAACTTTGCTGGGCTGCCAAGGGATCGATGCGTTCCGGGGCGAACTCCCAAAAGCTTTGGATGCTGGCGTGACGCCGGTCATGGCCAAGGAGATCATCTATCAGGCGGTGGACTATCTGGGGATAGGAAGAGTTTTGCCATTTCTTCGAGCAGCCAATGAAGTGATGACCGAACGGGGGATCAAGCTGCCGCTGGAAGGTCAGGCCACGACAACTATGGAAAACCGGCTGGAAAAAGGAGCGGCCACCCAAGTGGAAATTTTTGGCGATGTGATGAAGGATGCCTGGAAAAAAGGACATATCAATCGTTGGCTGGCTGCCAACTGTTTTGGCGATTATTATACACGGACAGGCCTTGATCATGCCCAAAGGGAGATGATCACCTTTTGTTTCCTGGCTGCCCAGGGGGGATGTGAGCCCCAGCTGACAAGCCATGCCAAGGGAAACATGGGTGTGGGAAATGACAAGGACTTTTTGATCCGCGTGGTATCCCAGTGCCTGCCATATATCGGCTATCCCAGAAGTTTAAATGCCATTAACTGTATCAACAAAGCAGCAGAGTAGAGATGAAGATCATACTGTGATAAGAGGATTTTGACCGTCGGGCTTAAAAACCCGGCGGTTTTTGCGTAGGACAGCAGAGATTGGATTAAGAGGAAAAGAGTCGGGATGATGCAGGGAGACAAAGTCCAAGACCAGGGGTTGACAATTAATTGTTACATTGATATAATCTAATTTGTAACAAATACGTAATAAATAAAAAATGCTGTAATAATTAATTTAAATAAGCATAATATTTTCTTAAAGGAGGAAATAGCGGATGAATCGTTGGAAATATGTGCCCTGGGCTCTCGGACTGGCATTGAGCGTATCGCTCGGATGCGGTAAGATGGAGATACAGGCGGCTCCGGCATCTTATGCGGATGTCTCCATAGAAGATTTAAATATCCAGGATATGATCATATCTTCAGTTGAAAAGGAAGTGGCATCTCCTTTCTATAAGAAGGGCCTTTCCACTGCGGAAGATTGTGTTTACATAAGAAAAGAGCCTTCGGCGGACAGTGAGATCGTGGGTAAATTGTATGCCAATGCGGGGTTTGAGTTGTTGGAGGACAATACGCCGGCGTCCACTGATTGGAAACATATCCGTTCCGGGAACTGCGAAGGTTATGTGAGCGCGGATTATGTGGTCATCGGAACAGCGGCAGAAGATTATGCCAAGACGGAAGATATTGCCATGGACGGCAATTACAGCACTGCGCTGACGCTGGAAGAGGAACAGGCTCTGATCGAAGAACAGGAAGCAGCCGAGACGGAAGCTGAAAGTACAGAGAATGAAAGCGCATCGGAGGTAACGGAGACAGAAACAGAGACCGAAACCGAGAGTGCGGCGGAAACAGAGACCGAGACGGAAACCCAAACAGAAGGTGCAGAAGCAGAAGCGGCTGAAAACGGAAACATTTCCGAGACAGAAACAGAGACAGACGCGGTTTCCATATCTGAGACAAATGAAAGTGTCTGGACCACAGATGGTGTGAATGTCCGTTCCAGTTATAGTACTGACGCATCGATCGTAGGCAGCTTGAGCACCGGAGCGAAAGTAACCCGGACAGGTGTGTGTGACAATGGCTGGAGTCAGATCAGCTACAATGGATCTACAGCTTATATTTACAGTGATTATCTGACGACGGAGGAACCGGAACAGGCAAGTTCATCCGAAAACGGCACATCCGACGGCGCTTCCATAGGCGAGCAGATGGTGGCCTACGGACGTCAGTTCCTGGGTAATCCCTATGTATATGGGGGGACATCCCTTACAAACGGAGCCGATTGTTCTGGTTACGTTCAGAGTATATACGCCCATTTCGGATATAGCATCCCGAGAACAGCCACAGCCCAGTTATATTATGGAAGACAGATTTCCATGGACGAGCTTCGGCCGGGAGACTTGGTGGGTTATGCTTACGGCGGCGAGATCCAGCATGTCGCCATGTATGCAGGCAACGGTAAAGTGATCCATGCAAGCACAGAATCCACGGGCATCATTGAATCGGATATCGACTATTGCGGCACACCTTATATATTGACCCGTATCATCGAGTAGAGCGAAATGATATATAAATAAGGCCATGGCTTATCATGAAGAAGGAGTAACATGATAAGCCATGGCCTTTGTTTATCTGTCTGGAATGGTTTGCGGATTGCAGTGTACCTTTGCCTTCCACGGCAGCCTGAAGGACAGATTCCCGGTCAATGGCGCAGGCGACAGCCTGACGAAGGGTCTGATTGTTCCAGGGCTCTTTGGTCACATTAAAGGCGAAATAGAACAGGCGGGTACCGGGTTCTTCGTGGACAACGATATTGTCATCGCTTTCCAGATACTGGAGTTCGTTGATGGGCGGGTTGATACATACATCCACCTCACCGGCTTGGAGGGCTATGACACGGGATGACGGCTCGATATAAGGCCGAAATTCATTATTGTAGGATTCCGTTTCAATGATGATCGTATGGTCATCCACAACTTCCGAACCGGCATAGCCGTTGATGAATGTGGCGATGATCTGCTCTGTCGCCCGGTCCAGCGTGAATTTGATATCATCCGCAGTCAGAGGCGTATGGTTTTCATCGTTGAAATAGACATCATCCCGAAGATTTAACCGATGATCAGTGTGATAAGAGATACAAAGGTGAAATTTTGGTTTGCTTCTTCTGGGCGGCCTTCGCCCAGACTGTGGGAAACGACCTCTGTCAGGCCGATCCCCAGCAGCATACCCAGTCCCATGACCATACTGACCGGCGGATTGACGATACTTAAGGCGGCGAAAGCGTTGGCGCCCAGAAATTTGGAAACGATGATCCCATCCAGGATCACATACAGATACATAAATACGATCATAGCTGTTGACGGGATCGTGAATTTAAGCAAAGATAAGGCCGTGATCTTTCTATCCAGAGAGTTATTCATTCGCTGTCTGCCCCCAGTCATAGGATGTTATGGTATGCATGATATCCGAGAAAAGGTCTAATTGTTCCTGCGTATATTTTTCCTGGAGTTTTTCGCCGATCTGGTTGTAGATATCCACAAACACATCGTTAAAAAATACTTTCATCGTGGAACTCAATCGTATGTAAAAGATGCGGCGATCTTGTTTACACTGGATTTTTTCCAATGCGCCTTGTTTGATCAGTTCATTTACTTTGATCGTGGCGGCGGATCGGGTGACGTCCATCAATTCGGCCAGTTTACTGACGGTACAGTCAGGGGTGTTGTTGATGACTGTCAGATACAGAATGCTGTTGTGGGACAGCCGGCCATAGTGGTTTTCTTTATTTAAAAGACGTGCTTCATTCATGGATGCATAATAGTTAAAACGACGAATCTCATTGATCAAATCCATAATATCCTCCATTTCTCCGGCGTTTTGTCTTGTATTGGGATAAAATAAGTGGGAATACACGGACTACGCCTTTGTGACTGACACTAAGTTGTTAAACAAATTTAATTAAGTCTATTTAATTAAAAAAGCTTAACTAAAAGATGTACGTTTTTTGTTCTCTTGTCAAGTAAAATTTTGGAATATATTTTTGTGCAATATCATAGAATATAGTGAAATGGTATGGAATAAGCTTTCAGAAAAAAGATTTTTGCCCGATCCGCTGTCAAAAAATGTCTTTTTATGGAAAATGCACAAAATATTTGTCAAACCATTTGGAGGGAGACAAAAAACATTCGACGGGGAAAAAAGTTATTAAATAGTTATCCACAGGATAAAATGGCCTTTTTAATAATAAATTGACTTATACACAGAGTTATCCACTTTATCCACAATTTAAAGACTGTGGATTGTGTAAAACTCTGACAAATGTATGTTCTGTCAAAAATGTAAAAAATGAAAAAAGAAAAGGGATTCCACTTGACAAAAGCATTGTTTGTTATATTGTAAATAAAAAAGTAAATATCAAAAATTTTTATGAAAAAAGTGGAAACTTGCAAAAAATATTCTGAATATAAAATTAATTGACTTTGAAAAAGGCGGTGAGTGTGATATAATATTTAGCATAATAAACAGCAAGGAGTGATATGTATGCGTATTACTATCAGTGGAAAAAACATCGAGATTACCCCTGGACTTAAAGATGCCGTGCAGGAAAAGCTGGGCAAATTGGAAAAATATTTTACACAGGAAACCGAAATGATCGTCACCCTGAGCGTAGAAAAGGGTAGACAGAAGATCGAAGTGACGATTCCCGTCCGCGGCAGTGTGATCCGGGCGGAGCAGGAAAGCGATGACATGTACGTATCCATTGATCTTGTCCAGGAAATCATAGAGCGTCAGATGCGTAAATATAAAACGAAACTGGTCAACAAGTACAGGAATGCGGGACATTTCCAGCAAAGCTACATTGACATGGAAGTGACCGATCCGGATGAGATCAAGATCGTGCGGACGAAACGGTTTGCCATCAAACCCATGGATCCGGAAGAAGCTTGTGTACAGATGGAACTGAGCGGCCATACCTTCTTCGTATTCCGCAATTCGGAAACAGACGAAGTGAATGTGGTTTATAAGCGGAAAGGAGACACCTACGGACTGATCGAACCGGAATGCTGATCACATAGACGTGAGCGATCCGAAGCATAAAATAGTGTGAACGATGGGGAGCCGGGTTTGTGGATCTGGCTCCTTATCTCGTGATAAAAACACTAAGGATCTTTGCCCAGTCAAAGATCCTTGGTCGGGGGAGAAAAGACAGTGAAAAAAATTTTTTCAGGGGGAGGGTATCCGAATAGGGTATCCTCTTTTTGACGGATATACAATACAAGTACATTTGTCTGTGTAAGAAAGAATATTTGTGTACAAATGAGTTTTTATGTGTTAGAATAAAATCTGTCCGTGACAGACGGAGTATTGTTATGGCGAATAAATCAGTATTGATCATATATAGAACAGGAGGAAGAACATGGGACTGTTGCAGAAAATCCTAGGCACACACAGCGACAGGGAGCTGAAGCGGATCTATCCCATCGTGGATAAGATCGAAGCTTTGGAGCCGGAGATAAAGAAATTGACGGATGAACAGCTGAAAGCCAAAACGACGGAATTCAAACAGCGTCTGCAAAACGGCGAAACACTGGATGATCTTCTGGTGGAGGCTTTTGCCGTTGTCCGGGAGGCGGCAGACCGGGTGCTGGGCATGCGCCATTACAGAGTACAGCTCATCGGCGGTATCATCCTTCACCAGGGCCGTATCGCGGAGATGAAAACCGGTGAAGGTAAAACACTTGTGGCCACATTGCCGGCTTATCTGAATGCTCTGGAAGGAAAGGGCGTTCACATCGTGACGGTCAATGACTATCTGGCCCACCGGGATGCGGAATGGATGGGAAAGATCCACGAATTTCTGGGGTTGACCGTAGGTGTTATCCTAAATTCCATGACGCCGGAAGAACGGCGGGCCGCTTATGACTGTGATATCACCTACGCGACCAATAATGAGCTGGGATTTGACTATCTGAGGGACAACATGGTCATTTACAAAGAACGGCTGGTACAGCGGGGACTGCCCTATGCCATCATCGACGAGGTGGACTCGGTATTGATCGATGAAGCCAGAACGCCGTTGATCATTTCCGGCCAGAGCGGCAAATCCACTGAACTGTATCGGGTATGCGATATACTGGCCCGGCAGATGCAGCGGGGCGAAGCCAGCGGCGAAGTGACCAAGATGACGGCCATTATGGGCGAAGAGATCGAAGAAACCGGAGATTTTATCGTCAATGAAAAAGAAAAGACGGTCACGCTGACGGCTGATGGCGTGAAAAAGGCGGAGAAATTTTTCCGGATCGAGAATCTGGCGGATCCGGAAAACCTGGAGATCCAGCACAATATCATTTTGGCGCTGCGGGCCCACAACCTGATGCATAGAGACCACGACTATGTGGTAAAAGACGATCAGGTACTCATCGTAGATGAGTTCACCGGCCGTATCATGCCGGGACGCCGTTATTCCGATGGCCTCCATCAGGCGATCGAAGCAAAGGAAGACGTAAAAGTGAAACGGGAGAGCCGGACACTGGCCACGATCACCTTCCAGAATTTCTTCAACAAATATGAGAAAAAGTGCGGTATGACCGGTACGGCCCAGACCGAGGAAAAAGAGTTTCGGGATATATACGGCATGGATGTGGTGGCGATCCCCACCAATGAACCGGTACGCCGTGTGGATCACGAGGACAATGTTTATAAGACGAAAAAGGAAAAAGTCAACGCGGTGGTCGATCAGATCGTGGAATGCCATAAAAAAGGCCAGCCGGTGCTGGTGGGCACCATATCCATCGAGGCCTCTGAAATTTTCAGCGATGCATTGCGTAAAAAAGGTATCCAGCACAATGTATTGAATGCCAAGTTCCATGAGATGGAGGCGGAGATCATCGCCCAGGCTGGACAGAAGGGAGCTGTGACCATTGCCACCAATATGGCCGGCCGTGGAACCGATATCAAGCTTGGGGAAGGCGTTGCCGAACTGGGTGGTCTGTTTATCGTGGGAACTGAGCGGCATGAATCCCGTCGGATCGATAATCAGCTCCGGGGACGTGCCGGACGGCAGGGAGACCCGGGTGAATCCCGTTTTTATATCTCTTTGGAAGACGATCTGATGCGCTTGTTCGGTTCTGAGAGGATGATGGGCATCTTTAACTCACTGGGCTTCCCGGAAGGTGAAGCTATCCAGCACAAGATGCTGTCTGGAGCTGTGGAAAAAGCCCAGATGAAGATCGAGTCCAACAACTATGGTATCCGTAAAAATCTTCTGGAATATGACGCGGTCATGAATGAACAGAGGGAGATTATCTACGGAGAGCGGCGCCGGGTATTAAATGGCGAGAATATGAAAGATTCTATCCTGAAAATGCTCCGGGATACCATCGATAAGCGGGTTCGGGCCAACTTAAACGGCGAGCAGAATCCTGAAGAATGGGACATGACCGCCTTGGCAGAGAGCATCCTGAGTGTGGTACCCATGACAGGCATCTCTTGGAATCCTAAAGATTATTCGGGAGAAACGGTGGATTCGGTGAGCAAGATGCTCCAGGAAAAGGCCGAAGCTTTTTATGAGGCGAAGGAAAAGGAATTTCCGGAAGCGGAACATCTTAGGGAAGTGGAACGGGTCGTGCTTTTGCGGGCCATCGATCAGCGGTGGATGAATCATATCGATGATATGGAACAGCTCCGTCAGGGAATAGGCCTCCAGGCTTATGGCCAAAAGGATCCGTTGGTGGAATACAAGTTTGCCGGCTATGATATGTTTGACGAAATGACTGAAAACATTTCATCAGACACGGTACGCATTCTTTGCCATATCCGCATCGAACAGAAGGTGGAAAGAAAAGAAGTGGCCAAGGTGACCGGCACCAATAAGGATGATTCCGGTCCAAAGCAGCCGGTCCGCCGCAAGGAAGGCAAGGTCTACCCCAACGATCCGTGTCCGTGCGGAAGCGGCAAAAAGTACAAACAGTGCTGCGGCCGTAATAAATAAACGATCATTTCAAAAATAAAGAAAGAAGGTGAAGCAATGGTTGAATTAGACCAGTTCAAAACAACTTTATTAAGTTATGAAACACCATTAGCGGAAGTGAGGGATTCACTTTGACCTGGCTTACAAAGAGTCCAGAATAAGTGAATTACAGAATATCATGGAAGAACCAGGCTTCTGGGATGACCCGGAACGGTCCCAGAAAGCCATGAAAGAACTGAAGCATCTGAAGGATACAGTGGAACAGTACCGAACATTGGAAACAGCCTATGAAGATGTGGAAGTGCTGATCGAGATGGGATATGAGGAAAATGATCCGGAGCTGATCCCGGAAGTGGAGGAGGCGTTGGATCAATTTATCAAGGATTTTGAAGATTTGAAGATATCCACTCTTCTATCCGAGGAATACGACCAAAATAATGCGATCTTAACCCTCCATGCCGGCGCCGGCGGTACAGAAGCCTGCGACTGGACCGGTATGCTGTTCCGTATGTACAGCAGGTGGGCGGAGAAGAAAGGCTATTCCACAGAAGTGCTGGATTATCTGGATGGCGATGAGGCGGGTATCAAAGCGGTAACCTTACAGATCAACGGGGAGAATGCTTACGGCTATCTGAAATCTGAAAAGGGGATCCACCGGTTAGTGCGTATCTCGCCTTTCAATGCCAACGGCAAGCGGCAGACGTCCTTTGCCTCCTGCGAGGTCATGCCGGAGATTGAAGAAGATTTGGATGTACAGATCAATGATGAAGATCTCCGTATCGATACGTATCGTTCCAGCGGCGCTGGAGGCCAGCATGTCAACAAAACGTCTTCTGCTATCCGGATCACCCATCTGCCCACGGGCATTGTGGTCCAGTGTCAGAATGAGCGTTCACAGCATATGAATAAAGATAAGGCTATGCAAATGCTGAAGGCCCGGCTGTATATGCTCAAACAGCAGGAAAACGAGGAAAAAGTATCCGGTATCCGCGGCGAAGTCAAAGATATCAATTTTGGCAGCCAGATCCGTTCTTATGTCATGCAGCCGTATAAGCTGGTCAAAGACCACCGTACAGGGGAAGAGGTCAGCAATGTGGATGCGGTGATGGACGGTTATATCGATCCGTTTATCAATGCTTATCTGAAGTGGCGCAGCCTGGGGAAAAACAAAACGGAAGAATAAAGGGTTTGTAATATGAAAAAGCATATTGATTATTATGTGGTGAAAAAGAAAGCGCTGCCGGAAGTTCTTTTAAAAGTGGCAGAGGCAAAATGGCTCCTGGATTCGGAAAGGGTATCCACGATCCAGGAAGCGGCCGATAAAGTGGGTATCAGCCGCAGCTCCTTTTATAAATACAAGGACGATATTTTTCCGTTCCACGACAGTTCCATGGGACGCAGTATCACCATCATGCTCCAGTTGGACGATGAGCCCGGAGTGTTGTCAGGCATTTTGAAATGCGTGGCCGATTATCAGGCCAACATATTGACCATACACCAGGCCATTCCCATCAATGGCGTCACTTCCGTGACCATGAGCATTGAGGTGCTCCGTTCCACGGGGGATGTGTCAGAACTGATGAATGCACTGGAACAGATCGGCGGTGTGCATTATCTGAAAATACTTTCAAGGGAATAGGATTATCACAGATTCAAAGGGGATGGATGATATGAAGTATATTGTAATGTTAGGCGATGGCATGGCAGACAGACCGATCGAGGCGTTGGGCGGGAAAACACCGCTGGAATATGCGGATACGCCCTGCATGGATCGGCTGGCAGAAAAGTCGGAGATGGGTATGGTCCGCACAGTGCCGGGCGATATGAGCCCAGGCAGCGATGTGGCGAATCTGTCGGTTCTCGGTTATGATCCGCAGGTTTACTATACGGGCCGCTCTTCGCTGGAAGCTTTAAGTATCGGTGTGGATATGAAAGACACGGACGTGGCTTTCCGGTGCAATTTTGTCACGCTTTCCGAAGACGATGTGCCTTACACAGAACAGCGGATGCTGGATCACAGTTCCGGGGAGATATCCACCCAGGACTGTGCTGTATTGCTTGAAGCCATACGAGCGGAGATGGAGACGGAGGTCTATAAATTTTATGTGGGGACCAGCTACCGCCATTTGATGATCTGGGATCGGGGAGAAGTGATGGGATTGGTACCGCCCCATGACATCATTGGAAAGCCCATCGGCAGCAGTCTGCCCTCCGACGCTGTGCTGCGGGATATGATGAGCCGGAGCTTTGAGATTTTGAAAGATCATCCGTTAAATCTGGAAAGAAAAGCGAAGGGCTTGAATCCGGCCAATTCCATATGGTTCTGGGGCGCCGGGACCCGGCCGACCCTGTCCTCTTTCTATGAGAAAAACGGCAAAAAAGCGGCGATGATCTCCGCTGTGGATCTGTTAAAAGGTCTGGCGGTTGGAGCCGGTATGGACAATATCATCGTGGAAGGAGCCAACGGTGGTCTGCACACCAACTATGAGGGGAAAGCGGCTGCGGCAGTAAAGGCTCTCCTTGAAGACGGGGAGGACTTTGTCTATATCCATTTGGAGGCTCCCGATGAGATGGGCCATCAGGGCAGTGTGGAAAGAAAGGTCCAGTCCATTGAGAATTTGGACAAACGGCTGCTTGCACCGGTGGTGGAGGCGATGGATGCTTCCGGAGAAGATTATCGGCTGGTGGTCTTACCGGACCATCCCACGCCCATCTGTACTCAGACCCATTCATCGGATCCGGTGCCTTTTATGATCTTTGACAGCCGCAAGGATATCCATTCTGGACGGCATTACAATGAAAAAGAAGCGGGCCAAACCGGACTTTATATTGAAAACGGCTATACGTTGATGGATCATTTATTTGAAAAATAAAGTTCAAAATAAACAGGGCGGCCTGTGCCGGCCCTGTTTTTCTGACCAGGGAGGAACATATGACGATAGAAAAACAGTTGGAACAGGAGCTGCAGTTGAAAAGCTGGCAGGTGGAGGCGGCGATCAAACTGATCGACGAAGGTAATACGATCCCTTTTATCGCCCGTTACAGAAAGGAAGCCACCGGATCCATGAATGACGAGGTACTCCGAAATTTTCATGAACGGCTGCTTTATCTTCGAGGGTTGGAAGAAAAGAAGGCCCAAGTCATTGCGACCATTGAAGAGCAGGGTAAGTTGACGCCGGAATTAAAGCAGGCCATTGAAAATGCCATGACTCTTGTGGCCGTGGAAGATCTTTACCGGCCTTACCGGCCGAAACGGCGGACCAGAGCCATGGTGGCCCGGGAACGGGGATTGGAACCCCTGGCCAATATTCTCCTTCTGCAAAGGACGAACAAACCGGCCTTGGCAGAAGCGGAAGCTTTTGTGGATAAAGAAAAAGGTGTGGAAACAGCTGAGGCCGCCTTAGAAGGCGCCAGGGATATCATTGCGGAAAATATTTCCGATGAAGCTTCTTACCGGAAATGGATACGGGAAAAGACCATGCGTCAAGGGAAACTGGTCTCAGAGGCGAAGGACGAAAACGCCCGCTCTGTCTACGAAATGTATTATCACTATGAAGAGGCGTTAAACAAGGTGGCCGGACATCGGGTATTGGCGGTCAATCGGGGCGAAAAGGAAAAGATCCTGACAGTGAAAGTGGAGGCGCCGGAAGCGGATATCCTCCGTTATCTGGAGAATCAGGTGATCGTCTGGGAGAATCCTAATACCACGCCGGAACTTAAGGCAGCAGTGGCAGACAGTTACAAGCGGCTGATCAGCCCGGCCATCGAACGGGAGATCCGAAGCGAACTGACAGAAAAGGCAGAGGATGGAGCGATCCGGGTCTTTGGGAAAAATCTTGAACAGCTTCTCATGCAGCCGCCCATCGCCGGGCAGGTGGTCCTTGGCTGGGACCCAGCCTTTCGGACCGGATGCAAACTGGCTGTGGTGGATGAGACAGGGAAGGTTTTGGATACGACAGTGGTCTATCCGACAGCACCCACCACACCGGCAAAGATCGCAGCGGCCAAAGCGACGGTGAAAAAATGGATCGACCAATATCATATCACCCTCATATCCGTGGGCAACGGAACAGCCTCCCGTGAATCGGAACAGGTTATCGTGGAATTGCTGAAAGAGATCCATTCTCCGGTGAAATATGTGATCACCAATGAAGCAGGAGCTTCTGTCTATTCGGCCAGCAAGCTGGCAACGGAAGAGTTCCCCAATTTTGATGTGGGGCAGAGAAGCGCCGCGTCCATTGCCCGACGGGTACAAGATCCATTGGCCGAACTGGTCAAGATCGATCCAAAGGCCATCGGTGTGGGCCAGTATCAGCATGACATGAATCAGAAAAAACTGGGAGAAACGCTGGAAGGGGTGGTGGAAGACTGCGTCAATAAAGTGGGCGTGGATCTGAACACCGCATCGGCCTCCCTGCTGGAATATGTCTCCGGTATATCCAAAACGATCGCAAAGAACATTGTTGCTTATCGGGAAGAAAACGGCAGCTTTGCGGATCGGAAGGAACTGCTTAAAGTATCCAAACTGGGACCGAAGGCCTACGAGCAGTGTGCCGGTTTCCTGCGTATCCGGGACGGGAAAAACCCGCTGGATAACACTGGCGTCCATCCGGAAAGTTATCCGGCGGCGGAAGCTTTGATCAAAAAGGAAACAGGCCTGGATCTGAAATCGTTTTTTGACGGGCAGAAGCGTATTCCCATAAAAGATTATAAAAAAACAGCGGCGGAACTGGCCATCGGCGAACCCACCTTGCGGGATATCGTTAAAGATATATGCAATCCGGGGAGGGATCCCCGTGAGGATATGCCTTTGCCGATCCTGCGTTCTGATGTGTTGGAGATGAAGGATCTGAAAGAGGGGATGATCCTGAAGGGGACGGTGCGGAACGTGATCGATTTTGGCGTATTTGTGGATATCGGCGTGCACCAGGATGGTCTGGTCCATATATCCCAGCTTACCGACAAAAAGTTTGTGAAACATCCGTTGGAAGTGGTCAAGGTGGGGGACGTTGTGGATGTGAAAGTCATGAGCGTGGATCTGGAGAGAAAACGGATACAACTGACCATGAAACTGTGAGCATTTGCGGCGTTGACGAAACATAAAATATGTGCTAGTATAAAAAAGTAAAATGAATAAGGAAATTCTTCGGGGCAGCGTGTGATTCGCGACCGACGGTGACAGTCCGTGAGCTGCGTAAGCAGTTGATTTGGTGCAATTCCAAAACCGACAGTATAGTCTGGATGGGAGAAGAAGATCATGTGTATTTCATGTGCCCCGATTTTTATATCGGGGCATTTTTTATTTCGATTTTCAGGAAAGTCAGAAAGACTTCCGTATGGAATAAGATCTGCACAGGACATCGGCGAAGAACTTCCTTTACATGTAAAGGAGAGAGTGCTATGGAAGCGAAAAAAGTGATGTTTTCAACAAGAACGATGGTTACAGTGGGACTTTTGTCCGCATTGGCTTATGTATTGATGCTGTTGGAATCGCCGGCCTATATCGGTTTCCTGCGGATCGAGTTTAGCGATGTGCCCGCGGTGGTGGGCGGACTTTCCTTCGGACCGGCGGCGGGTGTATTTATCGAGTTGGTGAAGAATCTGCTGAAAGTCATATCCAATACCAAAACCATCGGCGCGGGAGAACTGGCCAATCTGATCGTTGGCTGTGCCTATGTCCTGCCGTTATGTGTGATCTATCGGAAGTTCCGTTCAAAGTATAACCTGCTGGTGGGATTCGTTGCCGGTACAGTGACCATGTGTCTGGCCGGTATCGTGGCCAATTATTTTATTACTTTGCCTTTCTATTCCCAGATGTTTGGCGGTATGGATAGTCTGATCGACATGGTCGGCAGACTGACTCCGGGATTCCTTCCAAAGATCGATTCCCTGTGGAGCATTGTCATCATCGGTATCACACCGTTTAATGTGGTGAAAGGCATTTTGATCTCTGTTGTTTCATTCTATGTATACAAAATCGTAAGAAGACCTTTACAGGCCCAGTAGAAAAATATTTAGGACAGCCTGCAAGTACAGGGGTTCGGCTCCGATGGACTCTTGTACACTGCAGGCTGTTTGTGTTATAATGCTACCCAAGGCATCTGTCCGAGATCCGGCGGATGCCGGGTGAGAAACCTGCCTTTGACAGCAGAGATAAAGTATGGAGGAATGTATATATGGCAAAGGACGCTCAGGAGACTATGCAGCAGGCAGAAGAGCAAGTTGATGATGTGACGATTGAAAAAGAAACAGAAGATGTCAAAGACCCTGCCGATACGCCTGACGAAACCATACAGCAGGAAGAGGAAGAAAGTCCGCTGGACCGGATCATCCGAAAACGGACTAAAGGGCCTACGATCGTACGTGAAGAAGTCATAGGAGAAGATGGCCAGAGCGTGGAATTTTCCGTCAAGGTCGGCGTGAAGGAGATGTTCGATTTCCTCATGTATTACAACTATCATTCCTTCTCCGGCGTTTTGGGAATGCTGATCAGTGTGTGCAGCGGCGTAGCGCTTCTCATGTTTCATAATTCACTGGACTCGCTGACTAATTTTATTTTGGTCATCCTATTCCTCATCTACATTGTGATCAATCCGATCCTGATATGGAACCGGGCCAGCAAGCAGATCCGTTCCAGTGACGTTTTTAAATATTCTATGGATTATATACTTGGTTCAAAAGGCTTCAATGTGACCCAGAGAGGTCAGGAATTGTTTCGTGTTCCCTGGGATAAAGTATTCCGGGTGAAGGATACCGGTAAGTGTCTGATCATTTATCTGAGCCGTGTCAATGTTTATATTTTACCGAAAGAACAGCTGGCTTCCAAAAAGGCGGATGTTCTTCAGATGATCCGGGCGAACACGAAAAAAGGCACGGTCAAAGTGAGGAGATAGTAATGGACAAACATGTTCAGACGATGGATAAAGTATGCATGGATGGGGACCTTCTGATCAGGGAATCTTTTTCAGCACAGGAAACCCATGATGTTGGTGTGCAGATGGGGCGTCAGGCCCAGCCGGGAGAAGTATACTGCCTTATAGGCGACCTGGGGGTGGGCAAGACGGTTTTCACCCAGGGATTTGCAGAAGGGCTGGGTATACATGAACCCATCAGCAGCCCAACATTTACCATCGTTCAGGAGTATGAAGAAGGGCGGCTGCCCTTCTATCATTTTGATGTCTATCGGATCGGAGATGAAGAAGAGATGGATGAGATCGGATTTGACGATTACATCTATGGCCAGGGGGTTTGTCTGATCGAGTGGGCCGGACGCATCGCCGATCTGCTTCCGGAACACATCCATGTTATCCGTATCGATAAAGATCTGGAAAAAGGTTTTGATTACCGAAGAATTATCATAGAAAGGAAGGCGCATCCAAATGTTGCTTTTGGCAGTTGAAAGTTCCGGGCTTGTGGCGTCTGTGGCGCTTATGTCCGATGATGTCCTTATGGGCGAATTTACAACGAATTTTAAAAAGACCCATTCCCAGACATTGCTGCCCATGCTGGATGAGATGGTACGTATGGTCGGAGTGGAGCTGAAGGATGTGGATGCGATCGTTGTTTCCAAAGGTCCAGGTTCTTTTACCGGACTGCGTATCGGCGCTGCAACAGCCAAAGGATTGGGACTGGCGCTTGATAAACCGCTGATCGGTGTGCCGACGGTGGATGCCATTGCTTACAATCTTTTTGGGACAGATAAAGTGATCTGTCCGCTGATGGATGCCCGGAGAAATCAAGTGTATACGGGACTGTATACCTTTGGATCCGGTGGATTTAAAGTACTCCGTGGGCAGGAAGCCGTTTCCATAGAAGCTGTTGTGCAGCGGCTGGAAGAGATGGGAAAACCGGTGATCTTCCTGGGAGATGGCGTGCCGGTATACAGAGATTTTATCGAAGCACATTTACAGACGCCCCATGAATATGCTCCGGCCCACCTATCCAGGCAGCGGGCCGGGGCACTGGCCGCCATCGGAAAGCTTTACTGGGAAGCTGGCCGCAGCGAGAGCGCGGCAGAACTCAGACCAGAATATCTGAGATTGTCCCAGGCAGAACGGGAACGGATGGAACGGGAGAAGCAGGCGGAGACGTCTGGCCAGACGGAAGGCAGGCTTCGATCTTGAGCGGGGGCATAAGCGCCCGGAGGATGACAGCCGGGGATCTGGAAGCGGTCATCCGGATCGAACAGAAAAGTTTTCCGGATCCATGGTCGTTTCAAAGTTTTCAAGAATCCCTCGGTCAGCCCCAGGCCATCTGGATGGTCATAGAAAAGGCGTATGGAAAAGAGAAATGGCCCATCGGCTACGCCGGTGTGTACACTGTCCTGGATGAAGGGGAGATCGTCAATGTGGCGATGGAACCGGAGGAAAGGGGAAAGGGGTACGGCAAGATCCTTGTGGAAAAGCTCATGGAAGAAGGGGCAAAACGGGGAGTGTCCGATTTTTATCTGGAAGTGCGTATGGGCAATGAGGCCGGGAAAAGGTTGTACCGGTCACTGGGGTTTGAGCCATGCGGAGTCCGAAAAGATTTCTATGAACAACCCAGGGAAGACGCGCTGGTCATGCGCTGTACTGGTTTCCCAGTAATCACCACTGGCGGACAGTCTGTCCGTTAATGTATAATCATGTCGAAACCGTACAACGGCCTATGCAAAGGAGTAAGTCAATGAAAAAGACAGAAATCATTTGTCATTGCTGCGGGAAAATAATCGGACAGGCAGATTATCTGCATATTGAGAAAGAATGGGGATACTTTTCCGGCGGAAAAGACGGGGAAAAGCATGAGATCAATCTGTGCGAAGCCTGTTATGACCGCTGGATACGGACATTCAAGTATCCGCCATCGGTTACTGAAAAGACAGAACTGCTTTGATCATACGATAGGAAGGGAAAATCATGCTTGACTTGTGTTTGCTTGGTACGGGGGGGATGATGCCGCTGCCTTACAGGTGGCTGACATCACTGATGCTCCGGTATAATGGCAGCAGTCTGCTCATAGACTGCGGTGAAGGTACACAGATAACCATCCGGGAGAAAGGATGGAGTTTCAGACCATTGGATATTATCTGTATTACCCATTTTCACGGAGATCATATCAGCGGCCTCCCGGGGATCCTGTTGGCCATGGGTAATTCCGATCGGACAGAACCGCTTCTCATGATCGGTCCAAAGGGGCTTGAAAGGGTCGTGCAGTCGCTTCGGGTGATCGCGCCGGAACTTCCTTTTAAGATCCAGTTTATCGAATTGACAGAAAAGGAAACACATATTGAAAGTCATGGATATCACATCGACGCATTCCGTGTGAATCATAAGATCCCTTGCTATGGCTACAGTATTTCCATTCCGAGAGCGGGCATGTTTAACGTGGAGAAAGCCCGGGCGAATGATGTTCCGTTAAAATATTGGAGCCGTCTTCAAAAGGGAGAGACCATCGAGGAGGACGGACGGTTTTATACGCCGGATCTGGTGTTGGGGCAGGCCAGGAAGGGGATAAAAGTCACGTATACGACGGATACCCGGCCGACCCAGTCCATCATAGACAATGCCATGCATTCCGATCTGTTTATCTGTGAGGGAATGTATGGGGAAAAGGGTGATATAAACAATGCGGTCAAGTATAAGCATATGACTTTTGAAGAGGCGGCCCGGTTGGCAAAGGCAGCCCAGGTGAAGGAACTTTGGCTGACCCATTTCAGCCCGGCGATCAATCGACCGGAGATTTTTATGGTTGACGTCCGTGGGATTTTTCCAAATGCCCACGCAGGCAAAGACCGAAAGTCTCTGGAATTGAATTTCGAGGAGGAAGAGGCGTGAACATGCAGGCGGATCAAACAGAAATGGTATTAAAAAAACAACACGATCACCCGGAGGATATTTTGATTCTGGCCATTGAATCATCCTGTGACGAGACAGCAGCGGCAGTGGTGCGGAATGGACGGGACGTCCTGTCAAATGTGATCTCTTCCCAGATCGAACTGCACAAACTTTACGGCGGTGTTGTTCCTGAAATTGCGTCCAGGAAGCATGTGGAAAAGATCAATCAGGTGATCCAACAGGCGCTGGCAGATGCAGATGTTACCTTGGATGATGTGGACGCAGTGGGCGTGACCTACGGTCCGGGATTGGTGGGCGCACTGCTGGTCGGTGTGGCAGAAGCGAAGGCGATCAGTTATGCCCGGAATCTGCCCTTAGTGGGGGTTCACCATATAGAAGGCCATATATCCGCCAATTATATCGAAAATAAATCTTTGGAGCCGCCTTTCCTCAGTATGGTCGTTTCCGGCGGGCATACCCATCTGGTCCTGGTGGAAGATTACGGCAAGTATCAGATCCTTGGCCGCACACGGGACGATGCGGCGGGCGAGGCGTTTGATAAAGTGGCCCGGGCCATCGGCTTGGGTTATCCGGGCGGCCCGAAGATCGATAAACTGGCAAAAGAAGGGAATCCTCAGGCGATCGCTTTTCCGAGGGCCCATATCGATGGCGCTCCCCTGGATTTTAGTTTCAGCGGTGTCAAATCCGCGGTGCTAAACTATCTGAATGGCTGCCGGATGAAGGGAGAAGAAGTCGATCGGGCTGATGTTGCCGCTTCTTTTCAGGCAGCAGTCGTGGATAGCATCGTGGACCATACGATCCAGGCGGCAAAAATGTATCATATCGATAAAGTGGCTCTAGCCGGAGGCGTGGCTTCCAATTCCGCCCTCCGGGAGGGCATGAGAAAGGCATGCGAGGTCGAAGGTATAGAATTTTATCATCCATCGCCCATACTGTGTACAGACAATGCGGCGATGATCGGTGCGGCAGCTTATTATGAGTACAAAGCGGGGACACGGCATGGTTTGGATCTGAATGCCATTCCAAATCTGAAGATCGGTGAACGCTGAGAGCAAGTCCGGAAGGATAGGGCTCTATAGAATAGAAAAACGGTGGGTGTAAATATATGAGTAAGATTACAGCAATTCTTTTGGCCGCTGGAAAAGGCCGGCGGATGAAAAGCGATGTGCAGAAGCAGTATATGCTGTTGAATGGTAAACCGTTGATCTGGTATTCCCTGGATACTTTTGAAAAAAGCCCGGTGGATGAGATCATCCTGGTCGTTGGTCCGGGGGAAGTGGAAATATGCAGAAAGAATATCGTGGATGCCTTCGGGTTTAAGAAGGTGAGTCAGATCGTTGAAGGCGGTGAAGAGCGCTATGATTCTGTTTACGAGGGATTGAAGGCTGCAGAGGATGCGGACTATGTACTGATCCACGATGGCGCCCGTCCCTTTGTCACGGAGAAGATCATAGCAGACAACATCGAGACAGCGGAGCGGGAGCGGGCTTGTGCGACCGGTATGCCGGTAAAAGATACGATCAAGATGGTGGATGTGGACAACTATGCTATTTTTACCCCAACCCGGGATCATGTGTGGCTGGTACAGACACCACAGACATTCGAATATCCGCTGATCCGTGAGGGCTATGAAAAACTTATGGAAAAGAGAGAGAAAGAAGAGTCAGAGGACGATAGGTTTGAAGTGACGGATGACGCCATGATCGTGGAACGTCTGATGCGGACCAAAGTGAAATTGATCCGGGGAAGTTATGAGAATATAAAAATCACAACGCCGGAAGATTTGGTGACGGCACAAGGTTTTGTAGAGATACAGCAAGGATGACACCATATTTAGATAAAGAAAAAATAAATGCAAATTCCTGTAAAATAAAGGAAAAAATCAGTTGACATCCGGTCTCTCAGATGGTAATATTATGAAGCATTTGAGCGTAAAAACGCGGATGAAACGGAAAATGTGGAATAAAAAAGTGTTGACAGACAAAGACTGGTGTGTTAAACTATTCTAGCACTGTTTTGGAGAGGTGTCCGAGTGGTTTAAGGAGCTGGTCTTGAAAACCAGTGACTCCGAAAGGGGCCGTGGGTTCGAATCCCACCTTCTCCGTTTGAATTGCATAATGATTTGGATCAGCTGAATTTGGAGAAGTACCCAAGTGGCTGAAGGGGCTCCCCTGGAAAGGGAGTAGGTCGTTAATAGCGGCGCGAGGGTTCAAATCCCTCCTTCTCCGTTAAATTTTTCCGGTTTTTAAATCGAAAAAATTGATCAAAAAAGTTGTTGACAAAAGCCGACAGATGTGATAATCTAATATGGCTGTGTGAGACAGCGGAACCTTGAAAATCAAATAATAAGACGATCCCGAAGATTCCAAGATATGCCATGAGGCATATGAGAGAATTTCAAAAAGATGAACGCATCGGAAGATGTGAACCAAAAACAGTAAGAACGGGAAAAGATAACATGTCAGTTATCATCCTGGGATATGAACATGAGAGTTTGATCCTGGCTCAGGATGAACGCTGGCGGCGTGCTTAACACATGCAAGTCGAA
>DVLT01000010.1 GCA_018715345.1 Candidatus Onthocola gallistercoris
CCCACCTGCAGGCATTACAGCCGGGCTTATATACGCCATCTCCTGAAGGCGAAGGAGATGTTGGGAATGCGGTTGTGCGTCTTGCACAATCTGTATTTCTATAATAAAATGATGGAAGAGATTCGGTCAGCGATTGAAGAACATCGCTTTGCTGAATATAAACGATCAAAACTGGAAGGTTTTTTGATGAAAGAAAATGAATAAGTTTAGGAGGTAGCAACTATGCCCAACACACTTGTACTGCTTATTTTGATGTTTGTCATCTACGGCGTGCTGATCTATTTCATGTCCGTTCGTCCGCAGAAAAAAGAGCGGAAAAAGATGCAGGAAATGCTGGATGCGTTGGAAGTCGGCGATAGTGTGGAGACGACCAGCGGATTTTTCGGCGTGGTCATTGACATTAACGGCGATATCCTGATCGTGGAATTTGGCGGAGACAGACACTGCCGGATCCCGATGAAAAAGGAAGCGGTTATCAGTATCGAAAAAGCAAAACAGTCCGTCTGATCGGACAGAACAACAGCGGGATCCGTATGGACCCCGCTGTTGTTTTATGACATGGGAAATGGACGCATTGGCTGACTTGCCCGGATATTTTGGTGGGAGCAGAGAGCCGTATGGCTTTAAAGCCCCATCTTTGTCATAAGCTCTTCCGGTACAAAGAGATGACCAAGCCCCTTACCGATGGATATGGCCGGCTTGGCAGCGCCGTGAAAGTCGGAGCCGCCGGACATATATAGGCCGGTTTTTTCAGCCAACCGGCGCATATTCCGTTCATCCTCCGGCGTATGGGTGGAGTAAAAAACTTCCATGGCCTTTAGCCCCGCCGGTTTGAGCATCTCGATGAATGTTTTCAACTCCTTCAGATCCATACCATAGGCTAAAGGGTGGGCCAGTACCGGGATCCCGTTGGCATGTCGGATGATGGCGATCACTTCCGCCGGGGATACCGGCTCTTTGGAGACATAGAAAGGCATACCAGGGCCAAGGTACCGATCAAATACTTCGCTGATGGAAGAACAAAATCCCACGCCCGTCAGGTAACGGGCAAAGTTGGCCCGGGTAATGACGGCGTCCCCATATCGTTGTCTCAGCTTATCCATGGTGATATCGATACCCGCGTTCTGCATTTTTTGGATGATCTTTTCATTGCGTTGATCTCGACGCCTTAAAAGTGATTGTATAGCTTTAGGCAGATCCGGATCGGAAAGGTCCAGCCCAAGACCGACGATATGGATGTCCCGGCCTTTGTAGTCTGAGGACAGTTCGATTCCGGGGATACACCGGATATGATAGGCGCGGGCAGCCTCCATCGCTTCGTCAAGTCCTGCCAGTGTATCGTGGTCTGTCAGGGCAACGGCAGAGAGACCTGCCTCGACAGCTGCTTTGATCACTTCTTCCGGGGTGAAGGTACCGTCAGAAGCCGTTGAATGGGTATGTAGATCGATCGCTTTCACAGTAAACTCCTCCTTTGGAAAGTATTATAGCATTTTAGTTGTTCTTGCACCATAAATTATAGAAAAGGAAACAGGCTTAAACAGTAAAGAGAGGTGGCGTATTTGTGAAAAGACAATATCTGAAAGCTATTTTACAGTCGCTGGTCATCGGTTATTTTCTGACAGCGCTTTCACTTTTGACACTGGCTTTTTTACTTTACCGATTTGACTTGACGGAAACGCCGATCCGGGTCAGTATGATCGTCACTTATGGCGCAGCATCTTTCATAGGCGGCTGGTATGCCGGAAGAAAATTAAAGAACAGGGAGTTTTTGTGGGGACTAGTTGCCGGGCTGTCCTATTATCTGATACATGCGGTCCTCAGTACTGTGCTGGCAGGCGTCATGCCTCAGGGGATCGTACCGGTCTTATCCATGACACTGATATGCGGCGGAAGCGGTATGCTTGGCGGCATGCTTTGCCGCCCGGAAACTTCTCGTGCAGAAAAGCAAAAAAAATCGCTTTAAAAAACCCCATGTATATGATATAATACCCACAGTGTGGATTATCATACATAAATTAGCGTTATGAATCATATAAGGAGGGCGAGTCATGAAACACATTAAGTCATTGAATACCAGATCTTTAAAGAATTCCATGGTAAAAGGCGGATGCGGTGAATGTCAGACATCCTGCCAGTCAGCCTGCAAGACTTCCTGCACCGTGGGAAATCAGAGCTGTGAAAATAACAAATAATATAAAGCAGCGATTCAGCCGGCTGGAGGGATCGCTGCTTATTGCTTGTCCGGCCGTCGGCCTGAAAGCTGGGAAAATAAGGCGGTAAAGACCGTTTTCACAAAGGAGCTATTGGAAGTGATTCATCAATATAAAAATAATGGATATAACATCGTCCTGGATGTCAACAGCGGATCGGTCCATGTGGTGGACGATCTGGTCTATGATATCATTGCTCTGTATGAGAATACACCTAAAGATGATATCGTAAAAAAGTTATCCGTTACTTATAAGGAAGAAGATATCCTGGAAGGGATCGGGGAAGTGGAACAGTTAAAACAGGATGAATGCCTGTTTACGGAAGATATATATGAAGATTATATCATGGATTTCAAAAAACGTCCCACAGTGGTCAAGGCTCTCTGTCTGCACATTGCCCACGATTGTAACCTGGCCTGCCGCTATTGCTTTGCGGAGGAAGGCGAATATCATGGACGGCGGGCGCTGATGAGTTTTGAAGTTGGGAAAAAGGCGCTGGATTTTCTCATTGCCAATTCTGGGAACCGGCGGAATCTGGAAGTGGACTTTTTCGGCGGCGAACCTTTGATGAATTTTGATGTGGTACGCCGATTGGTGGCCTACGGACGGGAGCAGGAAAAACTCCATGACAAACGGTTCCGTTTTACCTTGACGACCAACGGTGTGCTCTTGAATCCGGAGATCGAGGAATTTTTGAATAAAGAGATGTCCAATGTGGTGCTGAGTGTGGATGGAAGAAAGGAAGTCCATGATTTTATGCGACCGTTTCGGGGTGGCCAGGGAAGTTATGACCTGATTATGCCGAAATTCGTCCATCTGGCAGAAAGCAGAGACCAGAAAAACTACTATGTCAGAGGTACATTCACCCACTATAACAAAGATTTTGCCGCCGATGTGCTCAGCCTGGCGGATATGGGATTTAAACAGATTTCTGTGGAGCCGGTGGTGGCTTCGGAGGATGAAGATTACGCCATAACAGAAGCCGATCTTCCAGAGATCATGGAAGAATACGACAAACTGGCCCGGGAGATGGTCAAA
>DVLT01000011.1 GCA_018715345.1 Candidatus Onthocola gallistercoris
ACTGTAAGGGAAATATCTTTAAGCACTTCCAGATTTTCAAACTGCTTTTTAATATGTCTCATTTCGAGCAAACTCATGTCCTTCACCTCCTAACGATAGTAGCTCATTTTCTTTTCCAGCCAGTCGAAAAACAGCGCTACGATCAGATTAAATACATAGTAAAAAATACCTGCCACGATAAAGGGCGTCATGGATGACATGGACGAAACCAACTGTTTTGTCAGCGTAAATACTTCCGCCACAGACAAGGTGAACGCCAATGATGTATCTTTGACAAGGGTGATCGTCTCATTTGCCACCGGCGGAATGATACGCTTGATGACCTGAGGCATGATGATACAGAAAAAGGTCTGTGTTTTACTGTATCCAAGAAGCTGTGCGGCTTCGTACTGGCCAACGGGTATGGATTCGATGCCCGCCCGGTAGATCTCCGCAAAATAGGCCGCATAGTTGAGAGCGAAACCGATCAGGACCGCCTGCAGCTTATAGGCTTGGGTGATCCGGATACCAAAGATAAAATAGGGCCCAAAATAAACCACCAAGAGCTGCAGCATCAGCGGCGTTCCCCGCATGATCGATATGTATACTTTTGCCAGAAGCGATATGGGCTTAAACTTTGCCATCCGACACAGCGCCAGGCCCAAACCGAGGATCAATGAAAAAAACAGCGTGGAAAAGAAAATCTCCAGCGTTATCCCCATTCCTTTTGATATCTGCAGGAATATATCCCACATTTGTGTCAGCATATCCATATTTTTTTCTCCTTACTGTAAAAAGGGGAGCGTGCCGTCGCGCTCCCCGCCAGTGATCTTCTCGATTATTCTCCCAGGCAGATACTATCTGTCAGATCCCACTTTTCAGCGATCTCCTGGAATGTGCCGTCTGCTGCCATCTCGTCCAGAGTGGCCTGAACCTGGTCTCTCAACTCTTCATTGCCCAACTTAAAGCCGATACCATACTGTTCAGAGGCAATGATGTCATCCTCGCCATCCAGGATCACGATGTTATCATTATTTTTCTGTTTTGCTTTAGCCACACCGATGTCCATGGCTACCGCGTCCGCCGAACCAGCTTCCAGTTCCAGGAGCGCAGATTCATATTCCGGTACTTCCACCAGATCGGAGAAGGAATTTTTCAGTTCCTGAAGTTCTGTGTTCTCTTCATCATTTAACGCAGCCAGTGCAGAAGAATCTTTCTGTACAAGAACGATCTTGCCGGCCAATTCCGATGGGCTTGTGATGCCGCTGTCTTTGCTGACTACAAATACCTGGCTGTTGTCCACATACGGATCAGACCATGTATATGCATCTTCCCGGCCATTCATGGTGAAACCGTTCCATATGCAGTCAATGGCGCCGGAATCCAACTCCATATCTTTGGCATCCCAATCAATGGGGGTTTTTACCAGTTCCCAGCCATTCCTGTCACAGACTTCCTGAGCCAGATCCAGGTCAAAGCCCACATACTCGCCGTCCTCCTGATAGCCGTAAGGCGGGAAGCTGGCGTCAAATCCAACAATGAATGTGGTCCTTTCACTGTCGGAAGCGGTTGTTTCGCCGGCTGCTTCGGAACCGCTCTCTCCTGTTGTGTCTGCTGTCGTAGCGGCAGTCGTTTCTCCCCCTGAAGAAGAACATCCAACTGCAAAACAGCTCATCATCATAATTCCTGCTAATATAAGCGCAATCTTTTTCTTCATCTTTCTCTCTCCCTGATTTTTATCCGATCATTTAGTTAATGCTTTATCATAGTAGCATAGAAGAGCGAAAGTGTCAATCCTATTTTGCCTACTTTATCACAATGTCATAGCTGGCTTCAAACCCAGCCCCCGGCGCCAAGACATTGCCCCATTCCCGGTCTTTCAATTCGCCTTCAAATCCCTCTTTGTCACACCGGCCATACCAGGGTTCAATGCACACAAAGGGCGCCTGTTTCCCCGGAACAGACCAGATACCCACAAGAGGCATGGGGAAGCGTACTTCCAAATATTCTTTTCCTGCCGGATCCGCTATCGATATACTCTGAACTTGATCATGTTCCAATATGAGCGCATCTCCGTCAAATAAATGTTCATCGATGGGCAGGCGGCCATGATCCAATACATACTCTTTTTTCTGATCCGTGACCAGCCCGATCTTTCCAAATACGCTGTTGGTGAAGGATGACAGCAGCCGTCCCTGTCCATCCCTCAGGACCAAGCTGTAATCTGACTGTTTTTCCCCTTTCCGGATGGGACACATAAAGCCTGGATGACCTCCGATGGAGAAATACAGCGGCTTCGTATCGGGGTTTTTTACCCGCCACATCACTTTAAGCGTTGATCCCTCCAGACGGTAGCCCAGCTCCAGACGGTAGCGGAAAGGATACATCTTTCTAGTCTCTTCGTCATCCTCCTGCCCAAGCCAGATCTCTTCCCCTGTATTTTCCATCACTTCAAATGCCCTGTCCCTGGCAAAGCCATGCTGGTTCATCGGATATTCCACGCCATCCACCCGGTATTTTTTATCCTTCAGCCCGCCGACAAAGGGAAACAATATAGGCGCACGGAACCGCCAATACTCCGGATCACCGTTCCAAAGATATTCCGTTCCATCACTTTTTCTCCGGATGGAGCAAAGCTCCGCGCCCTTCAGAAAAATACCTACTTCCAATACATCGTTTTCCAATCGGATATCTGCCTGTGTCATATGTTTTCTCCTCCTTTTTTGTTTTCACTTTCTTCCATTTTAGCATGTCCTTCTCTATAAGTCATCCTGCGGATTCTTCTTCCTTATCATAAATAACAAAAGACCTGTACATCTCTCTTTCCCAATGTACAGGTCCCTTTGTCATTTCTCAGCTTCCGCCGCTGATTTTTTATCTTCGCTTTCTTGCTCAGATGTTCTTTCCTCTTCCTTGATCTCCCAGTGGATCAGGAAAGTCAACGCAGCCCGCAGCGCGATGATACCCGCGACAATGCCGATCTCTTTCCATTCCCGCACAACAACGGTTCTCAAAATCTCGCTGCCCATCTTAAATTCCAAGCCCATGGCCAGGCCCTTTGCCAAATAAATCTTCGTATCTCCAGCGCGTCTCAGCCATTTTATAAAGCCTCTGATGCCACTGTAGATGATGATGCCCACACCTATAAACTCAAAAAGCACGATGGCCATATTCGCTATGTTATGCAAAATGGCCTCCATCATACCTTCGATTTCCGCAAACACTGCCCTCACCTCGTCCCCTTATTTTTATGTATCATATCATACATTTCCCCATTTTTCCATCTTTAATGCGTTCGGACATTTTATCATTTCCCCCTTTTCCAGGCCATTTGACCGGTCTCCGGTAAGAAGCACTATCCTTGCAAATAGGCTTATTTTAAATATTTTTTTGACTGGATCGTTCTTTCAATTTTTTTGATTTTGGATTCATTTTTCCACCTTTACAAGTTTTTTATTTATTTTATACTTTTATATGTAAAAGGCTTTTTTCAGATCATTTATCCTCAGAAATGGTCTGTTTCGTCATGTCATATGACCAAATTTGACGAAACACATGAACACCTTCTTACGAGAAACTTAAAAATGTACAGTTTAAACTGCCAGAGGGAGGAACGGATGTTAGAGTTATTATTTTTTACAGTGTGTCTGCTGGCCTGCACCGCCGGATCCATATGCGGCATTGGCGGCGGCGTTATTATCAAACCGGTTCTGGATGCAACCGGTGTCATGAGCGTTACAAGTATCAGTTTTCTATCCGGATGCACAGTTCTGAGTATGGCTGTGGTTTCTGTATACAAAGCATTAAAGAACAAGACAGCATCCATTGATCTGAAACTGGCCACTTACCTGGCTCTGGGAGCCTGTGTGGGCGGTATCACCGGAAAAATGCTGTTTGACCAGATCAAGCAGGTCACAGGAAATGATGATCAGGTCGGACTGATCCAGGCCATCGTTCTGGTGATCATCACCGTTGGTACGATCGTCTACACTTTGAAAAAAGAGCAGATCAAGACCTGTCATTTTAAAAACCTTTTTGTCAGCCTGATCATCGGTTTTCTTCTGGGTATGATGTCCAGTTTTCTTGGTATCGGCGGCGGCCCCATCAATCTTGTTGTTTTGGGATTTTTCTTCTCTATGAAAACAAAAGAAGCCGCGCTGTGTTCGGTCTACATTATTTTATTTTCCCAGTTGAGCAGTTTTTTGCAGACCGTATTGACCAATAATATCCCGTCCTTTGAGATCACCACCTTGATCGTCATGATCGCAGGCGGCATCCTTGGCGGATTTATCGGAAGTTTCGTAAACAAAAAAATATCCACAAAAAATGTGGACAAATTGTTTATCTTACTGATGGTCATCATTGTATTCATCAATTTTTACAATATCTATCGGTTCGGATTCTGATCCTTTTTAGTCCGACATAAGGCAAAAGCCTGGTTAAACGCCAGGCTTTTTGTACATTGTTATATTTTATCAATGGATGGATACCACATGGTATCCCGCTTCCTCAACGACTTTTTTCAATTGGCTTTCATCGATCGGCCGGTCATAGGATACGGCCGCTTCACCTTTTTTCAGATTGACGATCGCCGCCACGCCATCTATCTTATTTAACGCTGAAGTCACGCTCTGTTTGCAGTGCTCACAGTGCATACCTTCAATTTTAATTATTTTCTCTCCCAGTTTGCTCTTCTCAAGTACTTTATCTTCTTCCTTGATCAGACCTTTCGTGCCCCCGCCGCAGCAGGATCCTTCACCTTTAAAATGTTTTACAGAACCTCTGAATGCAAATACGATGATGACTGCCACAATGATCAAAATAATAACGTCTACCATATGATGACCTCTTTTTTATCTTCTATTTTTCCACTTTTTCTTGATATATATGCACAGCTGATAGATTCCCATACCAATAAAATAGATCAGTATCACTGCGCCAAACATATACATCATGGAACCGGTAGAATCTCCCATATCATCTTTTCCCCGCTTTTGCCCGATAATCCTTCTCCTGACAACTGCCGCCGCAGCTGCTGCATCCACTGCACCCGCTGCATCCGCAGCATCCCGCGCCAGGATTTTTCATGTTTTTTACCTGACGTTTGATGACAAACGCGCAATATAACAAAATAGCTCCAAGGATGATCACATTGACTATCATAAAATCCCTCCTTCACAGGATATATATCGGCGGCAGCCATTATCCGCCGCCGATATATTTATAGTAACAGTCATTTACAGATCACGCAATGATCATTTGATATCCGCAACTTATCTTGCCGCCTGAACGGACCGTTTCGCATAAACCTTTTTATCTTTATACGGATCCGGACGGAACAGCAGATACAGCATGATGAGCAGCAATACGATCGCCACCGCGCTCCCCACTGTGAAACCGGCGCCCATAACGAGCAGGCCGATCTGATAAATGCACAGGCACACCACATAGGCGAAAACATTCTGGAATACGATCGCAAACCAGAACCATTTTCTGGACTGCATCTGCTGGGCCATTGTTGCGATCGCCGCCAGACAAGGCGAGTCAAGCAGATTGAACAGCAGGAAGGAGAAAGCCGCCAAAGCGCTGGGGAACCAGGACTGGATCGCCGCGCCGACCACAACCGTATCTTCGGAAAGTTCTTCGCCCACATTTGCCAGGACACCCATGGTGGAAACAATGGCTTCTTTTGCCGTAAATCCGGACAAAGACGCGGCAACCGGCTGCCACTCGCCAAAACCAAGGGGGGCAAAAATCGGAGCGATCACGCCGCCGATAGCTGCCAGCAAACTGTCGTTGCTGTCTTCCACCATGCCAAATGCGCCGTCCGCAAAGCCAAAGCCGCCAAGGAACCACATAACCACGCAAGCCAGGAACAGTATTGTACCGGCTTTGATGATAAAGCCTTTCAGTCTTTCCCATACATGAAGCAGTACGGTCTTAACCGACGGAATATGGTACTGGGGAAGTTCCATAACAAAAGGCGCCGGTTCGCCGGAAAACGGTTTTGTCTTCTTTAACATGATCGCCGAAACAAGCACGGCCACAATACCGATCAGATACATCAGCGGAGCCATGATGCCGCCGGCTTCATAACTTCCGGTGGTATAGCTGACCATAACGCCGCCCATCAGAGCGATAACCGGAAGTTTCGCGCCGCAGGGAACAAAGGTGGCTGTCATGATCGTCAGCCGTCTGTCATTGTCCTGCTCGATGGTCTTTGAAGCCATGATTCCCGGGATACCGCAGCCGGATGAGATCAGCAGCGGAATAAAGCTCTTGCCGGACAGTCCGAAGTGGCGGAATACCCGGTCCATAACAAAGGCGATGCGCACCATGTAACCGCAATCCTCAAGGATAGACAAAAACAGGAACAGTATGGCCATCTGGGGAACAAAGCCAAGCACAGCGCCCACACCGCCGATAATACCGTCAACAACCAGGCTGATCACCAGATCGCCTGCGCCGATGTTGGTCAGGAAGTTGCTGACCACATCCTGGATGGCGACGACAAATGTATCATTTGTCCAGTCTGTCACGATCGTGCCGATCGTCGAAACAGATATGTAGTAAACGACGAACATGACCGCGATAAAGATCGGAATACCCAAAATACGGTTTGTGACCACTTTATCTATCTTGTCGGAAAGGGTCAGTTTATGAGCCGCTTTCTTTACGGTCGTGGAAACCACTTTCTGGATATATTTATATCTTTCATCGGTGACAATGCTTTCCATATCGTCATCGTGTTTTTTCTCCATTGCCTTCGCGTCCGCCTGTATGGCTTCCGCGACCTTCCGGTCAATCGAAACGCTTTCTGCGACTTTACTGTCATTTTCCAGGAATTTGATGGCGTACCATCTGGATTTGTTGGCAGGAACGGCTGAACCCAGCTGTTTTTCCGCATCCGCAATGGCGCTTTCCATCTCCTTGCTGAAAATATTGGAAGGAAGTTTTATTTCCTTCTTTTTCGCATATTTGACGGCTTCATCCACCACTTCATTCAAGCCTGTGCCTTTCAAGGCGGATGTTTCGATGATCGGACAGCCCAGCAGCATGCTCAGGCGTTTCACATCGATTTTTATATCATTTTTTGCCAGCAAGTCTGCCATGTTCAGAGCAATAACAACAGGGATTCCTGTCTCCAGCAGCTGAGTAGTCAGATAAAGGTTCCTCTCAATATTGGTCGCATCGACCAGGTTGATAATGACATCCGGATCTTCTTTCAGCAGATAATCCCGGCTGACAACTTCTTCCAGTGTATAGGGAGAAAGCGAATAGATTCCGGGAAGGTCTGTAACAATGATATCCTCTCCCGATCTTTTTCTTTTGATTTTTCCTTCTTTTTTCTCTACCGTAACACCCGGCCAGTTGCCAACATACTGATTGGCTCCCGTCAGCGCGTTAAACATGGTCGTTTTACCGCAGTTTGGGTTTCCGGCAAGCGCAATTTTTACAGACATCTCATACCCTCCTATAGTTAGTTTCAATTAACCTATGTTCAAAAAAACAGGATTATTTCTTTGTCACAAGCACGCACTTGGCATCCTGCTTTCTCAGAGAAAGCTCATAGCCTCTGATGGTGATCTCCACCGGATCTCCAAGAGGCGCAACTTTTCGGATATAAATCTCGCAGCCTTTTGTGATACCCATATCCATGATGCGGCGTTTATAGGCGCCTTCACCTTCAATCTTGGTAACTACAACGGTCGATCCGACTTCTGCATCCCGTAATGTCATGATGATTCTCCTTTCTTTCCCCTATGCTGCCTTTTGAAAAACCCTGTTCACACCATGATCTTTCTTGCCATTTCTTCATTGATCGCGACTCTGGAATCTTTTATATTAACGATAAGATTTCCGTTGATCCTGGAGATCACGCTGATCTTGGCGTCTTCCACAAAACCCAGTCCGGCCAGAAAGCGGCGGGTTTCCGAAGCGCCTCCGACACGTTTGATCGTCCCCTCTTCTCCATCCTGCAAAAAAATCAATGGTTCCATAGAATCCTTCCTTTCTAACCAGTCTTAACATTCTGTAAGGGGTCGGTATTAATATTCCAATAGTTAGCATATCCTAACTTCCATGAATTGTCAATAGCCACTGCCGCAAAATATTTATATATTTTTCACAGTCTGTTTATGAATGCTCCTGCTTCGGCTGACTTCGGTTCCGCCCGTCGTTTTCCCACTTTCCTGCCAAAACAGATATTGTCTTTTTTCTGTTTCCGAATATAATTGACATATAACCAATTCATTATTCAGGAGGTAGGCCATCATGAAATGTCCCAAATGCGGAAGCAGCCATGTTACTTCGCAAGTTGTCACAGAAACCCATTCTCAGGAAAGGACCAAAGGATTCGGCTGGATCAAAGCCTGCGTCGGCTTCCTTCTTTTTAATGTATGGGGTATCCTATGTGGGCTGTGTGGTATGGGTAAACGCAAACAAACCACTACAACAAGGAGTAAGGTGATACATATATGTCAAAACTGCGGATACAGTTGGTACGACTGATGGACTGGATCGGAGAAGGAAGCGGCTGCCACCGGATACCGGAGCGGAGTTTTTTCTTCCATGGCCATCAATTCCCGGTCTGTGCCCGCTGCACCGGCGTGGCCGTCGGTCAGATCCTCGCTATTATCCTGAATCTATTCCGCAAAATTTCTTTTTCCATATCTTTACTGTTTTTAGGGATCATGGGGATCGACTGGGGTATACAGGAAATCGGCATAAAAGAATCCACCAATAAACGCCGGTTTGTCACCGGTATACTGGGGGGATTCGGATGTTTTAATATTTACTGTATTCTTATACGAAAGATCTGTGCCTGGATGAGGAGCCAGCTTTAAAACGCAGGCTGACCCTTGATATATATACCCATCTCGACAAAAAGCATCTGGCGGCTGCATCAAAACTGAACGCATTTTTGGAACAGGCAAATTGACTAAACTCAGAGTTCTGACTAGAAAAGGCCTAAACATATTGCGTGAAATTTCAACTTATTTTTGGATTTTCAGGCACAATTATATTTTCCCGGATTTTTGACCGTTTTGGCTTTAAAAATCCCGAAAAGCCGCATAAACACTGGCTTTTTCAACCATGAAAAAAGCACCATCCCCGCGGCCTTCCGCCTGCGAAAACAGTGCTTAGTATGCGCCTTCAGGGGCTCGAACCCTGGACACCCTGATTAAGAGTCAGGTGCTCTACCAACTGAGCTAAAAGCGCATGTCTCATTTGCGACAAGGCATATTATATAACAATTCTCCGGATAATGCAAGGTTTTTTTACTTTTTATTTCACCTTTTTTTCATAGGCAGATCCGTTTTTTTAAGTTATAATATAAATCATATATTTTCAGAAAGGAGAAACTTCTATGATACTGCACTCTGCATCTGACATCACCCAAACCGCAACGGACAGCCTTAACAGTATTATGGATGCTTCGATCGGAGGATTTACATTTGAAAAATTCATCTCCACAGCTATTTTGATCATTGTATGTCTGATCGTAAGACGCATTCTGATCCATCTGATCGGGGGTTTTTTTAAACGGCTCGCCATTGACAGGACTTTATGGAATTTCCTGATGTCAGCGATCAAAGGCATTCTTTTATTTACTGTTGTGGTGATCGTGGCCGAATCTCTTGGTATCCCGTCATCGTCATTGATCGCCATCTTCAGCGTATTCGGACTGGCTATCTCTCTGGCTGTACAGGGATTCTTGTCTAATCTGGCCGGAGGATTGATGATCCTGGTCTCCAAGCCGTTTTCTGTGGGAGATTTCATCGATGTGGCCTCTTATACCGGAACGGTGACCCAGACCAGCCTGATCTACACCCACTTACTGACCAGCGATCATAAAGTTATCTACATCCCCAACAGTGAGATTTCTGCCAGCAAGATCATCAATTACACAAGGCAGACGGAACGGCGTATTGAGATTTTTGTCACTGCTTCCTATGATTCTCCCATTGCGGACGTGAAAAACGCCATCCAGGAGGTACTGGACCGGCTTCCAGATATCCTTAAGGATCCGGCTCCGGAAGTCCACGTGTCCGCTTACCAGGATAGTTCGATCCAGTATGTCGTCCGGGGCTGGGCGCCCACCGATTCCTACTGGAACGCTTATTATGACTTACTGGAAGGTATCAAGGACGCGTTTGACCGGCATGACATTGAGATGAATTATCCTCATCTGAACGTCCATATGGTAAAGGATACGGACATTCCCGTTCAAGCCATGAAAGAAAGCTCGAATTTCATCAGTGCAGCAGACAATCCAAAAACTATACTTTCCAAAGATTCTTAAAGATCATTCAAAAAGCCAGATGGGTTCAAGCGAAATCCACCTGGCTTTTATCTTCTTTTATCCGATTTTTCTCATGACTTCCCGTCACTCTTCCGAGTCTTTTTCCGATCCGCCGGTTTTCTGTTCTGCCTCTTCTCTGGCCTTCTCTTCCAGTCGGGCTTTTCTGAGGCGCTTATAATTTCTCCGCCGCTTCATCCGTTTGAGGGTGTGGAAGATAAAGCTCAAAAGGAAGAGCAAGACGATCAAGCCGACCAAGCCACCCACTGCCAGCGTGGGAGATATACCCATTGCAGAAAGCCGATCAAATACAGAACGGATAAAGCCATCCTCCTGTGTACCGCCTTCGCTGCTGCCCATGGCTTCCAAGGCATTTATAAGACGGATATTGGAGAGTTCTTCTTTTTTCGGCAGCGAAGTGCCGTGTCTGCCGATCCGGGTCAGATTCACATATATGGGGCCTTGTCCCACAACCTGTCCATCCAGGGTAAATTCCGCTGTTCCACACAGATAAGTATAACTGTCATAGGGCGCCACCCGTTCCAGTTCTTCCAACGCCTGGAAATCCACCTGAAGTTCATCTGTCGTCCGTCCTTCAGGCAGATCCACCTGGACAAAATCCGGCACAAAATAATTCCGATCTATGATCGATCCATCAAAATCCAGCAGCGATACCAGATCCTGATAGGAAGCTGCCAATTCGTCTGTAAAAGCGATACTGGACGGAACATCTTCTTTGTGGTAGTTTGCAAAGCAATAATCAAATGCCTGGATCGTGTCGGTATAATGATGCCAGTTATAAGCCTTCATCGCCACGCATACCAGACGCATACCGTCCCGTTCCACATAAGTGACCAAGGTACTGCCCGCCATATCCGTATAGCCGGTTTTTCCGCCCAGGCACCCTTCGTATGCATAGTCCGAGCCAAAAGCCATCCGGTGCTGTGGATACAACTCAATGGGTTCATCCCGCATATTGGTACTTTCAATCTGATAATACGGCGTCTGGAATACTTCCTGCATCTTGGGATCTTTGAAAGCCGCCGATGCGATCAGGGCCATGTCATATGCGGTAGTATAATGCTCATCATTATGCAGACCGCTTGGATTGGTAAAGTGGGTGTTCTCACAGCCCAGCTCTGCCGCCGTCCTATTCATCAGTTCCGCAAAATTGTCTATGCTCCCGGATATGGCAATGCCGATGCCATTTGCAACTTCATTGGCAGAAATCATCATCATAGCATGAAGGGCCTGATCTGCCGTCAGTTCTTCTCCTGCCTGGATCCCCGCATTTGTATCTTCATACATGTTGATGCCATCCAGAGCTTCCTGGGTAAAAGTGATCGTCTGATCCATATCCAGATATTGGCTGGCCAGATAACCTGTCATGATCTTTGTGATGCTGGCCGGATACTCCCGCCTGTTCATGTTCTTACTGTAAAGCACCGCACCCGTATCTATATCCATGACGACACAACTATCCGAATACAACAATATATCTTCTGTCGAAACTTCATCATCCGGATCCAGAACAGGCGCTTCTTCGCTTTGGGATTCCGGTTCCACAGCTGTTTCCGGCACCAATTCCGTTTCGCTCTCCTGTGCATAAACGGTCAGGCATGATGAAAAAAGCATACATATACACAAAATCCATATACCAAATCGTCGCATAACCGCCATCCTTTCCTAGAATTCTACATTTTTTGCATTATTCTATAGTAATAGAAACTAGCCCAAATGTCAATTTTATGATAAAATGAGCAGGCGCAGGCTTGCGTCTGCAGCGCCTTTTGCCTTCCAGCTTTCGTAGATCCGGAACCTGTGTCGGCGATGATCAACATATTTGGGAGTGGATTTTTATGCGTCTGAGAAATATAAAAGGTTCCAGAGAAGTCATTGCCGCCAACGAATGGGTGATCCATGACGAAACCGCCTGCAAAGGCCAATGGAAAAAACATTTTGGCAGCGACGCGCCTATCTATATAGAAATTGGTACGGGAAAAGGTCAGTTTATCATGGAACTGGCCCGCCGCAATCCGGATAAAAACTTCATCGGCATTGAAAAGTATTCCAGCGTCCTTCTCCGAGCCTTGGAAAAACGCCAGTATTACGAAGGAAACAATCTCTATTTTATCCGTATGGATGCGGAATACATCGAAGATGTTTTTGCTAAAGACGAAGTAGCCGGTATTTATCTGAACTTTTCCGATCCATGGCCAAAGGAACGCCATGCCAAACGCCGGCTGACCTCCCGTCAGTACTGGAACCGCTATGGACACATTTTAAAGCCGGACGGACGGGTGGCATTTAAAACGGATAACCGGGATCTTTTTACCTTTTCCCTGGAAGAAGTGGGCGCCGCCGGATGGCGTCTGGAGCATGTATCATTTGATCTGCACCAAAGTCATTTCTGCGAAAATAATATCATGACAGAATACGAAGAACGTTTCAGCAAAGAAGGTCATCCCATTCATTACATGACTGCATATAATGTATCAAGACCTCTTCCTGGAGATATATGATGTTCTGCCGCAGAAATCTGCATCGTAAAATCATGATCTTGTGTTACGATCATCAATTATTGAACTGCAAATGTATACAGATCCAGCGTTCTTTCCGGGAGGTCTGCCGTTTTATCGAAAAATTTGGCCGTCCTCCGTGTAAAAAATGCTGACATAGAAAAAGGGTTTCAAAAGCCTTTTCCGCTTTTGAAACCCTTATTTTATGTTCGTACATACGCCTGTTGTTTACGGAACAATGATCTCCAGGGCTCCCGGCTCAACCCCCAGCTTAATGGGAAGGCTGCCAGCGTACTGGCCGTCACATTCAATGGGCAGATCCTCCCCCTCCAGTATGGATATCTCCACCTGGCGGGTGCGAAAACGTTTCATTCTGGGATGTCCGATCCCGCCTCTGGTCAAGGTGGACAGTCCCATACCGGTGATCTGAGCCAGATCCATTTTTCGGATAACAAGCAGATCCAGGAAACCGTCATCCGGCTGGGGCTTTGACGCGATGGGCCGGCCGGCAAAGGAGCTTCCCACATTATAGGCAATGAACATGACCGCCTCTTCTTCCTTGCGGAATTCCCGGGCACGGAAACTCAGGCGGACCGGCTGGGAAGGCTTTGTCAGATTTCTGGCCCCATTGACATAATAAGCCATTTTCCCAAACACCGCTTTGCTTTCCTGGGAAAGGGCCTCACTTTTGCCGGCCAATGTCCCTCCGATAACGGAATTGACAAAATAACGGTCATTGAGCTTGCCCACATCGATCTTGCGCCGTTTGAAATTCATGATCATACGGCAGAAATCTTCGGAAGTCTGGGGCATATTCCAGTAAGTGGCAAAATCGTTGGCAATACCGGCGGCCACCACGGCAACCGGTATCCGGCACCGGCTTTGCATCAGGCCGTTGACCACATCGCTCAGAGTGCCGTCTCCGCCGACACAAACCAGAAAATCAAAGTCGCCTTCCTGCAACCGGGCGGCTTCCCGCATGGCGTCTCCTTCCTGTTCTGTATAATAAACATCCACCTGGCTGACTACCTGGTTCAATATCAGGCATCCTACAATACTTTCAAGATTCTTCAGTGCATCCTGCCTTCCGGAATGGGGGTTAATGATAAATTTAGCCCTCATGCTGTTCCTCCCTATGTTTTTTTTCCAGCCGTTTCTCCCGCATCTCTTCCTTCATGTTCCTAATGTTACCGGCTTCTTCTTCCGTTATCAGCCGCAAAGTCTTTACCGCAAATATTTTATCTTCGTCTGTCTTTTTCAGCCGTATCTTTCCCCGTATATAACCGTGTTCCCGACACTGGGCCAGACAGTAATAGGCCCGGTTCTTTCCGGAAAACCATCGGATCTTTTTCGCCGCCGGCCGGCCGCAGACAAAACAGCGGGTCGTCCGCACTTCCCGGTCTTTCATGGCTTCTTCCCGTGTGGCAAATTCTCTGGATACATCTTTGGCATAGGTATCGTAAACCAAATGGAGCTCTTCCTTCCGGGATTTGGGATTCTGATAATAATCCACCGTATACCAGCGGGCTGCTTCTTTTTTATCCATCCGGTTAAATATCCGGGCGGTATAGTCTGCGTCATTGACAGCCCGGTGGAATCCGGCCTGCTTCTCAATGCCCAGAAATTCCACCGCATACTCCAGTGACGCGGCGTTTTTGCCATCCCCATAAAAGATCCGGAACAGCTTCTGCACATTGTAATAGGTGATCGGTCCCGGAAGCATATCTTCCAGATGATAATATTTTATATTTCTCTGAAGCTCCAGAAGATCCAGATTCCCCCAGGTGCAAAAGCGGTAGTCTTTTCCGCACCACATGAGAAAATCCACCAGGGCGTAGGGAAATTTGATGCCTTTTCTCAGCTCGCTTTCGGTCAGCCCCGTCAGATTTTTCGTCACATAATGCAGTTTTTTATATATGGCCGGCCGTATCAGCCGATGAAATTCTCCGGTTTTTCTGCCCTGTTCATCCAGCTTGACTGCGCCGATCTCAATAATTTCAAACGGAATCCCCGGTACGCTGCACTTTCCATAAGCGGACTGATTCCATTCAAAATCCACAACAATGTAATTCATGTTCTCACTCTTTTCGATTCGCTGTTTCTTATTATATCATATCCCCGCAGGAAGTGGGCGTTCCATTTTCTGATAGCAGACAATAAACCGGATAACCTGCGCCGTTTCTCCTCTGCCCTGCATTTTATTCAAACGTGAAAAACCGGAAATCTCTGCCCCCATCTTCTGTCTGACAGAAATCTCCGGTCTTTCCCATCCGCGTTTGATCCCCTCGTCTGTCCCTGTCTGCATCAGGCTTCCCGGACAGCCGCTTTCATCTCTTCCACATACTCCTTCACATAGGGAACGCAATCCTTGCCGTACTGTCCGCACAGTTTGACAATGGCGCTTCCCACGATAGCCCCGTCGGAAATCGCCGCCATGGCTCTGGCTTGCTCCGGCGTGGAAATGCCGAAACCGATGGCACAGGGAATATCCTTTTCCTCTTTCACCAGTTTTACCATGGCGCCCACGTCTGTGGTGATACGGGACCTTACGCCGGTCACCCCCAGTGACGACACACAGTATACAAAGCCGTCCGCCTCCTTGGCGATCATCCGTATCCGGTCGTGGGATGTGGGCGCGATCAGGGAGATGAAGGACAGGCCGTATTTTTCACATATCGGCCGGAATTCATCCTTTTCTTCGTAGGGAATATCCGGCAGGATCAGGCCGTCCATGCCGATCTGGGCCGCCGTTTTTATAAACCGTTCCGTCCCATAGGAAAAAACCACGTTGGCATAGGTCATAAATACCATGGGAATCTGTGTTCTCTTCCTTATCCGGCGGACCATATCAAAAATCTTATCCGTTGTCACGCCGCCGGAAAGCGCCCGGATATTGGCTTCCTGGATGACCGGTCCTTCCGCCGTCGGATCGGAAAAGGGGATCCCCAGTTCCACCAAATCCGCCCCTGCTTCATCCATGGCGTATACAAGCTGTTCGGTGATCTCCAGAGAAGGATCCCCGCTGGTCACAAAAGCGATAAAAGCTTTGCCGTTTTCAAATACTTTGCTGATATTACTCATAGATATCCTCTCCTCTGTATCTGGCGATCGCCGCGCAGTCCTTATCCCCTCTGCCCGACAGATTTACAACGATGATCTGATCTTTTGACATGGTCTTTGCCAGTTTTTTCGCGTAAGCCACCGCATGGGCGCTTTCAATGGCCGGGATGATGCCTTCCATCCGGGAAAGATACTCAAATGCGTCCACGGCTTCATCGTCGGTTACCGCCACATATTCCGCCCGCTTCGTATCATACAGGTTGGCATGTTCCGGTCCCACGCCCGGATAGTCCAGTCCGGCCGAAATGGAATAGACCGGCGCGATCTGGCCGTATTCATCCTGGCAGAAATAGGACTTCATGCCGTGGAAGATCCCCAGCTTGCCGGTGGAGATCGTTGCCGCCGTCTCCGCCGTGTCTATCCCCCGTCCGGCCGCTTCGCAGCCGATCAGCCGGACATCTTTATCTTCTATGAAATGATAAAAGGCGCCGATGGCATTGGAACCACCGCCCACACAGGCCAGCACCGCATCCGGAAGCCGTCCTTCTTTTTCCAGTATCTGTGCTTTTATCTCACGGGAGATCACCGACTGGAAATCCCGGACGATCGTCGGGAAGGGATGGGGGCCCATACAGGATCCGAGCACGTAGTGGGTATCCTCAATCCGGCTCGTCCACTCCCGCATGGTTTCGGAAACCGCATCTTTCAACGTGGCTGTGCCGCTGGTCACCGCATGGACCTTGGCGCCCAGAAGGCGCATCTTATAAACATTGAGGGCCTGGCGTTTCGTATCTTCCTCACCCATAAATACTTCGCATTCCATATCCATCAAGGCCGCTGCTGTGGCTGTCGCCACGCCATGCTGACCGGCGCCTGTCTCCGCGATCACGCGGGTCTTGCCCATCCGTTTTGCCAGCAGAACCTGACCCAAAACGTTGTTGATCTTATGGGCGCCTGTATGGTTCAGATCTTCCCTTTTCAGATAGATCCTGGCGCCGCCCAGGTCTTTGGTCATCCGCTTTGCATAGTAAAGTCTTGATGGCCTTCCCGCATATTCATTTAACAGAGTCGTCAGCTCATCATTAAACGCTTTGTCGTTCTTATAGCGATCGTAGGCCTCTTCCAGCTCGATCACCGCGTTCATCAGCGTTTCCGGTATATACTGTCCTCCGTGTACGCCGAATCTGCCTTTTTTCATCCTATTCATCCCCTAACTGCGGCCACCGCCGCAAGAATCTTCTGTCTGTCTTTTATCCGTTCCGTCTCCACGCCGCTGCTCATGTCCACGGCCCATGGATGGAGGCTTTCCACCGCCTCCGATACATTGTCCGGGTTCAGGCCGCCGGCCAGTATAAAGGGCCGGTCAAGAGTCCGCACCAGCCCCCAGTCAAAGGTCTTTCCCGTACCGCCGCCGTTATCTGCCAGCACCAGATCTGCCAGGCTGGCAGCCGCTTTTTCCGTATCCTTAGCAGATCGGATATTAAAAGCTTTGATCACCGGGATCGGTATCTGTTTTTTCAGTTCCATGATATAGGCTTCGTCTTCTGCGCCGTGAAGCTGGACCATATCAATGAGCCCTTCCTGCACGATCTCCCGGATCCTGCCGATGGGCGCGTTCACAAAAACCCCCACCGGCCGAATGCCGGCGTCCAGCCGTTTCCGAAGCCGCAGCAACTGGCCGGCGCCCACATTCCGATGGCTTTTGGGCACATCAATGATAAAACCGCACATATCCGGTTTCGCTTCATTGACATAGTCCACATCCTCATCCCGGAACAGACCGCATATCTTTATCTGTGTCATATCAATGTCCCCTCAGTTTCCGGATCGCCGCTTTTTTGTTTGGCGCCCGCATCAGCGTTTCTCCGATCAGCACCGCATCGGCGCCGTTTTCTCTGAGTTTCTGTATATCCTCCGGTGTACGGATTCCGCTTTCCGATACGAAAAGAATGTGTTCCGGCACCTGTTTTCTCAGTCTCAGGCTGGTATTCATATCTACTTTGAATGTATTCAGATCCCGATTGTTGACGCCTATGATCCGGGCATTGGCCTTCAATGCCCTTTCCACCTCCCCTTCGGTGTGGGCCTCGACCAGGGCTGAGAGTCCCAGTTCATCCGCCAACTGCTTATACCCCAAAAGCTGACTATCAGTCAGTATGGAGCATATAAGCAGCACAGCAGACGCGCCAAGCGCTTTAGCCGTGTAGATCATATACTCGTCTACAACAAAGTCTTTGCGCAGGACCGGTATATGGACTCTGGCCGCTATTTCCTCCAGATATTTGTCGCTGCCTTTAAACCAGTAGGGCTCTGTCAGGCAGGAAATGGCTGCCACGCCGGCTTCCTCATACTTTCTGGCGATGGTCATATAGGGAAATTTCTCAGCAATGATCCCCTTTGACGGCGACGCCTTTTTTATCTCACATATAAATGAAATATCTTCTTCGTCTCTCAGGCTTTCCTCGAACCGGAATGCCTTCCGGCCATAATTGATACTTTCCGCCCGCCTTCGGATCTCCGAAAGCGGATGGTTTCTTTTTTCTTCTTCGACCCTTTCCTTTGTTTTATCTGCTATCTTTTCCAGTATGCTCATTATTACTCTCCTTCACAAACTCTTCCAGTTTCTGAAGTGCCAGACCCTCATCCAGTATACGTTCCGCCAGTCGAACTCCCTGCTCCATATTCTCCGTTTTGCCGGTGATGTACAGAGCAGCTCCGGCATTCAGACAAACCGCACACCGCTTTGCGCCCCGCTCTTTTCCGGATAATATATCACGGGTGATCCGGGCATTCTGCTGCGGTGTGCCCCCGACCAGTTCTTCCTTTGCGCACCGGCTATAGCCGAACTGTTCCGGCGTGATCTCATAGGACTGGAACCATCCGTCCCGGATCTCGCATACAGTTGTCGGCGCGCTCATGGATATCTCATCCAACTTATCCTGTCCGAATACGACCATTCCCCGGACAACCCCCAGCTTTGCCATAACCTGAGCCAGCGGTTCCACAAGCCCTTCCTCATAAACGCCCATCAGTTCCATGTTGGCGCCCGCCGGATTGGACAAGGGCCCTAATATGTTGAATACAGTCCGTATTCCCAGCTCCTTGCGTATGGGCGCCACATATTTCATGGCAAAGTGATAATTCTGGGCAAACAGGAAACAGATGTTGATCCTCTTTAAAAGATCCGCGCTCTGTTCCGGAGATACGGTGATATTTACACCCAGCGCTTCCAGGACATCGGCTGCTCCCGATTTGGAAGAAGCCGCCCGGTTGCCATGTTTTGCCACCGGAACGCCGGCAGCTGCGATCACCAAAGAGGCTGTGGTGGATATGTTGAATGAATTGGAACCGTCACCTCCGGTTCCCACGATCTCCAGAACATCCATGTCGTGGAGCAGCTTCACACAATGGGCCCGCA
>DVLT01000012.1 GCA_018715345.1 Candidatus Onthocola gallistercoris
CCATATGTAGCTTAGCATATATGGGAATGGGAGTATTCCACCGTCCTATACCTCATCCCTGTAACTTATCCACCGTATCAGTTCATTATAAAAATCTTAGATTTTTGTCTTGACAACTGAGCCACTATAAAATAGGCATATAAAGAATGGTGGGGAATGAACATGAGCACTTCGACACATGATTTATTTGATTTTTTTAAAAAGGCAAATAGTAATATTTCGGATGAATACACAAGAATTTGTAGAAGAGTGAATGAAGATCCAGGAACTGCAGGGGATCAAGGAGAAGAAAACTGGAAAGAACTTTTGGAATCTTGGATTTCACCTTATTTTCAAATAGTTACAAAGGGAAGAATATTAAGTGATTCAGGGGAAACAAGTCCGTAAGTGGATGTGATTGTTTTATCACCAGATTATCCTAAAAGTTTGTTGAATTGCAAGGAATATTTATCTGGAGGAATAGTGGCTGCATTTGAATGTAAAACTACATTAAGACGTAAACATATTGGCGAATTTATAGAGCATTCAAAGAAGATAGAAAAATTAGCTATTAATGAGAATGGAACGCCGAGAAAAGACTTACAAAGCAAAATTTACTACGGATTATTAGCACATTCACACGAATGGAAAAAGGAAAATTCGAATCCGAAAGAAAATATTGAAAAGGCCATTTGGGAATATGATGAAAAATATGTTACACATCCTAGAGAGATTCCAGATATTATATGTGTTGCTGATTTAGGGGTATGGAAATCTCAAAAGATGATAGTGCCAAATTATGATAACGGAAAAGGTCTAAAGGGAAATTATGTTATGAGTGGGTACATAGCATCGGATAATAAAGAAGAATTTTTTACTCCTGTAGGTTCATGTGTTTTTGATCTGCTTCAAAATATTGCGTGGCGATATCCAAGTGTAAGAGATATTGTAACTTACATGAGAAAATTAAATATTTCTGGTAGCGGTAGCGGATATTCTAGACCATGGGAATGGAGTATATTGTCTGAAGAAACACAAGAAAATATATATAGATTAAAAAATGGTGGATTTTGGAATGAATGGGGTATGGTTATAGATTAACCCACCTTTACAACTGAGATGGGGAGGCAATTATGAGAATCGATTTACATTGTCATACGAAGAAGGTAAAAACAGGCGATGCTTATACAAGAAATGTTACCAAGGATAAATTTTTTCAGAAGGTTATTGAAGCAGAGGTTAAAATTATTGCAATAACAAATCATAATCAATTTGATTATATGCAATACAAAGAATTTAAAGATGTCACAGAAGGATATTGTGATATTTGGCCAGGGGTAGAACTTGATATTATAGGAAAGGCAGATCAAAAGGGAAATTGTAAAAGAGGACATTTGATTGTAATCGCTAATCCTAAAAATGTTGAACTGTTTAATACTCAAGTACAGGAATTGGTTAACGATGAAGATGTAAATACATTTCAAATTGGTGTGAAAAAAGTATATGAAACGTTAGGAAAATGTGATTGCATTTATATACCACATTTTCATAAAGAACCTAAACTGTCAGATGAGGATATTCAGGAATTAGGGGAATTATTACCCGATTCTAGCCGACTATTTAAGGAAACGTCTGATTATCGAAGCCTTGGCGTTTTTTCCAATTTTGATTATAGTGTTATTATAGGAAGTGATGTGCAGGATTGGAATAAGTATGAAACCAGCAAGTTTGCAGATATAAGACTGCCAGTACAAACATTTGAACAATTTTGCTTGTTAGCAAAAAAAGATGTACAAATCATAGATACCTTGCTCAATCAAAAACGAAAAAAAGAGATTCCTGTATCGCCATATAAAAAAGTAAACTTTAAATTACCTTTTTATGAAGATATTAATATTATTTTCGGGCAGAAGGGAACGGGAAAAACAGAAATCCTTGAATCTTTGAAAAAATATTATATTGAAAATGGAATTGCAATGGAAAGTTACAAAGGCAATGAGAAAGATTCAGATTTTTCGAAAATGTTAAAAGTTAATGATATAATAGCCACACCTGATAAGCTTCAATTGGATAGTATGAGGCAACAGTTTATTGATGTTTATAACTGGAAAGAAGAATTACCAACGTCTTTTGAAAAATATATAAGTTGGATGGAAACAAAAGATAACAATAAAAATAAAGGGAGAATGAAAATAACAGAGTGTGTACATATAGAGGAGGGAGTGCGTGACCGAAAACTTGAATCTGACTATAAATATTTGAAAGAATTTACAGAGTCTACATTTGAAAAAATTGATATAGAAAAATATTTGGATGAGCAAGAACGTACAACTTTAATGCTGTTATTGGGAAAATTATGTGAAAATATCAATGATGCAAAAATGCAAAAGTGGAACAGTGATAAAAGTATTAAGCTTACAAATTGGAGCATTGATAAGATAAAAGCAATAGCGGACAAATGTTCTGATACGATATCAAAACCTAGCAGTGTAGGGTTTTATGATTTCGCTATGGGACGTTTTAAGTTGTTTGAAAATGTCGAGGAAATATGTAGTACGTTTTCTGTAGAGGATAAGGTTGAAAAAGAATATTTGGGAAACCTTGAGGAAAAAGGTGATATATATATTCAAACACGATACAGAATGTTAACCAAAGAATCACGTACAGATGAATTTAAACAGGGAATAACTGTATTAAGAAATTGTAAACTTGTAATAGATGGGATAAAGAAAGCTGTCCTAGCAGAGAATATATCGGAAGAAGTATCAAAGTTTCAAGAATTCTATGATGATGGAATTAAAGATATAGGAGCTTTTATAGGGGTATCTAAAGAAACGGCATTAGAAAATGGAGAAATTTACAGACCATCTAATGGAGAACGAGGAATTCTACTGATGCAAAAGTTATTGGATTCAGAAAGTGATGTATATATTTTGGATGAACCAGAACTGGGAATGGGAAATTCATATATAACTTCTAATATACTTCCGAAGTTAACTGATCTTGCAAAACGGAGAAAAACAGTAATTATAGCAACACATAATGCTAATATTGCTGTTGGTACGCTTCCGTATATTAGTATACTAAGAACTCATGAGAATGGAATATATAAAACGTATGTTGGTAATCCTTTTTATGATGAACTTAGAAATATAGATGATGAAACAGACACTAAAAACTGGACTCAAGAAAGTATGCATACTCTTGAGGGCGGTAAAACTGCATTTTATGATAGGAAGGATATTTATGAATCAGGAAAGCAAAGCGATTAATGTACATTTGGAGAAAAGAGAAAATAAAGATTATTTAGTATTTGGCTTTGAAGAAGTTGCAGAAGTATGCCTTAATGATGATGAAAGCCAAAATAATTTGAAAAGCATATTTGTAAAGTTACTTACGGAGATTACAAAATATCCCGTTGAATTACAGTTTTTGGAAAATCCAGAATATAAAACAGGATTATATATAGATGTGTGTAAAGAATATATAAAAGATTTAAATAAAGAGATTACGAATGTGAGAAAAAATATGCCAGAAAAACTAAAAATGCAGTGATAACACCATGATAACAAAATCCCCAAAAACTATACGGACACAGTGGAAAATGCGGATTTTTCCACACAAATCACACGAAAAATCACCATTTGCACACCGCAATACACCAGTCTGATATCGTGAAGGCGGACGTACAGTTGGATCTGGCCGTGTTGCTACGATCATCGAGTAATCACAGCTTATTATCATAATGATATAAGATCGGCCCCGGAAGCTTTGGCTTCCGGGGTTTTCTTTTATGTATTCCGGAAGGCTATCCCTAGGGGTATTGACACTTTCCCTCTTTTTCGTTAACATATATTCATAAATTCAATCTGTTTGTAATACATGGATATATTACAAAAACTTCAGTGTCCCTGACTTAATAAGGAACAATGTGTGAATCATTGACAGCTTACACCTGAGGTAAGGCGGACGAGATCTCAAAGACCATTGCAGACGGATCTGTGAGAAGGTGAGATCGAGGGTGATGCCAAGTCCTAAGACTTGCTGAAGTTATCTTGCGAATTCCTGGTAAGAGGAAGGAGAAAGGGGATAGGATAGATGAAAACTTAATAAGGATCCTGTAACATGTACAACAATTTGTGAAAGTATTTGTGAGAGAAAGGATAAGAAAGATGAAAAGAAACATTGTATGTACAGTATTGTGTGCGGTTTTGTCTGCGGCCCTCGTTACAGGATGCGCATCCGAGACGACAGAAGATACGCAGTCCGTGTCTTCCGAAAGTACGGCAGCGACAGAAGCGAAAGAAACAGTTGGATCGACAGCTTCTGACAGCAGCTATGAACCCGTGACGATCACACTTAATCTGGAAAGGTCCGGATTGGGTGAGAATGTGGAGTATACCTTCACTGAGATACCGTCCCATGTGGTGGCTTCCGGAGATCAGATGGCGGATCTTTTTTTTGATCTGGGACTGGAGGATCATATGGCGGGCTACACGAAAGGCTCCTGTTGGAGTCTGGTATCGGAATATGCGGCAAGGGATTCGGTCCCCCAGCTGCTGGAACCGGGGGCAAGCCTGTCCTCCCTGTCAAAGGAAGAATTGTTGGCCACCAACTGTGATTTCCTTGTGGGTTGGGATTCGGTATTTTCCGATAAGAATTTCAGTACGGATTTCTGCAATGAGAACGGCATTGCCATGTATTTCCCCTATGTATGCTCCGACAGTGCTACCTTTGAAGATCTGTATAAAGACTATGAGACGCTGGGCAGGATATTTAAAGTGGAGGACGTGGCTGCACAAAAGATCCAGGCCATGAAAGAGACGATCCAGAAGGTACAGGATACGCTGGGAGAGGAAGCCTATGCGGATCCGGTGACCGTGTTTGCCTATGATTCCGGCGAGGAGGCCCCGTTTACAGCGTGTCAGGGTATGCCCGGAGACATCATCAAACTGGCCGGAGGCATTTCCATCTTCGACGATATTGAAGCCGGATGGGCCACACCCTCCTGGGAAGAGGTGGTGGAACGGGATCCGGATGTGATCCTGGTACTGGATTATGACGGGGATGTGGAAGAAAAGATCGAGTTTCTCAAGACCAATGATGCCACAAAGGATCTGACGGCGGTCAAAGAAGGCCGGATCTTCTCCGCCTGCTGTGCCGATATGCAGGGCTCCGCAGGCTCTGCTGATACGGTTGAGATCATCGCCAGACAATTATATCCGGATCTATTTGAATAGGGATAGAAAACGGGCAAAGGTTTTGCTGGCAAAGCGGAGCCTTTGCCCATTTCCACAGGCAGATAAAGGAGAGAAAGATGAACAGTCATAAAATCATCCGAAGCAGAAGTCAGTATCTGATCTTCATCGGCGGTATATGCTTTTTGATCGCGGCCGCCCTGTGCTTATCCGTGTCCATCGGGGCGGTGCAGATCGATACCGGCGATATCTATAAGATCATCATAAATAAACTATCCGGAAGGGAAGTTTTTGCCCAGGGCTGGGAGGACAATGTGGAAACCATCATCTGGAGCATCCGGCTTCCCAGGGTGATCATGGCCTGCATCGTGGGAGCCGGGCTGTCTGTCTGCGGCGTGCTCATGCAGGCTTTGACGAAAAATTCTCTGGCGGATCCCTATGTGCTTGGCATATCCTCCGGCGCTTCGGCCGGCGCGGTGGCGGCCATCATCATGGGGTGGTTCAGCTTTATGGGAGGCTATGCCACTATTTTCGGAGCCACCCTTGGGGCAGCCCTGTCCATTGCCTTATCCTTGAGCATTGCCTCCATGCATGGACGGATCACCTCCACTCAGCTGGTGTTGGCAGGCATCGCCACCTCGGCCATATTTTCCGCATTGACGAATCTGATCATCTATGGATACAATACCGGTTCCGACAAGACAAAAACGGCCCAGTACTGGATGATCGGGTCTTTAAGCGGCGCCAGTTGGGATACGGCACGTTACGTGGCGATTGTTTTTCTCATAGCCATCATCCTTATCCTCTTTTTTACCCGGGATCTGGATATCCTGCTTTTGGGGGATGACGTGGCGGAAAGTCTGGGCGTCCGTACAGGTAGGATCAAGCTGATCATCATCATCATGTCCACCATTGTCACCGGTGTGGCCGTATCGGTCAGCGGTGTGATCGGTTTCATCGGCCTGGTGGTGCCCCACATCGTCCGCTCTTTTGTGGGCTCAAAGCATAAACGGCTCATACCGGCCGTCATCCTTACCGGTGGTCTTTTTACCATGCTGACCGATGTGCTCTCACGGGTGATCGCCGCGCCGGAAGAACTGCCCATAGGCATCATTTCCGCGTTGATCGGCGGTCCGTTCTTTTTGTATCTGATACGGAAGAACAGGAAAAGATAGGAGGGATAGCATGGGTTTGATCATAAAAAATCTCAATTACCTTATTGACGGGACCCGGATCCTCAACGATGTTTCCGTGCAGGTGGAGGACGGAGAGTTTGTTGGGCTGGTGGGACCCAATGGCTGCGGAAAGACAACCCTGTTGAAAAACGTATATAAGACATACCGGCCATCAAGGGGGGCTGTATTCATCGGCGAGAAAGATGTATTGGATTTCAGGTCAAAGGAGATGGCCAGGGAAGTGGCCGTCATGGCCCAGGAAAACAGTGTGGAATTTGATATCGAAGTGATGGAAATGGTCATGTACGGCAGATATTCCCACAGAAAATTCCTGGAAGGAGAGAAAAAAGAGGATCTGGAACTTTGCGGGAAGTTCATAAAAGAAGTGGGCCTTTCCGGCTATGAGCACCGTTCCTATCTGAGCCTTTCCGGCGGCGAAAAGCAGCGGGTCCTTCTGGCCAGAGCCCTGGTCCAGCAGAGCCGCCTGATCGTGTTGGATGAGCCGACAAACCATTTGGATATCCGTTTCCAGTATCTGATCATGCAGACATTGAAGGGACAGAAGATAACGGTCTTTTCTTCCATACATGATCTGAATATCGCCGCCATGTATTGTGACAAGATCATCCTGATGGATAAGGGCAGGATCGTGGAAGTGGGGGCACCGGAAAATGTGTTCACAGAAGAAAATATCGGCCGTATTTTTGGGGTACGCTCCCAGATCACCAAGAATAGCGTGACGGGAAAACTGCAGATATATTATCTGCCGGAAGCTTTTGAAAGCGTCGGATGAGGCGGCAAAAGAGTGTCAGAACATTCTGGTAAAAAATGCCATATATCGTGCAAAAACAGAAAAAAAGAAGAAATATATACAAGATGTAGTTTTTATAAACAGCAAAAACATCTTGAAAACAGACGGTGATAGTGGTAACATTTTATGTATTACAGTGTAAAGGAGACTTAAAGCATGACCGTAGAGGAATGGCTGGGGAAAGACAACCAGCTGGGAACAGATATCTGGACCAAAAAATACTGCAATGAGAATGAAACATTTGATCAGTGGGTGGGGCGGATCAGCGGAGGCAATGAAGAGATTGCCGGCTATATCCGGGAGAAAAAGTTTTTGTTCGGCGGCCGGATCCTTTCCAACAGGGGATTGGATAAGGAAGGTCGTAAAGTGACCTACTCCAACTGTTATGTGGTGGATCCGCCGGAAGATAATATCGAAAGCATTTTTGACTGTGCCAAGAAGCTGGCCCGTACTTACAGTTACGGCGGCGGCTGCGGTGTGGATATATCCAAGCTCAGTCCCAGGGGAGCCAGGATCAACAATGCAGCTAAGGAAACCAGCGGAGCGGTATCCTTCATGGAACTGTATTCTCTGGTAACTGCCCTCATCGGCCAGAACGGGCGCAGAGGAGCATTGATGATCTCCATTGACAGCTCCCATCCGGATGTGGAAGAGTTTATCGATCTGAAAACAGATCTGGAAAAGGTGACAAAAGCCAATATTTCCATCCGTATCCATAAGGATTTCATGGAAGCTGTGAAGAACAATGCCGAATATACGCTGCATTATACCCGGGAAGCCACCGGGGAAGTGATCGAAAAGGTGGTCAATGCCAGAGAGCTTTTCCATAAGATCGCGGAAACCAACTGGGACTATGCGGAACCGGGAGCCCTGTTCTGGGACCGGATATCCGATTGGAATCTTTTGAGCAATACAGAGGACTTTTCCTATGCGGGGGTCAATCCCTGTGCCGAAGAGCCCCTTCCGGCCGGCGGCAGCTGTCTGCTGGGCAGCATCAACCTGTCCGCTTTCGTGACGGAACCGTTTACAGACAGCGCCCGATTTGATTTTGAAGGCTTAAAACATTGTGTGAAAGTGGCTGTAGGCGCTTTAAATGAAGTGCTGGAGGAAGGACTGCCGCTGCATCCGTTAAAGGAACAGCAGGAAAGTGTGGCCAAGTGGCGGCAGATCGGCCTGGGCATCATGGGCTTGGCAGACTGCCTGATCAAACTGGGATTGACTTATGGTGAAAAGGATGCTGTGGAAATGTGCGACAAGATCGGCTTTGCCATGGCAGATTCCGCCATCGCCGCATCGGCCGGGCTGGCCAAGGAAAAGGGGGCTTTTGAAGCCTGCGATACGGACAAGATCATGTCCACCCCTTATTTCCAGGCGAACACCACAGAAAAGACAAAGGATATGGTACGCCGGTATGGCTTAAGAAACTCCCAGCTCCTGACCATCGCGCCTACAGGTACACTGTCCACCATGCTGGGGATTTCCGGCGGCATCGAACCGGTCTATGCCAATTATTATGAACGGAAAACAGAGTCTCTGCACGGCACAGATGTCTACTATAAAGTTTATACAAAGATCGTGGCCGATTATATGAAGCAGCATGGCCTCAGGAGCGATTCGGAACTGCCGGATTATTTTGTGACGGCCATGACATTGGATTACCGTCAGAGGATCGATATGCAGTCCATATGGCAGACCCATATTGACGCTTCCATCAGCTCTACGGTCAATGTCCCCAACAGTTTTACTGTGGAGGAGACGGAGAACCTGTATATGTATGCCTATGAAAAAGGGCTGAAAGGTATCACCATCTTCCGGGATGGCTGTCGTCGCCTGGGTATCCTGAATACCAACAGCAAGGCGGAGGCGAAGAAGGTATCCGCCGGTGAAGGACTGAAACGGGGCGAGATCTTACTCGTTACAGACGATGTGGTCGGCAAAAAACGGAAGCTGATGACCGGCTGCGGAAGCCTCCACTGTATTGCCTTGTTCGATCCCAATACCGGGGCGTTGTTGGAGACTTACCTGAGCAAAGGATCCACCGGCGGCTGCAACAATTTCATGGTGGGCCTGTCCCGTATGATCTCCATCAGTGCCAGAGGCGGCATTGATATCGAGACGATCGTGGATCAGCTTAATTCCAGCGGTTCCTGCCCGTCTTATACAGCCCGCAGAGTGACTCGAAAGGATACGAGCAAAGGCGCCTGCTGCCCCATGGCTGTAGGCAATGCCCTCATGGATATGTATAATGAAATGCAGGCGGAATTGGCGGCAAAAGCCGGACAGAATACGGGAAAACCGGCGAAAAAGGTGCCAAAGCCCAAGGCTGTCAATACGGACTCTGAATTGAACCGGATGTACTGTCCGGAGTGCGGCGAGCCCCTTGTTTTTGAAGAAGGCTGCAATATATGCAAGGCCTGTGGCTGGAGTAAATGCCATTGACCTGAACGATTTCCGGCTTTTGCCGGAACCGGAACAGATCTGCCCCGGGGGCCTGCGCTGGCCGGAAGAAATGGTTGACAGAAAAATAAAACTGTGATAACATAAAAAGTTTGCTCGGAGGGCAGATCATTCATAAGAAATGATAGGCTGGATAAGGCACAGGCTGAAATGTCTGTTTCTTATCCAGCCTTTTTGATTGTGGTGCGCCTGCCATCTGGTCCGCCATGCCCATAACAGAAGTGATCGTGGCAGTCTATGCGGTTTATGCCATGGCAAAATATACAAAACAGCTGTCGGTTCCGGAAATGGATGATGGGGGCAATGTCTGAAGAAGCGAAATGAATGATGAAGAAGATAAAGCAGCGGCAGCTCTGGATTTTTTCCAGAGTCACCGCTGCTTATTTTAGATATCGGAGAGCGAAAACCGGAATGGTCTATCCGCTCTTTTTTTCATATTTATTTATCGAGCTCAGGCACGGACTTCATAAGCAAGGAATTTTTCGGCGACAGCTTTTTCATCCTCGCCGTCAATGAGCAGATGCAAAGATGTACCCGGATTCAAGGACATCATGCCCAATAAAGATTTGGCGTCGATGCAGGTACGGAACCCCTTGGAAGAATGGATATCTATGTCAGACTTGAATGCCTGACATGACTGACAGCATTCGATGATTTGGTCGGAATTTGAAAATCTGATCATTTTTTTAATCATGTTCTTGCGTCCTCCTGTTGGAAAAATGAACAAAAAATAAGGTTGTTTTCACACTTTTGGTAGTATATAATACATAGAGCGAAAGATAAAATACATATTTGAAATGGATAGTATGTCATATTGATATGGAGGAAATATATGGAAATTACCTATGATTATTATCGCATTTTTTACTATGTAGCCAAATGCCGGAGTTTTTCAAGGGCAGCAGAGACACTGATGAGCAATCAGCCCAATATCACCCGGTTCATGAATAATCTGGAAAGTCAGCTGGGCTGCAAACTATTTGTCCGTTCCAACCGGGGGGTGACTTTGACACCGGAAGGAGAAAAATTGTATAAACACGTATCTGTAGCCTTTCAGCATTTACATTTGGCGGAACAGGAATTGGCCAATGATCAGAGCCTGGAAAGGGGAATTGTCAGCATCGGCATAAGCGAGATCGCCCTGCACCTGTTTGTGCTGCCGGTACTGAGCCGTTTCCATGAAAGATATCCGGGCATCCATCTGCGGATATCCAATCATACCACGCCCGATGCGATCCAGACTGTGAAAAACGGAATGGCGGATATGGCCATCGTTTCTACGCCGGTGGCGCTGAACAAGACATTGAAATCCACATTGCTGATGACATTTCACGATATATTGGTGGGAAGTCCGCGTTTTAAGGATCTGACCGATAAGCCGGTCCGTCTGACAGACCTGGACAATCTTCCCATGGTAGGTCTGGCAAAAGAAACGACCACCTACGAGTTTTATGCAAACTTCTTTTTTGAGCACGGGGCTAAAATGCGTCCGGATGTGGAAGCGGCGTCTCTTGGTCAGATGCTTCCCATGATCACTTATGGATTGGGGATCGGTTTTTTACCGGAGGGCTATGCCAGAGAGTCTGTGGAGCAGGGGAAGGTGGTCCAGATCCCTCTGGTGGAAGAGATACCCCACAGAGAGATCTGTCTGATCGAGGCAAAAGACAGTCCACTGACGGCAGCGGCCAAAACATTGAAAAAAATGCTTATGGACAGCTAGATTTATTTTACATATTAAATATACGAATAATGTATGGTGGATGAGAAAATGGGGATGGAAAAGAAAAAATCCCCCCTATTTTTGATGGGAAATTGTCTGTTTTTAAAAGAGAAAATTTATAATTTGTAAAAAAACAATAAAAATAATAAAAAAAAACGAAAAACAGACAGGATCAAGACGGATTGATAGGAAAAATGCATGAAATGCCGTCGCCGTATGGGGGAAGAAAAAGCGGAAAATATGGAAAAACAGCTCTTTTTAAAGTGTTGACAAATAAATTTTTTGGGCGTACATTGTAAAGTGCTTTTGGGAAACCTTATTATAAAAGATATCCTGAAAGAGGAATTTAAATTACTAGGAAAGGAAGCGAGAAAGACGGAAGAGTTAGTTACCGAACTCATGGATCAGCTTAATTGTAAGACAGTATTTGAACTTCCGGTCCTGGGAGGCATATCCGAATCCGTGGTCGTGACATGGATCATCATGGCGGTGCTTGTGGTCGCCTCGATCCTTCTGACCCGGAATCTGAAGGTGGAGAATCCCGGTAGAGTTCAGCTATTCCTGGAAGCAGGGATCAGTTGGACGAATGATTTTTTTGAGGGCATTCTCGGCAAATCGAACCGCAGATATATACCGTATCTGACAACGGTCCTGATCTATCTTGGCATTTCCAACACCATCGGACTTTTCGGCTTTAAACCGCCCACAAAGGATCTGAACGTGACAGCCGCGCTTGCGATTATGAGTATGTGCCTGATTGAATTTTCCGGAATTTACAAAAACGGAGTGAAGCACTGGGTGAAGCATTTCGCGAAGCCGGTGGCCATTGTCGCTCCCATCATGGTTCTGGAGATCTTTATCCGGCCCCTGTCGCTGTGTATGCGACTCTTTGGAAATATACTGGCAGGATTTGTAGTCATGGAACTTATCAAGGCCTTTGTGCCGCTGATCGTTCCTATCCCGCTGAGTTTTTATTTCGATATTTTTGACGGTCTGATCCAGGCTTATGTATTTGTATTTTTGACCGCTCTGTTCATGACGGAAGAGATGGAGTAAACCAGTAGTTAAAAGAGATGAAAAAAGGAGATTAAGATTATGGAAACACTTATCGCAATTGGTGCGGGAATCGCAGTATTGGCAGGCATCGGAGCCGGTGTGGGTATCGGCATGGCAACAGCGAAAACATCAGAAGCTATCGCAAGACAGCCGGAAGCAGAAGGCAAGATCAGCAAAAACTTTATCCTTGGATGCGCCCTGGCCGAGGCAACCGCTATTTACGGCTTTATCATCGGTGTTTTGATCATATTCTTTTTATAATGATGGGTCATTCAATAACAGGAAAGGCAGGTAGGAGAAGTGCTGCAGTTTAATCTGAATTTTCTCTATACTATTATCAATCTGATCATTCTCGTCTTCCTTTTAAAGAAATTTCTCATCAAACCGGTAAACAATGTCATGGAAAAAAGGAAAGAGATGATCGCGGACGGTTTTAAGAAAGCGGAAGATGCCCAGAATGACGCGATGAATCTGAAGAAACAGTATACCGATGCGCTCAGCGGAGCCAAGGAAGAATCTGCCCGTATCGTGGCCCAGGCCCGTGAAGAAGCCAAGGCAGAATACGACCAGGTGATGAAAAAGGCAAATGAAGACGCGGAAGTTTTGATGACGTCCGCAAAGGCGAATATCCGTATGGAACAGGAGCAGACGATGAATGCTCTCCAGTCCCAGATCGCCGGTCTGGCCATGACCGCGGCCCAGAAGATCGTGGAGGAAAAGGCCGGACAGATGAAAGATAATCAGTCAATATATGATGAGTTTTTGGAAGAAGTAGGTGAGGACGCCCATGGATCAGACACAGAAAAATAGACATTATATTTCTCTGACGGCAAAAAAATATGCCCAGTCACTGTATGAACTGGACGTTCCAGAGGAAGATATCCGGGAAGCCGGACGGATCATCCGTACGACAGAGGAACTGGAAAAAACGCTTTCCAACAAAGTTGTGTCCTTCCGGGAAAAAAGCCGGGTGATCGACAAAACATTTCCCCAGAGCATGGGAGATGTGCTGAAAAAGATGTGTCAGGATGAACAGATGGAATCTCTGGCAGATGTTTTTATGGCCTATGAAGATCTGATGGATCGCCAGAAGGGCGTACAGAAGGCTGTATTGGCATGCGTGGAGGCGCCGGACGCTGCCCAGCTCCAGAAGCTTGAGCAGTTTATATGCCGGAAATATCATGCCCGTTCGGCTCGTATCGAGATACGCAAAGATGACAGTCTGTTGGGAGGTTTTGTCCTGACAGTGGATTGCGACGAGTATGATTGGAGTACAAAAGGCCGTCTGAAACGGATGGAGAAATCTCTTGCATCCACAAAAGCAAGACAATTGGGTTCAGATGAGATCATTTCCATTCTGAAAGAAGAAATCGAAAATTTTGACAGTTACAGTAAAGAGAGCGAAGTGGGAACGGTTGTTTCCGTCGGTGACGGTATTGCCGTTATCCATGGTATCGATCATGCCATGTACGGCGAGATCGTGGTATTTGATACTGGATTAAAGGGTATGGTCCAGGATATCCGGAAGGATGAAGTGGGTTGTATCCTGTTTGGATCCGATGCCCAGATACGGGAAGGGACGAAAGTGTCCCGGAGCGGAAAACGGGCGGGTATCCCTGTGGGAGATCAGTTTATCGGACGTGTTGTCAATGCTCTGGGAGCGCCCATTGATGAAAAGGGCGCCATCAAAGAGGATGATTACCGGCCAGTGGAAATGGAAGCGCCGGGGATCGTGGACCGAAAATCCGTGGACACGCCCATGGAGACGGGGATTTTGGCCATTGACTCCATGTTCCCCATCGGACGGGGACAGCGTGAGTTGATCATCGGGGACCGTCAGACTGGAAAAACATCCATCGCTTTGGATACCATATTGAATCAGAAGGGAAAAGATGTCATCTGTATTTATGTGGCCATCGGACAGAAAGCGTCCAGCGTGGCAAAAGTGGTGAACACGCTGAACAATCACGGCGCCATGGATTACACGATCGTTGTTTCCTCAACCGCCAGCGACTGCGCGCCGCTTCAGTATATCGCGCCGTACGCAGGTACAGCTCTGGCAGAATATTTTATGTATAAGGGAAAAGATGTGCTGATCGTTTATGACGACCTGTCCAAACATGCGGTGGCATACCGTGCCCTGTCCTTATTGTTGGGACGTTCACCGGGACGTGAAGCTTATCCGGGCGACGTTTTCTATCTGCATTCCAGATTGCTGGAACGTTCCAGTCATCTGTGCGAAGCATTGGGCGGTGGTTCCATAACTGCTTTACCGATCATCGAAACCCAGGCCGGAGACGTTTCGGCTTACATTCCCACCAATGTGATCTCCATCACCGATGGTCAGATCTTCCTGGAAAGCGGTCTGTTCGCGTCGGGTATGCGTCCGGCAGTGAACGTGGGTCTGTCTGTATCCCGTGTGGGCGGCGCAGCTCAGACAAAGGCCATGAAAAAGGCATCGGGAAGTATCCGTATCGATCTGGCCCAGTACCGGGAGATGGAAGTCTTTACCCAGTTCAGTTCGGATCTGGATCCGGCCACAAAGGAAGAATTGGATTACGGCAGCGGACTGATGGAACTTCTGAAACAGCCTTTATGTCATCCGTTGAGTCTGCATGAAAAGGTTATCACCCTTTGTGCAGCAACCCATAAAGTGTTCTTGGGTGTGGATAAAAAGCAGGTGAAAGCGTTCCAGACAGAAATGCTGGAATACTTTGACAGAGTCCATCCCGGGATCGGAAGACAGATCGAAGAGACAAAGGAACTGACAGACGATCAGATCCAGGCGATCATAGAGACAGCCGGCGAATTTAAAAAGAGCAGGTGTTGATATGGCAAATATAAGAGAAATACAGAGCCGGATCAACAGCGTTAAAGATACGATGAAGATCACGAATGCCATGTATATGATCTCTTCTTCCAAGCTGACCCAGGCCAAAAGAAAACTGGAGGCCACAGAGCCCTATTTTTACAGCCTTCAGGGTGAGATATCCCGTATCCTCCGCCATCTGCCGGAGATGAATCATCCCTATTTCGACAAAAGAACGGAGATACCGGAAACGGAAAGGAAGATCGGTTCCATCGTCATAACGGGAGATAAAGGCCTTGCGGGGGCTTATAACCATAATATCATCAAATTGGAAGAGGAAATCCTTGCCCGGCCGGGCATCCACAAGCTTTTCGTTGTGGGTGAATTGGGACGGCATTATTTCACAAAACGTCATATTGATATCGATACACATTTCCAGTATACGGCCCAGAAGCCGACGCTCCACCGTGCCAGAGATATCGGAGATGTTTTGACGGATCAATATCTGCATGGAGAGTTGGACGAGGTCTATATCGTTTTTACCCGTATGGAAAATTCTGTGGAACTGGTGGCTGAGGTGCTGAAATTGCTCCCTCTGGAAAGAAGTTCCTTTAATGAGATGATCATGCCGTTAAATATGTACCGGGAAGCCATCGAACTCTATCCCTCCGCTGAAAGCGTCATGAATAGTATCGTGCCGAACTATGTGGATGGTATGATATACGGATGTCTGGTCCAGGCTTATGCCAGTGAGCACAATTCCCGTATGATGGCCATGAAATCCGCCACGGACAGCGCCCAGAAGCTGATCCGGGAGTTGTCGGTGCTTTATAATCGGGCCAGGCAGGCGGAGATCACCCAGGAGATTACGGAAGTGTGTGCCGGCGCCAGGGCGCAGAGGCGGAAAAGGAAGTGAGTAACAGGTTATGAATAAAGGACGAATCATACAGGTCATGGGGCCTGTTGTAGACGTGGTATTTGAGAACGGAGACCTTCCTTACATCAAAGACGCGCTGGAAGTGGAAAATAACGGAAAGCGTTGCGTGATGGAAGTGGCGCAGCATCTCGGAAACAATGAGGTACGCTGCCTGATGCTGGCGGCCAGCGAAGGACTTCATAAAGACATGGAAGTGACAGCCATCGGCTCCGGTATTCAGGTTCCGGTAGGCGAAAAGACACTGGGAAGACTGTTTAATGTTCTCGGTGATACGATCGATGGCGGCGATTCTCTGGAAGATGCTCCCCACTGGGTCATCCATCGGGATCCGCCGGCCTTTGCAGATCAGAGTCCCGTGGTTGAGATATTGGAAACCGGCATCAAAGTCATCGATTTGATCGCCCCCTACGCCAAAGGCGGTAAGATCGGTCTGTTCGGTGGCGCTGGTGTGGGAAAAACCGTGCTGATCCAGGAATTGATCCGGAATGTGGCCACAGAGCAAGGCGGTTACTCTATATTTACTGGTGTGGGCGAACGTTCCAGAGAGGGCAATGATCTTTGGTCCGAGATGAAAGAATCCGGTGTTCTGGAAAAGACAGCCCTTGTGTTCGGTCAGATGAATGAGCCGCCGGGAGCCCGTATGCGTGTGGCGGAGACGGGTCTGACTATGGCAGAATATTTCCGGGATGAACAGCATCAGAATGTGTTGTTGTTCATCGATAATATATTCCGTTTCACTCAGGCCGGATCGGAGGTATCCGCTTTGCTTGGACGTATGCCTTCAGCGGTGGGTTATCAGCCCACACTGGCAACAGAAATGGGTGAACTTCAGGAGCGTATCGCTTCGACAAAAAATGGTTCTGTCACATCTGTACAGGCTGTTTACGTGCCGGCGGATGACTTGACGGACCCGGCTCCGGCAACGACTTTTGCCCATCTGGACGCCACAACGGTGCTTTCCAGAAAGATCGTGGAACAGGGTATCTACCCGGCGGTGGATCCGCTGGAATCCAGTTCCCGTATCCTGGAAGCAGATATCGTGGGCGAAGAGCATTATGAGGTGGCCAATAAGGTTGTGGCCATCCTTCAGAAATATAAAGAACTTCAGGATATCATCGCCATCCTTGGTATGGAAGAACTGTCCGATGAGGACCAGCTGACGGTCATGCGAGCCAGAAAGATCCAGCGTTTTCTGTCCCAGCCTTTCTATGTGGCAGAGAATTTCACCGGTGTTTCCGGCAAATATGTGCCGTTAAAGGAAACCATCCGGGGCTTTAAGATGATCATCGACGGAGAAATGGACGAATATCCGGAAGCAGCATTCTTCAATGTGGGAACGATCGATGATGTGGTTGAAAAAGCAAAAGAGCTGACGACCAAAGAATAAGGAGCGGATCGTATGGATACATTTGGCCTTAGAATCATATCCAGTGACGGTATATTTTATGAAGGAAGATGCCGGAAGCTGGTCATTCCTGCATCGGACGGCGAGATGGGGATCCTGCCCAATCACGAAAATATGGTCATTGCCTTGTCCATCGGCATAGGCAAGTTGGAGATCCAGGAAGGCAAATGGCAGGAAGTGGCTTTTGGCCAGGGATTTGCCGAGGTTGTCAATAATCGTGTCACCCTGATCGTGGATACGGCAGAAAAGCCTGAAGATATCGATGTCCGTCTGGCCAGAGAGCAGAAGGAACAGGCGCAGGAGCAGCTGCGTCAGAAGCAGAGTATACAGGAATATTATCATACTCAGGCTTCCCTGGCCCGGGCGATGAACCGTCTGAAACTGTCCCAGAGCAGCAGTCGGAAGTTGTAAGAGCAAAAGTAGATAAAAAAACGCGGAACCCAATGGGAACCGCGTTTTTTTGATACAGCGCTCTATATTTTCCGGATGAAGGATGAAAAATGCGGATCAGTTGCCGCATTCGATGCTGATCTGGTTGAACTGTTCCAGAAGATCATCGATGCGTACCTGTTCCTTTTCCTTGCCGGACAGATCCAGGAAAGTTTGTCCCTGGTGCATCATCAGAAGCCGGCTTCCGTATTCCACCGCATAGCGGAGATTGTGGGTAACCATCATGGTGGTCAGGTGTTTTTCCCGCACGATCCGATCGGTCAGTTCCATGATAAGATCCGCTGTTTTTGGATCCAGGGCCGCGGTATGCTCGTCCAGGATGAGAAATTCCACCGGCGTCATGGTGGACATGAGAAGAGCCAGAGCCTGGCGTTGACCGCCGGAAAGGGAGCCCACTTTGGTATCCAGTTTGTTCTCCAGACCAAGGTTCAGTTGACGCAGCAGGTCCCGGTAATGATCGATCCGTTTTTTATCTGTTCCCCGTCTTAAGTTGAAGGATTTTGCTTTGTTGTCTGCAATGGACATGTTTTCCAGGATCGTCATGGAAGGACAGGTGCCCAGAGCAGGATTTTGGAAAACCCGGCCGATATGACGGTAACGTTTGTATTCTTTTTCATTGGTGATATCCTGCCCGTTCATCCATACCTGCCCCTCATCCACAGAAATGCTTCCGCAGATAATGTTCAGCATGGATGTTTTACCGGAACCGTTGCTGCCGATGATGGAAACAAATTCGCCCTGTTCCACTGACAGGTTGAAGTCGTTGAAAAGGCACATTTCGTTGACGGTTCCCGGATTATAATATTTATTCACATGTTTTAATTCAAGCATGATTTTTCACCTTCCTTTTCCGATCCATACTGATGACAAGGATGATCAGGAACAATACGGCTGTGATCAGCTTCATGCTGGAAGAGTCCAGACCACAGGCAATGGCGATGGCCACACAGGCTTTGTAGATGACCGATCCCACAAGTACCGATGTGGTTGCCCGCATGATGGTAAAATTTTTGAAAAGATTGGTTCCGATGATGACACTGGCCAGGCCGATGACCATCGTACCGGTACCCATGGAAATGTCAAAGAAACGTTCCTCATGAGCATAGACGGCGCCGCCCAGGGCTACCAGGCCGTTGGAGATGGCCAGACCGACGATCTTGACCAGCCCTTGATCCTTTGCCAGGCAGGTGACCAATGTGTCATTGTCTCCCACTGCCCGGAGCAGATAGCCGGAACGGGTTTTTAAATAAGCATCCAGTAAATATTTGGCGATCAGAGTGATGATCACAATGATGATCAATGTGACGTAAGGCGTCAAGGCTGTAGGTACAATGCCTGCCAGAAATGGATTGTCGAAAATGGTCTCCTTTGTGAATAGGGGGAGATTGGCTTTTCCGGCGATTTTCAGATTGATCGTATAAAGCGCTGTCATCATGATGATACCGGATAACAGATCCCGGACTTTTAATTTGACATGGATCAGACCGGTACATACGCCGGCCAGCACCCCGCTTGCGAAAGCGGCCAGAAGGGTGAGATAGGGATTGACGCCTTTCGTGACCAGAACAGCGGCAACAGCAGCTCCCAAGGGGAAGCTGCCGTCCACTGTCAGATCGGGAAAGTCCAGTATTTTGTAAGTGATATAAACGCCCAGGGCCATAATGCCATAGATGAGTCCCTGTTCCAGCGTGCTCAGCAACATATCCATGATAGGACCTCCTGTTTTTTATTCTTCGGTTATTTCTGTAAAGATTTCCGCATCTGTGAGAATGCTTTCGTCAATGGTCAGGCCAAGATCTTCGGCTGCCTGCTGATTGAAGTAGATCTTTGGTGTTTCAAAGGTTTCATAATCCATCTCGCTGGCGGAAGCTTCGCCTTTTAATATCTGGGCAGCTATTTCTCCGGTCTTTCTCCCAAGTTCAATGTAGTCAATGCCGGCGGCGGCCAGACAACCCATTTTCACCTGTTCGATCTCGCTTCCGAATACCGGGATACCCTTTTCGTTGGCTTTTGCAAGAATGGTGGGAAGTCCCTGGACAACCGTGTTGTCCGTCAGATTGGTCAGACAGTCCACCTGGGACAGTATATTGTCTGTGGCCAGGGAAATATCCGCAGAAGTGCTGATGCCCACAGTGACGATCTCAAAGTCATAGTCACCGGCTTTCGCTTCATACTCGGCTATGGCAGATTCGGAATTGACTTCGCTGGTCGTGTAAAGGATGCCGATGGTATGGGCATCGGGAAGCATCTGCCGGATCAACTGGAGCTGGGCCTCCACCGGAAGTTTATCGGAAGTGCCGGTGGCATTCTGGGTGGGGGCGCCGTCCTCTGTGGCCAGTTCTGCAGCCACCGGGTCGGTGACAGCGGTGTAGACCACAGGAATGTCCGTGTTCAGCGCCGCGTTGACGCAGCTTTGGGCGCTGGGGGTGGCGATGGCGCAGATCAGATCCACCTTGTCGGATACGAACTGGGAAGCGATCTGGGTAGCCGCTCCGCTATCTGCTTGGGCATTCTGAAATTCGATGGTCAGGTTCGCCCCTTCTTCAATGCCGGCTTCAGCCAGTCCCTGAAGGAACCCTTCACGGCAGTTATCCAAAGATCCGTGTTCCGCATACTGGGTGATGCCGATGGTGTAATTTTCACCGCCGGAAGCGGCAGATGCGGATGTATCGCCGGTCGTTTCCGCTGTTTGGGAACAGCCAAAGAGCAGAGCAGCTGTAAGTGTCAGACAAAGTGTTGTTGCCAAAAATCTTTTTTTGATCATAACGTTTTCCTCCTCTTTGAAAATACAACATATTCATATTGGAATATCCATCTGTGTGTTCAACAGGTGTGTCCGAAAGGCTCCGGGAACAAAAAAACCGTCCCAAGCTGCTGCTTGAGACGGTAATAAAATCTTATTATCGCGGTACCACTCAAATTGACAATGAAATGTCCCCTCTTTTATGCACTGACATGCACACCTCATTGATAACGGGTTTGGTTCCCGGCACCGCCTACTTGCCCTTTACGCTTTCGGAATGCCCTCGAAAGTCCATTCAGTCAGTCACGCCATGCCGCCTTCCCACCATCGGCAGCTCTCTGAGATGTTGTATAAAGACCTACTTCTCTTCCTCATCGGTTTTGTTTGATTGAACTTTTTTACTACTTTAATACTTAAACAGGGATTTGTCAATGGGGGACAGGATTATTTTTCTGTTTTATTCTGCCGGATTGAGAGAGATTTTCTGTACGGCCAGGCAAGATAAAGATATAATATATGGGAGAAGGGAGGCAAAGACTGTGAAAAAGACGATGGAGGACATGCTTCAGGTATTTTGTCGGGAGCAGGGGATCCACTATCATCTCAATATCCTGCCGGGACACACAAAGGTGCAGACCAACTGGAAACGGACGATCTTTACAGCGCCGTTTGGGCATGTGGCCACAAAGCGGATCGAATACTATTTCTTTTGTTTTGACAGATACGCGCTGTCTTTGCGCCAATACGAAAACATGGCGTTTTTCGGTCCCACGGTCCACATACCGTGGGATCAGATATCCGGGTTTGAAGCAAAAGATGGGCCGCTGGAGATTGAAATAGCTTTTGATTTTAAAAGCGAACGCTATCATATGATGCTCAGCAGGAGAATGCGGGGAGAAGAGTGGGTGAAAGAAAACGGAGATCATTTGCTGGAAAATGGATTTTTTTGCCCGGAAGGAGCGCGGAGGAGGCGATCGAGTGGATGAGGGATTTTTGAGCGGAACGCCGCTTTTTAAAGACATGGATAGAAAAGATGTCCAGGATATGCTGGCCTGTCTGGGAAGTTATACAAAAACATATGAAAAAGGTGCGTTCATTTTTCGGGAGGGTGAGCGGACCCAGTCCATGGGAATGGTGCTTTCCGGCAGTGTACACATTGAGACAGAAGATTTTTGGGGCAATCGGAGCATCATAAGCGATATCGGTCCGGGTGGACTTTTCGGGGAGGCCTATGCCTGCCTGAAGGATGAACCGTTGATGGTCAATGTACAGGCGGTATCCCGGACAAAAGTCCTGTTTTTGGAGATGGGAAAAGTGATCCGGATCTGTCCCCGGTCCTGTCCTTGTCATAGTCGGCTGATCGACCATCTTTTGATGATCATGGCAAGGAAAAATCTTTTGTTGTCCCATCGGATCCTCCATACGATGCCTAAGACCATACGGGAAAGGCTGCTGGCCTATCTGTCTTATCTTTCAGTACGGCAGGAAGGGAACTGGGTGACAACGCCGTTTAACCGACAGCAGATGGCGGATTATCTGAATGTGGATCGGAGCGCTCTGTCGGCGGAGATCGGCAGGATGCAGAAGGAAGGACTGATCGAAGTGGAGAAAAATCGTTTTCGGATAAGGGGATCGTGTCCGAACGTTGGCCCGACTTCAAAAAATGCGTGAAAAATATAAGATCCCAATTTTAAGCCCTACTTTTTGAGTAGGGCTGTTGTTGATCTGGGGAGCGGAGTACGGCTCGGAGAAGTGAAAGACTGAGATCAGCGGTAGTGTATGATGAATCCATACTCGCAATAAAAATCATGTTGGCGGAGATGTCAGATCATAATAAAAATATTTACTGTCAATTTATTCATCTGTTGCGCTTTTCTTTTTCTGTTCGATCTTTACCAGGCCGATTTCTTCCGGAGGTGTATTGACTTTGCTTGGCCAGGTTCCCCAAAACCGGAGAATGTCCGTAAACTTTTCCACATATTCTTCCGGAATTTCATCCAGCATGGCGAACAGATCTTCAAACCATTTCTTATATGCATAACGGGAGTAGGCTTCGTATTCTTTTCGTCCAAGATCGGAAACCCGTATGATCACATTTTTTTTGTTATCTGTTGTGTGATATTTCTCCAACAGGCCCTTTTCCACCATTTTCTGGATATTTTTTGAATAGGTATTGGGCCGCATACCGAGATGGGCGGCATTCCATTTCATATTTTTGTTTTTATCTTCATTTTCCAGGATCCATTCCAGAGTCTGGACTTCATAAGGGTTGAATTTGACGTGTTCGCCGAGAGAATTATCACGGCAGCACTGGGAGTAGGTATTTGCCGAGCGGTATAAAGCACCTACAAATTTCCTGTATTTTCCAAGCCATTCCAGTTTCAAAGTTATCACCTTTTCCAATGTCTGAGTATTTTAAATTAAAACTTCGTATGATCCTTGCGCCGGCAAGGCAGGCCGATATCCTATCGGCCTGGATCGCGCTTAGCGCAATCATTATATCATCTTCGAAGTGGGCTTTCAAGGAAGGATGTACGAATAAAATCTGCCTTGGAATCCATAAACGGTAAAATATGAACAAAATAAGTGATAAGGTGAATTAAAATATTGACAAAGGAGACAAAAAGATGCATAATGATAGACAGGAAAATCGTTATATTCCTGAAAATCAATTAAGGAGGGGTAAAAATGGGAAAAACGAAAAAAAGAACATTTATCTGCCTGATCCTATCCATAGCTCTCATGCTGATCAGCATGGTGGGAGCCCATATCGTCCAGACGGACGGGGGTAAGGTGACGATCAAGGATATTTCCTGGGAGACGCCTCAAGGCTATGTGATGAGCGCACTTTTGTGTATCCCGGATGGGGTTTCGGCAGAGAATCCGGCGCCTGGCATTGTGACAAGCCACGGCATGTACAATAACAAAGAGATGCAGGACATCAATTATGTGGAACTGGCCCGGAGAGGGTATGTGGTGCTGGCCATGGATATGTATTCCCATGGTAATTCAGAGAATGTGGATGATCTGGTCACTGTACAGACAGGTATGTATGACGCAGTCCAGATGCTGGCGTCCCTGGATTATGTGGATACGGAGCACATTGGCATCACTGGACATTCGTTGGGCGGCATATCCAGCAACGTGGCAGTCACACTGGATAACGCAGCCGATACGCAGCTTATTTCTGCAGTCCTTCTCAACTGTGCAGACGCCACTTATGTGGATTCGGAAACCGGCGAATACACAGATATTTATGGCAGCCGGGATGTGGGTATCATCGCGGCCCAGTATGATGAGTTTTTCATGCAATCCACCGATGCGGAAGGAAATGTGACCGGATTTGCACCGGATTATCTGGAAAGCAGCAACGCCCAGTCGTTCCTTTATTTCGGAACAGATCCGACAGGACAGGAGCTGCGTACAGAAGGGGAATATTATTATGAAAATGTGGATGGAGAAGAAGCGTTCCGGGTGATCTATAATCCGGATATCATCCATCCTTGGTCCCATTTCAGTCAGAAATCCGCCACAGCCACCATCAATTTCTTTAACGAAGCCTTTGGTATGCCTGATCCGATCCCGGCATCTGATCAGATCTGGCAGTGGAAAGAAGCTTTCAACGCTGTGGGACTTGTGGGCTTTGCCATGTTCGTGATCTATTTCACCATCAGTTTGTTGTATACACCTGCATTTTCTTCTCTGCGCAGTAAAGAAGTTATCGTGGGTACAGACAGAAAGGCGACTAAAAAAGGAAAATTGTGGTTTTGGCTTGGCCTGATCCTCAGCGCCGTATTTGGAACGGCTCTTTACATACCGTTGCTGACCAACATGCAGATCGTGGCCTATGGTCTGATGCCGTGGGCTCAGAGCGCGCCGTGGGGCGTATCCACTTGGGCGCTTCTGTGCGGCTTGTTTGCCATAGCCTTTATGGCAGTCAGCTACTTTGTCAATGGCAAAAAAGAAGGTACGGATCTGAAAGCCATTGGCGTGAAGATCTCGCCGGCCAGACTGGGCAAGACCTTATTGCTGGCCGTCATCGTCATCTGCATGTCCTTCTTCTGGGTATTTTTCGCGGATTATTTCTTCAATACCGATTTCCGGCTTTGGGTATTGGCCATTAAAGCCTTCGGAACCGATAAGATTTTAGTATCCTTCTTCCCGTATATGGTATTTTTCCTTGTTTATTATGTGGCAAACTCGGTGGCCAACAACAGTTTCAACCTGAATGATATCGGTATGAAGGATGGAAAGAGGGGATGGATCAATACGGCGATCGTGACCGTATTCAACGCTCTGCCGCCGGTTATCCTGCTGGTATATAACTATTCTTATTACTTTATGAACAAGACGATACGGTACGGTTCCAGTACGCCTACGAGCATGGCCTATGTATGGCTGTTCCCGATCGCAGTCATCCTGCCGGTTTCCGCTGTTATTTCCCGTAAGATTTATAAGATGACCAACAATCCTTATCTTCCGGGTATCATCAATGGCGTGATCATCACACTGATCACCTGCTCCAATACACTGACCTATGCCTTTTGACAAAAATAAAAAAGGGGCCGTTGCAAAATAGTGAACTGCTCCCTGTCAAGTAGACAGATGAAAAAATAAAATTTTTCTATCTCCAGCCGTAGTTGTACGGTTGGAGATATTTTTATGCAGCTTTGGTTTGCAGGTAGTGCCTGTATTCTAAAGGCGTCAT
>DVLT01000013.1 GCA_018715345.1 Candidatus Onthocola gallistercoris
ACCATAGCGGCGGTTTTTCGTGCCTATCGGCTGTCTCTGTCAAAGGATTTCTTTCTCTGTCTCGGCTGGTTTCTTTGCTTGCCCTCCGCCTGAAGCTGGCGCAGGCGTTTCAGTACGCTCTCCCGTTCGGGCGGCTTTGCCTGCTCTTTTTTGGCGGGTTTTCGTTTTTCCCTGACCTGCCGCTCCCATGCGGCAAGGTCACGATTGTACTGCTCCACAACAGCCTCCGCTTTGCGGTAGGTTGCCATAAACGCCTGCACATCAGGATAACCGTCCTCTTTCAGAACATCGGGCAGTTTATCCAGATTTTCAGCGATTTCCTTTTCTGTCCGCTGTATCTGCTCTGTGAGCGCCTTGCGCTCCTTACCCTTGATCGCCGCTGGTAAGGTGGAGGATAAGATCCCCGGGTTTATCCCAGTGGAAGATGAAAAAAGCGATCCCCATTGGACCTGACAAGCGGCACAGGCCATCAAGGGTTCTGCATACAATGAGACCCTGTTCAAAATGTCGGATCCGGATAAATAAAAACAGCCAGGGGCGCAGTATGTATATTTAATACATACTGCCCCGGCTGTTTTCAGCAAAGGCGCTCAGCCCTTCATTTCAATGGCTTTTTTCGGACATGAGGACGCGCACAGACCGCATTCCACACATTTTTCACTGTCCAGTTTCCATGTCTTTTCCTTTCTGTCCACTTCGATGGCGCCTTGAGGACATTTCTTGGCACAAAGTGTACAGTAAACGCATTTTTCCGGATCCATGGCCGGTTTACCGCCCGCTGCCGCAGATGGCTCCGTTTTCGGTTGTTCCGGTTTTTTATATGTCTCCCAGGACTTGCCGGTTTCCGGCGCCGTATAACCTTTTTTCATCATCAGACATTTCTTCGGGCAGACGCTCACGCAATAGCCGCACTGTACACAGTCAAAACGGTTGATCTCCCACGTTCCTGCCTTCCGGTCCACTTTCAGAGCCGATGAGGGGCAGGCACGCATACACAAGCCGCAACTGATACAGTCCTCAATATCGATCTCTATATGCCCCCGCATACGCTCCGGATAATCTGCCGGCTGAAATGGGTACTGGATTGTGGCCGGTTTACGGAATAGATTTTTCAGGACCGTACCGGCATAGGTAAATATCTTTGTTTTTTCCATATATCTCTGCTCCGTTCCGCTGTTCAAAAGCGTATTTTAGTTAACTTCTACCTTTCCGTACAGCTGACGCAAGGGTCGATCGTCAGGATCAGAACCGGCACATCCGCCAACTGACATCCTTTAAGCATATCCACCATGGGTGGGATATTGCTGGTCGTTGGTGTCCGAAGGCGGAAACGATCCAAAAACTTTGTCCCGTTTCCTTTCACATAGTAGATAGCTTCACCCCGGGGCTGCTCTATACGCATGAAATATTCGCCGGATGGATTGCCTTTGACCGGAATGCTTATGGGGCCTTCCGGGATCTTTTCAATCGCTTCCCGCAGCAGATCCAATGACTGGAGGATCTCTTTTAGCCGCACTTCACAACGGGCGTAAGCATCACCCGAAGTGGCGATCACCGGTTCAAAAGTCAGATCTTTATAAGCTGCGTAACCTAAAGCACGCACATCATAGGGTTCGCCGCTGCCCCGCAGCATGGGACCCACAGCGCCGGCCGCGATCGCCTGTTCCCTTGTCATGACGCCCAGACCTTTCAAACGACTCTGAACGGTATAATCGTTCAAGAATGTGTCAATGATCGGCTTCATATCTTTGCGGAGTTCCTCCACTGTATAAAGGATCTCCTTCAACATGGAACTATCCATATCCTTCAGCACGCCGCCCACACAGGTGACGGAAAGGATCAGACGGCTTCCTGTGGTCTTTTCAAACATACTCAGAACTTTCTCACGTATCCGCCAGCTATCCATGAAAAGACTTTCAAATCCCATTGCGTCCGCCAAAAGTCCCAGCCAGAGCAAATGGCTGTGCAGACGGCTCAGTTCCATCCAGATGGTCCTCAGATAATCCGCCCGGGCAGGAACCTCCACACCCATGATATGCTCCACGGATTCACAGTATCCCATTCCATGTCCCACGCTGCAGATACCGCATACACGTTCCGCAATATATACATATTGTTTAAAATCCTTTTTCTCCACCAGTTTTTCCAGTCCCCGGTGGATGAACCCAATGCTGGGGATCGCCCCGACAACCGTTTCATCTTCCAACACCAGATCCAGATGGACCGGCTCAGGCAGTACAGGATGCTGGGGGCCAAAAGGTACTATACTTCTCTTTGCCATGGTTTCACCCCTTTTTCTTAAATGGCGCCTCTGTATCGATCCGGTAAAGTTTATTCTGATAATCCATATTGATATGGACTATCTTCACCCCGAACAGTTCCGCCGCTTCATTTTCCTGTATAAAGGCACAGGGATAAAGCTGGGTAATGCTGGCAATTTCCTCGTTTTCATCAATCTCTATGCGCAGCGTGATCATATGATAATCTTCATCATTGCAGAAAGAATAACTCATCTCATACCTTTTGCCATCGTCCACAGAAACTGCACAAATCTGGACCAGACGCCAGTTTTCTTCTTTCATCCGGACGATGATCGGGAAAAATTCCGCCATTGTGATCTTTCTGATCTCATTTCTGTCGTCCATATCCCGTCACCTCCTGTTTTCAATCGCAGCCGCCCGCTTTTCATCCAAGATCTTGATGGCTCTGAGCACACCGTCTATGATGGATTCCGGACGTGCGGCGCAGCCTGGTACATATACATCCACCGGGATCACGGTATCGATCCCGCCCTTGATATTATAACATTCCTTAAATACGCCGCCGGTGCAGGCACAAATGCCTACAGCTATAACGACCTTTGGCTCGGGCATCTGACTGTAAAGCTGTTTGACAACGCTTTCTGTCTGATGGTTCACACCGCCGGTGATCAGCAGCATATCCGCCTGGAAGGGATCGCCTGTATTGATCACTCCAAAACGCTCCAGATCATATTTGGGTGTCAGACAGTCCAGCACCTCAATATCGCAGCCATTACAGCTGCTGGCATCATAATGGAGCATCCAAGGAGATTTTGATATCTTCTTCATCACTATTACCTCCCGCTTAATGAGTCAGCATAAGGATCAGTAAATTCACGCCGCCGGCTATAAATGTTACAGTCCAGCAGCCGTACAGCACAGTTTTCCATTTCAGTCTGGCGCTCACATTATCCCAGAGCACTTCCAGGAAAAAGATGACGAGACACAAAACAGCTGCCACGATCCAACTCTGCCAATGTCCATTGGCAAAAAAGAGGAAAAATAATCCCATCATCAGGATCATCTCATAGTATTCTCCCAAATTGATGATGGCCAGATTCGCGCCGGACATCTCTGTGGTGATGCCCATGACCATTTCCTGATGGGCATGGTGACTTGTGGACAGGTCAAATGGGGATTTCCGAAGCTTGATGGCCGCGATAAACATAAAGCCGAATAAAAGTCCCGGCATGAGAAACACCGCACTTGTGGGCGACTGGATGATGACCGATACATCGAAGGAACCGGTTGCCAGATAAAATCCCACGGCCAGCAGCAATGTGAGCGGCTCATAAGCCATGACCTGTATCATCTCTCTTCCCGCGCCCATATTGGCATAGGGGGAAGAGTCACTGGAAGCAGACATGATCAAAAACATATCGGCTGTACTCAGTATGAACAGGATCATCAACAGATCCGCTCCTGCAAAAAGCAGGGAACCGGCGATCATAAGGATCACAAGATAACTCAGGTTCAAAAGCAGCTGGACATTATTGACCGCCAGCAGCTGTTTGGAAAACAATTTCCCCAGATCATAAAAAGGCTGCAAAATGCTCGGGCCTTTCCGCCGCTGCATCCTGGCGCTCACCACCCGGTCCAGGCCATCTAAAAGGGCGCCCAGGATGGGAGCGAATACGATATACGCAATGACTAAACCGACCTTCATCATACCACACCTCCCAATACCAGACAGAAGCCGAGGACCAACAGGGCCGTTGACAGCACAACGGACGGGATCATCAGCCGGCGTCTGCCGAAATCAAAGCGCAGGTACCAGTTGCTCAGATACAAATGTTCCTTTTCGCCAAAACTGTTTATAAAGAAACGGTTGTCACCCGCATTGATACCGTTCATATAAATGGGCACCACTTCTCTTCGCGCCGCTTTGCTGGCAAAAAACATGATCACCGGCACAAGGAAAACGGATACCAGCATGATCGCCATGGTTGTCAGCACATCCATGGAAAGGACCTCCGTATAATTTCCGAACAATCCCTGCACGATGGGATCCACCACCTTCAGGGCGATAAACGGCAAAAGCAGACAAAGAGCCAGCATCAGGAACGCATGGAAAAACATGGATGCATATTCATCCTTGTCCGTCACGTCCTTGACTTTATCCCTGGGGGTATGCCATGAAACCAGTTTTGCCAGCCATTTTGTCCAGTAAAACATGGTGGTGGCGCTACCATATGCGATGAACAACACAAGGATAAAGTTTCCTGAATCCACAAAAGCTTTCAGAGCTACCCATTTGGAGATCAGCATACCAAAAGGAGCCAGATACATACCGGCGATGCCGATACCCATGATATACGCCAGTTTGGGCACCGTGATGATCAGGCCATGCATATCTTCGATATCCCGGGACCCCAGGGTATTCTCTGTGGCGCCCACAGACTGGAACAACATGGATTTGCTCACAGAATGGAAGATCATCAGGAATACGGCTGCCCACACGGTTTCCTTCACACCGATACCGGTACAGCCCACGATCAGGCCCAAATTGGATATGGTTGAAAAGGCCAGGACTTTCTTGCCGTCATTTTGGGCAATGGCCATCATACTTGCCGCGATAAATGTCAGACCGCCGATGCTGGAAATGACCAGCCCGGTCGTACTCCCCTCAAATGCAGGAGCCAGACGGATCAGCAGGTAAACGCCTGCCTTGACCATGGTCGCACTGTGGAGCAGGGCGCTTGAAGGCGTGGGCGCCACCATGGCCCCCAGCAGCCAGGAAGAAAACGGAAGCTGGGCCGATTTTGTCAACCCGGCAAAGGCCAGACAAAACAGGGGCAACTGACCGCCCATGGCGACCACATCGCCCAGTTGAAGCGTCCTATACGTGCTGGCCATCAGCACGATGGCAACCGCAAAACCCAGACCACCCAGCAGATTCATCCACAAAGCCCGAAAACTGTTGCCTACAGCTTCCTCTGTCCGGGTATAGCCGATCATAAGGAAAGATACCACGCTGGTGATCTCCCAGAAAAAATACATCCAGATCAAATGTTGGGAAAGAACCAGTCCAAACATGGCTGCCAAAAACAAAAATAACATGGAAAAAAAGAAAGGCTGTCTGTCTTTCACATCTGTATGATGCCTGTGATAACCTTTCATATAGCCCACCGTATAAATACAGATAAAACCGCCCACAAAAGCGATGATCAGGCACATCAGTATGGACAGCCAATCGATCTTAATATGGGCCTGTGCTGTCAGTCTGGGAGCCATCTTAAATTCCGTGAACAGCACCAAACCTGTCTGAACGACCGAAAGCAGAATAGGCAGAACCCGTCTGTACTTCACACTTAAATAAATGATGAGGCACAGAAGAAAAATATCCCCTCCGATCATCAGATGATCCACAAGTTCTGTTGACGGATACAACACGATCGTCCGCGCGCCGTACTGGAGCCATTTGACCAGAAAGGCCAGGGCCGTCAACATAACAAGGCCGGCGCCTGTATACGCTAAGATCCCCCTTACTTTCTGCTGACGCACAAAGGGAAAAATCACTGCGAAGGCTGCCGGGATACCGATCAAAAATGGTAAGATTGTCATAATATCCTCCCTCTGTCAATTAAATTTTTGACAAAAAAGTTCTCTCCTAATTGTTATAATCCAATTTTCACATTTTTACAATAGCAAAACCCATTTTCCTTGTTATTTATTCTTAAATATTCCAGTTATTTACTCTTGACATATATACTTTCTTGACATATATATGTTAGAATAGGAATGTTGGATATATATAGAATGCACAATTCTGCCGTCTGAAGGAGGCGAACCTTTTTGCATGAACTAAGTATCACCGAACACATACTGGATTACGCTCTCAAAAAGGCCCGGGAAGAAGACGCTTCCCGCATCCGTACCATCCATCTGTGCATCGGTCAGTTAAGAGGCATTGTTCCCGAATGTATCCAGGTTTATCTGGATATGCTGGCAGAAAACACCATCGCAGAAGGCGCGCAGATCGAAGCGGAATTTCTTCCTGTAAAAGTCCGCTGCAGAGACTGTGGAGGCGAAGGGGCCATCACGCCCCATCATTTGGAATGTCCCCACTGCCAAAGTCTCCGGCTGCAGATCTTATCCGGGAAGGAATTTTATATAAAAAGTCTGGAGGTCGATAAAAATGGAAATCAAAGTCCTGCATCAGATCATGGACTGGAATGAAGATGTGAGCGAAGATGTGAAGCAGACACTGGCCGCCCGCCACATATGCATGATCAATGTGATGGGTAGCCCTGGAGCCGGAAAGACCAGTCTGATCACATCTCTTATTGATAATATGAAAGATCAGTTCCGCATCGGCGTCATTGAAGGAGATATCGCCGGTCAGGTGGATGCGGATCGGATCGCGGCCCTGAATATTCCCACTGTCCAGTTGAACACAGACGGCGCCTGCCATATCGAGGCCATGAGCATTCAGCACATCCTGCCCCACCTGCCTTTGGAAGATCTGGATGTTATTTTTGTGGAAAATATCGGCAATCTGGTATGCCCGGCGGAATTTCATATCGGCGAATCCCTTCGGATCACGATCTTGAGTATACCTGAAGGGGATGACAAAGTGGAAAAATATCCCCTTATGTTCACCGATACAGACTGTCTGGTCCTGAACAAGTACGACATGCTGCCTTTCTTTGATTTCGACGAAATGCGGGTATGCGCCAACTACGAAACCGTGAATCCAGATGCGCCCCTGTTTAAAGTCAGCAATCGCACAAAAGACGGCATAGAGGCGCTTGCCCGGTTTCTCACCGGACATATAAAAAGGGCGGTACAATGAGCTCCGCCATCCGATCGATCCGGCTGCAGATCCGCGGGATCGTCCAGGGTGTGGGGTTTCGCCCCTTTCTCCACCGGTTGGCGGAACACTATCATCTGACCGGCTGGGTCCGGAATACGTCTGAAGGGCTTGAAGGCGTACTGGAAGGGGACGAAGAGGCCCTTGACCACTTTGCCGATCAGCTTCGTCACTCTCCTCCGCCCCTTGCTTCCATTGAAAAGCTGGATATCCTTCCGGAAAAACCTTTTGGATACACCCATTTTTCAATAGAGGCAAGCCTTCAAAACAGCGGTTCCACCCTTGTATCCCCGGATGTTTCCATATGCCCGGAGTGTGCGGCCGAGCTCTATACTCCCACAGACCGTCGGTATCGTTATCCTTTCATAAACTGTACCAACTGCGGTCCCCGATATACCATCATCGAGTCCTTGCCCTATGACCGAAAACGGACAGTCATGAAAGATTTTCCCATGTGTGATGACTGTTCCAAAGAATACGAAAATATCCGCGACCGAAGGTACCACGCCCAGCCGGACTGTTGTCCCAGATGCGGCCCGGAAGTCTTTTATATCTCCGGCGGGCAGCCTGATCTTTCCAGAGCCCGAAAATTGCCATCGATCGTACCCGGACAGGCCGATGAAAAAACCATAGTCGCTGATCCCGACACGGAAGAAGATCCCTTTCTCAAAAGTCAGCATCTTCTCTCCAAAGGCGGTATACTGGCTGTCAAAGGGATCGGCGGCATCCATCTGGCCTGTAACGCCTTGGATCCGTCTGCTGTCCGCCGTCTGCGGGAACGCAAAGGCCGGCCTTCCAAGCCGTTGGCCATCATGTGCCATTCCATGGAATCTGTCCGGAGGATCTGCACAGTGACATCGGAAGAAGCCAAGCTTCTTGAAAGCTCTGCTCGCCCCATCGTTCTTTTGTCAAAAAAGGACCGGAACGGGTTGACCGATCTTAGTTTCAGTCCCCGTCTCGGGGTCATGCTGCCCTATTCGCCGCTGCATATGCTCCTTACAGACGGCCATTATGGCGGTCCGGATATACTGGTCATGACCAGCGGGAATATATCCGGCTGTCCGGTCCTGACGGAAAACGAAGAAGCCCTTGTGGATCTGACCCATATCGCCGATGGATTTCTCCTCCACAATCGGAGGATCCAAAACCGGTGCGATGATTCGCTCATCATGGAATGGGAAAAGCGTCCCTACTTTTTCCGAAAAAGCAGGGGGTATGCCCCCCGCCCCCTCCGGTATGCCCAAAACGTGGATGGCATCATGGCCATGGGCGCTGAACAGAAAGCTTCCTTTGCCCTTGGGAAAGACCAGAAGATATTCCTAAGCCCCCACATCGGCGATCTGAAAAATGCAGAAACATTTGTCCATTATACACAGACTCTACAGACATACAGACAGCTTTTCCATATCAAGCCTTCCATGTATGTCTGTGATCTCCATCCGGATTATCTGTCTACCCAGGAGGCCGCAAGGGCCTGTGCCGATGAAAATGTACCGCTGCTTGCCATACAGCATCACTGGGCCCATATGGCCGCCTGCATGGCGGACAACCAGCTGGATCAACCCTGTTTCGGCATCATATGGGATGGAACCGGTCTGGGGAACGATGGGACCATATGGGGCGGCGAATGTTTAAAAGGCAGCCTGGAAGATTTTTCCCGTCTCGGATCCATCCGTCCCATTGCCCTTGCCGGCGGCGACCAGGCTATTCGGGAAATCGGCCGCATTGGTCTGTCTTTGGTCCGGGATGCGGACATACCGACGGATACCTTTATCCCTCTTTCGCCTGAAAAGCGCCAGACACTGTCCACTTTGCTGAAGTCTGGCCTGGCGCCGACAGCCAGCAGTATCGGTCGTCTGTTCGATGGCGTCTGCTCCCTTGTCCTTGGTCAGTCACAGGTATCTTATGAGGGTGAAGGCGCGGCTCTGCTGGAAGCCATTTTGCCAACGGAGCGGTGGGAAGATTTGGTCTCACCCGCAGAAGATCTATGCTGGCCACTACACTTTTATGACCAAGGAGGGCTTCGTATATTTGATACCCGCCCTCTGACCCGATCCGTCCTTTCTGAACTGGAAAAACATACGGATGCCGGCAGCATAGCCTTGCGTTTTATGGTCACTCTATGTTATATGGCACTGGATCAGTGCCAGAGTTTAAACCCTGAAAAACTTCCCGTTGTCCTGTCTGGAGGCGTTTTCCAGAATCGCTTTCTCCTTTCCGGGATCACCGCCTTGCTTCGGGCCAACGGCTTTCATGTATACATCCATCGACAGACCGCTCCAAACGATGAGGGGATCTGTCTTGGCCAACTGGCCATAGCCCAGAAAAAAAGGAGTCTTGATCATGTGTTTGGCTATTCCGATGAAAATTAAAAAAATAAATGGCCGGTCTGCGGATTGCGAGGCCGGCGGGCTGACCCAAAGCATACGGGTGGATTTTCTGGAGGATGCCCGCCCAGGCGATTATGTGATGGTCCACGCCGGCTTTGCCATCCAAAAAATGACAGAAGCAGAAGCGTTGGAAAATCTTAAACTCTTGGAGGATATCCGCCATGCTTTATGACCACCCATTTAAAAATCCCAAGGACGTACCCGATCTTCTGGGAAAAATCCGCAGCTATGCCCAAAAGGCCGGACCTATCCGTTTAATGGAAGTATGCGGGACACATACGATGGCCATTGCCAGAAATGGCATCAAAAGTCTCCTTCCGGAGGCCCTACAGCTTTTATCCGGCCCAGGATGCCCCGTATGTGTCACACCGGCAAACTATATGGATATGATCCTTGAATTGACCGGTATTCCTGGTGTGCATATCGTCAGCTACGGCGACCTGCTCCGGGTTCCCGGCTCCAGACAAGGTGATCATCTGCTTGCCAGAAAATCCCGCGGCGCCCTTGTGGATATGGTCTATTCCCCCATAGAGGCTGTGGATATGGCCGAAAGATATCCGGATCAGCAGATCGTGTTTCTCGGCGTTGGTTTTGAAACCACTGCCCCTGGAACCGCTGCCTGTATCTTGGAAGCAGCACAACGGGGCCTTAAAAATTTCTCTGTCCTCTGTCTTTTAAAGAAAACGGAACCGGCTTTACGGACTCTGATCGAAGCGCCGGACTTTGCCGTTGACGGTTTTTTGTGCCCTGGCCATGTGGCCGCCATCACAGGAAGTCAGGCTTTTGCCTTTCTCCCAAAAGACTACCATCTTCCCGGCGTGGTTGCCGGATTTGAATCAGCCGATCTGCTTTATGCCATTCTGGAACTGGTGGAAATGATCGCCTCTAAAAAACCCGGACTGCGTAACGAATACACCCGGATGGTCCGCCCAAATGGCAATCCAGCTGCACGCCGGTTGATGGATCAAGTATTCCAGGACTGTAGCAGCGATTGGCGCGGACTTGGCGCCATCGAAAACAGCGGCTATACTCTCCGGGATGAATATGCAGACTGGGATGCCTGGAAAAAATTTTCGCTTAAGCCCGCATCGGTCCGGGAGATTCCCGGATGTTGCTGCGGCCAGGTCATCCGGGGCGTTCTAACGCCTCCAGACTGCCCCCTTTTTGGCCAAACTTGCTCCCCTCAAAATCCTGTGGGGCCATGCATGGTGTCTGGTGAAGGCGCCTGTGCCGCCGCCTATCAATACGGCAGCCACTAATAGATGGAGGAATGATATATGGATACACATATTACGCTGGATCACGGAAGCGGCGGTTCCAAAACATCCGAACTGATCGGATCCATCCTGCTTCCTGCCTTTAAAAATCCCGCTCTTGACCAACTTGGAGACGGAGCTGTCCTGGAGGGAGCATCTCGCCTTGTCTTTTCCACAGACAGTTTTGTGGTCTCCCCCTGGCGATTTCCCGGCGGCGATATCGGAAAACTTTCGGTCTGCGGAACAGTCAACGATCTGTGTATGGCCGGCGGGATACCCAAATACTTAAGTCTTTCTCTCATATTGGAAGAAGGCTTTCCCATGGCCGACTTGAAAACGATCACCGGCTCCATCGAAGCCCAAGCCCGAGAAGCGGGTGTGACCATCGTCACCGGTGACACAAAAGTTGTGGAAGCGGGTAAAGGCGATGGTATTTATATCAACACTGCCGGTATCGGCTTTCTTAAATCGGATCTGCCGGGCAGATCCGCCATACGTCCCGGAGACGCCATCCTGCTCTCCGGCAGCGCCGGCTGCCATGGGGCAGCGGTCATGATGGCCCGTTCCGGTCTCATAACCAATGAAAGCCCCCTTGTATCCGACTGCCGTCCCCTTCACCAGCTGTCTGCAGCTGTGTTGGATGCTGCACCGGATGCTATACGTATCCTTCGGGATCCCACCCGTGGAGGGGTCGCCACCACACTGAATGAATTTACAGAGGGTATGTCTTTTTCCATCGAACTGGACAGTCCATCCATTCCTGTTGCGCCGGCTGTGGAAACCGCCTGTGACATGTTGGGACTGGATCCTTTGTACTGTGCCTGCGAAGGCCGTATGCTCGTCGTCTGCTCTCCGGAAAGCGCTGAAAAACTGCTGACGGTCATGCGAAATACTCCAGGGGGTGAGGAGGCTGCCTGTATCGGCCATGTGACCCAAGAGATGCCCGGCAAAGTTCTTCTGCGGACGGCCATCGGCGGCCGCCGGATCCTGTCCAAATTAAGCGGAGCTCAGCTGCCCAGAATATGCTGATCATTTCCTTAAAAATCGAAATCTCAAGTCATTTCTTTGAATAAAAAACGGCTGTCTTTGACCCTTTAAAGTCACAGACAACCGTTTTGTATTCCCATCTGGCGTTTCAAAATATGCTCGATCTCCACCGCCACCCCGTCCTCTGTGCAGGCGCCGATCACCTTTTTCGCATAGCCTTTCACCGCTTCCGGGCTGTTTCCCATGGCGCAGGAATAGTCAAAACCTTCCAGCATCCCCCGATCATTGGCTCCATCTCCAAATACTGCCACCTCTTTGTCCGTAATGGCATAATAACGGAGTACCCGTTTCAGCATCTTTCCCTTGTCCGCCTTGTCGGAAGTCACTTCTATATTCCAGGCCAATGACGTGGTACGGGAAATCCCCTCAAACCTTTCCAGCTTATCCCATATGCGGACCAGATCCGCATGTTCTCTGGAGAATATGAATATCTTCTGTATCTTGGGATTCCGATCCCACAGCCATGCCATTTCCGGCATGGGGCGATCCTGACTGCAAAATTCCACATTTGTGGAAAAGTCACCAATGTTTGTGTTGATCTCCACATCTGCATGCTCTTCTGACAGCATCTGTAAGATGGCTCTTGCCGTTCCAGTTTCCATGCTTTCCCGAAAGATGATGTTCCCATCACTTCTGCGAAATTCTGCGCCATTAAGAAGAATGGCATCACAGGAGACACCCGCTTCTTCCAGCAAAGGCGACGCCGAGCTCCAGGCTCTTCCAGTGGCTGCGACCATCCGAATTCCCGCAGCCATAGCGCATCTAAGGGCTCTGACCGTCCGGGACGAGATCTTATGTTTTTCATTCAGCAGCGTACCGTCCATATCGCTTACCAAAAGTTTTATGCTCATCGTTTGCAGAATCTCCCTTTCGGACCTGTTTTGACCTTTAAGTCAGGCCCTTTCTTCTGGATTTATTTTATCAAATAGCCTGTCAAAAACCAACATCCTTTTTATTTTTTTATGACACTCTCTCCACAAACATCATGCTTGTCACCCCTGATGTCAATGGATTATAATATTTATGCTTGTCACCCCTGATGTCAATGGATTATAATATTTATAAGAAGAAAGCGCAAAGGAGGATGCTTATGAAAATAGTAAAATGGATACTTATCGCGATGGATATTTTATATATACCGGCCGTTTTTTTCATCCCGGCCTTGCACAGTCTGAAACACGATCTGCTGTGCTGGATCCTCTATGCGGCTTTCCTGCTTTTCTCGATCTTCATAGCCGGCCTATCCAGGAAGCATGAATACACAGTCACAGAGGAAGAGAACCGGGAGCTGAACATTACCAAAGAGTTGTTGAAAGACCGCAACAAATGGCACATATAAGGTCGTCCCCTTATGACGCTCCGGCCATAAAAGCAGCGATGCTGCGGCCATCCTGATACTCATTCCCCCAGAACTACCTTGTTCTGGCCGGTGCCGCCTTCTCTTCCCAGCTGATCCTTATTGCTCTGGCCCCAGGTATACAATTCCCCGTCTTCCGTGATCGCCGCAAAATGGCCGCCGCCCAGGCTGATCTGAGCCACATTCTCCATGGCCTCCACAGGGGTAGCACAGGTTCCTGTGACACCATTGCCCAGATTTCCTGCCCCATTATTTCCCCATGTATAAAGGGTTCCATCTTCCGTCAGGGCCGCCCCATGATCATTCCCAAGGCTGACTTCTTTGACCTGATCCATGATCTTAACCGGTGAAGTGGTATAGGTATGCTGCGTGTCCCCATTTCCAAGGGCGCCATGCCAACTTTCTCCCCATATATACAGTTCGCCGCTTTCAGTCACTGCTGCTGCCGTATCATATCCCATGCAGACAGTCTTGACATGATCCATGATCTTTTCCGCCGGATACTTTGGCATAATAGACCCGTTTCCGCTCCATTTTCCCCAGGTATACAGACTGCCGTCTTCCGTCAGCGCTGCTCCGAACTCCGTATTTTTACCAAGGCTGACCATCTTGACGTTATCCATGATCTTCACAGGCGTCCTGCTGCCCTCAGCCTCTCCGTCCACAGTATAGCCGCAGGAAGAACTTCCCCAGACATACAGTTCTCCATCTTCTGTAATGGCTGCGGCTTTACTGGCGCCCAGTTCCACATCTTTCACATGCTCCATGATTTTCACAGGCGCCGGGCTATATTCCTTTGTGCTGATCTCCTCTGTTCCCAGCTGGCCCACATCATTATAGCCCCACATATACAGGTCCCCGCTTTCCGTGACTGCTCCGCTGAAATAAAGGCCCAGGCTGACATCCTTGACTCCGCTCATGATCTTCACAGGCAGTTCCCTGTCCTCCGAATCCCCGGTTCCCAGGCAGCCGAACCGGTTCTCACCCCACAGGTACAGATCCCCGTTTTCCGTGATGGCTGCGCTGTGGGCGTAGCCCATGCTGATCTTTACGACACGGCTGTCACCGATGGCGGCTATATCGCTGGTCTGCTGTTCCAGCTTTAATTCTCCCAGTTCCATGCGCCGGTGTTCTTCGATAGAAATATTTTCAAACGTCCCCAGGACTTCTCCATCTGAGACGGCAGATACTGTAAGCGTACAGGGGCCTCCTCCTTCTTCCAGCCGGTCAAACCGGAAACTGTCCCCGTTTTTTACGGTCGCAGAGCCGATCGTTCTTCCGTCCGGATCGGTCAGGACTGCCAGAAGATCTTCCTCTGAGGATCGGTCCTCTGATACCAGCGTCCCGGCCAGTCCCGGCCAGAGGGTATAGTCCTCCGCCGCCTCCGAATAGATCACTGCCTGTGTGCCGCACTGATGTTGTGAAAGCGCGAAATTTTCATACTGCCCCAAAACCACTTCATATATATTCCGATCTCCCAGCATCCAGCCAAGAAATAGCTCGGCAAAAAGCGGCTGATTGCAGGATGAACCCACATCCTCCTGGGCAAGCGCAAGGGCTTCCGAAAGGGTATGGCAGATTCCGTCTTCACCCTGCCCGTTCATGTACTTTAAAAGCGACCAGGTCAGGACAGAGCTGTACCAGCAGTTCACAGTTCCATCGTAGGCAAGCACTGCATCCGCGCCTTTTTCCTGAAACGCTGAGGCCAGGGCTCCATCCTTTCCTCCACTGCAGGCATTCAGGATTACCAGTCCCCCATCCATTTCCGGAAAATAAGCGCTGACAAACTTGGGTGTGACAGCGTAATAGCCGTCAACCATCTGCAGATAGCCCTGACTCCAAAGCATCATATACGCCAGCAGGTTCTCAGGGGTGATTTTTTCGCCTGTATACAGGTAAGATGAGGTCCTTTCTGAGTAGTTTCCGTGCCCGTACCAGATATAAAGATCGCTTTCCGCATCTTCTGCCAGGGCTTCCACACTCACATCCTGATCCCACAAACTGGTGATCTGACAGCCGCCCCATTCTTCCATAGAGTCGATCATATCCTGATCCAATATGTTAAAATAAGGATCGGTGCCGTCGAAGGGAAACATAAAGGAAACCTCCAGATCTTCGGGGCTTCCCATGGCGCCTTCTTCCGGGATCGTCCGGACATAGGTGATATCTTTCTGAAACTCCAGATACAGATACTGATCGCTCCGGCTGTAATCAAGCACCAGCCCCTCCGCTTGCAGCTCCCCGGCATACTCCTCCAGCGCGTCCAAAGCCTCCTGGACACTTTCCTCCGGAACATAACCGCTCTCATCCGTATATTCATCATATATCGTATCCAGCTGCCCGATGACATCCACAAAGTTTTCGGCATCTTTTTGTGTCAGCCCCGCTTCCGCTGCTTCCGCCGTATAATCAAATCTTACCGAAGGCTCTCTTGTCTGAAAAAGCCGCCGGCCCAGAAACAAAACAGCGCAGAGCGCCAGGACCGTTGCAGGAACGACAACCGCAAGGATCCTTTTCCCTCTTTTCCCTTTCCGGCTCTTTTCAAGCTTCTGTCCGCCGTTATCCGGATAAGCAGCGGTTGCCGTGCCGCAGAAGCGGCAGTACTTTGCATTGACTGTCAGCCGCTTTCCGCATCTTCTGCAGTATTTTTCTCCCCTGTTACTGTTCTTTCCAGTTTCCTGCCTTTCCGAAAAAGCTGCTGCCTTATTGAAGCAGTCTCTTGACCCCTTCCGCGAATCCATCCGGAATGCCTCCTTCCTGCTTCTTATTGCTGATAATGTATCTCAGGAGCTCCATACCTGGTAATATAAAACAACTCACGTTCCAAATCCTCGGCCTGTCCGATCTCCACGCCCTCATCATATATATTCCAGTCATCTTCTGTCCCGTATATTCCCGAATCCTCATAACAACTAAATCCGCAGATGATCTTATTCCATTCTTCCTCGCTTCCTCTGTAATAGATATCCGTCAGATTGTTATACTCTCCAAAGGTTGCGTCAGCGGTATAAAACGCCCACTCTCCTATGATAGTGACACTTGACGGTATTTCAACGGATTTCAGACCGTAACATGCCTCAAAGGCACTCTCTCCGATCACCTCCACGCCCTCGGGGATCACCACCGTTTCCAATACCTCGCAGCGTTCGAACGCCTCATTCCCGATATAGGTGATCCCATCCGGGATCTCTATGCTTTTTAACAAACGGCAGCCCAGGAAAGTTCCTTCATATATTTTCGATATGCCGGAGGGCAGCGTTATATTTTCCAGACTTCTGCATGAATCAAATACATGGGTGCCAATAAAGGTGACTGTATCCGGCATCCATATCTGAACCATACTGGTGCACCCCTGAAATGCATGGCTGTCTATATATTCAATATCATTTCCCAGCTGCGCCTCCGTTAACGAGGTACAGCCCATAAAAGCCGCGATCCCTATGCCTGTTATGCCATCCTCGATCTTCAGCCTTGTGATCTTACTGTTGTCGGATATGACCATGACATCCCCGTTGGCAAAAGTATTTCTATCGATTGCTCCTTCCCCGCTGATCACCAGGGTTCCGTCTTCATACAAGTTCCAGGAAACGTTAGCCCCGCAGGTCCCGCTTTCCGCGATGCTGCCTTCCGGCACGATATCCGCCTGCTTCGCCGGAGAATCCTCCCCGACTGTTTCCGTGACATCTTCCGGAGTGTCTTTGTCCGCAGCTTCTTCTCCTGCAGCGCCGGTGTCGTCCGGAAAGATGCTGCCTATGACAGCGCTCTGGAAACCGCAGCCGTTCAATGAAATAAAGATCAGAGAAAGGACTGCCAGCATCCATATTTTTTTCATGATATTTCCCTCTTTCTTATGACAATATGCCCATCTTTCATTCTTACCAGCGGTTCAAAGCATCCTTAATATAATAGCTGGCGTCCTCCGCAGCCGCGGCCTGCCGTTCGGCAGCCTTGGCTCTGCGCTCGTTCGCTTTGGCGCTCTGCCTGTTTGCTTTCGCGCTTTCCTGGGCGGCTGCAGCGGTCCGCGCCGCATGATAAGCTGAATTTTCCGCAGCCTGCGCTGTACGGGCCGTATTCCGCGCGATATCCTGGGTCTGTCTGCGCACATCGTCCACTGCGGCGGCAGTGCGCCTGGAGTCCGCGGCCACCTGCTGCACATTGGCCTGCATCTCCCGCATCTGCCTGGCCTGTTCCTCACGCTGGAGAGCCGACTGATAGCCCTGCACAGCCGTATACCAGTTGGGTGCCCCTTGCAGAAGCTGATCCCGGATACCCCGCAGTGATTCCAGATTTCTCAGGTTCTCAGGCAGGAGCGAAAACAGCGTTTTTACGCTCATGGTCCAGGGCCCCAGCGAATTTAAATTGTCTCCGCACTGCCGGATCTTCATATCCACAGCCGGGATCTGCTGATTTTGGATCGTCTCAATCTGCATTTCCCACACATGTTTCTTTTTTGCCTTATAAATAAATCCTCCCGCGATGGCCGCGATCAACACCAGCAGAAACCAGTTGTTAAACAAAGCCAGAATGACCAGAACAGCCATCCAGGGCATAAACGGAAACCATTTGATCTTTTTCTGTATCTGGGCGCACTGGTTCAGCAGGCCGGCCTTCTGGTCCTGAAAACCTTTCCGGGCATCCAGGACATTCTGCACATGGAGTACACACTGTTCCGCGTCATTTATGACAGCTACCAGTGTATTCCTGTCCATATCCGCAACCTGATTCATATTATACATACGCTTTATTCTCCTTTACCTTTTGTCAGATCCCGGCGCCGGCGCTAAAAAACGGTTCCGGCATACCGGAGTTTTCCTGTCAGCTTATGAGCCACATCAGCCCCACACAGATGGCCATGGCAACAATGGCAAAAACTGCCACTTTCAGATCAAAGCTTTTTCTGAACAGCCTCCCTTCCGCCGCCCAGTCTGTCTTAAGCCCCCTTCCGTTTATTCCATTCCAGCAGGCAGGGCAAACTCTGGCTTTGTAGGGAATGACAGATCCGCAGCGAGGACAGCGTCTTGTCTCATTGCGTTGATTTCTGGCTTCGGTCATGAGTCCCTTCAGGATAAATAATACGATTGCCGCAATAAAGATAATTAATAAGGTCTGGTCCATGTGTTGTCTCCTTTCACTTGTGTTGTAACATCGTTTTTTCAAAGCTGCATCCATTATGTGAGATACTGTTTTTCCCACTTCCGGAGCAGTTTTGCTGACTGTCTGTCATCCAGGACATTCGGGCCCACAGCAGTATTTTCCAGAAAGTCAAACACAGCGTCCAGAATATCTTTTTCCTCAATCTGGAAGATCCGGAACTGATTCTCAAAGGCATACTGAAACAGCATGCCGCTTCCCTGATTCATCAGGATTTCCCAATGATAGCTCAGAAGAAAATCCTCCATGGGAACCATGCGGATATGATACCAGCCCTCATCCACCGCCTTCAGGATCCGCTCTATCAGTTCCCTCCTATCCTCCGGGGATACCGGTTCCGAAAAGAAAATCTCCGGATATTCCCGAAACACGCCTGTCTGGATAAACTCTTCCACAAAAGCGGTATTCATCAACACCGTCGTATGACCCTGGCGCTTTGCCTGGTAAAGTCCCGCCGTATAAGCGATATATTTATCAACCATCACTTCGTATCCGGGAATATTCCGGTTCATATATTTCCGTATCATCCGCTCATCCCAGAACTGGACACTGCACAGGCCGGAACACATCTCATAACTATTGGAAAAATTTACGGTCCGAATGTATTCGGATCCCCATTTGGCCTGTTCTCCTCCAAATCCGTCTATACTAACCATCAGAAGGCGGCTCTGCTGGCACATTTTGTCAAAAACCCCGTTCAGATATTCCACCGTTTTCGGATCCTTATGCAGTATGGCCGCCTTCCGATCAGAGGCGATCTGAATAGCATACCGGTCCGTGGCGATCAGATAGGGCAGTACACTCATCGAGCCGTAATGCTCTTTTGCCTTTCCGTAATAATAGCGGGGTTCATAACAGCGGATCCCGATGCCATAGCGCAAAACCCGGCGGATACTTTCCAGATTGCTGCACCCGTCCTGACCGCTGTCCGGTTCCAGACAGATGATCTGGGTCACCTTTGTATCCTCCAGACCGCCTTTCACCAACATCAGCGATTCCATCACCAGTTCATAATCCGGCTGGACCAGGAGCTTCAGTTGTCCGCCTCGCCGCGCAGTCTCCTGGATGACCTGATGAACAACCCGGTTGACTTCCAGTTCTCCCCGTATCAACCCCTTGTTTTCCATTTCCGGCAGGTTTATGCCCCCGCCTGTCTTCACTGTTTCCGTATTTCCTTCTTCCAGGGTCAGAAGAGATTCCAGGATCTCCCGTACTTTTCTTCGCCGATTATAATTTTTTACCCCTATCCGGGTAATTTCATAGGCTTCCAGCACTTCTTCCCTTTCATCCGGCGTCAGATGGAGCTCCAACATGATCACTTCCAGCTGTGTCCGGTTTTGCAGAGGACGCCTGTCATTTATATACTGGTAAAGGGTCGATCTTTCAATCCCGCTTCTTTTGGCCAGATTAGCTATGCTCAATCCTTTCTGATCTATAAAATACTTCAGTTTTTCTGATAAAACTGACATTTTCTTCACCATGCTTTCGTAAGATATACAGTTTTATGATATTATAGTTATTTTCTTAATGTCAATCTGGGGCAGATTTTGTGGCATTGTTTTTTCCGGCTTTGGATCTTCCGTATTTCCAAGCCAAATTCTTCCACCCCAAATAATCGATCACCTTATCATGCTCTTAAACAACAAAAGATGCCCCAATCTGCTGTTTCTGCAGTCTGGGACATCAGTTAAATGTGTTTCTTGATCAAATTTTTCTTATGGGATGCCGGATCACCGTCCTCCATTATCTCTGAGAAAAGCATCCATCAGGGCAAGGTTCGGTAGTTTCTATTATTTTCCCTTTACCTATTTGCTTCTATTTTTCTTTTTCTATTTTCGGGAAATTATTTAAACTTACCGACTCCAATGTCCGCAACTGCTGTATCGCCAACTGCCGCAACAATTTCATACGCTCTTTTTGATTTTTCCCCTGATTAATTAAAACCGCATTATAACTTTCCAGATTCGCAAGTACCAGTAACTGATTCAATGTTGCTACGTCCCGCATATTCCCTTTAACAGTCGGATTTTCATCTTTCCATTGCTTAGCCGTCTTTCCAAACAAAACAACATTCAGCATATCTGCTTCATTTGCATAGGTATACGCTACCTGTGCAGGTGTTAATTCTGGCGGTATCAAATTATCCTTAATCGCGTCAGTATGTATCCTGTAATTCAACTTAGAAATCTCTCTGTTCAAATTCCAATTCAGAGATAGCCGACTATTCTCATCAGTCTTTAATCTCCTGTAATCTTTCATGATATATAACTGGAACTCTGGAGAAATCCATGTTGCAAAAGACATGGCAATATCGCTATGGGCATATGTTCCGCCATAGCGTCCTGCTTTTGAGACAATACCGATAGCATTCATCTGCGTAATCCATTTTGTCGGTGTCATAACAAAACGATTTAATCCAGCCTCATTTTTAACCGCCTCGAATTGCACACGGTTAAAATCTGGATTATGCAGTTCTTCCCAAACGCCTAAAAACTCAATCGTATTTCTATTTCGCATCCAGTTTTGAATCACAAATCGCGGGTCGTCCTCATTTCGATATTTTGCAATATCCGTTAATGAAATAAATTCATTTTCAAAATTTGTAGTATAGATTCCTAT
>DVLT01000014.1 GCA_018715345.1 Candidatus Onthocola gallistercoris
ACATATCTGGACTCACCTGCAAAATCCATATAAAAATGGGTACGATACTGCATCTGATTCCTGAACTTTTCCGGGATCACCTTGTATTTTGGAAGCACGACCCTCACGTCAAATTCATCTTTATTAAAGGACTTTGGCAAAGTTCCCGCCACATCTGCCAGTCCGCCGGTCTTTATGAAGGGTACTGCTTCTGACGCCGTAAAAAGTATCCTTTTCATTGTAATGGTTTCCTCCCTTTTTTCAGCTATAATTGTATATATTATACAATATTACAAGGGATTTTAAAAGCGATTTATCTATTTTTATGACTTTGTTTTGTATTCCAATCGGATCTTGTCCGATATCAAGGCGATAAATTCCGAATTGGTCGGCTTTCCTTTTCCCGTATTGATGGTATAACCAAACAGTTCATCGATGGTGTCCATCTTGCCCCGGCTCCAGGCCACCTCAATGGCATGCCTTATGGCCCGTTCCACCCGACTGGGGGTGGTCTGGTTCATCTTGGCTATGGTCGGATACAGTACCTTCGTGATGGAGTTGATCACTTCCCGGTTTTCCACGGACATGATAATGGCATCCCGCAGATACTGATACCCTTTGATGTGGGCCGGAACACCGATCTCATGGATCATATTGGTGACGTCTGTCTCCAGATTTCTGGTCTTATATTCGGGAATGGCCTCTGCCACCTTACTCTGCCGAAGGGAAACGCTTTTCGCTGTTTTCTGGCCTCTGGCTTGTTTGATCCGACTGACCACCACATCATTGTCAAAGGGCTTCATGATATAATAGCTGGCCCCCATCCCAAAAGCATCTTCTGTGATACTTTCCTGTCCAATAGCCGAAATGACGATAAAAGCCGGTTTTTTCCGGCCATCTTCTGATTCATTCACTTTTTGCATGACTTCCAGCCCGTCCAACTTGGGCATGATCAGATCCAAAAGCACCACATCCGGTTCCTTCTCCCGGATAATATCCAAGGCCTCCAGTCCATTGCCGCCATGCCCGATCACTGCGATCTCCGCTTCGTCCTGAAGAATATTATCCAGGAGACTGACCATCCGTTCGTTATCGTCCACTATCGCAACACTGATTTTGCTCACTGTTATTCCTCCCCATCAAAACTTTATTTCTTCTGACTAAAAGTATTATATTATTTGATGAAGGGACGGCGCAAGAAGAACCAATCGCATATATCGACGGTATATCCCATCTCTCGTCATACTTCTAAAGTATTCGACTTTTTTTTACATATTTCCGGCCATATTCTCGATAAAAATGCCGTAACCTTTGGACGGGTCGTTTAAAAAAACGTGGGTGACCACACCGATGATCTTCCCTTCCTGCATGATGGGGCTGCCGCTCATACCCTGGATAATACCATTGGTCTTGGAGAGCAATTCCTGATCTGTGATCCGTATGACCATATCTCTGTTCTTTTCCCGGCTATTCAGATCCACACTTTCAATCTCGATCGTATAGTCTTTGACTTCCCCATCCACGCAGCATCGGATGCAGGCTTCTCCGGTTTTCACATCCTGCTTATAGCCCACAGGCAATGCCTTTGATTCGTCATAAGCCAGTGATTTATCGGATATGACGCCAAAAATGCCTTCACTGGTGTTTTCTTCCACACTACCAAGCACGGTACCGGTCCTGTAATTGATGTTTCCCACCATCTCCCCCGGTGTCCCGCTTTTTCCTTTTATGATAGAAAGGATATTCGATGTATAAAGCCTGCCGGAACGTATCTTGATGATCTGGCTGGTATCCACATCAGTGATACCATGCCCTAAGGCGCCGAAATGGCCATTTTCGTCCACATAGCTGACCGTTCCGATCCCTTGGGTATCCTGACGGATCCATATCCCCAGTTTATACTCTTCTTCACCTGTCTGGATCGGCTGTATGGCTGTAATTAGGGAGCCCCCATCCCGGCTGATTTCCAGAGAAACTTCCTCTGTCCCATTTTCTTTCAACATTTGGATGAATTGATCTGTGGACTCCACCGGCTCTCCATTGACCGACAAAATATAGTCGCCGGATCTTAATACGCCCTTTGCCGGTTCGTTTTTGATCCCTTGCATGTCTGTGACCGGACCGGTCCCAAGTACCATCACGCCTTGTGTCCGGATATATATACCCACCGGTACGCCAAGGGGCATCAGCTTCTTTTCCTCCACCACTGAAACTTCCACATCTTTTATGGGAAGCCCCAGCCATCGGACATTGATCTGATATGTTCCCGGTTCCCACATACGCATGGAAACCGGCCGGCCGATATCGATCGTGATCTCATTGTCCGGTACTCTTTTGCCGTCCACATTGATAACAGCCGCCTCTTCTCCGGAAAAGACTGAAAAAGGAAAATCCAGATCCAATGACGTTTCCTCTCCTGCCTGGATTTTCCACGTATCCGGAACGGACTGGCAGATAAACTGATATACATATAGTATAAATACACACAGATAGACTGCAAAGACCACGCAGAGCCATCTTCTGTATTTCCGTTTGACTTCCATGTTCTCATCCTTCCTGTGGAAAGCGGCTTTTTTATCGGGTAAAAATCCTTTTTATTTCCCCGCAATAAAAAACCACATACTATAATGTGTCTTTTATAGTATGTGGATATAAAATTATTTCAAACAGGTTTTTCTAAACTGTTCTGCCATTTTTTTCATTTCAGCAGCGCTTTCCCGCACTGACCGGGTGATCTCCACGCCTCCGGTGAGACGGCCGATCTCCTCGACCTTTTCTTCATCGGACAGTTCATGGACAGTGGTGATCGTCCGTTCGCCTTCTGTATGTTTTTCGATGAGATAATGATTATCTGCCATGGCGGCAATCTGGGGCAGGTGGGTGATGCAAAGGACCTGGCGCGCCCGGGAAATCTGAGCCAGTTTCTCCGCCACCTTCTGGGCTGTCCGACCGCTTATGCCCGCATCGATCTCGTCAAAGATCAGTGTTTCGATCGCATCGCTGTCCGCCAGAACGGTTTTTAAAGCCAGCATCATACGGGACAGTTCGCCGCCGGAAGCGATCTGATCCAACGGTTTTAGATCCTCCCCCCGATTCGGGGCGATCAAAAACAGCACTTTATCCTTACCCAGCCGTGTATAGTGATCCGAATCGGATATATGGATATGAAACCGCACATCATTAAAGTTCAGATCCTTCAGGGCTGCTTCGATCTTGCCTTCCAGTATCCCGGCTGCACGTTGCCGCAGACTGTGAAGCTGATCCGACTGTTTTTCCACTTTTTCTTCTGCTTTTTTCAGGCTCTCATCCAGCTCTTCCAGATAGGTTTCATAATGTTCCAGCTTATCCAGCTCTTCCCGCCGCTTTTGGACATATTCTTTAATGGCCGGGATCGTGGGACCATATTTGGATTTCAAACGATTGATCTGATCCAGCCTTTCTTCTGTGGCCTTGAAATCATCTTCACTGAAGGACAAACCGGAGATATAGGCTGACAACTCCCGGTTAAAATCATTGAGCAGGTTTTCAACGTCCTCCAACTGGCTTTTCAACGGGCTGATGGCCTCGTCATATTCTTCCACACCAGCCATGATCCGCAGAGCCCGTCCCAGCTGTTCGCCGGCTGTATCCCCCGAGTCATATCCGGTCATCTGATGGATCTGAGTCATACTTTCCAGTATCTGACGGCCATGGAGCATCCTCCGGTAATCCGCTTCCAGCTGTTCATCTTCCCCGTCCTGCAAGCGGGCCTCTTCGATCTCATCCACCTCATAACGGATATAGGCCATCTCCCTGGCCCGGCTTTCCGAATCTGTCTTGGCGCTAAGCGCTTCTTCTTTCAGACGGCGATATTCGCCATAAGCCTGTCCCATCTGTTCAAACAGTTCCTCATGTCCTTTTTGCAGGAAACGATCCAGCATCAGTATATGACGGCTTTCGTCCAAAAGAGACTGATTCTCATGCTGGCCGTGAAGATCCATCAAAAGACTGCCGATCTCCCGCAGAGCTGCCGCCGAAACCAATTCTCCGTTGATCCGGCAGACACTCCGGTTTCTTGTCAGCCGTCGGGATATGGCTATCTGATCTCCATCCAGCGGGATATCCATGGATGCCAGCCGTTCCAATATCTCTTGGTTGTCCGTTGTGAAAAAAAGTTCCGCCACCGCTTCCTGGGCTCCTTTACGGATCATATCTTTTGACATCCTCCCGCCCAGGGCCATATGGACCGAGCCGATCAGCACCGACTTTCCTGCGCCGGTCTCACCGGTCAGGATATTCAGATGATCCTTAAAACTCACATCCACTTCATCGATCAGCGCCAGATTTTTCACGTGAATATTTAAAAGCATGTCATCACTCCATATCCCGACTTATAAAAGTATATGATCAAATTTTTCCATGACCATATAGGCATCCTCCGGGCTCCTTAAGGCACACATGATCGTATCATCGCCGGCAATGCATCCCACGACTCCGGGAAGCTCCATATGGTCGATGGCTGCCGCCACGGCCATGGCCATGCCGGTCACCGTCTTTATGACGATCAGATGGGTAGCCAGTTCTTTGGAAACAAACCCTTCCTTTAATACTCGGGAATATTTGTCGCTCATCTCCGAATTGGGTTTGGCAAACGCCACATATTTCTGCCGGCCATTGCCGCCGGCCACTTTTGAAAGCTTTAACTCCCGTATATCTCTTGAAATGGTCGCCTGGGTCACGGCAAAACCATTTTCGTTGAGCCGCTCAGCCAGTTCCTCCTGGGTCTCCACTTCATATTTATTGATGATTTCCAGTATTTTCGCATGTCTTTTTGATTTCACCCGCCACAGTCTCCTTTCATGCCTACTGTACATTTTTCAGTTTATTTCTCAATACATCACAAAAATCATTTTGACGTATACTGATCATCGGAACGTATATGGGGGAACGCTCCACCCGCACCTGATCACCTGTCTCCAGATTCCACACCGTCTGCCCGTCATAAGTGACCAATGCCTCTTCCTTTTGTGTCTTGCGCCGCTTACCCACTTCCACGACAACCTGGGCGTCTGCCGGCACGACCACACTCCGTGCAGACAGGGAATGGGGGCAGATGGGCGTGATGATCATCATCTCTGTCTGAGGAAAGACCACCGGTCCACCCGCAGACAGATTATATCCGGTGGATCCGGTGGGCGTGGCCACGATCACACCGTCTGCCGCATATATATCCAGCAGATGTCCGTCCACATAAATTTTTAATTCCACAAGCCGGGAATAGCCGGAACGGGTAACGATCACATCATTGAAAGCCATGCTTTCCTGAAGGGATCGTTCGCCTCTGAATACCTGTCCCTTCAGCATCATCCGCTTCTGGACCGTAAATCTGTCCTGCAAAAGGGCGTCCAGACCGGACATCAGTTCATCCCGGTCAATGGCTGCCAAAAATCCGGTGGTCCCCAGATTGATACCTGCCAGAGGGATATCCATCCCCACAAAATCCCGGACTGTCTGGAGCAATGTCCCATCGCCGCCAAGTACCAATACACAGTCCACATCATTTCTCAGACTGCTCGTATCCGTATAGCCGGTAACAAGGGCATCGTTTCCTTGCAAAGGCTTTGCCAGACGACATCGGGCGCCTCTATCTTCCAGATATTTCTGGATAAAGCCGGTCACCTGCAATCCTTTATCCTTATCTCGGTTTGTCACGATCAAAAATTTATCCATAGGGGCCTCCTTAAAGTGAAGCATGGGCCTGATCTGTCACGTCTGCCGGATCCCCCACCGGATCGGGCAACGCTGTATCCTCCGGATACTTTTCGATATAGATCAGATATTCGATATTGCCTTCCGGACCTTTTATGGGGGAAAAGCTCAGTCCCCGGATGGCAAAATGCTGTTGGGTCACATGATCCATGATCATCCGGATCACTTCAACATGTACTGCCTTATCCCGCACAACACCTTTCTTACCCACTTTTTCCCTTCCCGCTTCAAACTGGGGTTTGATCAGACAGACCATCTGGCCGTTCTCTGTCAGAAGGGTACGGGCTACCGGAAGCACTTTAGTCAGGGAGATGAACGACACATCCACCGACGCAAAAGCAATGGGCTCTCCTATATCTTCCGGCTGAACATAACGGATATTGGTCCGTTCCATACAGACCACCCGTGGATCGTTACGCAGCTTCCAGTCCAGCTGTCCGTGTCCCACGTCCACCGCATAGACTTTTCGCGCTCCATTCTGGAGCATGCAGTCGGTAAAGCCGCCAGTGGAAGAACCGATATCCATACATACCTTGTCCTTCACATCCACGCCAAAGACGTCCATCGCCTTCTCAAGCTTTAATCCGCCCCGGCTCACATACTTTAATGTCTTTCCCTTTATTTCGATCTGGGCCTTTGTTTCCTCAAATGTGGTTCCCGCCTTGTCCTCCCGCTCGCCATTGACAAAAACCTGGCCGGCCATGATGATCGCCTTCGCCTTTTCCCGGGAATCGGCCAGACGTCTTTCCACCATCAGTACATCCAGACGTTTCTTCACTTTCCATCCTCCAATGTATTCCAGTATTTTCTGACTTTTTCCGAAACGGACGCTTCATCCATACCCAGTTCTTCTCTGAGCAATCCCACCTTGCCCTGTTCCACAAAAACATCTGGAACTGCAATATGTGAAAGCTTGACATGATGTCCATAGTCATTGCCTGTCATCAGATAATCGCTGACCGCCATGCCATAGCCGCCAGCAAGCACATTCTCTTCCAGGGTGATCAGCACTTCATGGGTCCTTGAAAGCCAGTCCAGCATCTCCTTATCCAGCGGTTTGACAAAACGGACATTGACCACCGTCACATCGATGCCTTCTTTCAAAAGCTGTTGTCTGGCGTTTACCGCGATCTGGACCATACTGCCCACTGCCAGCAGCCCGATATGTTTTCCTGTATATAAAAGTTCACTTTTCCCCAAAACGATGGGCGCCCGATGCTGTCTTTCCCCTTCCCAGGCTTCACCTCTCGGGTAACGGATGGCCAAAGGCCCGTCAAATTTCAGAGAAAATTTCATGATATCATAAAGTTCGTACTTATTTTTCGGCGCAAACACTGTCATCCCCGGGATGCCGGACATGAAAGACAGATCAAAGATCCCCTGATGGGTCTCGCCGTCGGCGCCCACCAATCCGGCCCGATCCACACAGAACGTGACCGGGAGATGTTGGATGCAGACGTCATGGATCATCTGGTCATAGGCCCTCTGGAAAAATGAGGAATAAATGGCCACATAAGGCTTGACGCCGCCGGCCGCCAGACCGGCCGCAAAGGTGACCGCATGTTCTTCCGCAATGCCCACATCGAAAAACCGATCCGGGAAACGTCTGGCAAACCGGGAAAGTCCGGTGCCCGCAGGCATGGCCGCGCTGATGGCCGCCACCCGTTCATCTTTCACCGCCAGATAGTTCATGGCTTTTGAAAAAGCATCGGTATAGGTCATGGAGACTTTTTCGTGAAGGGGCTGGCCATTGCGTATATCAAAACAGTCCACACCGTGAAAGGCGGACGGATTGTCCTCAGCCGGCACATAACCCTTCCCTTTCTTGGTCAGCACATGGATGATGACCGCCTGATCTTTCCGTCTCGCGGCCCGGATCGCCCGGACCAGCTGGTTGATGTCGTGACCGTTGACCGGTCCCATATATTCGATCCCCAGATCCTCAAAAAATCCGCCGGGAATAAGCTGCCGTTTGATCGCATCCTTTGTATCTTTCACCCCTCTGACCACAGAGTCACCGATCCGGGGGATCTTGCGCAGGGCATTTTCCACATCCACCTTGAAATCCACATAGGATTCATTGGTACGGATCTTCTGAAGATAACTGGAAAGTCCGCCCACATTCCCGGATATGGACATATTGTTGTCATTCAGGATGATGATCATATTGCTCTTCATCCACGCCGCATTATTAAGCGCCTCGTAAGCCATACCGCCGGTCATGGAACCATCGCCGATCACGGCTACCACCGTATAATCCTCGCCCCTTAAGTCACGGGCCCGCGCATAACCCAAAGCTGCCGAAATGGATGTGGAGCTGTGACCGGTGTCAAAGGCATCACAGGAACTTTCCCGATGTTTTGGGAAACCGCTCATGCCGCCAAAGGACCTGAGGCCGGTAAAGCCGTCCTTTCGTCCTGTGAGTATCTTATGGGTATAGGACTGATGGCCCACATCCCAAATCAGCTTATCCTTTGGAAAATCCAGACATAGGTGGAGCGCCATCGTCAGTTCCACCACTCCCAGATTGGAAGCCAGATGGCCGCCCGTCTCGCTGACTGACTTGATGATAAACGCCCGCAGTTCTTTTGCCAGAGCTTCATAATCTTTAGGATCTATTTTTTTGATATCGTTTGGCTGTGTGATCTGATCTAATAAAGCCGTCATAAACGTACACCTACTTACTTTTTCCTGTGTATCAATGCTTTCAGCAATTCCTCAAGGAACGGATTGGCATAGCCGCCTGCATCGCATAACCCGCGGATGATGGATAAGGCATCATTGGAAAGCTTCTCCACCTGCCCGGCTGCCGCTTCGATCCCCATAAGGGATACATAGGTTGTCTTTTCATTCTTCTCGTCACTGTAGACCGGTTTCCCCAGTACTTCCAGTGAACTGGTCACGTCCAGGATATCATCCTGTATCTGAAAGGCCAGTCCGATCTTACGGGCAGCCTGTTCGATCCCAGTTACTTCCTCTCCACCGGCGCCGGCCAATATGGCTCCGATCATCATGGAACACTCGATCAGAGCGCTTGTTTTACGCTCATGGATAAAATCCAGCACATCTTTTCCGATGGGCTTTCCTTCCATCTCCACATCCACCACCTGGCCGCCAAGCATACCGGCAAGTCCCGGCTTTACTGCCAATACCCGGAGCGCCTGCGCCACCTTTGCAAGCTGTTTTTCATCTTCAACGGCGTCCATGGCTTTGCATGCCGTCTCAAAAGCATAATTTAACAGCCCGTCTCCTGCCAGGATCGCCATGGCTTCCCCAAATACTTTATGGGACGTCTTTTTCCCCCGGCGGTAATCGTCATTATCCAGCGCAGGAAGATCATCGTGGATCAGGGAATATGTATGGATCATCTCGATGGCTGCCATAAATGGCTGGAGAAGTTTTTCTTCCTTCCCGCCAAAAAGCCGCCACGTTTCCTGCATGAGCATGGGCCGAAGCCGTTTGCCGCCGGCCATCAGACTATAATTCATGGCCCGGCAGACGTTTTTATAAAGACCGGTTTCTTCCGGCGCATATTCCCGTATGATACCTTCGATCGTTTCTGTTCTCTTTTTTAATCCTTCCTTAAACCCCATCATTCATCCTCTTTTTCCTGTTCAAGTACGATCATTTTCTTTTCCACTTTGTCCAGCGCATCATTGCAATATTGGACCAGCTTCATGCCTGAACTGTATATTTTAAAGGATTCCTCCAAAGATGTGTCCTTATTCTCCATCTGTTCGATCAATGCGTCCAACTCTTCAAAAGCTGTTTCCAATGATTTTGCCTTTGCCACCTTCTTGTCCTCCTTTACTTGTCCTGCTCTGTTTTTTCCGGTTCGATCCCGCATATGCGGGCTTTAAGTTTTCCGTCTGTCATGCGGATATGGATATCCTGATCGACCCGGATCTGTTCCACGGATGAAATGGTACGGCCAACTTCATCCGTCACCACGCTGTATCCCCGTTCCAACTGTTTTAAAGGCGACAGTCCGCCCAGCCGCTCGCAGTAGAGAGCCAAACGCTGTCTGCACCGTTCCAGCTGCCGCTTCATGCCTTCCCTGAGGGTTATCTCATGGTCAGCCAGACGTTGTCGGTAATCATCGATCCTTGACCGGGGACTTTGATGACCCAGCCGAAGGCGGCAAAGGGCAAGTCTTTGCCGGTATCTGTCCAATTTATAGATCATCTGACGCCTGAGGCTTTCCTCTCTGTCATCGATGCGCTTCTGTATCTCTGTCATATCCGTAACAGCCAATTCTGCCGCCGCAGACGGAGTCGGCGCCCGCATATCCGCCACAAAATCGATCAGTGTCACATCGGTTTCATGACCCACTGCCGATATGACCGGCGTATGGCATTCATAGACTGCCCGGGCCACTGCTTCTTCATTGAAAGCCCAAAGTTCTTCCAAGGAACCGCCGCCTCGTCCCACGATCATCACATCCACACCAGATTGATCCAACCGGCGTATGGCCGCGGCCACCGATGCCGCAGCCCCTTCTCCCTGGACCTTGGCCGGACTCAGGATCAGTTGGATCCCCGGATCCCGGCGTCTGGAAACATTGATGATATCCTGGATAGCCGCCCCGCTGGAGGCAGTAACGATGCCGATCCGCCTGGCATATCTGGGAATGGACTTTTTATGGGCCTTGTCAAAATAACCTTTCTGCTTCAAAAACCTTTTAAGCTTTTCATATTCCCGGTAAAGCTCCCCTTCGCCGACCCGCTCGATCTCTCTGGCGTAAAGCTGATATCTTCCATCCCGCTCATAGACACCAACATAACCGTAGATGATCACCTGCATGCCTTCACGCATGGCAAAAGCCAGTCCCCTTCTGGCACTGGCAAACATGACGCATCCAATGGCGCCCTGATGATCTTTTAATGTAAAATAAATATGTCCGGAAGGATGGTACTTGCAGTTGGATACTTCGCCCCGGACATAAATCTGATTCAGAAAATAATCTTCGCTCATCAGGCTTTTTATATAAGCGTTGACCTGAGAGACAGAATATATATTCTTCAATGCCCCACTTCCTTTTCAGGCCAGCTTCGCAAGAACACCATTTACAAAAGAGGGCGACTGATCCGTTCCATAACGTTTGGCCAATTCCACCGCCTCGTTGATAGCCACACCCACCGGTATATTCTCATCATACTTCATCTCATACACCGCAAGCCGGATGACCGTCAGATCCACTTTCATCATACGTTCTGTGCTCCAGCCTTCCACCGCTTCATTGATCATGTCATCTATTCCGGAAAGTTTTTCCCGGACAGCATTCACCTTATCTATGATATAGGCCCGGTCCTTTTCCTCTGCTGTCTGCAGATGCTCCATATACAGCGCTATCTGTTCATCCATCTCCTCGTCCGGATGAAATTCCACACGGAATAGCAGCCGGAATATATGTTCCCGTAGTTCTCTTCTGCCCATAGTTTCCTCCAACATTTTATCTCACTTTAAAGGTGACGCAGGTCGACAAAACCCGCGTCACCTTAAATTCTCTCCGATCCAGCTGTCTGATCAGTCCTCTTCCAGATCAACGCCTGCTATCCTTATATTGACATCGGACACTTCCAGTCCGGTCATGTTCTCGATCGCGCTCTTGACCCGTTCCTGAACTGCAGAAGCCACTTCCGGAATGCTATAACCATATTCCAGGTTGATCGTCAGATCCACGGAGACACACTCTTCATCCACGCTGATCTTAACCCCTTTGGACAGGTTCCTCATCCCCAGCTTGGCAACCAGTTCATTGGTGATATTCCCGTACATGGAAGCAACCCCTTTGACCTCTGTCGCTGCCAGTCCGGCAATGATCGCCACCACTTCATCGGCGATCTGAACTTCTCCGATCGTGTGGTCCTCATGTATCGCATAACTCATTGTATCTTCATGTTCTTTAGCCATCGGTCTCTACCTCCATCTGTTAAAACCTTCTTACAGGGTATTATAACAAAATTATATGCTTTTGCAAAGAAAATTATCAATTTAATGTGGTGATCACAATACTCTCTGTGCCCATATCCGTTTTTCTCTGGATGATATCCTCGATCTGGGCCTTTTCCTCATCTGTCAGGCTTTCCTGACAGATGACCACGTCACAGGATGTTTCTGTCAGGCTGACCACCGCATTCTCAAATCCCTTGGCAGAAAGGAGTGTTTCCGCTGCCACTTCCATCTCCGACCGATCGGTCATGGCCATCAGATCTTCCATGGCGGTCTGTTTTAATTCCTCCGTCACATTGGCATTATCGATAATGTCCAAAAGCGCTTGTTTGTTTTTGGAGCGCATCTGTTCCCGGTTCAGTTTGGCAGATGCACTGAAATTCTGTCCGGCAGCCGTACTTGTCAATACCGCCTCTCCCACATCTTCGATGACCTCCGTTTCACCGGTGTCTTCCGCAGCTTCCCCTTCCTCACTGGCTTCGGCCGCCGTCTCCCCGGCATCCGCCACGGCCTGTTCGTCATCCGCAGCCACATGGATATCCGCATTTTCATCGGTGAGATCCAAAACTTCACCCTCTGTTGTCACATTGGTTATGACCGAAGATTCTTCGGCCTTCATCCCGCCGGTCTTAAAGTTCAGATATCCGGCAACGATGATCATGACCGCCAGGGCCGCGATAATAATCTGATTTTTTCTGACACCCTTTTTCAACCTGAGCCCTCCTTAAATCGCCTTTCACTGTTTGCTACTTCCATTTTATGATATCTTTGTTCCGGATATGACGGCCCCGCAAAATTGAACTTTTCCAGAATTCAAAATATTTTTTGAACTTTTCCAGTTTTTATTGAACTTCTTTCCATTATATGTTAAAATGAATTCTATGAAAATTGAACTTCCAGGAGCGATGTCAATGAACGAAACTTTTGCGGACCGTTTAAAAGCGGCGATGGAAAAACAGAATAAAAAACAGGTGGACATCATCCGGGCCGCCCAAGATCAAGGACTGAAGCTGGGCAAAAGTCATATGAGCCAATATGTCAGCGGAAAGACGGTGCCCCGAGCGGCCATTCTTCGTTTTCTTGCGCAGACGCTGCAAGTGGACGAAGACTGGTTAAAAGGGGCGGAAGATTCCGGTTCGGAAGCGCCGACGGAAACCCCGTCCCAGGGAAACGTAAAAAACCGTGATGATCATATTTCAGGAGGGAAAAAAATGCGTGAATTTAAAAAATCTTCAAAATTGGATAATGTATTATATGACGTGCGAGGCCCTGTGGTGGATGCTGCCACGAAGATGGAAGAAGACGGAACCCAAATATTGAAACTGAACATCGGTAATCCGGCTCCCTTTGGTTTTCGGACGCCGGATGAGGTCATCCACGATATGCGCCGACAGCTGACAGAATGTGAAGGCTACTCTTCGGCGAACGGCCTGTTCTCTGCCAGAAAAGCCATCATGCAGTATGCCCAGTTAAAGCATATCCCCAATGTTTCCATGGATGATATCTACACGGGCAACGGTGTCAGCGAGCTGATCAATCTGTGTATGTCCGCACTGCTGGACGACGGCGATGAAATCCTGATCCCTTCCCCCGACTATCCTTTATGGACCGCCAGCGCCAATCTGGCCGGCGGAAGAGCTGTCCACTATGTGTGTGATGAACAGTCGGAATGGTATCCGGATATGGATGACATACGAAAGAAGATCACAGACCGGACAAAGGCCATCGTCATCATCAATCCCAACAATCCCACCGGCGCCCTCTATCCGAGGGAAGTACTGCAACAGATCGTGGATATTGCCAGAGAACACCAGCTGATCATCTTTTCCGATGAGATTTATGACCGTCTGGTCATGGATGGGGCGGAGCATGTATCCATCGCTTCCCTGGCACCGGATCTTTTCTGCGTCACCTTCAGCGGTCTGTCCAAATCCCATATGATCGCCGGTTTCCGGATCGGATGGATGATCCTCAGCGGAAATAAGCGGATTGCCGCGGATTATATCGAAGGGTTGAAAATGCTTTCCAACATGCGCCTGTGTTCCAATGTGCCGGCCCAGTCCATCGTCCAGACGGCCCTAGGCGGAAGCCAGAGCGTGAAAAACTATATCGTTCCCGGCGGAAGGATTTACGAACAGAGGGAGTATATCTATAAAGCGCTCACCGATATCCCGGGGATCAGTTGTGTCAAACCAAAGGCTGCTTTTTACATCTTCCCCAAAATTGATATTAAGAAGTTCAATATCACAAACGATGAACAGTTCGCCCTTGACCTGCTCCGGGATAAAAAGATCCTGCTGATCCACGGCGGCGGATTCAACTGGCATCAGCCGGATCACTTCCGTATCGTTTATCTGCCAAGGATCGAAGTACTGAAAGAAGCCATGGGAAAGATCGCCGATTTCTTCAGCTATTATCATCAGTAAAAATCCATATGTACAAAAAAGATTGGGTCGCCGAAAATCGTCAGGCCCAATCTTTTTTACTTCGCTGTCATCATAGATGATCTGTTCGTCCATATGATCACCCTCATGGATATCTCCCATATCTATGAAATTCTCTTTTGGTACGTACTAGATACTGGGCCGTTTTCCGGTAAGGCAGCAAAGCTGTCCATTCTTTTCCGAAAAGGATGAGCAATGTCACATTCCCGTAAAAATACAGATTCAGACCAACTCCCTGTATGATACTTACTGCCTGATGCGCCCAGAAACGTATATAAAACACCGCATCCCCTGTCTCTGAAATTGCCGAAAACGGCATACAAAGATCCAGGATAAGATATGTAAGCATATAGATAACGGTTCCTGTCATCAGTATTCCTGACAGGATCTTAAATATCCGCATCCATTTCCTTTCTTTTGTCATATGTCTCCCCCTCCTTTTGCAAACGACTTCTTTCTTCTCCTCTGCTGCCGGTTCATCCGACTTTTCTCACCGTCACATCGTCTTGGATGCAGCAAGATGTGTCTGTAAAAATTGTCCGGACCTGACGGCCCGGAAATATCTGAAAATAAAATAGATAAACCTTTTTTGTATATATTAATCATAACATTTTGGTATTTTACTGTCAATGATCCCAGGGGATAGCCTTATTTCATCTTTACGACTTTAACTTTGTGCGCCGGCACATCATAAAGGGCTTGAACAGCTTCCAATATATCATCCACGACCCGTTCTTCTCCCCCACCCTCACAGGAAACCACAATACCTTCGATTTCCGGTTCCTTTTTTTTGACCACATAGGGAATATCATTGCCATTTTCATCTTTTGTGAACACAGAACTTTCCGATCGGCTGCTGTCTGTACTGCTACGGCTGCCCCCTTGAGAATCGGTTTCTTCCACAGAACTGTTCTGGTAAGATGTATCCTTTTCCACCACATATTCTCCTGTGGCCTTGATCCGGAGCATCACTTGGACCTGTCCTGCCCCTTCGATGGACTCCAGCAAGGTTTTCAACCTTGCCTCCTGATTTTCCACATACAACTCCAACTCCGATGCCCCGTCGGTTTCCATCTGGGAAGGCGTCTCGGATGGGGTCTGGGCGGCTGTCTTATCCGGATCCGTATCCGGCATGGGCCAGACCACCAGCAGACATAAGATGCCGGACAGGACCAGGATCAATGCCTGTTCCTTTTTATTTTTTCCCGAAAACATCTGACGAAGTTTTTTACCCACAGCCCAGCCCCCTTTCATCGGATCACCAGCGTGATATTTTCAGCGTCAACCCCATACTGCAGCGATAGATCTTTTTTCCACTGTTCCAGCTTTTCTTCCGGTACCCGCGCTGTCTCTTCCCTTTTTTCTACGGTATTTCCCACTGTTATATCCACCGGATCCACCGGCTGAACTGTGGTATCTGTTCCCTTTTCACCTTGTCCCTCCGATTCTTTGGAAAGAACATCCAATGGGATCAGTTCGATATCCATGGAACGGATACTTCCGTAATCCCTGGCAGAAGCATCTGTTACAATGTCCATATTACATTCCGCCATGTTCATGGACTGATCCGCAAAGTACACGTCTATCTCTCGCCGGATCGTCTGTTCATAGGATTCGGTGAAAAGATCCGCTTCAGTGAAAAGCGGCTGGGCCGCCGCTGCTTCCAACGATGATAATTTTAAATTCTCCTGTACAAAATTCTGGAGTACATTTTCCTCCACTCCAAAAATCCGCATCACAGGCATACTGATCATCAAGATCAGTATCAGTCCCATGGCCAGCCGGACATATTTTCTGTATTTCTCCCCCGGTATCATCTGTTCCACCAATGTCATCATCAAAAGAAAAGTGACCATGCCCATGATCCAGGTACGCAGTTGCTCCATATTCCCTCCCTTCCCGGCGGCTTAACTGCCAAAAAGCAGTCCGGAAGACGATGTGATCATGGCCAGGGAGATCACAAACAGGACAAACACGGTCCCCAGCACTTTCATCAAAAGCAGGATCCCCACGGAAACGCTGTGCATACACCCCAGCATCCGTTTGTCCGCCACCGGCTGGACCAGCGCTTGGGACAACTGATACATGAGGGCCATGCATCCCAGCTTGGCAGCCGGGATCAGGAATAAAAGGGCCAATATGAATATACCCGCTCCTCCCACAGCATTTTTTATGACCGCAGCCCCTCCAGCCACGGTCTTTATAGCCGACTCCATAGCATCCCCCACCCCTGGCACGGCGGAAACCACCCGGACGGCCATGCCGTTTTTTATCGTGTCAAAGGCAGGCAGGATCATGTTTTGGACCACATTCAGGCCCAGCACCACGCCCAATATGGTTTTTAAAGTCCAGCCGATGATCGTATGAAAAAAATCTGCCAATTTTGACAGATGATCTTCTCTTGATAATTGATCGATCAGACTGAGGAGTACAAAAATGTGGATCAGTTTTAGGATCCCGCGGGATACCAGCCATTCTAGCACCGTCAGCACAGCCAGCATCAACTGCTGATACAGCGCCGCTGTTGTCAAATGTCCTGACAAAGTAAGGGACAGACAAAAAGTCGGTACCAGTGTCGTCATAAATTTCAGCATATTTTCCATCAAGCCCCCAGCCACTGAAACAGCTGTGTGAAAGGAAGTGAGCAGTAAAGTGAACAATACCATATAGGTGAGATAAAATCCCGTATCTGCAATGGAATTTTTGGAAAATGCCATGGAAAAGCTGGTAAAAACCGAACTGATCAGGACAATGCCGATCATCTGTCCCATCGTTTTCCAGTTATACGTCACCTCATAAAACAGCTGATCGAGGATATAATCTTTCAGTCCGGAAAATATTTCATTGACAGATCCGGAGGCAAAAGCGGTCACCAGATCAGAAAAAGACATTTTGAAAGTTTCCGGTAATATCTCATCCAAAGCTTGCTGTACCTGGGAATAATCCAACGCATCATCCTCTGCCAGGATACTGTTTTCTTCCGTTTCCCCATAGGTTTCGGCTGAAACCGGAAGTGCAAAAAAGCCCCAGATCAGACAGACGAGGATCATCACGATTCTTTTCATATGTCTACCCCATAAACTGCTGTATGGTATCCAGTAAAGCGGTCAAAACCGGCAGGCTCATGACCAATATGGTCAGTTTTCCAAACATCTCGATCTGAGACGCAATACCGCTGTAACCGGCATCCCGGCAGAGATTGGAGGAAAACTCACTGATATAGGCGATCCCCACCACTTTGATGACAACAGCCACATAGGAAGAATGGACGGACAAGTATTGCCGGATCTTCTCGATCTCGGACAGGATGACCTGCAGCCGTGTGACAGAAAATCCAAAAATGATAAGTCCGGCGGCAACACCTATGAAGATCCCATATTCAGGCTGGACATTTTTCAATTTGACAGCGATCAAGACCGCAGCGATCCCCAGCAAAGCGATTTTTACCACAGCCATTCCTCCCTTGATATCTAAAGTGCGAACATCTGCTCGATCGTCTGAAACAATTCATAGATATAGGGTACGATCCAAAAAAGGACAAGTATCAGTCCGGCAAGGCTTATGAGAAATGCCTGTTCCTCCCTTCCCGAATGTTTCAGTACCTGATTCAGGATAGAGACAAGGATGCCTACCGCGGCAATTCGGAATATGATCTGTATGGACACCCGGCACCTCCTCTTCCTTATCCGGTCACAACAGCAAAATAACTAAAAAAGCGCCGGCGGCAAAGCCCAAAGTCTGGTAAAGTCGGATCCGATCCGGTGAAATCTGTCTCAGATATTGTATCGTCTCCCCCAACTCACCGATGCAGCCGTCCAGCGCTTGTACCTGTATCTGTGTGTCCAGCACGCCGATAAACGCTCCCAGTCGGCTGATGACCTCTTTATCTTCCTCCCAAAGCGTCCGCTCAGCCGCCTCTTTCCATATCTGTTCACCGCTTTCTCCTTTTCCTTCTTTCAGTTCTGCCGCCAATTCCCGGTAAAAGGCCGCCACTTCCCTTTGACAGATCCGGTAAGAAATCTCCTCTGCCGCTTCCGGGACCGGCATCCGGTAGCTGACGATCTGATTTTTTAGCAAAGCCAGACTTTGCACGAACACCTGGAGCCGGCGTATCCTTTCTTTTAATGCAAACGCCCGGTTAAACCCCCAGTAACCGCAGCCTGCCACGACCAGACACATACCCACTATTTTCAGCCACACAAATACCTCCCGGAGATCCTGCTCCGCCCCTCCTCCGTCATCACCTGCGGAGTCCGGTCAAATTCTTTGTTATCAGGTAACAACACATATTTTTCAAAGGGCATTTCCTGTCCAGCTTCCATACCCAGACGTTTTCTCACTTCCTCCATATTCCGGCCATGTATGGTGGCGATCATCCGACAACCACAGTTCATGGCTTCCTCCACCGCCGCCATGTCCCCTTCGCCACCGATCTCATCCACTGCGATCACCTGGGGCGCCATGGTCCGGACAAGCCGCATCATACCAACCACTTTTGGACAGTTATCCATCACATCGGTCCTGGGACCCAGATCATTTTGCGGCAGTCCCTGATAGCAGGCGCCGATCTCCGATCGTTCATCCACCACTCCAACCGTCATTCCCGGGATCCTTCCCACGCCCTCCAACTGTCCGCCCCAGGATAAAAGTCTCACGATGTCCCTTAATATCGTGGTCTTGCCGCAGCCAGGCGGCGCGATGATCAATGTATGGCACAGGCCGTTTTCGTTGAACAGCCGGGGAAGGACTTTCGCGCCGCAGCCGGGTATCTGATGGGCGATACGGATATTCAGGGATGACACATACCGTATACTTTTTATCTGTCCCTCTTCTATGACCACCTGACCGGCGATCCCGATCCGATGGCCGCCTTTGACAGTCAAAAAACCTTGCCTCATTTCGTCTGCATAGGCATATAGGGAATACTGGCAAAGGCAATCCAGCGTCTCCTTCACATCCCGTGCAGTCGCCTTAAAAGCATCAGTCATACGTTCCGTCAGTCTGCCTCCCGGATCCACGCCACATTCCCGGTTTTTATACCGGATGAGCAGGGGCTGTCCGGCTCTCAGACGTATTTCCTGAAGCTGCTCAGGATGCCCCAGAACCGTTGAAAGCACCTGCCTCAGTCTGTGGGAAAACATTTGCTCCATACCATCACCACCTGTGATTAATATATGTGGACAAACCGGAATTAGAACCGGGAATGGGGATCTGCAAAAAAAGCCTGGCATACAAAAAAGGACATGCCTCAGCATGCCCTTTTTTCCTTTATCTAGCTCCAGGGTTCCGGCGGGATGATAATAGCCCCGACGATATAGGCCACTATCCCAGCTGTACCTGCACACGCCAGTATGACCGCCAAAATACGGATGACCGTGGGATCCACCCCGAGATATTCGCCAATCCCTCCGCAGACGCCGCATATCATTTTATTTTTATATGATCGATAAAGTTTTTTCGATGCCATAACTGTTCATCCTCCTCATTTAAAACTCAATTCCACAGAACCCACATCACAGTACAGTTCCCATTCTTTCTCTGATCCGTTGTCAATATAGTCACTGACTGACAGTCCGCTGTAGTTTTTGTCGCCGATGGATATCTTGCCCACATCAGACTGGATAGAATAATTATAATCGTCCTCCCGTCCTTCTGTCAATTCGATCTCTATTTTTCCCGTATCTGCGCTGGCATATCCATAGCCTTGAACACTGCCTTCCAAATGGATCTTTCCCGTATCGCTTTCCAGGGATACCCATGAGGCGTTCACATCAGACATATCGATCTTTCCGGTATCCGCATTGAGCCGAAGTTCTGTACAGGAGAAGGCCACATCCGATGTGATACTCCCCGTATCTGTCTGGATGTCAACAGACATCAGTTCCACACCCTCGGGCAAGTACAAAGTTGCTTTCCCCTTGTCCCGGTTCCAGTCTCCCTCCTCTTCATAGATTTCCAGATAGCCGCCATCATAGTTCCAAAAAACAAAGTCCCGCACACTGTCATCCATTTCAAAAGACATGTTCTCTCCATCACTGCTCTCTTTGATATCCAGGCTTATGACATCCAGATCGATAAGTAGATCCGTCAGTCCATCGGCCGGGACACTGAACATACCTTTATTATAGCCCGTATCTTCACTGGGCTGCTGTGCCATTTCCACAGATGTTTCCGCCATGGATCCGCCTCCAAAACTCAAAGGAATATGGAGTTCCCCGCTGCGGAACATATTTCTTAATGTGCCGAATGTCATACCCAGGCAAGCGCTGACGATACACAGACAAAGGCCAAATGCCGCCAGTATTCCGGACATGACTAATAAAATTTTTGTGGACTGCCTCATGCCGCTTTCCCTCCCCTTCTGAATGCTCTGTGGAACAGATCCGCGATCCATTTACAGAATCGGGGGATCAACCGGAATAACCACAATGTCACGATCATGGCCAAAAGCCCTGCCGCCACGAGCAGCAGACCGATCCCCATCAGCAAAATACCCGTTGGAATGGAAGTAAACATCTGAAAAACACCCGTTACAAACAGGCATATACCGAACAGGATCAGTCCAAAGGAGGCAAAACCCACACCGATGATGATCCCAACGATCCCGGCAAAAATGCCCAATACCAGCGACCCAGCTCCCGCAATCACGCTGCCGATGACCGGCAGGCCGATGATGCACAGTCCGATGATCAAAAGCACTTTACCCATATTGACCGAACGCTCATGTCCATACATATCACTGTCCTCCCCGGTTTTCCCCGCCGGCTGCCATTCCCGTTCTGTACCGTAACTGTAGCGGTATTCTGAACCTTCTTCATGAGCGTTTTGGCTGCCTGTGGATCCCGCATATTTTTCCTCTTTCTTTCCGGATCCTTTTGACAGACGGACCGGCTTGGACATGCTGTCCCTATCCCCCTGTCCCGGTTCCCGGTAACCGTTTTCACTAAATTCTCCCATATCCTCTTTTCCATTTAGTGAATTTCGTATAGAGGCGGCGATCACTTCCGGTGATTCCAGAAAACCTTCCACTTCATCTGCGGCCAAAAGACCGGCATCATCCATGTAGGCATTATAATAGTCCAGCGCATCTTTTCGCTCCTGTTCGCTGATATCTTTCAGCAGATATTCCAGCCTTTCCAAAAATGCTTCCCGCGTCATCGTCTGACCTCCTTCCCCTCAAACAGTTGTGTTATTTTTTCCGAATAGGATTTCCATTCACTCCGGTACAGGTTCAACTGGGCAAGACCGGTTTCTGTCACCCGATAATAGCGCCGGTTGCGTCCTCCAAATTGAATATCGTATACTTCCAGACACCCGTCCTTTTGCAGCCGTCTTAGCACCGGATAAAGCGTAGATTCCGAAATATCGATGATCTGCCGCACATCCTGGGTGATCTTATAGCCGTATGTCCCGTCTTTTTCTTTAGACACAACAGAAAGTACGATGGCATCCAGCAAAGCTGCGCCTGTATTAAAAACCATCCCGCCAACTCCTTCCCTCTTGGATTTTCAATGTTATTTTATGTTTCATATTATATGTCGTATAATATTGTGCGTCAATGTATATTACATTAAAAAATTCTTACAAAATACTTTCGGTTTCTTACGGCAAAATGACCTTTCGGTCTTTCTGAAACCTATCCGTTTCTTCGGACGTCTTTTCTCCTTTCCCTTCAAAATAACCCGTTCTATCATTGAGATTCTGCATAAAAACAGGTATAATTAAAAACGAGAAATACAGATGATCCGATTTCATATCTCAGAAAAAAGAGGTAAGTTCTATGAAGATAAAAGAAATGCTCAAGACACTCCCTAAAAAAGAAAAAAGGCAGCCTCTTACCGCCTTGGATACGATTTGGGGAGAAACACTTGATCCTGATCACATCCTGGAAGAATATCCCAGGCCCCAGATGATGCGCTCCCAGTACGTGATACTGAACGGTTACTGGCAGTATGCCATCACCGCTTCCGGAAAATACCCAAAAAATTTTGACGGTCTCATCCTTGTACCCTTTTCCCCGGAAAGCCTGCTTTCCGGCGTTGGGCGCCAGCTGCAGCCTGATGAATATTTGTGGTATGAACGGACGCTCCATATCACCGACTATACAGCCGATAGCTGCTGTCTCCTCCATTTTGAGGCTGTGGATCAATGCGCTCATATATATATCAATGGACATTTTGTCAAAAAACATGTGGGCGGTTATCTCCCCTTCCAGGTGGATCTGACACCCTATCTTCATCCGGGCTCAAATGACCTGTGCCTGACTGTGCGGGTCCAGGACTTTTCCGACACATCTTATCACAGCCGGGGCAAACAAAAACTGGCGCCCTCCGGCATGTATTATACAGCCCAAAGCGGTATATGGCAGACGGTATGGATGGAAACCGTCCCCCGGCAGCATATGACTGGTGTGGATTTTGAAGCAGATCATGACCAACGCAAGGTTACGGTCCGCATCCATGAAAAGGATACAGATGTTTCCCCTGTCGTACATATAAAAATATGGGATGCGGCGATCCTGTCCGATGGTCAGAAATCTCTTTTCCCCTGTGACGGAAAGCCTGTGATCGACCGGGAATTTGGATCTCGGGTATTTACATTGGATATCCCTTCCCCAAAAAGCTGGACGCCAAAAACACCCTATCTGTATCCGGCAGAGATCACTTTAGGTAAGGATACGGTATACTGTTATTTTGCCATGCGGTGTTTTTCTGTTGAAAAGGATGGGACCGGGATCCCGCGGATCTGTCTGAACCATGAAGATATCTTCTTAAATGGGGTGCTGGATCAGGGTTATTGGCCCGATGGGCTTTATACAGCCCCGTCGGATGAGGCTCTGCGCTACGATATAGACATGGCCAGGAAACTTGGCTTTAATATGATCCGCAAACATGCGAAAATAGAATGCCGTCGATGGTATTACCACTGTGACACCATGGGTATGATCGTATGGCAGGATATGGTCAATGGCGGAAGCGCCTATTCCCCCACCCTTTTGACCTATCTTCCCACCTTTTTCTGTGTCCCCGGACCTGAATTAAAAAAATCCCGTTCGAAAAAACCCTTTTCCCATGACAGACCAAAAACCGGACGGATGCCAGAAGGAAAACTGGAATATCGGATCACCGGACGGACAGATCCCAGAGGCCGCCGGGAATTTTTAAGGGAAGTACTCGCCACGGTGAACCTTTTAAAAAATTCCCCATCCATTATGGCATGGGTACCTTTTAATGAAGGATGGGGACAGTTTGATACCGGACGGATCACTGAACAGATCCGTAAGTCAGATCCGTCCCGGCTCATCGACTCTGCCAGCGGATGGTTTGACCATGGAACCGGCGATTTTAAAAGCGTCCACAATTATTTTTATAAGCTGGCGCCTGTAAAGGATGACCGGGTATATGTCCTCTCGGAATACGGAGGCTATGTTTACCATGTGGCCGGACACAGCGCCACAGACAGAACCTACGGATATCGGGATTTCCATTCATGTTCAGAATTGGAAAATGCCTTTCGCCGACTCCTGCTCCATGATCTTAAACCACTGATCCGAAAAGGGCTCTGCGGGGCTGTTTATACCCAGTTGACAGATATCGAAGAAGAAACGAACGGTCTTTTAACCTATGACCGCCGCATCTGTAAGATTTCATCCCCCATCGCCGAACAGATCCGAAAGGAGTACTTATGAAGCTGAATTACAAACGCACATTTTTTATCGGCCTTGCCTTTTTGTCCATCAGCGCCTTCTGGCAGATGTACGATAATATCATCCCGCTGATCCTGCAAAATTCATTTCATTTAAATGAAACCCTTATCGGCGCCATTATGGCCATGGATAATGTACTTGCCGTGTTTTTGCTGCCCTTTTTCGGCGTCCTCTCGGACCGATGCAAAAGCCCCATGGGCAAGCGTACTCCCTTTATCATCGTAGGCACCCTTGCCGCTGTGATCTTTATGCTCTTGCTTCCAGTGGCGGACGATACGGATAATCTGGCGCTTTTTATCGCCGCCCTGGGGCTTACCCTCTTAGCTATGGCCTTTTACCGCTCCCCGGCCGTTGCTCTTATGCCGGATCTGACCCCCAAGCCCCTCCGGAGCAAGGCCAACGCTGTGATCAACCTTATGGGAGCCGTCGGCGGCGTTTATTCCCTCATCATGATCTCCCTCCTTGTGGGAAATGGGGATCGGCCGGATTATCTGCCATTATTTATTTCCGTTGCCGCCCTGATGGGCTTTGCTGTGATCCTACTTATTGCCACGATCCGGGAAAACAAACTCGCCCGGCAATTGCTGGAGGAATTTCCCCAAAACGTGGAAGGCGGACTTCAGGAAACGGAAAAGGGCGGCCAATCGCTGACGCCGGAAGTGAAAAAGAGCCTGATCTTTATCCTTCTATCCATTTTTCTGTGGTTTACCGCCTACAATGCGGTGACCACCGCATTTTCCCGGTATGCCCAGACGGTATGGGGGATCCAAGGAGGCGGCTTTGCCAACTGTCTTATGGTAGCTACTGTGGCGGCCATCATCAGCTACATTCCCATCGGGATCGTGTCCAGTCGTATCGGTCGGAAAAAGACCATCTGCGGCGGCGTGATCCTGATGACCCTATGTTATCTGGCAGCCTTTTTCTTTACCAGCTATCATCCGGTCATCAATGTGGGCTTTGCCTGTATCGGCATAGGCTGGGCTGCCATCAGCGTCAATTCTCTGCCTATGGTGGTGGAGATGTGCAAAGGCGGTGATGTGGGAAAATATACAGGGATCTACTATACTTTTTCCATGGCCGCCCAGATCTTTACCCCCGTATTCTCGGGATTTTTATTGGGGAATGTTTCCTACCGGATACTGTTTCCCTATGCTGTCGTCTTTTCTGCTCTGGCCTTTGTGACCATGTGTTTTGTAAAACATGGGGATTCCAAGCCGGAACGTAAGACCAGCGTCATTGAAAATTTTGATGTGGACGACTGAGCTTGCCCCTATAAATACAAAATTCCCGGAAGGCGCGCCTCCCTCTCCTTCACGCCAACAAGCGAAAGGGATGGCCGCGGACATTCCGGGAATCTTTCTTTTTATTTTTCTTTTAAACTGCTGACCGCCGATCTCTGCGCTTCGATCTGCTGATCATAAACTTCCCCTGTTCCGGACAGAGTATAACCATAGTAAGCTGTCTCGGATTCGATATACGCCACAAAAGCCTTGACTGTACTGTCTGCCTCTGAAATCTCGTAGCTTTCTGCCACAGCCTGTTCCATGCCCTCAATGGACAGACTTTCCTGCTGCGGCTCTCCCGCCGCCGCTCACATATTCCTTTGATCTTCCTCCCGTATTCTGGCAGGATACAAAACCGAAGGCCAGTACGATGGCCGCCGCCAGAACAAAGGCGGCTTCAATGATCTTTCCTTTCATTGGGAATAAACTTCTTTCCTTCTAATCCTATCAGGCCGACGGTTACAGGGATGCGGTAATGGCCTGGCAAAGGGCGTCCAGTTCCGCTTCCTTATCCGGCTTCAATGTGGACTTAACCGTTACTTTTGTATCCAGCACACTGCAGCCTTTCAGTGTTTCCAGGACTGCCGTCATCAGTCTGCCGGAAGCAGGCGCCCACGTACCATTTTCAATGACAGCAAACACTTTATTGCTCATGTTGAGCGCCTTCATATCATGGAGCAGCGCATCCATCGGCGGATAGATGCCGCCGTTATAAGTCGGGCAAGCCAGTACGATATGGCTGTAGCGGAAAGCTTCTGCGATCAGTTCCGACATATGTGTCTTGGATACGTCATAAACCGCCATTTCTTTCACGCCCGCATCGGCCAGCTTCACACTGAGGGCTCCGGCCACCCCTTCCGTATTGCCATACATGGAACCATAGATGATGAGCACACCTTTTTCTTCCGCCTCATACTTGCTCCACTGATCGTATTTTGTGAGAAGTACATTCAGATCACTTCTCCAGATGGGGCCATGGAGCGGGCAGATCATCCGGATATCCAACGCGGACGCTTTTTTCAACAGCATCTGGACCTGCGCGCCATATTTCCCCACAATATTGGTGTAGTACCGTCTGGCGTCATCCATCCAGTCTCTTTCAAAATGGATCTCATCATTAAAAATGCGGCCGTCCAGAGCGCCAAAGGAGCCAAAAGCATCAGCAGAGAAAAGGATCTTCTCACTGACTTCATAGGACACCATGGCTTCCGGCCAATGTACCATGGGCGCCATGACGAATGTCAACGTATGGCTTCCCAGTTCCAGTGTATCACCCTCTTTTACTACGACTTTATCTTCGTCTGCAAGATCCAGATCATAAAACTGCCCGATCATCTGGAAAGTCTTGGCATTGCCAACGATCTTTACATTTGGGTATTTCTCCTTCAACATCTGTATGTTGGCACAATGGTCCGGTTCCATGTGATCGATCACCATATAGTCCAGGTCGCGGCCGCCAAGCGCATAGGCCACATTCTCCATGAACTGACGGCTGATGGAAAAATCCGCCGTATCCATAAGCGCTGTCTTTTCATCCAGGATAACATACGAATTGTAGGAAACCCCTCTGGGGATCGGAAAAATATTCTCAAACAACGCCAGCCGTCTGTCATTGCCGCCTACCCAGTAAATGGAATCCGTTACCTTTCTTGTACACTGCATATTGCTTTTCTCCCTTCATTTCATCTATCTAACACTTCTTTTTCTCAACTACGTGTATTATAATAATCGAATTTAGTGGTTTATGCAATCCTAAAACAGCCAAAATCCATCCTTGATCCCGAGAAAATACAATCAACAAAAACGGCATCATCTGTCTCCAGATCATGCCGCCATCGTTTATTGCTTTTCATTATATTTCCCCTACCTGCTGCTTTCTTTCTGTCATCTCTGACGCCATTCCAGGTCTCCGTGATCCAGTCCCATGATCAGTGCCTCTGCCGTTGCAATATTGGTAGCCATCGGTATGCAGTAAGCATCACACTTGCTCATGATCTGATAAAGTTCCGGCTTTTCATCGCCGTTTCCCATCGGGTTATAGAAAAAAATAACCATGTCCATCGAATTGGCCTCGATCATCTCCATAAACTGCTTATCTCCGCCCACGTTACCGGACAGAAACTTGTTCACCTTCAGATTCGTCGCCCCTTCGATCCTTCTGCCTGTGACCTCTGTCGCATATAAAGAATGCTTGCTCAAGATCTTCTTATACGCGATACAGAAATTCTCCATCAATTCCTTTCTGCTGTTGTGCGCGATCATCCCAATATTCATTATCTCATACGCTTCTCCTTTCTCAGGCATACGGCATCCCCCGATACCGCATCTGAATTCTGCCTAATATCAGCATACCCCATAACAGTATTCTTTGTCAATATGTTACAAAAAAACATTCGCATTTTTTTGCAAACTAACAATTTCTTTTCAAATATTCCCAACTCGCATTGGCGGTTTTCACCAGATAGGCCATGGATTCCACCGGATATTCTCCCGCTGCGGTTTCGCCGGTCAACATGAGGGAGGACGCCCCTTCAGCCACCGCCCGGTATATATCTGAAACCTCGGCCCGGGTGGGAACCGGCCGGTGTTCCATGGAATCCAGCATCTGGGTAACGACCATGAACGGAACGTCAGCCATCCGACAAGTCTTTGCGATCCGGTCCTGTGCTGCCGGCAATTCCCACAAAGGCATGGCATTGCCCAGATCGCCCCTGGCAATGACCACTTCATCCACATCCTGTATAAAATCCGCCAGGCGCTCCATCCCCTCACGGTTCTCGATCTTTGCCAATACACGTATATGGCCGACTCCCTTTTGTCTCAGAGTCTTGCGCAATTCCAGCACATCTTCTCTGCTGCGGACAAATGGCAGCATGACGCCTGTCACCCCATAAGACGATGCATCCGACAGATTACGCATATCCGCCTGGGTCAAAACAGGCAGACGCACGCTCCCTTCCGGCATGGTGATGCTTTTCCGGGGCGCCAGATCGCCGCCCCTTTCCACATGGCATACCAGCTGGCCGGAGCCCTGACTCACCACTTTTAACTTGATCTTACCGTCATCCATCAGAAGTACCATGCCCGGGCGCGCAGCAGTTAACACCGGAGACGGTACAGGAATCCCCCGCATTCCAAGGATGACGCAGCTATCTGTCCTCAGTTTCCGGATACCGGAAAAATCCCCCACTCTCAATTCCGGTCCTTGCAGGTCGATCAATAGTTTTGTGTCGCATCCTGTGCGGCTTGCCGCATTCCTGGCCAGATAAATAATGTTGGCATTATCCTTGAGCATGCCATGGGACAGATTTAACCGGAGTCCGGTCATCCCCTGCTGAAACATGCTTGTCAATATATGATTCTTTGCACAACCCGGTCCCAATGTTCCGTAAAAATCCACTGTTCTCACCTATTCCTCAAGGAACCGGCATAATTCGTCATATCGGCGCATCATGGATATATAACCATGCCGGTAAAATTCCATCAACTTTTCATGATCCTGCTCGATCCGGGAGACTACTGGTATCTCCGGCCGGAGTACAAAGGCCCGTCCTTCTTTTTCCAATCTATCCACCCACTCCACTTGAGTATTGTATACCTTGTATCTGTGGCACATGGCCTTTGCCAGATTCGGATACTTTCTCAAATATAGTTTCCAGATCTTATCCGTTCTCGTATTCGCCTGTTTCCTGTATTCTTTTGGCCGGGTCAGGATGATGATCAGTTTATCGCATCCTTTACTTATAGCCCGTTTCACCGGAATGGAATCGCCCACTCCACCATCCACATACCATTCTCCGTCCACCAACACCATGGGGGTTGCCAACGGCATACTGCTGGAAGCCCGGCACAATTCCATAAGCCTGATCTTATCCGCCGCCTCAGATTTATATTCTGCCTTTCCGGTCCGACAATTGGTCACAACGATCTCACACTCTGTATCCGAATGAAAAAATGTATCAAAATCAAAAGGATAGATCTCCCTCGGATATTTGTCAAAGATCAGATCCATATCAAAAATACTGTGTTTTTTGAATATGGATTCGGATGTCAGATACCGGCTCTTTCGTTCCGGCATAAAACACTGTCTCGTCCGGTCAAACTGTCTGGAAACAAAATCCACTGCGTTGCAGCTTCCCGCGGAAACGCCCACCGTATAGTCCACTGTCATGTCTTTTTCCAACAGATAGTCCAGCGCGCCGGCCGTAAAAATCCCCCGGACTGCGCCGCCTTCCAGTACCAATCCACTTTTCACTGTCATACTCACCTCTAAACGAAATACCCCGCAGCAAGCTGCAGGGTACTTTATCCCGCGTCAGTCCGTAGGGGGACCGCTGCGTCCTCCCGTCGGATGTCCTTGACGGGCTGATTATTGTCTTTTGATAGCATCAAACTCTGGAGAGATATTCTCCTGTACGGGTATCGATCTTGATCTTATCTCCGATCTCAACAAACAAAGGCACGTAAACAAGCGCGCCGGTCTCTACTGTAGCCGGTTTGGTCGCGCCTGTGGATGTATCGCCTTTGAATCCCGGCTCTGTTTCCGTGATCTCAAGCTCTACAAACAGCGGAGGCTCGATGGCAAATACTTCGCCGTTATGGGAAAGGATCTTCACCATATCGTTCTCTTTGACAAACTTCAGCGTATCGCCGATCTGATCCTGATTCAGAGCGATCTGATCAAAGGTTTCAACGTCCATGAAGTAGAACAGGTCGCCGTCGCTGTACAGATACTGCATATCTTTTCTGTCAATATGTGCCGGCGGACATTTTTCAGTGGGACGGAATGTTTTTTCAACCACGCCGCCGCTCTTTATATTTTTCAATTTCGTACGTACAAAAGCAGCACCTTTACCAGGTTTTACATGCTGAAATTCGATCACCTGATAAATATTTCCTTCATACTCGATCGTCAGGCCGTTTCTGAAATCTCCTGCTGATATCATAATCTCGAATCCTCCTTAATGTTTTCAACATTTACTCCATTTTAGTATAAAGAATATACGACAATTTTTCAACTCTTTTTTTGTTTTGCCCGATGCTTTTTGTAGAAATGGAGCACCACCTTCTCAAAGGGACGCTTGAAAAGAACCTGGGGCACTTCCTTTTGGTTCACCGGTCTTACAAGGATGCTGTACATACCCGACCGTCTGGCTCCCCATATATCCGTGAAGATCTGATCCCCCACAAACAGGATCTTATCCGCCGGCACGCCCATCAGAGCCGAAGCCTTGATAAAGCTTTCCCGCAAAGGTTTTTTTGCATTGCAGATCGTATAGGCATGGATCTCTTCATTGAACATATCCACCCTTTTCCCCCGGTTGTTGGAGATCAGTCCGCAGGCATAGCCCGTCTGATACAGCCGTTCAAACAACTGTTTCGCCCGATCGTCTGCCGGCGCTCCATGGGGTACCAGCGTATTGTCAATGTCAAACAGAACCCCTCTGTATCCTTTTTTATATAAACGTTCATAAGGAATATCGTAAGCCGACCGGACCCATGCATCCGGATATAATTTTTCCATCATCCCATCATTCCTCCCGTTTCTTTCCATCCATCTCCAAAATACGATAGATGGTCTCCATATCCAAGGCCTGTCTTACGCCTTCGGCCAGTTTGTCATATTGTATTTCCTTATAGGCTTGCAGGGAAAGTCCGTTATCCTGATAGGAAAGATGCTTCTTCACCATCATCGGTTCCAAAAAGTCTTTTAGGAAATCCGGATCGTCAAAAATACCATGGAGGTAGGTACCCCACACATTTGACGCCCGATCCCCCATGGCATCGATCCTGCCATCGTCCAGCCGGATCATCGGAAACGCGTCTTTCCCCGGCCGACTGATGCCCATATGGATCTCATAACCGGACACACCATGGCCCTCCAGCTTTTGAAAAAGACCGGCGCTTTGCAGAACTTTCCCCTGTATACGGCTGCGGGTCTTTTCTCCTTTAAAGACAGTCTCCATGTCCAACAGCCCCATACCTGCCATCTGTCCGCCGGCCTCCACTCCTTCCGGATCAGACAGGCTTTTCCCAAGCATCTGGAAGCCGCCGCATACGCCCACCACCGGTATATGGTGGTCCCGGTTGGCCTTAAGTATCGCTGCTTCCATGCCATTTTCCCGAAGCCAGAGCAGATCTTTCATCGTATTTTTACTGCCCGGTATCAAGATCAGATCCGGCCGTTGGCTGTTTTGGAGCAAAGCGGCTTTATCCGCATAACGCAGGCAGACATTTTCCAGCCGCTCGAAGGGAGTGAAATCCGTAAAATTGGAAATATGCGGCAGTCGGATAACGGCCACATCCAACCCTTCGCCGGACTTTTCCTTCACATGCAGATGATCCGACAGACTGTCCTCGTCATCCAGATCCACAGACAACATGGGTACCACGCCCACCACCGGTATGTGGGTCAGATCTTCGATCATATGGAGTCCCGGTTTTAATATGTCCACGTCTCCCCGGAATTTGTTGATGACCAGACCCTTTATCCGTTTTTGCTCCGCCGGATCCAGAAGTTTGACTGTCCCATAGAGGGAGGCGAATACTCCGCCCCGGTCGATATCCCCTGCCAGAAGCACCGGGGCGTCCAGCATATCCGCCAATCCCATATTGACGATATCATTTTCTTTCAGATTGATCTCCGCAGGACTGCCTGCCCCTTCCACCACAATGATATCATGTTTACCGGCAAGACGTTCATAAGCCGCCATGATATCCGGTATCAGCTTCTTTTTGTATTTAAAATAATCCGCTGCGCTCATCTGCCCCCGGATCTCGCCGCCCACGATCACCTGGGAACCGGTATGGCTGGTGGGCTTTAACAGGATGGGATTCATATCCACCGACGGTTCGATGCCCGCTGCCTCTGCCTGCATCACTTGGGCCCGTCCCATCTCCAGCCCTTCCCTGGTGATAAAAGAGTTGAGCGCCATATTCTGGGATTTGAAAGGCGCCGCTTTATATCCGTCCTGACGAAAGATCCGGCATAAGGCTGCAGCCAGGAAACTCTTCCCGGAATTGGACATGGTCCCTTGGATCATGATCACTTTTGCCATCACAGATCCTCCAGTACAAGTTCCACCGGACAGTGATCCGAGCCAAAGATCTCCGGATGGATGGATGCATCTTTCAGCCGGCCTTTCAGACCTTCTGAGACAAGGAAATAATCGATACGCCATCCGGCATTGTTCTTGCGGGCATTGAACCGGTAAGACCACCAGGAGTAGGCGCCGGTCACATCCGGATAAAAATACCGGAACGTATCAATGAAGCCTGCTCCCAAAAGTTCTGTCATCTTTGCCCGTTCTTCATCACTGAACCCGGCATTTTTACGGTTGGTCTTGGGATTTTTCAGGTCGATCTCTTCATGGGCCACATTCATATCGCCACAGGCGATCACCGGTTTATCCTGTTCCAATTTCTTCAGATGATCCCGAAACGCATCTTCCCACTCCATCCGGTAGGGAAGTCTTGCCAGCCCCTCCTTTGAATTGGGCGTATAGACATTGACCAGATAAAAATCGTCAAATTCCAATGTGATGACCCGTCCTTCCGTGTCATGCTCCTCAATGCCCATACCATATCGGACAGACAGGGGTTCTTTTTTGGTAAATACCGCCGTTCCCGAATAGCCTTTTCTCTGGGCATAGTTCCAATACATATGATAACCGGGCAGCGAAAGATCGATCTGCCCCTCCTGCAGTTTTGTCTCCTGGATGGAAAATATATCCGCATCCAATGTCTCAAAACTTTCCACAAACCCTTTATTGACAGCGGCCCTCAAGCCGTTCACATTCCATGATACCAGTTTCACGCATCCATCTCCTTTCTGTCCGCCTCTTCCGGCCGCAATATTTCATCCAGACTCCTGACCAGATATCGATCATCTTCAGGGGTACGGATCCCGATCCGATAATAATCCCTTCCCAGGTTATCATAGTTGCTGCATGTGCGTATCATGATCCCTTTTGCCAGAAGTTTTTCATAAAGTCTTTCCTCTCCCGGTACTCTGAAAAGAAGATAATTGGCTTTGCCATGGACCACAGAAATCCCCAGAGATTCCAGCGAGGTTATAAGGAACGCCCGCTCCTTTGACACACATGCAACCACCTTTTCCACGTAATCGTCACATTCCAATGCCGCAAGGCCGGCAGCTTCCGCCACACAGTTCACATTCCAGTCACAGCCGAACCGATCCGCCATCCGGCACAGATCGCTATCCGAACAAAGCATATACCCCAGCCTCAGTCCGGCGATCCCGAACATTTTTGTGAAAGATTTCAAGATGACCATGCCCGGATATGCCGGCAGAAATTTTTCCATAGAATAGTCTTTCCCATTTTCCGCAAATTCCAGAAAGCATTCATCGATCAGCAGCAAAGTATGTGTCAAGGCACATTTCCCGGCGATCTTTATCATAAGATCCCTCGGGATCAGCTGTCCGGTGGGGTTATTGGGATTGCACAAAATGACCAGATCCGTCCGCTCGGTTATCCGATCCAATATGTCCTCCCGGACCATAAAATCTTTATGATCCACCCTGTACCGTTCAATATCCCCTGTCACACAGCAAAGCGCCGATGCATATTCCACAAATGTGGGCGCCAGGATCAACGCTTTCTTTGGTTTCAAGGCAAATACCAGCCGAAATATGAGATCCGATGCGCCATTTCCACAGCAGACCCATGATTCCGGTATATGATGTTTACGGCCTATAGCCTGGTTCAATCGCCTTTTGCTCAGATCCGGATACAATCCGGCCTGTCCAAGGCTCTCATACATGGCCGTTTTGATCTTTTCAGGAATGCCAAGGGGGGTGACGTTCACAGAAAAATCCAGCAGCATATCCGGCGCAATGCCGGACAAGTGACTGGCTCCCAGGATATCGCCTCCATGTTCCATCTCCATATGTCATCCTCCTGTCTCAACTTCAAGTCATTTTTAAGACTGGCTCATCGTCTGGTGAATGGCCTCCAACACCTCTTGCAGTTTTAAAGCCTCCATCTGACCTGGCGCTGACGCTTTGGCGCCGGTGCCAAAGGTCATATCCGCCCCAAAGGTTTCCCCGCACAACCGGCTCACCAATCCCAAAGCCCCCATGGACATGGTCACCAGGGGTTTACAAATATCTGATTCCCGTACTTTGACCGTGGCTTTTAAAAGGGTCAGCACATCTTCCCTCGAATGGGGCATGACGGCCATCTTTAATATATCTGCTCCCGCTTTATCCATGGCCCTCAGCCTTTCCACGATCCGCCCCTCTTCCGGTGTTTTGACAAAATCGTGGTTGGAAGCCAATACCGCCGCTCCCTTTCCCTGGATGTGGGTGATCAGTTCCCGGATCCTTTCAGAAATCTGCCAGCCATCCATAAACACTTCCACATCGATCACATCACAAAACCCACTGTCCGCTGCTGTTTTTAAAAGACTTTCATAATCTTGAAAAGATATCGCCCTTTCACCGCCTTCATGGCTGGTACGGAACGTGAACAACAGCGGTTTGTCTCCCAGGATCAGCCGCAGGCTTTCCCATACCGGACTGATCTGTCCCTTCTCCAGGATCTGCGCAAACGCATCCGCCCGAAACTCGATCAGGTCAGAGGGGGCCGCCGCCGCGATCCGGGCCTGCCTGAGGATCTCTTCTTTATCTTTTCCCATCACGGGTATGCATATCTTTGGCCGTCCCTCCCCCAATGTGACGTCTCTTATCTTCAATGGATACATCTCCACACCTCCTGCGCATTGACTTTTCTTTCCATTTATTCTAATATTTTAATAGCAATTTTTCAATAGAAACACGTTTTTTACATCGCGTCCCTTTACAGGACCGCGGAAAGGAGTCTGTGATATATGAGCTATGAAATCACCGGCCATACCGTACTGACGGGGCTTTTAGGCAGCCCTGTGGCCCACAGCGTTTCACCTATGATGCATAACGAATCTTTTAAAGTCCTTGGTCTTGATTATGCTTACCTGGCCTTTGATGTGGATACACAACATTTAAAAACCGCCGTGGAAGGTCTGAAAGTCTTGGGAGTGCGGGGCTTTAATCTGACCATGCCGGACAAAAACCTCATGGCCGATTACTGTGACAGGCTGTCTCCTGCCGCCGAGATCATCGGCGCGGTCAATACCGTGGTCAACGATAACGGTATCCTTACCGGCCATACCACCGACGGCATCGGTTATATGGAAGCGGCCAAAGATGCCGGTTACGACCTGACCGGAAAAACCATGACATTACTCGGCGGCGGCGGAGCAGCCACCGCCATCTGTGTCCAGGCGGCCATTGACGGTCTGAAAAAAATCCATGTTCTCAACCGGAAAGATACGTTCTTCCCAAGACTCCAGTCTCTGGTGGATAAGATCAACGAAAGGACTGCCTGTCAGGTGCTTCTCCACGACTTGGCAGATGAGCGGTGCCTTGCCGACTGTATCGGTGAAAGCCATATCCTGACCAATGCCACATCTGTTGGCATGGCTCCCAATACCCAGGATTGCCTGATCCGAGATCCGGGCATACTCCGTCCGGAATTGATCGTCTCCGATGTGATCTATAATCCCCGGGAAACCCGGCTGCTGCGCATGGCCCGCGAGAAAGGCTGCGCCACATTTAATGGCATGTACATGCTCCTCTATCAAGGCGCTGCCGCCTTTAAACTGTGGACTGGCCAAGACATGCCTATTTCCCATATCAAGCAAAAATACTTTTCTTAAACCTGGCCGATACGTTAAAACACAGCTGACTGGAAAACACTTTTCCGGATACAGCTGTGTTTTTCTTTCCGATTTACTCTGGCCCATCTATCTGAAAAAAGTCCCCATCCTATTCTCCCTTTTGAGAAACCAGATGATGATCCGCTTTTTCCCGTATTTTAAAACATTCAAAATACTTTTCTTCCATGGGGATCCACTTTTGCTCGAACACTTTCTCCGATTCTCTGCCATTGCGCCGAAGGATGCGTTCTTTCTGCTCTTCCGGATCCACATCGCAGAAAATACGAAAATCCGCATAGTCGCCAAAAACGGGATGATTGCTGTAGGAGCCTTCCACAATACGGTAACGGCTGTTTTCCACCGATCGTTTCCCGCTATAACGCATCTGCACACAATCAAAGATCCGATAGTCGAACCTTCTGTTTTCCCTCAAATGGGGTAACACTTCTCTGGAAAACCGTTCATAATGTACATTTCCTCCCGGCTCGTCCAGTCTTTCAACGGTCCGCAGCATACCTGGCAGGAAAAAATCATCCATATGTATCACACTGGCGCCAAGCAACTGGGACAGTCTGGCCGCCAACGTGGTTTTTCCCGCAGCCGCCCTTCCATCCACCGATATGATCCATATTTTATCATCGGATGTGCCTATGCCTCTTTTCTCCATAGCCTGCACGATATCTTGTACCATTCTATCCATATCCATAAGATCACTTCCCGCTTTCTGAAAGAATCTTTGCCACTTCTTCGATCACCTGTGGCATCAGTTTTCCCAAAGCCAGCTCAGACACACCCACGACCACATTATCACAGTGATTGACCGGGATCAATATTCTCTTTGCCATACTCTGTCCCACGGCCACTGCCATCGCAGACGTGATCTCCCCACAGAGGGCATCAGCGATCACGATCCCGATAGGTCCGATGATCATATCGGCTTTACGACACCCCACCAACACCGCATTCTCGCCGGTGGCTGCCTGATCGGCTCCGGCTTTCAACATGGCTTGGGTGGCTGCGCTGTTCGTTCCAACGGCTGTTACCTGCACCTGTGGAAAATGATCTTTCACAGCGGAGACCAGTTGCCTGCCAATGCCGCCCCCCTGTCCGTCAATAACCAATATCGTCATACCAAACCTCCAATACGTTCCACTATTTCTCCGGCAATATCCGCCGGCTTTCTGTGATCTGTTGCCACAGTGATATCCGCGGCAGCTTCATACCGTTCCCGGCGTATATCCATCAATTCCCGGATACCCTCCACATGTTTCCTGCCTTGGAGCAGCGGGCGGTCATCATTATCCTTCACCCGTTCCAGTATGGTCTCCGGCCGAGCTGTCAAAAGTACCACTTTGCCCGCTTCTTTCATTTTCTGTCGGTTTTCCTCCCGCAGTGCCATCCCGCCGCCGCAGGAAATGATATAACCTTTTTTTACCTTCAGTTCCTCCAATAACCGGGTCTCCCGATCCCGGAAATAGGTCTCGCCTTTTTCTTCAAATATACTGGAGATGGACATGCCCTCCAAAGCCGCTATATACGCGTCCGTATCCATTTCTTCCATTGGCAAAAGGGACGCCAATGCTTTCGATACTGTTGTCTTTCCGGTTCCCATAAATCCGATCAAAAATATATTTTCCGCCTTCATTGTTCCTCCATATCTTAAAATGCCTTTCTTTTGCCTGCGCAGCCGATACCCTGGCCATACATCCCCGGTGGCAGCTACAAAAGATTTTGCGCAAATCGTCCCGCCAACGCCATAAATTCCGCCAGCGTCAGGCATAGCCATCCTGATCTGTACATGAGCCGTAGGCTGTCTTTTATATGCTTTTTCTCCGCTTTCCTGGCCGGATCGCCAAGGGTGGGCTTTTCCACCGGCTTGCCAAAATAATCATGGGTCCCGCCCAGCTGGATGCCCAATGCTCCAGCACAGGCGCTTTCTGTCTGGGCGCTGTTGGGACTTAAATGGGCCAAACGATCCCTTTTAAACACCTTCCATGCTCCCCGTCCATCATAGCCGAAAAAAGCAGCGACGACCATGGACAGTCCGCATAACCGGGCCGGGATAAAGTTGGCCACGTCATCTGTTATCGCTGATGTCCGGCCAAACCACTTATATCTTTCATTCCGATATCCCACCATGGAATCCAACGTATTCACCGCCTTGTAGGCAAATCCCAACGGGGCGCCAAAAGGCAGGAATATCAGTCCCAACGCCATATAAAACAGCGGCGACGCCACGCCGTCTGTGGTATTTTCCGCCACCGTTTCCACAGTGGCTTTGACCACTTCCTCCTTTGACAGATCCTGTGTGTCTCTGCCCACAAGCCAGGAAAGCTTTTTTCTGGCGTCTGAAAGGTCGTTTTCTTTAAGCGCCCCATAGACTTTCAATGCTTCCTTTTTTAGACATCCCATGGCCAGTATCTGATACATCCAGAACGCATCCAGCGCCATCGCCAGACCTTCACCCCAGGTTTTTACCGGGCCGGTGAAACGGAGCAGTATGTCCGGTAAAGGCAGACGCCACCAGGTGAGCGCTTCCAATATGACGAATGGCAGTATGAAGGAAGGAAGGACCGTCAAGGGTACAAGCCATCTTCCTGCCGTCCGCTCCCCTTTATCCGATGGGGGGAAATATTTTCTGAGCCGCCTTTCCAGAAAAGAAATCCACTTTCCAATGAGACGGACCGGATGATACAGCCAATAGGGGTCTCCAAAAAAGATATCTGCTATGAATGCCGCAAATAACCGTATCATCTGTCACTTCGTTCCTTTCTCTCTTTCCATTCTGCCATTCTTCCCACAAAAGCGGCCGCCAGTTCGGGCGCGCCATAAAAATACAGATGGGGATAGGCTCCATAAAGATTTTCACTGGTATGGCCGCCCGTCCAGGTTTTCCCGTTTCCCTTTGCCATATGAAGATCATTGCCCTCTCCCCTCATGCGGGAATAGTGAAATTCATGGGCGATAAAACGGTTCCCTGCCTTTCCCAGCACGCAATCTTTTTCCAGTTCCACCTCCACATAGCCAAAGGGTCCCAGTTTACTGGTCATTTCGCTGTCGCAAGGAAGGCTGCCGCACATGGCCCACTGTTGGCCTTCCCGGTCCTTTAAAGTCCTTCCCAAATACATATATCCGCCGCATTCGGCTATAGTGGGAATGTTATCCTCCGATACGGCTTTTCGGATGCACGCCCGCATGGAGCGGTTTTTTGACAGTTGTTTTGCATATATTTCCGGATAACCGCCGCCGATGTACAAGCCATGGATATCCTCCGGCAGCTTTTCATCCGCCATCGGACTAAAGGGGATACAGTTTACCCCAAGCGCGGCAAGCAATGCCAGATTATCCTCATAATAAAAGGAAAACGCCGGATCTCTGGCCACCGCCAGCCGGAGGCCCTCACCGCTGCGGCGATCGGACAAAATCTGCCGGATCCTTTCCGGCGGATCCGTCTGCAGCTCAGCCGCTTCTTTTGCTATGGACAAGATCCTATCCATATCCAATGTTGCCGAGGCCATCTCCCCCATCCTCTCGATTTTTTTTGACAGGTCGGAAAGCTCCTGGGCTGTCACCAGTCCCAAATGCCGACTATGGAGCGTTACTTCTCTTTCCTCCGGCAAAAAACCCAAAACGGGGATATCCAACTGTTCCTCGATCATCCCTCGGTAAAAACTATACATCCCTTCCCGAATGCCATTCAGTATCACTCCGGCGATCATGGAGGGCTGTTTAAATGTGAGATAACCTTTCAGCATGGCAGCCAGGGATAGGGCTGTCCCAGAAGGTCTTGCGATGAGGATGACCGGTGTTTTCGTCTTGACAGCCACATCCCAGGCGCTGCCTGCAGTTGTCACACCCTGTCCGTCATAGTATCCCATGACCCCTTCCATGACACCGATGTCCCTTTTTTCGCCATGGGAAGTCAAGATCCATGTGAGTGTCTTTTGATCCGCAAAAATGCTGTCCAGATTGGCAGAAATATTGCCCGTTACAAATCGGTGGAACATGGGGTCGATATAATCCGGCCCGCATTTAAAAGGCGCCACATCCATTCCCCTGTCTTTTAGCGCTTTCATCAGAGCACAGGTCACCGTCGTCTTGCCGCAGCCACTGTGAAGGCCGGCCAACATGATCCTGGGAAACTTCATGGCCGCAGTTCCTTTCCTTTATAAGCCGCTTCCATTTCCCTCACCCGATCGTATATCCAGTCGTTCACCGGGGTGGGAATGTGATGTTTTTGTCCCAGTTTTTTTACTGTCCCCGCAAACAATTCCACTTCCGAAGGCCGTCCTGCCAGACCGTCCTGACGCATGGAGGGCATGCCCTCCGGCGTCAGACCATCGATCAGATCCAGATAGTCCTTCAGATCTGAATCATCCAAAAATACATTTTCTTCCTCCGAAAGACGCATGACTTCTTTCATGGCCCGGATCATCAGCTCTCGGGCCGCTCCGTCCTTCTGGACGCCCCCATAATTCGTCTCATATACCATGCAGGATTGATTGATCCCCACATTCATCATGAGTTTTGCCCATAATCGTCTTTTGATATCCACTTCAACAGTATATTTTCGGCCGCTTTCTTCAAAAAGCCCCACCAATTTATCCACTCGTTTTTGCTTATCCGTCTCTTGTGGCAGCCGTCCGATGCAAAGACAGCCCCGTTGAGTGCAAGTCAAGGAGGTGCCGGTTTTCACCGCGTCCATCCCCTGGGCCACACACCAGACCACCTTATCCATTCCGAAGGCT
>DVLT01000002.1 GCA_018715345.1 Candidatus Onthocola gallistercoris
TTATCCTATGTCAATAGATTTTTTTAAATAATTGCATTTTCCATGCTGTCGGGGTATAATAGTGCCATATGACTGGACAGCAGTCAAGACAATACCGGTATTTCCTTTTTTAGTCCGGTATACTGTGGAAATACCGTAAAGAGAGAAGGGGCAAATCATACCATGAACACTGCACATTTAACATTATTAACGGATTTGTACGAATTAACCATGATGCAAGGCTATTTCAAAAATCAAAACCGTGAACGGGTCATCTTTGACGTCTTTTACCGTACGAATCCAGATGGGGCTGCATTTTCTGTTACAGCTGGACTGGAACAGGTCATTGACTATATAAAAAATCTTCACTTTACATCGGAAGATATCGAATACCTGCGTTCCACCGGTTTCTTTCATGAAGATTTTCTGGATTACCTAAAGAGCTTCCGTTTTACCGGCGACATATACGCCATTCCGGAAGGCACGGTCGTCTTTCCCCAGGAACCTTTGCTTAAAGTTGTCGCTCCTATCATCGAGGCGCAGCTGATCGAGACTGCCATCCTGAATATCATCAATCATCAAAGTCTCATATGTACAAAGGCCGCCCGTGTCGTTTACGCAGCAGGCGGCGGTGTCATGGAATTTGGTCTCAGACGGGCCCAGGGACCAGATGCGGGAACCTATGGCGCCAGGGCAGCTGTCATCGGCGGCTGTGTCGGCACCTCCAACGTACTCGCAGGCCAGCTTTTTAATGTTCCAGTCACCGGAACCCACGCCCATAGCTGGATCATGAGTTTCCATCACGAGATCGACGCTTTCCGTAAATATGCCGAACTTTATCCAAATGCCTGTCTCCTCCTGGTGGACACTTACGACACGCTGAAGTCTGGTATCCCCCATGCGATCCAGGTTTTTGATGAACTGAAGGCAAAGGGGATCCATCCCAAGATGTACGGCATCCGCTTGGACAGCGGTGACCTGGCTTATCTTTCCAAAAAAGCGCGGAAGATGTTGGACGATGCCGGCTATACAGATGCGGTGATCTCTGCTTCCAGCGACCTTGATGAATATCTGATCGAAAGTCTGCGCAGTCAGGGAGCCCAGATCACTTCCTGGGGCGTTGGCACCAATCTGATCACTTCCAAAAACTGCCCAGCTTTCGGCGGTGTATATAAGCTGGCCGCCAAGGAAAATGAAAAGGGTGAATTTGAACCCAAGATCAAAGTTTCGGAAAACATTGAAAAAGTCACCAATCCTGGCAATAAAACGGTATTTCGTCTTTATGACAAGACCACCGGAAAGATCCGCGCGGATCTGATCGCGCTGGCCGATGAAGTTTATGATCCTTCCCAGCCGTTGATGATCTTCGATCCCATATCCACCTGGAAAAAGACTTATCTGAAACCGGATACGTATACAGTTCGGGAACTTCTGGTGCCGGTATTTAAAAACGGCGAGTGTGTCTATACATCGCCGGCCGTCATGGATATCCGGGATTACTGTGCCCAGGAACTTAACACGCTGTGGGATGAATCCCGCCGTTTCGTCAATCCCCAAGTCGTCTATGTGGATCTGTCCAAACCCTTGTGGGACCTGAAAAACAAATTGCTGGATGCAGTCCATAATCATAAAGACTGAACGGAATAATCAAAAGGCCGCCAGCCGGATGCTTTACCCCATCGGCTGGCGGCCTTTCTCATTCTGAGACGCTTTTGGGCGTCTTTTTTAATTTTCCGTCCATCCTGGCGATCAAAACAGCCGCAAAAATGACCACGAATCCGACGATCATTCTGGGCGTCAGTATTTCGTGATACACGAACACCGAGAATATGACGCCGAAAACAGCTTCCAAAGACAGAAGAATGGCCGCATGGGTATCGGATGTATATCTCTGAGCCACATTTTGGATCAACAGAGCTGCAAAGGAATTGATGACAGCCAAGTAAACCACTCCTGCGATCGCTTCGGGCTTATAATTCCCGCCGCTCCCCTGGATAAACGCAGCCGCAAGCGCCCATACGCCTGCCGTAAACATCTGGGCAAAAGTCATACAAAAGACATCCTGTACTTTTGCGGAAAAAACTCCGGTCAGTACGATGACCAGACCAAATATAAATGCAAAACCAATGGAGAGCATATCCCCAAGTCCCAAAGTCAGGCTTTCACTCAGGCTGACCAAGGCGATGCCGATCAAGGCCAGCACCCCAGCCACAAAAGCATTGATCCCCGGACGTTTTTTCAGCAGGATCCAGGATATGAAAGGCACAAGGACCACATAAAACATGATGAGAAATGCTTGCTTCCCAGGCGTTGTATAATTCAGGCCGATCATTTGTACGGCCTGGCCGGCGATGGCCAATGTCCCCAAGATCCCTCCATACATAAAATCTGTACGGCAGCCTTTTAACAGCCTTTTATGAAAAAATATCCCCGTCAGCGCAGCTGCTCCGAGAAACCGCCAGGCCAACGCCTCCATAACAGCAAAGCTTTCCAGAGCCATCTTCCCGGCAATAAATCCACCACCCCATATGATCGCCACCAACAGCAATGCCAGATCGGCCTGCACGACTCTTCTGTCCTTCATTGTCCATCCTCCATCTGTATAAAATAAGTTCGTGATGCGCGGAAATCTTTCCTTTTTTCCCGTCAAAAAATGCCGGCCCGAAGATTCGGACCGGCATGGTCTTTTATTGCTTTTGTGCCAGGCTGAGCAATACGCCTGTCTTAAATACATTGCCATCCAGACTGATGACAAACTTGCCGCCGTTCTTTTCAACGATCTCTCTGGCCTGGGCAAGTCCCTTGCCATCTTTGGAGATCCCTCCATCCACAACCGCTTTTGCGGCGTCCAGAGCAGTCGCTTTCACCTCATTCTTGACAATATAGATCAGCTTGCCCGCCTGGGTATACATCTCCGCATAAATCCGAGTGTTTTCCTTTGTATACCGTTCCAGATTGTCATAGATCAACGATACGATCTTCCATACGTCATCCTTGGATACATCCAACAAGATGGGTTTCTCAGGCGCCCGGATCGTCACTGCAATACCATGCCCCTTCAAGGAAGCCCTGTGCAGTTTTCGTATATCCTTATTCAACTGAGTAAAATCATATGTACCATCGGATTCTTCTGCACCGTTGTTCCCTGCGAGAAAAGCTTCGATCTCATCCTTGGGCAGCATGACTGTCTCATCGCCTGCCTTCGCCGCTGCCACCGTCGCTGCAGCCGCTGCCGCTCCAACTGCTGCCGTCTGTCCGGTTTTCATGGCATCTGTCACAGAACTGTCAAGCTGAACAGTTGCCCAGGGATCTGCCGCATTTTCCGGCGCCGGCTGTGCCACATCCTCTGTAAATGCCAGATCCAGAGGCACAGTCTCATCGGAAACCGCTGGAGACGCCGTTTCCGGTTCTGTCTCTAAATCCGCTTCGCCTTCATCGGCATTATCCTCCTCATCGTCCGTATTCCTGTGGAGGATCCAGCTGATGAAGCAGACATTTTCAATGACAAAAACGATCGGTATCAAAACATATACCACCGGTATGCCCAGCACCGTATACTGGCTGCAGGTGAATAAAGCAACGATCATCCCACCGTTGATCAGGAGCAGGAGCAAGATCGTCACGATCACCCGGATAGCCCGGGGCAATTTCCCAATACCTTTGCCGATCAGATTGATCAGCTTATATACCAGCATGCCGGTCACAAACGTACCTGCCTTGATCCGGCGCACCAGACTGAAATAACATTCGATCACAAATATGTACGCAAGGGCAATGCTGACTATCGGACCATAATCCCCGATCAGACCGCTTTGATCTGAACAATATGTATACAGAAAATAGCATCCCACTGTCAGCGCCACTGCAATGATAATGATCAATTCCGTAAATATCTTATCTACCCAGCAAAGCTTAACGCCGTCATACCCCTTTACCGATCCGGCTGCGATCACACAGAAGATCAATAAAATGATAAATACAACGATCCCGGCGATCCCGATGATCCTGGCCAATCCAAAATCGGAGCTTAAAGACTGGAAGTCCTCATAGCTTTGATAAAAGCCATCATTGGCCACCGTCAATTCATTATCCACCGCCGTATATATGGTATACGTTTCTGAACAGTTCATCAGGCTATTTTCCCATGCCCCTGTATCCAGTTCACTCTGGGAAAGACTAGTATCGACGGAAAAGTAACCGTCCACAGAGGATATCCGCAGAAAATATCGGCTCCCCTCGATCCTGGAGACCGCATCCTCCCCGCTGGAAACCACCTCGTTGTCCGAACCATCATATACGACGAATGCAAAATTGCCATCCGCAGACAGATACTCGTTGATGAGCTGCTGATTCGCTTCCGAATCCGCCTGTGTCGTCCCAGTCTGACTGTCTATGGCCTCCACAAGCTGTAAGAGCTGACCCACACTCCGATCATACTCTGTCAAAAACTCGCTGCTCTGATAATAATCCGGAGCGCTGGTCCACGACCCGCCGCTTCGGACATATCTGTAGATAATATATCCTGAAAAGAGAATGGCGATCGCCGCCACCATAAGGATCAGCCGTGCCAAAAGTTTTATGACGCGGCTCCTTGTCGGATGCCAGCCTTCCTCGTCGATCGCCGCAAGCTGCTGCTGAATACGCTGCTCATCTTCCTGGGTCAACTCGGAATCAGGTATATCCGGTATTCTGGCGTCGTTGTCCACTTCATCCCAGAAGTCTTTTTTTCTTCCAAACAAGCCCATTTCTACGCCTCCTGTATAATTAGTGACCTATATTGACGTGCAATATCCCTTCCATTCTACACTATATACGCCTGCTTTTCAACGTCTGCCCGAAATTTTCCAGGATCCATTGCCAGCGTCTCTAACCATCAAGCCTTATAACCCGCCACGTCTGTCAGCCACTGATACAAGTATTCATACACCTCATTCCGGTCAATCTCATTCAGTATTTCATGACGTCCGCCCTCAAACAGTTTTAACGTCACGTCACTCAATCCGGCTTCCTCCCAGGTCTCGCAGACAATATCCACACCTTTGCCGAAATTTCCCACCGGATCTTTATCACCAGATACGAACAGTACCGGCAGATCCTTTGGAAGTTTTTCGATATTCTTCCTTTTTTCGATATAGATCAACGCTCGAAAAAGTTCATGATATCCATTTAACGTAAAGACAAACTGGCATCTGGGTTCCGCTATATAACTATCCACAATGGCTTCGTCCCGAGTCAGCCAGTCAAAATCGGTCCGGGATGGTTGAAATTTTTTATTATAAGACCCAAAAGCCATCTTGTTGACCAGCTGGCTCCGGAAATGCCATCCTTTAAACACGGAAAGGATATTTGTCAACAGTTTCCCGGCCTGCGCCGCCAGGATCGGCTGATGACCCGTTCCCATGATGATGGCGCCGCTGATCCCCTTTCCATACTGCATCAGATATGCTCGGGCCATAAAGGAACCCATGCTGTGGCCCATGAGGAAATAGGGTACATCCGGATATTTTTTTCGGAACTGGCGGCGGATCTTATGGATATCTCCAAGAACATGTTCAAAACCCTTTGTATCGCCAAAATATCCCCAGTCATCCGGGCTTTTCACCGAATCGCCATGGCCAAGATGATCATTGCCCACCACAACGAAACCTCTCTCGCACAAATATCTGGCAAACGCGTCATACCTATCAATATATTCCACCATACCATGGGCAATCTGAAGGACACCCTTCACCGGCTTTCCTTCAGGGATCCAGCAGATACCGTGGATCTTTGTTTCCTTATCCGATGATCTGAAATAAAATTTCTGTTTTTTAACCATCCACTGCGCCTCCCAACACTTCTCCGATGCTGTCATGGATCAACACATCCGCCCGTCCATCATAAGGCGTCTCGCTTTTGTTGATCAGCACCAGTTTATCGCCCCTGTAATACTGGATAAAACCGGCTGCCGGATAGACATTCAGCGACGTCCCGCCAATGATCAGCACATCTGCTTTTTGTATGGCAGAGATACTGCCGATCATCGTCCTTTCATCCAGGCTTTCTTCATATAAAACCACATCCGGCTTGATGATCCCTCCGCAGGCATCGCACTTGGGGATACCCTGGGTCTGCAGTATATGGTCCAGCGGGAAAAATTTCCCGCATTTCATACAGTAATTTCGGTGGATGGAGCCGTGAAGTTCATAAACCCGCCGGCTCCCCGCCGCCTGATGGAGGCCGTCAATGTTCTGCGTCACTACAGCCTTCAGCCGCCCCTCTTCCTCCAGACGGGCCAGGGCTTTATGCGCCTTATTCGGTTTAGCCTCCGGATAGATCATGGTGGAACGGTAAAAGTCGTAAAATATGTCCGTATGACTTCTGAAAAATGTATGTGACAAAATCTGCTCCGGCGGACAACCGTATCGGGTCACCGTCCGGTAAATGCCCTGTTCACTCCGAAAATCCGGTATGCCGCTTTCCGTAGACACGCCGGCGCCGCCAAAAAACACGATGTTCTCGGACGTTCTGAGCATTTCTCTCAGTTTTAAAATACTTTCTTCCGATGACATTGACAGTCCCCCTTTTACTTTGCCTTATTTTGCCCAACCGTAAGAACGATGGGTTGCCTCTTCCCAGCCCTGGATATTGGCCGTACGTTTTTCTTCTTCCATCTGAGGCGTAAACTGCCGCCCCAGTTCCCAGTTACGGCGTATATCATCCAGATCTTTCCAGTAGCCAACGGCAAGTCCGGCCAGATAGGCTGCGCCAAGCGCTGTCGTCTCTATACATTTTGGCCGGTCCACCGGAGTATCTAATATATCGGACTGGAACTGCATCAGGAAATTATTTGCACTGGCGCCGCCGTCCACCTTCAAGCTGGACAGGCGGATACCGGAATCCTTTTCCATGGCTTTCAGCACATCATAAGTCTGATAGGCCAGAGATTCCAATGTGGCACGGATAAAGTGGGCTTTTGTCGTACCACGGGTCAGTCCTACCACTGTTCCTCTGGCATACTGATCCCAGTGGGGCGCCCCCAGGCCGGTGAATGCCGGCACCACATACACGCCATCGGAATCCGGCACGGACAGGGCATATTCTTCCGAATCCTTTGCCGACTGGATCATCTTCATCTCGTCCCGCAGCCACTGGATCGCCGCGCCTGCGATAAACACACTGCCTTCCAGAGCATACTGTACTTTATCTCCGGCACTGGCTGCAATGGTGGTCAACAGCCCATTCTTTGACAGGACCGCCTCGTTCCCCGTGTTCATCAGAAGGAAGCAGCCGGTACCATATGTATTCTTGGCTTCGCCCGCATTAAAACAGCATTGGCCAAACAAAGCCGCCTGCTGATCTCCGGCAATGCCGCTGATCGGGATATGGCCGCTCAGTACGCCTTCATGGGTGTAACCGTAAACGCAGCTTGACGGTTTAACTTCCGGGAGCATGCATTTTGGGATATCCAAAAGGTCCAGGATCTCATCATCCCAGCACAGATCGTGGATATTAAACAGCATGGTCCGGGAGGCATTGGTATAATCAGTGACAAAAGATTCTCCCTGGGTCAGTTTCCAGATGAGCCATGTGTCGATGGTCCCAAATAAAAGGTCGCCCCTTTCGGCGGCTTCTCTTGCGCCTTCCACATGATCCAATATCCACTTGATCTTGCTGCCTGAAAAATAAGCATCTGCGATCAACCCTGTCTTTTTGCGGATAATATCTTCATAGCCCTGTGCTTTCAGTTCGTCAATATATTCTGCTGTTCTCCGGCATTGCCAAACGATGGCGTTATATACCGGCAAGCCTGTATACTTGTCCCATACGATCGTTGTCTCTCTCTGGTTGGTGATGCCGATACCTGCAATCTGATCGGATGTGATCGCGGCTTTGCTCATGGCCAGCATGGCCACACTCAGCTGTGTTGTCCATATATCCATAGGATCGTGTTCCACCCAGCCAGGCTGTGGAAAAATCTGCTGAAATTCCTGCTGTTCTGAGCTGACGATGGTTCCTTTTTCATCAAATATAATACATCTTGAACTTGTCGTACCCTGATCGAGGGCCATCATATATGTTTTCAATTTTTGTTACCTCCAAACACTTTTTTATTTTTCATATGCAACCCCCGGACGGAAACAAACGGCCAGCGCCTTTCCATCGCTTTCAATGACACGCCATACGCGTCAAGCAAATCTTTATCCGGGACTTTTTGGTAATATTTGTACGCGGCATCCATATTTCCTATAAATTCGCAGGCACGCCCGGCCATGATCAGATAGTTGTCGTCTCCGCCGGCTTTCCATGCAGCCTCATAACAATTCAGCGCAGCCTCAAACTGTCCGGCATCTGTCAGAAGGTTTCCCTTCATGGCCAGCAGATCATCTCCTTCCGGTTCCTGCTTTAGCGCCCGTTCGATCGCCTTCAGACCTTCATGGATAAATCCCAACTGTTCTGAGGCCATAGCCAGATAGTACCAGCCATCAATGCATGACGCATCCAAACGGACGGCCTTTTTTGCCGTTTCATAAAACTGTTTGACCGGACGGATCCCTTCACATTCGTCCGCCAACAGCTTTTCTGCCAGGGTATGGCATATGGCCAGATATCCCTGTATTTTTTCTTCTTTGTTCAAATATTTTTTCCGGTCTGCATTCGAGGGTCCAAATCTCCTCGTCTCTTCCTGTCCCATCCTTGCATTGACCTGTGCGTAGGCAATCGGCTCCTTTTCACTCGCGTGCTTTTTCATAAAAGCCATGAGCTGATCATACCGACTGTCATCCTCTTCAAAAACGATGTAGGACTTGCCACCTCCCTCAGATAAAACCATATTCAGTGGAACCGGCTGCTTCAGCAGAACGGCATCGCTGGTCCTGGCCCGGATGTTACCTTCCAGAAACAAAGCGACTTTATGAAGATTCCTGTATACCCTTGCCTTGTTATACCAACCTGCTGCCTTGCCGTCCCAGACAAAGAGCACCGGTATATCGTCAATATGCCTGCTCTGGACTGTGCAATCATAAAAGTCCTCCAGTTCAGCACACTGCGCTCCGTCCGAATGTCTGCTTCGGCTCAGCGCCCAGCACCAGCCATTATAATCAAAAAATTCATTCATCCGCAGCGTACGGTCATCTTCGATATAAACCACCATTATGGCCATAAATTGTTCCCCTTTTACTTATTGTCAATATCCGACATAAAACGCAGGATGGATCTGCTTTTTTAAAGCATTCTGCCGGTTATCTGGCATTTTCTCCTGTTTTCAGTAGTTTCATTATAGAACATTTTCACATTTTATTCAATCGAAAACCCTTTACTTCTATGGTTTTTTCCTATACAATGGATAATGCTCAGGCAGGTCCTGGCAAACTTTTTTCAGAAAGGGGATTCTTATGTCCAATCCTATAGTTACCATTACCATGGAAAACGGCGATGTGATGAAAGCCGAGCTTTATCCCGAGATCGCACCAAATACAGTCAATAATTTCATCTCTCTGGTCCAGAAAGGGTTTTATAACGGTCTGATCTTCCACAGAGTGATCAAAGGTTTTATGATACAGGGCGGATGCCCGGACGGTACCGGCATGGGCGGACCCGGTTACTCTATCCGTGGCGAATTTGCTCAGAACGGATTTGCCAATCCGCTGAGGCACACACCCGGTGTCCTTTCCATGGCCCGCACCATGATCCCGGACTCTGCCGGTTCCCAGTTTTTTATCATGCATGAGGCAGCGCCTTATCTGGATGGCGCCTATGCTGCCTTTGGCAAGATCATCGAAGGGATGGATGTGGTCAACCGGATCGCCTGCGAAAAAACGAACCGGAGTAATGACCGTCCTTTGACCGATCAAAGGATCGGTTCCATGACTGTGGAACTTTTTGGTGAGACTTATCCGGAACCGGAAAAGTGCTGACAGGATATCTTGGCCCGCTGCCGTTTTTCTACGGCAGCATACATTAAAAAATCCTAATTTTTTTTAAAAAAGGGCTTGATATTTTTGTGGTTATCTGTTATTATGGGATAGTCGCGAATGCAGTTGTGGCGGAATGGCAGACGCGCTAGATTCAGGTTCTAGTGAGGTAACACTCGTGTGGGTTCAACTCCCATCAACTGCATTTCTAAAAAACGAGTGTTAACAAAGGAAACCCCGATAAACATTGAGTTTATCGGGGTTTTTCTTTACCTTGATCCACTTTAAAGGGCAATCGATCACGTGACTGACATCCCTGCCGTTTACAATTTAAGACTCCGATACCGGTTAAAACAGGCAAATATCTCCTGCCGTCTTGGTCTTGCCAGACCGGAGGTTCCGGCCTTACTATCGCCGAGGGCTGTAAGGCTTCCCTTTTCCATGGCCTGTTCCAGCTCATCTGCCACTTGCTTCAGATTCTTTTTCCCATCCATGATGTGCTGCTGGGCATATTTCACACAATATCCCAACGCTGTGATCTGCTCACTGTCCGCGATCTGCTCCACATAACGTAAGTCGATCGTTTCTTTATTAAACACGACGCCTTCTTTGCCCAGAGTTTTCATCTTGATCCGCTCTCGGCCATTAAAAGCCTGGGAAGGCCGAGGGCATCTGTCAAAAGCCGGCTGTCGGGCCGGTTGATCCAATCCGCCCATGGCCGGATAGTTCTTGGCTTCCTCTTTTGCATATGAAGTGATATCTTTAGGGATGTAACGATCCATCTGTATGATGCTGTCTGCAATATGAAAATATGCGCCGGAACTTCCTGCCACAATGACCGTGGAAATGCCAAATCGCGTATACAGTTCCCGGATCCGGTCAATAAAGGGAGTGATCGGTTCCATATCCCGGTGGATCACCCGCTGCATCAGTTCATCCCGGATCATGAAATTCGTCGCGCTGGTGTCCTCGTCAATGAGAAACAGGGAAGTTCCCGCTTCCATGCTTTCCACCACATTGGCGGCCTGGGATGTACTGCCGCTGGCATCTTCGGTGGTGAACCGGATCGTATCTTTACCGTTGGGCAGATCATTGATGAACATGGAAATGTCCGTTTTCTGGATACTTCTGCCGTCCTCGGCCCGGATCTTGACCGCGGTATCATCTGTGATCACATATTCTCTGCCATCGCCGGCGATGTGATCATAGACGCCCATTTCCAAAGCTTTAAGAAGTGTGGACTTTCCGTGATAACCGCCTCCCACGATCAGCGTGATCCCTTTTCGTATGCCCATACCGGTCATCCGTCCTGCATGGGGCAGCTCCAATGTGACCGCCAGTTCCTTGGGCGACTCAAATTTCACCCCGTCCTTCATGGGACGGGAGGAAATACCCGACTCCCGGGGCAGGATACTCCCATCTGCCACAAAAGCGCAAAGTCCCAATTTGGGAAGCATGTCCCGGATATATCGCTGATCCTCCGCCAGATCCGCAATGGCCGTAAGACGTTTCCCGTCCAGATTGGCATAAAAAAGAGCGCCTTTTACACATTTAGGCAGAAAATCAAAGAGCATCTTTTCCAATTCGCCTGCATTGATGGTCCGGCCGTTGGCCGGAAAGCCCGCTTCAAAACGCATGATGATATCGCCGGTTTTCGGATCCAGACAGCAGGCTGACCGCTCCAGCACTTCCTGCCCGCAGCTGCTGACAGAGATCAAACCGCTATGGCCAGAACCTTTTGCTTTAAAAGCAAACCGCCTGGCCTGGCTGGCAAACTGACGGGTCAGTTCATCCTGCAAGGCGATCCGCTGACATTTCTTTCTATATAATGCTTCCGGAAAGGCTGCCTTTACCCCCTTCACATACACGCTCAGACGGGAAGGCGCGGCAAAGGGATCTCCCTGTACATGGTCAATAGACAAAACATATCCCGGAAACTGGTACTGCCCTTTTGTATCTTTATATGCCGGATATCCCCTATGGTCTATCCGGTCCAGTATTTTTTTCAATTCTGTTGATGACTGCATATTCACTTTGTCTCCTTTTTTCCTGTTAAAACTTTAATATGGTGACGGCCATAAAGCGCCAACGATATGCACATCATGATGGTACAGACTATGATCAACAAGTTGGATATGTCATCAGGAATATCATACCAGAACACATGCAGGATCATCATGGCGTAAAGCAGGCAGGTGGATACCTTTCCATGCCAGTCTGCGCCAAAGACACTCCCGGTTTTCCGTATCACCATCAACCCTGTGATCCCCATAAAGATCTCTTTTATGAACATCAGGACGATAGGCACAGCCATTAACGGAAATCGGGTGACCAGGCAAAAGAGCATGGACACCTGTGTCAGCTTGTCCGCCACCGGATCCAACATCTTCCCAAGATCACTGACCATATGAAAATGTCTGGCCACAAAGCCATCCAGCATGTCGGTTATCCCGGATAGGATCAGCACGATACCTGTCCATAAATAGTTGCCCTTAAAGCAATACAACCATATGAATACCGGGATCAGGCATAGTCTGAAAAAGGACATCAGATTCGGAATCGTCAAAATTTTATGTTGTGAAGCGCAAACGTGGGTTGATTCAGATTTCATGTAGTTCCTCCTTTTAGTCATCCATATCGGGGCAAAACTCACCGTTCTGTCCGGCAGGTTCTGAAAATCTCACACATACTGGTTGCATTATAGTCCGATGCCGGATATTTATCAATGCTTTTATCAAATAAAAATGAAGCGTATGGATAGACATACGCTTCACGCTTTATTTTGGTGGTCCATCTTCCACGATGATCTTTACCGGCGTGCATCGCCCGCCATTGCAAACACTTTCCGATACACTGCAGGCAGTAACACCTAAACGGACATCCATCTCCGCCTTCATGACGATCTTACTCCCGGCTTTGGACAGAGGACGCTCCACAGATATGGTCCCATCATCTTTGATCCTTGTATGCATAAACAAGTTCACCGGATTAAAGATTGGAATAAATATGATCTCCCAGCTTCAGCCTCAAAGCCTCATTACAGTCGATCGTAACTCCGGTGGATAAAAATTCCTCCGGATTTTCCAAATGTTCCGCAAAAAAATCGACAACCTGTCCGCCCTCCAGATCGATCACGGTTATCGTCTGACCTGCAAAAGCGCGGATACATGTACCACTGCAAGCATTTATGATATATTCCCGTTTCATTTCTTTTCCTTTTTCAAAAATAAGATGCTCTATCTGAGGAGAGCCACAGCAAAAAGGAAGGCCGCACACACGATCAGAAAAAGAATATCCTTGATCTGTATATGTACAGGCGCATAGTCTGTCCGTTTTTCGTGTCCGGAAAAACCTTTGGACTCCATGGCAATGGCCAGTTCCTCGGACCACCGCACCGACTTGACCAGAAGAGGTTTTAAAAGCGCCGGAGATACAGGAACTACGGAAAGTCCCCTGGCTCTGAAGGCCGCCTTCGTCCTTTTATATTCCTGCATCATATGGGGCACGATACCCCAGGCTGCCAAAAGGCCATAGACAAAAATCTGAGGCAGATGGAACTGGTCTTTAAAAGAGCGGATCAAAAAGATCCGATCCGTCGTCAACGCGAACAGATAGCCCAATCCTGCATAGGCCAATACTCTTCCCGCCTGGGCCAGTCCATTCCACCATCTGGAATCGGATATGAGAAAATCCGCTGTTGTGACCGGCATGGAATGATCTGCAGAAAAACGGTAGCCAGTGAAAAACATCCCGACGGCAACGATCAAAACAGGGATCATATAAAGACATAGTTTTTTCAACCGCACCCCTGAAAGCAGCATGGCTGCCACAGAAATGAGAAACACGGCAAAATTCAGAACCGGATCGAAGCGGTAAGCGAGAAAAAAAGTGACCGCTAAAAGGCTTATGAATTTAATCGCCGGATTGATGGAACACATACAAAGATCCCTCCCTTAATTCCCAGATTTCATCTGCATAATCCAGAGCCAGCTGCCGGTCATGGGTGGAAAACAGCAGCGCCACCTGCCGGTCTCTGGCTTGAAGGCACAATCCGTCCATGATCGCCTTTGTATTCCGCCGGTCCTGGGCATAGGTGGGTTCATCACAGACCAGCATATGACAGTCGTAGGCCATCAGCGCCGCCACGCCCAGACGCCTTTGCTGACCCTGACTGAGCATATACGGCGAAATGTCCCGATAACGCCACAGTTTTATGCTGCGCAAAATCTGCTCGCTCACTTCCATGGCCGTCTCCTTATCTTTAAGCCCCACCATGATCTCATCCCGTACCGTATCTGCCACAAACTGATCCTGGGGATTTTGGGTCACAAAGCCGATTTTCCCGAAATCAGCCTTTCCGAGCTTTCTCAGTTCTTTTCCCTCCAGCAAAGCTTTCCCTTTGTAGCGGAACAGACCGGACAGGGCGCCAAACAGTGTGCTTTTTCCACAGCCAGATGGTCCGACGATGGCATAGATCCGGCCAGCCTTAAATGAAGCAGAAACATCTGTAAGGATGGGTTCATCCTTATGATGGACTGACAGATGTTCCAGGGTCAGCACTGTTTTTCCTTCCTTTGCCGGCAAAATTTCAGCCCCATAAGACTGTCCTGGCACGATGACCCCCAATGATTCCAACACTGCAGGATCCAAAGTCCCCGGCGTCATGACCTCCGGTCTCAACACTCCGTCCTCCATGACCCGTATGGTGTCTGCTGTTTCCAGCCAGTTGTCCAGCCGGTGATCCACCGCCAGTATGCCCATTCCATACTGACGGTTCAGCTTTTTTAATTTTGCCGCGATCATCCGGGCAGAAGCATCATCTATGTTGGCAAAGGGTTCGTCCAAAAGAAGCCATTTTGGCCGAAGCGCCACCAGGCAGGCCAACATGACCTTCTGCCTTTCACCGCCGGAGAGACTCAAAAGCGTCCGCTCCTTCAGATGGGAAATGTCACAAAACGCCAGCGCCTCATCGATCACCCGGTCCATCTCCGCCGGGTCCATGCATATATTTTCCAGGCAAAAGATCAACTCATTCTCCACCGTATCCATACAAAATTGAAGCTCCGGATTCTGAAACATCATCCCCACCAGCGTACACCGTTTTGGCGGCGTCAATGCTCCCGGATCCTGGCCTTCCACCCGTATCGTACCTTCCTTTAAGAAGCCGGCTCCATGGGGATAGATCCCCGCCGCCAGGTAAAGCAAAGTGGACTTGCCGCAGCCGGAAGCGCCTGTCAGGATGGTGATCTCTGATCTGCTGAACTCAGCGCAAAATCCTGGCAGCAGATCTTTGCGGTCCTCAAAATATGTGAAATGGATATTGTCTAACCGGATGCTCATAGATCAAAATACTCGTTGGTATATTCATTGTCCTGACGCTTGGATATCACGCCGTTTTCCACAAGGAAATCCGCCATCCGGTTCCACCGCAGCGCATCGATCCGACCCCAGTGTCCATCTTTATCCAGGAAAATGGGGGCCAGGTGTTTCTGGCTGCGGATCAGAAGCGCATCGGATGCATCAGCAGGAAGCATATCCCGTACCTCGAGCACCGTATGTTCCGGATCCTTTGCCACTTCCTGATAGGCCCGATCCAGCACATTTAAAAACCGGCGTACTGCCTGGGGTTTCTCTTTCAGAACCTGGTGGGAAGCTGCCATGGCCGGAGCGCAGAAATCAAAGATAGGGTCCACATCCCCCAGATTAAAATAATTGATCTCTTTGCCCGCTTCCAAAAGCACCTGGTTTTCCCAGTTTTCATAAACCCATGTGGCATCTGCCACATTTCCAAGGGTGGCCACGATATCTCCCACATCCATATTCACCAGTTTTACCTTGGAGTAGTCACCGCCGTCTTTTTCCACGACCCGGCTGATGGCTGCATGGAACCAGGCCGGTGTCCAATGGGTCAGCCGCTTACCTTCCAGTTCCCGCGGCCGGGTAATACCTGCCTCCTTCAAAGAAACGATACCGGAATCACATTTCTGTGTCATGACAGCCACAGCCGTCATGCCAATGCCCCGTTCCATACATTCCAACATGGCAATTTCCGGGCCACAGACAAAATCCGCTCCATGCATATCCATCTCTCCATGGACTTCCCCAAAAATCTCCACGTCCAGATCCGCCTGTTCATACCAGCCCCGTTTCTGAGCCAGTAAAAATCCTGTATGATTCGTATTCGGGAACCAATCCAAAACAACTTTTAACTTGTCCATCAGTCATCCTCCTCGTCGTAAACCTTACCCACTTCCGCTTTTGCGCCAATGGCATAACTCTTTACCACACCTGTCTTTGCCAGTCCATCGCCTGCCAGTTTACAGATCACACCTGAAAATACGATGGCGCTGATAAACCGCACTGCCAACTGGGCGATCAACAAAGCGGGGGCCAGAGCAATATAGTTCAGATAAAACAGCTCATAAACAAAAATAAAGACAGCCGACATCATTCCGGCAAGGGACATGGAAACCAGATCCCACTTTTTATAACGGAACAGAGCAAAGACAAGCTCTGCGCCGGCGCCTTGGATCACGCCTGTCAAAACCACCGTCAATCCGCCGGAATTGCCCATCAGCAATTCGATGGCAGACGCCAAGACTTCTGTCAGCAAGGCAACTCCCGGTTTTCGTATGATATAAGCCGCCAGTGTGGCCGCCATAAACCATACGCCATAGATGATCTCAAAAGAAAAGTTGCCCAGACCAGCCGGCGCCAAAAGGGTGGAAAGCAGCACACCGCCGTCAAATACCGCCAAATATACGGCCGAAAATACCACTCCTAAAATGGCCATCATGATAATGTCTTTCAATTCCCATGCTTTTGTTTTCATGTTACATGTTCCTCCTTTAGGGTAAATTGATCTTGCAAATACCTGAGGAAATACAGGCATACCATCCTCTTTCACCGACAGGAAACATTTCAAAAACCTCCCCGGCAAAACAAAAACCGCTCCTGTAAGCGGAGCGGTCCCAGATATCCCCTGATACAAGTTTTCCCTCCGATGGCATTATCCAACAGGTTCAATGGGTCATGGACGGATCAGTCCAAATCTCAGCCGGCTCCTGCCAGCCCCCCGTTACTTGTTGTGCAATTTTCGAGAGTATCGTACCACATATCCCTGGAAATTTCAAGAGCGCTTTCCTTTATGTTCGTCCTTTCCAATCCATCTTGATCGTGGTATAATAACTGGCAGAAGCCGCCAGTTCCGGAAGGAGTATGCCTGTTTTGCCAGGTGTATCGGAGGTGTCTAAGCTCACTTAAAGAATATTTCTTAGAAACACGCTCCGGCTGGCAGCTTTTACGTCATCTTTCTTCTATCTTTTCGGATATTTCATCTCCTGTTCTGCCGGCTTGCGCTAAACAGGTAAGCAGAACTCCGACCAAAACACCCACTGTAAAGATCAAAACACCGCCGATGATCATGCCCATGATTTTCTTCGCCTCCAAAACCACTTTGTCTTGAAAAAACATTTTCGTATTTTAAAGTATGTCTCTCTGGCTCCGGAAAATACCTGGGATCCCCATTTTTATGTCCGGCCGTATCTATTTACGGATCACATCTTTTACACGGACTATAGCCTTCACTGATCAAGGTTTCCCTATCCTGGTCTGACATCTGTTTATTTTCTTCATTCATATCATCCACACTGCTGCATTCCGGTCGGTGGAACTTTTTTGTATTGGTATTCAGGATATATTTCGGTGCGGCCGTATCCTCAGCATTTTCTCCTCCAGATGTATTGGATTTCGCCGCGCCCGTATCTTGCGTTTCTGTCTGCTCTTTTTCATCGGTTTCCACCGCAGATTCAGTCGGCTCGCTGCTCCAGGCGATGGTCCGACCGTCTGTGACCGCCGTGATGCTTCCTTGCTCATCCGTCCGAAAGACCTTCACATTTCTCTCTTCCAGCCGTTCCATGACTTCTTCATGGGGATGACCATAATCATTATCTTCGCCGCAGGAGATCACACCGTACTCAGGATCAATGGCATCCAAAAAGTCTGTCTGGGAAGATGTACTGCTCCCGTGGTGGCTGACTTTGTAAACTTCCGCTTCCAGATTTTCTCCGGATGCCAGCATATCGTCCTCCGCCGTTTCTGTCGCATCACCGCAGAATAGGAAGTCTGTTTCACCATAAGACAGCCGTATGCCTATGGATGTATCGTTCACATCCTCATACGCATCACCTGTGGATACCACTGTAAAAGAGGCGCTGCCCAGCGTATACACATCCCCCTGTTCCGGTTCTTCACAGTGGATATTCTTATCCTGGATCACCTGTACCACATCTTGATAGGTCTGGGTATCTTTGCTTTCATCCGTCATCAGTACCGTATCCACCGGAAATTTATAAAGGATCACATCCATACCGCCGATATGATCCGAATCCGGATGGGTGGCGATCACATAGTCCAACTGTTCCACGCCTTGCTGCTGAAGATAAAGCTGGACCTGGGTACCTTTATCATTCTCTCCCGCATCGATCAACATGGCATGGCCATCACACAGGATCAACGAACTGTCTCCCTGTCCCACATCCAGGAAATGAACTTCCATCTGAGAATGGCCGGACGCCAGTGTCTGACTGCTTTCCGAAGTAACGCCTGCCTTTGCGCTGGTTTCTCCAGCATCTGCCTGCATTGTCTCTGTCTGAGCGCCGGCTGTTTCTGTCTCAGCTGCGGGCTGACAAGCCGTCAGACTCAGGCTGAACAGGCAGGCGGCAAAAAAGGCGTATATACGCCGCATTCTTTTCTTCATCTTCCCAATCCTCCAAAAAATCCCGCCGGCTGGATGCCGGCGGGCATATTCTATCTTACCTGTCTATCACTGTATTCCCGGTATCTTCGGTAATTTTGCAAAGGCCGCTTCCAATTCCTCATCCGTAGGCACATAATCTGTCATGGTTCCTTCCAGATAAGCGGAATAGGCATTCATGTCGAAATACCCGGTACCTGTCAGACCGAACAGGATCGTCTTAGCTTCACCGCTTTCCTTACACTTGATGGCTTCATCAATGGCTCCCCGGATGGCATGGGCGCTTTCCGGCGCCGGAAGGATGGTTTCCTGTTTTGCAAAAAGGACAGCTGCCTCAAACACTTTGCTCTGTTCATAGGATACCGCTTCCATATAACCGTCATGATACAGTTTTGACAGTATGGGCGACATGCCATGATATCTCAGACCGCCGGCATGATTGGCGGATGGGATAAATTCACAGCCCAGTGTATACATTCTGGCCAGGGGCGTCACTTTTCCGGTATCGCAGAAATCATAGGCATATCTGCCGCGGGTCAGGCTCGGGCAGGAGGCGGGTTCCACGGCGATGATCTTTGGATCGGCCTTTCCAAGAAGCTTATCCTGCATGAACGGCGCGATCAGTCCGCCCAGGTTGGAGCCGCCGCCGGCACATCCTACGACAATGTCCGGATATTCATCCAGGATTTCCAAAGCCGTCTTGCTCTCCAGACCGATGACAGACTGATGGAGCAGCACCTGATTCAGCACGGATCCCAGTACATATTTATATCCATCCGTTGTTACGGCCTTTTCCACAGCTTCAGAGATGGCGCATCCCAGACTCCCTGTAGTATCCGGATTCTCCGCCAAGATACGGCGGCCCACTTCCGTCGTCATGCTCGGACTGGGAACGATCTGTGCGTCAAAGGTTTGGATAATGGATTTTCTGAAGGGTTTCTGCTCATAGGAACATTTCACCATGTAAACTGTAAGGGGCAGATGATAATAAGAGCAAGCCTCTGCTAAAGCTGTTCCCCATTGTCCGGCGCCGGTTTCTGTTGTCAGTCCTTTAAGGCCCTGCTCTTTAGCATAATATGCCTGGGCGATGGCTGAGTTCAGTTTATGGCTTCCGGAAGTATTGTTTCCTTCATATTTATAGTAGATACGAGCCGGTGTATCCAACGCCTTCTCCAGATTATAAGCCCGGATCAATGGCGATGGACGATACATTTTGTAAAATTCCTGGATCTCTTCCGGAATATCCACATATCGTGTCGTGTCATCCAGCTCCTGATGTGCCAATTTTTCACAGAATACGGGATAGAGTTCTTCCTCTGTCGCCGGTTTAAACGTCTTGGGATTCAGCATGGGATCCGGCAGTTCTTTCATATCTGCTCTCAGATTGTACCATTGTTTTGGCATCTGCTCTTCTGTTAAATATAATCTGTGAGGAATCTTTGCCATAGTCATATCTCCTTTCAACAATGTTTTCCGCAGCATGCGCGTTTCTATCAGAGCGTTTTAATCGTATAGGGGAAAACAGCCTATACAATCAAAAACAGCCTTTCGTCTCAGTTTTACTGGGACAAAAGGCTGTGATCAGCTCTTCTGCGGTACCACCCGGTTTGATCATTCTGTGAATCATCCGCTCTGTCATATACATCCATATATGCTCCCTTTTTAACAGGTGGAGATCCCGTCGGGTATTACTCCGCTCATCGCGTTTCCTCCCGCCCTCACGAGTCCATTCCACATACCTTCCGCCATCCTGCTTCCACCTTGTCAGGACTCTCTGTCTGCTTCCCGTATACGTACTCTTCTCGTTCGTCGGTTTTCGTTTACTTTAATGTGCTAAATTATACCTTGTAAAAGTTTATTTGTCAAGATAAAATCCCGGATTTCTTTCCATGATCTCCGGCACTTTCCGGGTCCAACCGGCTGCAAAGACACCCGGCCCCACGTGGGTTGCCACACTCAATGATAAGGCGACCACCGGCATCTTCTGATCCGGGAAAAGCTTCTCCAGATCAGAACGCAGTTCTATGGCCATCTCAATGTTCTGAGTATGAGCCAACTGTATAACAGCCTTTTCCCCATGGATGGAATCTTCCAGCCGTTTCTCCATATCCTTTTGCATAGCTTCTATGATGATATTCTTAGCCTGTTTGACCGTCCGCGCCTTCGCCAGAGCATCAAGCTTATCCCCTTGTATCTGCAGCACTGGCTTCAACCGGAGCAGCGTTCCCAATGCGGCAGCAGCCGGCGTGATCCGTCCGCCTTTTTTCAGATATTTCAGTGTATCCACCATCAGATAAATGCCTGATTCTTTCCCTTCTCTTTCAAGGATATTTTTAATCTCGTCTGCTGTCATCCCATAGCTGATCAGCTCCAACGCCTCCAGCACCGATATGAGAAGTGTAATGGATATCCTCTGGTTATCCACAACAAATACCCGTCCGTCATAATCTTCCGCCAGCATCTTTGCCGTAGCACATGTACTGCTCAAACCGCTGGACATGGGCATATGCAGGATCTGATCATAGTCCTTCAGCAACTTGTCCCATAAATCCGTCACATATCCCGGCGCCGGCTGAGATGTGGTGATATCCGCATCAGCCACCTGTCTCTCATAAAAGGTCTTTTCATCCAGATCTATTCCATCATAATATGTCCGGTCGTCAATGTTAAAAGGCATGGGAATAACATATATGCCTAGCTTTTTTGCCTGCTCCTGGGACAAACCGCTGTTACTATCCGTAACGACTGCAATTTTAGCCATTTCGCCTCTTTCCTTTCCTTGTTTAAAAAAAGTGACTATACGTTACTTATTCTACATGACAAACTGTCTCAAGTCAAAGCATTCTTGAAAATTAGCCCTATATCCAATGCTGCCACATATTGACATCCCCAAAAGAGTAAGATAAAATCTACATTTAGATCAACGAACGGAGGTATGACTTTGGCTGACTATAAAGATGAAATAAACAGACGCCGGACCTTTGCCATCATCTCCCATCCGGATGCAGGTAAAACCACCCTTACCGAAAAATTCCTTTTGTACGGCGGCGCCATCAATTTGGCCGGATCCGTAAAGGGGAAAAAGACAGCTCGTCATGCGGTTTCCGACTGGATGGAGATTGAAAAACAGAGAGGTATTTCCGTCACCTCATCGGTCCTTCAATTCCAATATGACGGATACTGTATCAATATCCTGGATACTCCCGGCCATCAGGACTTTTCAGAGGACACATACCGTACGCTGATGGCGGCTGATTCTGCCGTCATGGTCATCGATGCGTCAAAGGGTGTGGAGGCTCAGACAAAAAAACTGTTCAAAGTTTGTCTGCTTCGGGACATCCCTATCTTCACTTTTATCAACAAAATGGACCGGGAAGCCAACGATCCTTTTGAATTGCTGGACGAGATCGAATCTGTCCTTGGTATAAAAACCTGTCCCATCAACTGGCCCATCGGCTGCGGCAAGGAATTTCGGGGCGTATACGACCGTCGGGCCAAACATGTGACCACCTTTACGGCTGCCGGAAATGGCCAACGGGAAGTGGACTCTAAGGATCTGCCCATTGATTCTCCGGAACTTCTGGGTATGGTGGGGGACGAACTCTTTTCCACGCTTCAGGATGATATCGAGCTGTTGGATGGCGCCAGTGAACCCCTGGATATCCAAAAAGTCAGTCACGGCAAGATGACCCCTGTCTTTTTCGGCTCTGCCCTGACCAATTTCGGCATTGAAATCTTTCTGAACTATTTTCTTGAAATGACCAGCCATCCGCTGCCCCGAAAATCCGACAAAGGTATGATCGATCCCTTTGATAAAGATTTTTCCGCCTTCGTGTTTAAGATACAGGCCAACATGAATAAAGCCCACCGGGACCGGATCGCTTTCATGCGCATCTGCTCCGGCAAATTTGAAGCCGGTATGGATGTTTTCCATATCCAAGGCAACAAAAAACTAAAACTTTCCCAGCCCCAGCAGCTGATGGCTCAGGAACGTAAGATACTGGACACGGCTTATGCCGGAGACATCATCGGCGTTTTCGATCCGGGGATCTTTTCCATCGGCGATACCATTTCTGTTCCCGGTAAAATTTTCGCCTATGAAGGCATACCTACTTTTGCTCCGGAACATTTTGCCAAAGTCCGTCAGGTGGATACGATGAAACGGAAACAGTTCATCAAGGGTGTGACCCAGATCGCTCAAGAAGGAGCCATCCAGATCTTCCAGGAATACAACACCGGTATGGAAGAGATCATCGTCGGCGTTGTGGGCGTCCTCCAGTTTGACGTGCTGAAATTCCGTCTTGAAAATGAATATGGTGTGGATATCATTCTTGAGAATATGCCCCACGAATACATTCGCTGGGTTACAAGCAAAGACATCGATGTGGCTCGTATAAACGGCACATCCGATATGAAACGTATAAAAGACCTGAAAGGCAACCCGCTTTTGCTCTTTGTCCATGAATGGGCGGTCAAAACCGTACTGGATAAGAACGAAGGCCTTGAGTTGTCCGAATTTGGCCGGTGGTGATCCACCGGCCTTTTTTTACACAGCCGGGCCATCCGTTGGCTCTCACCCTTTCTGCAGACAGATCGATCCTGATCATCCGATCAAAGTGAGCAGGGACGTTCCGATGGTTCCTTCCGGCATGGGCACATGAAAATTATCCGCCACCGTGGCGCCGATCACAGCAAAGGTCTCCTGCTCCGGCAGCAGACCGCCTTGTTTCATGGAGGGAGAGTAGATCAGCAGTGGCACTTTCTCCCGGGTATGGTCTGTCCCCTTATAGGTGGGATCCGTTCCATGATCCGCTGTGATCATCAAAAGATCATCGTCTTTTAATTGTTCCAGCAAGTCCCCCAAACGGACGTCAAACCGCTCCAGCTCCTCTTTATATCCCTTAGGGTTCCTCCGATGCCCCCACAGAGCATCGAAATCCACCAGGTTCACATAACACAATCCGTGAAAGTCCCGTTCTGTCAAAGCAATGGTCTGTTCCATCCCTTCCACTGAGCTTTTGGAGCGGACCGCCCAGGTGATACCTTCGCCTTGGAAAATGTCCTGTATCTTTCCCACGGAAAGCACGTCATAGCCCCCATCGTTCAACGCATTAAGCGCCGTCCTGCCAAAGGGCTTTAACGCATAGTCATGACGGTTGGCCGTCCGGCGAAATTCACCTTTTTTCCTGCCCACATAAGGTCTTGCGATGACCCGGCCCACCTTCCATTCTTCCTTCATGGTCAATTCTCTGGCAATCTCGCAGCATCGATAAAGTTCATCCAGGCCAAAGGTTTCTTCATTACCGCAGATCTGCAGCACCGAATCCGCCGATGTATAGACGATCATATGGCCGGTACGGATCTCTTCCTCTCCCAACTCTTCGATGATCTCAGTTCCGCTGGCGCTTTTATTTCCGATCACTTTATGGCCGGTACGCCGTTCCAACTCTTCGATCAGTTCCTTCGGAAAACCGTGTTCCGTAAATGTGCGGAAAGGAGTCCGTATATTCAACCCCATCATCTCCCAATGACCGGTCATCGTATCCTTGCTGACGCTCATCTCCCGCAAAGCCATATGATATCCCAATGGACGCTCCACCGGAGGCACCTGTTTCAGAGGATGAAGATTGGCCAGACCCAAACTTTGCAGATGAGGTATGACAAAAGTATCCGCAGCTTCACTTATATGACCCAGAGTGTCCGCCCCTTCATCCCCATAGTCTGCCGCGTCCGGCATAGCTCCTATCCCAAGGGAATCGATGACGATCACAAATATCCGCTTAAATCTTTCACTCATCCCTTCACCTTCTATCCTTCCAAATTCGCCGGTCCAAATCCTTTAGGCAGCAACTGCCCCAGCGTATAGATATGGCCAGTATGTGCCGGTCCCACAGTGATGATCCAAAAATTTTCCGGATCGCAAAATTCCATCATCACCTGCCGACAGACGCCGCAGGGCGGGCATTCACCGGTGATCTGTCCATCTTTGCCACCAGCTATGACGATGGCCCTGAAATTCCGCACACCTTCGCTGACCGCCTTAAAGACTGCCGTCCGTTCCGCACAGTTGCTGGGTCCATAGGCCGCATTCTCCACATTACAGCCGGTGAAGATCTGTCCATCACAGGCAAGCAGCGCCGCCCCCACTGTAAAGCCGGAATAGGGGGCATAGGCAAACGCCGTCTGTCGTATGGCCAGATCCGCCAGCTTCCGTATCATATTGCCGCTTAACGGGCAGGCTGACTGCTGTTTGCTTTCTGATCTGTCCCATTCCATACACTCACCCCTTTACCATCTGGACAATGCGGCTGGTCCCCAGCCGTGAAGCGCCCAGTTCCAGAAATCTTTCAGCATCCGCCATTGTGGATATGCCGCCTGCAGCCTTAATCCGCACATCCGGGCCCACATATTCTGCCATCAACGCCACATCCCCAAAAGTGGCTCCGCCTCCTGCAAAACCGGTGGATGTTTTGATAAAATCTGCGCCAGCTTCCGTTACGATCCGGCACATTCTCTTCTTTTCATCCTCGGTCAAAAAACAGGTTTCTATGATCACTTTCAAAATATGGCCTTTGCAGGCTTGTTTCACAGCCCGGATTTCCTCCTCCACCAGATCGTACCGTTTTTCTTTAAGGGCATTGATGTTGATCACCATGTCGATCTCATCCGCTCCTGCCTTCAGCGCATCCTCTGTCTCAAATACTTTCACCGCTGTGGTGGAATAGCCATTTGGAAAGCCGATCACCGTACAGATCTTCATCCGATCCCCCACATATTCCTTTGCCCTGCGGACAAAGCACGGGGGAATGCACACAGATGCGGTGTGGTAGGTCATCGCTTCATCACATAACTTCCGGATATCTTCCCAGACAGCTGTCTGCTTTAATAATGTATGATCCACTTTGGATAAAATCATTTCTGTACTCACATCAGATTCCCCTTTCAGTCATGTTTCATATGTCTGCTTTTATTGTACCCCAAAAGGTTCTCATCGGCAAATGCTTATTATATTCTTTCATTTCCGCAGGATATTAAAAACCCACAGCTATAGCCCTGGCTTATATAAGACTATATCTGTGGGTTTATGTCGATTTTGTCTGTCCTCGTCCTTATTCTCCAGAAAGTTTGCCAAAAAATTCCTGCATCCGGGGATTGGTGGAATTGAACAGTTTTTCCGGTGCGCCTTCTTCCACGATGACGCCCTGTTCCATAAAAATAATATGATCGGAAACATTCCGGGCAAAGTTCATCTCATGGGTAACGATGACCATGGTCATCTTCTCTGCAGCCAGACCTTTGATGATCTTTAAGATTTCCGCCGTCAGCTCCGGATCCAAAGCAGATGTGGGTTCATCGAAAAAAAGGATCTTAGGATTCATGGCCAAAGCCCGGGCGATGGATACCCGCTGCTGCTGACCGCCGGAAAGCTGGTACGGATAAGCGTCTCCCTTATCCTCCAGACCCATTTTCTTCAGAAGCGCTCTGGCTTCCTCATATACTTCTTCTTTCTTACGCTTCTGCACCCGGATCGGCGCATCCGTAATATTTTTCATCACCGAATAATGGGGGAACAGGTTAAAGTTCTGGAACACCAGGCCAAAATAGCCATGTATCCGCTTCAGATCCGCGGGCCTGGCATATTCGGCGCTGCCATTTTTGCTCTGGGCAGCCGCTTCTTCCATATAGA
>DVLT01000015.1 GCA_018715345.1 Candidatus Onthocola gallistercoris
TTTCTTCAATTTATGAAAAATTATGGAAATAAATACCAGAACTGCCTCCTTGACCTAAACATGAGCATCCATTCCGCACCAAGAGCCAGGCCTTTTATAGACCTGGCTCTTGCCATTTTAAAATAAATTCTTATTTTTCAATCAGACGATTGGAATAATATCGAACGGCACCTTGCATTCCGTGACTATATGCGTACCCATGAAAAAGAGCGGAACCAATACGCAAAAATCAAGAAAGACCTTGCACAAAAGTTTCCCTATGATATAGATGGATATTGTGACGGGAAAGAAAATTTTGTCCGTGAGATGGAAAAATGTGCGCTTGCCCAATACGACGGAACATGGGATAAACTGTATATTGCCGCAAGGAAAGCGCCGAACAAGAGAAAACTCTCTCCATTGATTGAAGCTGGAAGTGTTTCAGCCGCAATTCTTTCGGCAAAAGGAAATATCTATACCGGGGTTTGCATTGATACAGCTTGTTCATTGGGAATGTGCGCGGAAAGAAATGCGATTGCCAATATGATAACAAACGTGGAAAACCAAATCATAAAAATAGTCGCTGTCATGTCAGATGGAAAAGCAGTTATGCCGTGTGGAGCTTGTCGGGAATTTATGATGCAGTTGGATAAAACATCGGGCGAAATAGAAATTTTACGCGACTATGAAACAAAAAAGGTGATACGCCTGAAATCTTTAACTCCCGAATGGTGGAGTACAGATAAAATGGAAATGAGCGAATAAGGGGATTTTTCATGGAATACAGAGTCATTGACAGATACAACTGACAACGATCATGTCCCACCCATTTCACCTTGACGATTGCCCGCTGTCCTACTACTTTTCCGGGAATGTACAGCTTCGGGACACTTTGCCAAAGTCAACTGATAGTTGACTTATTTTACAGAAGTTGAAGGAAGTTCCATTGAAATTCTTTTTGTGTTTCCATATAATATTAGACAAAAGAGGTGAAGTACGGTGAACGAAATCCATCTTGGTCCGATCCTGATCGAAAAACGTCATGAAAAAGGCATCACTCAAAATCAACTGGCCGAATATATGGGGATATCCAAAGCTGCTGTTTCCAAATGGGAAAACAATGCCGCTTATCCAGATATCCTCATGCTTCCCAGGCTTGCTGCTTTTTTTGACATATCCATTGACGAATTGATGGGATATAAGCCCCAACTGAATGCTTCCGAGATCCGCCTTTGGTACGGACGGCTTTCCGAAGATTTTGAAAAACTGTCCTTTGATGAAGCTGTGGCCAACTGTTTGGAGATGGCAAAACAATATTATGCCTGCCATCCTTTCCTTTTTCAGTTGGGCACACTTTTAATCAATCATGTGGCTCTGGCAGAAAATCCGGGGAAACAGACGTATGTTCTTGAGGAAGCGGAAAAACTTTTTTGCCGCGTGACAGATGGCGCGAAAGATCCCGGACTGGCCAAGGAAGCTTTGCAGATGAGAGCTTATTGTATGCTCCTTCTTGGTCATCCCAAAAAGGTCCTGGAAATTTTAAAAGAAGATATTTTGGCGGCCGGCCCCTGCGAACCGCTGTTGGCCTCCGCTTACCAAATGACGGGTGATATAAAAGAAGCGGGCCGGGTTTTACAAGTGGGGATCTATAAGGGGATACTGGCTTTGATCAATCTTCTGTCCGCCTACATGGATCTTTCTTCAGACAATGCCGCCAACTTTAAAGAAATCAGTCAACGCATCCAGATGCTTGCAGACGCCTTTCAGATGGATGTTCTCCATCCCGGCATCATGCTGACCGTTTATCTGAATACGGCCCAGGGATGGTTAGCTTTAGGGGATAGGAAAAATGCTTTGGATGCCTTGGGAAAATATACTCAACTGGCCACCGATGATATTTTTCCATTGAATCTCCACGGCGATGATTTTTTTGACCAACTGGATGAATGGTTTGACAAAACCTTGGCGATGGGGGAATATCCACCGAGAAAAGAATCTTTTATCCGCCGCAGTATCGTAGGCGCCGTGGCAGATAATCCGGCGTTCAAACCGTTGGAAAAGGATCCGCGCTTTCAAAGCATGCTGGATCGTCTGAAATGTGTACAAGGAGGAAAATAGATATGAAAGCTATCCTTTTGCAGAATCTGTCCAAAACCTATGCCGGGGGGAAGCAGGCTCTGGATCATGTGAGCCTGGAACTGGGACACGGCGAAGTGTTTGGCTTTTTAGGGCCCAATGGAGCCGGAAAAACCACGACGGTCAAACTGCTCAACGGCATGCTCCTCCCCTCGGAGGGAAATTGCCGCGTGCTTGGCATCGATCCGGCAAAAGAGCCGGAAAAAGTCCATGCGTTCTCAGGCATCGTTACAGAACATGCCCAAATGTATGATCAGATGACCGGACTGGAAAATCTGATCTTTTACGGAAATATTTTCGGCATATCCTCTGGAGAAGCAAAGAAAAGGGCGGAAAAACTTTTGGAACAGCTGGAACTTGCAAATGCCAAAGATAAAAAACTGTCCGCCTATTCCACCGGTATGCGGCAGCGTCTGTCTTTGGCCCGGGCATTGATCCATCGTCCTAAAATACTATTTCTTGACGAACCCACATCCGGACTGGATCCGGAAAGCGCCCAGAATGTGAACCAGATGCTCCGTACGCTGGCCTCAGAACAGGGCATGACCTTATTCCTTTGTACCCACCAGCTCCGATACGCCCAGGAAATATGTACCCGTTACGGCCTGATCGATCAGGGACATCTGTTGGCTTCCGGTACATTAACAGAGTTACGAGATTTGGTCCCATCCGGTATAACCTTGGAAATCCGCGGAGACCATATGCCGGCATGTTCCTTTACAAAGACAAAAAAAGATATCTATGAAACCAGCATCCATTCTGAGGAAGAGATTCCCGGACTTGTCCGGAAAATCGTGGAAGGCGGCGGAAATATATACTCCGTTATAGCCCAAAAGCCTTCCTTAGAAGATATTTATTTCACTCTCACATCCGCTAAAAAGGAGGAAAACCTATGAAAATTGCCATGACTGCCCTCATAAAAAAGGATTTTCGCGGGGTCACGGATAATAAGCATCTGTTTTCTGCCATTTTGATCCTGCCGCTCATCCTTACGATCATTCTCCCTTCCATCTTTGTGGCGGTCGTCTGCTTCGCTCCAGATGATCCGGATATGCAGGTCCTTTATCAGCTTTTGCCCCAGGAGAGCCGGGGCGGCAGTTTTCAGATGACGGTCATCGGCCTGATCTTTAACTATATCCTGCCGCTCTTTTTTCTGATGATCCCCATCATGACGGCCTCCATCATGGCAGCCAGCTCTTTTGTCGGGGAAAAAGAAAAACATACGCTGGAAACACTGATCTACTGCCCGCTCTCACTCCAGCAGATCTTCCGTGCCAAAGTGCTTGCGTCTTTCATGCTCAGCATGTTTGTATCCCTTATATCTTTTGTGGCCATGTTGACGGTGATCCAACTGGAAGTTTTCTTTCTCTTGGATAGTCTGATGCTTCCCGGGATCAACTGGCTCATTATCCTGCTCCTGGTATCTCCGTCCATATCACTCATTGCTGTGACTTTGATCGTTCGGGGATCGGCAAAGGCGCGGAGTGTGGAAGAATCACAGCAAGGCGCTGTTTTTCTCATCCTTCCGCTCATCCTCCTGGCCGTGGGACAGTTTTCAGGGATCATGCTTTTGGGGACCGGCCTTTTGTTGATCCTGGGCTTGATATGCGCGTTGCTTGCCGGATTGCTTTTGAAGAAATCCATGGGACGTTTTACTTATGAAATGCTTCTGCGATCATGAAAGCAAAGAACAGATTTGAAGCAGTCTGCAAAATCCCCCGACACAACTGATGGAAAACAGAGGTCGCTGGTCCGGCTGGTAAATTCATGAAAAATTAATGCGTCTTTTTAAATCCATGAAGCGCTCCGTTTTTTTCCATATTGACGAGGATCACAACAGACAAAGGCAGGAGGATCATTCCGATGATCCCGCCCAATTCCAAGCCCAGGAACATGGCGATCAGAGTGAGCAGCGGATGCAGCCCCACCTGTTTGCCCACGATCCTTGGCTCCAGACTGTTTCTCACGATGGTGATCACCACATAAAGGGTCAGTATGCCCAATGCGAGGGGATAATCACCCAGGACAAGCAAGATCACAGCCCAAGGGAGCAAAACGCCTCCGGTACCCAATACGGGCAGAATGTCAAAAACAGCGATCGCCAGCCCGATGGCAGAAGCATAGGGGATCTTAAGGATCGTCAATCCCACCGTCAGTTCTGCAAAAGTGAGCAAGAACAAAAGCGTATAGGATTTGATGTATGCTTTTAAAATGTTCCAGCCGTATATTTTTACATCCCGACCGAGCTGCTTGACCTTTTCCGGCAGATAGGTCCTTGCCATGGCCATGATCCTATGATAGTCCGCAGCCATATAAAATGAGGATACGATCATGATGATCAGCCGGATCAGAGCCGCTGGTATGCCTGTAACAAGCCCGGATATGTAAGCCAAGGCATTCATGGACAGGGTAGACAAGGTTTCTCCGATATTCTGGACAAACTGCTGCATGCTCCTTTGTATCTCCTGAGCCAAAGCCATATCCATTTCAGCCAGGGCATCCCCGATCTGCTGGGATACGTGTTCCAGTAAAGGGGCAATGCTTGTCTGATAAAATCCAGGCAGATCGGTTATGAAATCCGCGATCATAGTGATCACTTTTCCTCCTCCCAAGATGACAGCGCCAAAAAACAAAAGGTAAAATCCCGTCAAAAGGAGAAGCGCCGTATATTTCTCGCCTAGGCGGATTTTTTTGGCCAGTTTTTCCGCCGGCTTTCTTAGAAAAGTGACAATGATAAAGGCCAAGATAAACGGCATCAAAACCGGCCATACATATTTCCAGGCAAGCAAAAATAAGATGATAAAAAAACCATAGTAAGCAACATTGATCAGAAATGTTTTTTTCTTTTCCATAAAGTAGGTCCTCGCTTTTCCAGTTTGAATCCACGGATCGCTTATTCTTAGAGGCGACGTATCGATTCTTTTACTTTAGCATACATGTTTTTATATTGTATTACCGAATCATTTCTGTTTTATTAATAAACGGAACGATCTGGGATTTTCCATTCCTCTGCGGCCGACTCCCTATTCATCGGCCGTGAGGGCAGATCCGGTCGGATCCGGTTGCAGGACAGACGGCTGGCCGATGGAACGGATGACTGTAAAGTATCCGGAAGCTTTCACACTATCTGTACCGGTTTCAATGGCAACATGGTTTGCCAATACCTGAATCCCGGACGCATCATAGTTTTCCAGCGTGGCCTGGAGATCTGCCTGCGCCTGCGCTTTTAGTTGGGCCAGACTTGTAAAAGACGGTACTGTCTCAAAGGCTCTGTAAAAATCTTTTTGTAAGGATATCCGTGGGAAAAGATCCGGCCATGGCGTCAAAATTTCTGTAAAGACGTCATAGTTTTCTTCCGGAAGGCCAAACGCCATGGAAAGCCCATGATCTCCCAAACGCAGAGTATATTTTGGATGGGACGGCCCATACTGTTTCACTTCTGTCGCCGCAGGATAGATCTTTTCATAATCCTCCTGTACTTTTGCATAGATATCGCCGTCAGCCCCCACATATTTTTCTTGGAGCACTTCACCATTGTCATCTTTTATGCTCTCATATCCATTGATCAGCATATCGCCAGCAGCCACCGTCTGTCCCAGAGTGGTTACAGGCGTACCGCTTCGGGTGACCATGGCAACGATTTCTCCGTCACATGCCGCCACCAAGGCGGGAACCCGCGTATCTTCCTGTTCTGTTCTGGGAGGGATCATTTCTTCCAGATGGATCATCAGTACGCTCCCCTTTGTCTGTACAGATACCCAGGAAATATCCGGAAAGGTCAGACGGATATTCTCTTCCAGTTCGCTTCCGGATATGGCAGATACGCGAACACCTGGCCGTATCCTCTGAGTAACCAGATATTTGACCAATTTTTCGTCCGTATAACGGGAATTACCTTCAAATTCAAAAGCCCATATATGGGAAGTGAGAAAAGACAAAATGACGATAAAAAGTAAAAATCCCAGGACAAATCCTCTTCGGCGGCGATAACGATGGAGTAGGAATCGGACGCCTCTCCGCCTTTTTATATGTATTTTTGTGCGGGTTTTCACAGCCATTGGTTTTATACGTTTAAAATCTTCCACCAGTATACCGGCGCGGATCCCATCCGCTTCCCGACACATGTCGAAAAAGGTAATGTCCCGATGTCTGCACATGTTGAGGAAACGCTCCACATCCGGTCCGCTGATCTGACATATGACATAACTTCTGAAAAAACGGATCCATCTTTCCATCCTATTCCCCCACATATGCCACCGAATCGATATTTCCGCATATACATACCTCATCCGAATTATAATATTTTATATCTAATGTTCTGCCCCGGATGAACATACGCTGCTTTTTTAGTCTTAAAACGATTTCGTCTGAGCCATATTTTAATATACCGTTAAAATTTTGGACTTTGATCTGTTCGCTGCCATTGATCAAAGCTACGGAAACATCACGGCTGATATCCTTGGGAAGCGCATCGCTGTTGGAAATCATCTTTTTTAACACCGTGGTCCTCCCAATGTCTTTTCTTCAATGTATGAAGTGAGGATATAAAAAATGACAAACGAAAAGAGGATGTCTGAGACATCCTCCTGACGTTTACCGTTCTTCTGTTCGGTCTGTTTGTTATTTATATTTGCGCTTTCTGGCCGCTTCAGATTTCTTTTTACGTCTTACGCTCGGCTTTTCGTAATGTTCTCTCTTACGAATCTCCTGCTGGATACCAGCTTTTGCACAGTTTCTTTTGAATCTGCGTAAAGCACTATCTAATGTTTCGTTTTCTTTAACGATTACGTTTGACATAGCTCACACCTTACCTCCCTCCAGCTATATATTGTGCCTATACAACTGTGGGTATATTTTTCATCGCACTACTGATAGTATAGCATATATTCTGTTTTCGTCAACTGTTTATCCGGTTAATTTTTAAAAATTTACCTGAAAACGCTGATTTTCATACTGGGCTGTCAACCCGGTGCCTTCCAGAAGGGTATTGACTGTATTTTCAAAAATACTGTCTATACGCGTCTTTTCGGTCTCATCCACGAATGAGGCATATGTATCCCAGTTATCATGGACTTCCCCCACGGGAAGGATGAATAGATCATCCGATGTATAGTACAGATAAGTGGGCGTCAGACGAAAACCGGTGATCTGAGGGCCGCTGCCATCGTCTTGGATGACCACATCAAAAATGGCGCTCACATCATTGTCGATCCCCAGACTTTCGCTGTATACCTGGCTGCCCAGGAATGTCCCAAGGGAATAGATGGCAAGTCCCTTCCGGCTTGTTCCATTCTCATCCTGGATATCTTTTACTTCCACCGGCATGAGCGAATAAGAGCCATTTCCAATAACGATGTCGGCTCCTGCATTGAAAAACGCATCAAACAGTTCAGTTTGGGATGTATCCGGTTCTGTGGCATAGGAATCGCCGCACTGTACGAGCACAACGACCAGATCCGCGTTTTGACTGGCCGTTCCCACATCATCGCATGCCTGGCTGATCTTCTCTTCATCATAGCCATCCAGTGTATTGACTGCATAGCTGTCTGCTTCCTCCAGATATCCGTTCATGCTGTTGGTATAGGATACAAAGCCCACATTGATACCATTGACGGATGCCACCGTATAACGTGGATCGTTTTCTGCTTTTTGGGTCCCGACATTTTGGAGTCCGGCATTGGTCAGAAAATCGATCGTGGAATCAATACCCTCCTTGCCAAAATCTGCAGAATGGCTGTTGGCCGTTTGGAACAGGGAAAAGCCGGCTGCTTTCAGGTCAGACGCCGCGCTTTCAGGGGCATTGTAAAGGCCGCCTGCCACCCCATATCGGTCGTATCCTTCATAGTTCTCATCGGCTCCGGCAAAAACGCATTCCAGATCCCCTACCACAAAGGAGGAATCATCCAGATATGAGCTGATGTATTGGAAACTATTGGAAAAATCAAAGGTATCCGAAGCCTCATCATAATAACGTCTCAGCTGCGGCTCTTCAAATGTCACACCACCGGTGAAAGTCAGAATAGTTTCATTGGACGAAACCGTCTGCCCCATGATCATGGCTTCTGTGTTCAAGTCGTCAAGGGTTACATTGTCCCTGGATGTCAGACGGCTTCCCCCCTGGGAAATTTCGTCACTGTACTTGCCAACGGCCTCCTCTGCATAATGATCAGATAATATATAGAGCCCGATGAAGAAAACCGCACATACTCCAACCAGTATCAATCGTTTTATATCTTTCACTCAGATTCTCCGTTCTTTATTTCAGCATACCTTCAAGGACTGCTGCTGCCTCTTTCAGTGCTTCCGGGATGCCTGCCGGGTTCTTGCCGCCGGCCTGGGCCATATTCGGACGGCCGCCGCCGCCGCCGCCCACATACTTGGCCACGGATTTGATCAGCATACCCGCATGGGCGCCTTTTTTGACTGCGCCATCGGTGGCCATGGCCATCAACTGGACTTTTCCGTCCAAATCCGACGCCAAAAGGACAACCCCTTCTCCGAGTTTTTCCTTCAGCTGATCTCCCAGGTTTCTCAGTTCATTCATATCCACACCGGATACGGCCACTGGAAGCAGATGGATGTCCCCCACCTGGACCATCTGGCTCATCACATCGCCCATGGAATCTTTCGCTATTTTATTTTTCAGTTTCTCATTCTCCCGCTGGAGTTCTTTCATCTCCTCCTGGAGTGTCTCAATACGTTTAACGAGCAACGCCGGTTCGCACTTGGCCGCTTTGGCGGCTTCTTTTAAGTTCATTTCCAACTTTTCATAATATTCTGTCACACCACGGCCGGTCAGCGCTTCAATACGGCGTACGCCTGCGGCCACACCTGTCTCGGACAGGATCTTAAAAGTGGATATGGCGCCAGTATTGGAAACGTGGGTTCCGCCGCACAGCTCTTTTGAAAAATCACCCATGGAAACGACCCGCACATTGTCCCCGTATTTCTCGCCGAACAATGCCATGGCGCCAGTTTTTTTAGCATCCTCCAGACTCATGACCTTGGTGAGTACCGGCAACCCGGCGCTGATCTCTTCGTTGACAATATCTTCCACCCGACGGATCTCTTCCGGCGTCATGGCGGAAAAATGGGTAAAGTCAAACCGGAGATGCTTATCATTGTTCAAAGAACCGGCCTGTTCCACATGATCTCCAAGGACCATCTTTAAAGCTTTCTGGAGCAGATGGGTGGCGCTGTGGTTTTTGGCTGTCGCTTTCCGCTTTCCTTCATCCACAGCCAGATGCACGCTGTCACCTGTTTTAAACATACCTTTTTCCACCACGCCCACATGGCCGATCTTACCGCCCGAAAGCTTGATCGTATCCAGGACGCGGAAAGAACCTTCATCGGAGGTGATCACTCCTTGGTCCCCTTCCTGACCGCCGCTGGTGGCATAGAAAGGTGTTTTGTCCGTAAGGATCGTTCCCTTCTGACCATCCACCAGAGCTTCCACGATCTCATCTTCTGTGGTCAGCACTGCCACTTCAGAATCATCTTCCAGCCGGTCATAACCGGTAAACTCGGATGTGAGAGCCGGATCGATGGACTGATAAACAGTCACATCTGCCCCCATATAATTGCTCTTTTTTCTGGCCTTTCTGGCCTTTTCTCTTTGTATATCCATGGCTTTTTTAAAGCCTTCTTCATCAATGGTGATGCCATCCTCAGCGAGGATCTCTTCGGTCAGATCCAGCGGGAAACCGTAGGTGTCGTACAGGCGGAACGCATCGTCGCCGGAAAGGACCTTTTCACCCTTTTCGATCATGGATGCCTTCATATCTGCCAGGATATTCAGTCCCTGGTCAATGGTCTTATTGAACTTATCCTCCTCTTCTGTGATCACCCGGGTGATGAAGTTCTCACGCTCTGCCAGTTCCGGATAGCCATCCTTAGATACTTCGATGACTTTCCGGCTCAGATCCGCCAGGAATTTGCCTTCGATGTTCAGAAGGCGGCCATGGCGGGCAGCCCGGCGCAAAAGTCTCCGGAGTACATAGCCCCGTCCTTCATTGGAAGGCATGATACCATCGGAAACCATGAAGGTGACAGAACGGATATGGTCTGTGATCAGACGGATAGATATGTCTGCAGACGGATCTTCTTTATAAGTGATCCCAGCCAGGCGGCAGACTTCCTCTCTCAATGCCCGGATCGTATCCACATCAAAGATGGAATCCACATCCTGGACAACTACGGCCAGACGTTCAAGTCCCATACCGGTATCTATATTCTTATATTCCAGAGTGGTATAATTACCTTTCCCGTCATTGTTAAACTGGGTAAAGACATTATTCCACACTTCCATATAGCGGTCACAGTCGCAGCCCACGGTACAGCCCGGCTTGCCGCAGCCGTACTTCTCACCCCGGTCATAATAGATCTCCGAGCAAGGACCGCAGGGACCTGCGCCATGTTCCCAAAAATTGTCCTCTTTTCCAAAGCGGAAGATCCGGCTCTTGTCGATGCCGATCTCCTTATTCCATATATCAAATGCTTCGTCGTCATCCACATAAACGGACGGATACAGCCTGTCCTCTTCCAGTCCGACAACTTCTGTCAAAAATTCCCAGGACCAGGCGATGGCTTCATGTTTAAAATAATCTCCAAAGGAAAAATTACCCAACATCTCAAAAAAGGTGCCATGTCTGTCTGTCTTACCCACATTCTCTATATCGCCGGTACGGATACACTTTTGGCAGGTGGTCACCCGGTAACTGGGTGGAACTTCCTGTCTCGTGAAGTAGGGCTTTAACGGCGCCATACCGGAGTTGATCAGCAGCAAGCTGTTATCATTGTGAGGGATCAGCGAAAAACTTTTCATCTTCAGATGTCCTTTGCTTTCAAAAAAGTCAAGGAACATCTTTCTCAGTTCGTTGACGCCATACTGTTTTTTCATGTTTTTGCCTCCTGTATCGATACAATTTGCATAATTATTCAAAAGATATCCTTCTTTATACAGTTTTCTTTGGGACTGCATAAAGAAAACTAGCAGTCAGTCTGCTAGTTTTCTATTATAAAATCATTTAAAGTCTTTGTAAATACTATTTCATGGTTTTCTTTTCTTTCAGTTTTTTCCCGGAGATAAATCCGACCACGGCGATGGCTGCCAAAATAACGGCTTTACCTGCATAAGATAAAAATCCAGCGATCACTGTACCCATATCCATATACCTCCTTAACTGTTCAGACCTTCCAAAGTACGGTTACCGGACTCAATGTCTGGCAGCCAATTCCTTGGTGATCTCCTTCCAACTCACATCCCGTTCTGACATGAGGACCATCATATGATAAAGGAAATCGCAGATTTCATATTTTAATTCATCGGAATCCGGATTCTTGGCCGCTATGACGATCTCTGTCGCTTCCTCCCCGACTTTCTTCAGTATCTTATCGATACCCTGATCGAACAGATAGTTGGTATAGGATCCCTCCTTCGGATGACGTTTCCGTTCTTCGATGGTCCCCATCACCTGCTCCAGGATCGTTGCCGGATTGGTATCATCATAAGCCTTTTTCATCAGATTCGTGTAAAAACAGCTTCTGTGCCCGGTATGACAGGCGGCGCCGATCTGAACGACTTTGGCCAGCAGCGTATCCTTATCGCAATCGATATCCATAGACTTCACATACTGATAATGGCCGGAAGTTTCGCCCTTTTTCCAAAGCTCCTGCCGGCTGCGGCTAAAATAAGTCATCCGCCCGCTCCGTACGGTTTCATTGAATGACGCCTCGTTCATATAAGCCAGCATAAGTACCTCACCGGTCTTATAATCCTGTGTGATGACAGGGATCAGCCCGTCACTGTTGCACTTAAAATCACTGAATGCCAGTTTGCTCTCAAAGCAGTTCACATCCAGTCCCTTATCCTTTAATTCCGCCTTTAATGTCATGATATCCAGTTTTTTGTCTGTTATACCATGAACACCGCAGATGCCCACAATGCCTTCTACAGACAGGGCATCCATAGCCTCTGAAACCGTTTCAAAAGGTTTTACCCAGATCACATTCAGCCGAAAATCGTCAAACATCTCCACAGCGGTACGGTTGGCAGCAACAACACATCCGCCGACACCTGTATCCTTGATGGCTCCGATCAAAGCCGGACTGATGGGCTGTGTGTCCGGTATGCCCACCCATATCTTGTCCTTTCCAAACCGTGAGACTGCTTCTTTGATCAGTCGGAAATCCGCCCCGGCCACTGCCCCCATGACAGTGCCTGCCGCCCCGGCATAGAGTATCTTCTTCACATCTTCCAAGCGGGAATAGTGCTGGTACACATACATGGGCAGATCGGAACGGGAAGCCACATTTTTGATCAGTTTGATCAACCGGGATTCCTGTTTTGCGCCGGCTGGCATCTGATCCAGGATAAAGACACTGTCCACCCCTTCATGCTCCATATGTATGATATCATCGGGACAGGTATCATATCCCTCCAGACGTTCACAAAGTACTATTTCTCTAACCATGTTTCAGACACCTCTTTCATATAAGGATACTGCTTCTGACAGATTGATCTTATTCGTATACAATGCAGCACCAATGATGACGCCGTCTGCGTTAAGCTTCTGTATATCTCTGATATCCGAGAGAGAAGCAATGCCCCCGGATATGATCACATTCATATGTGTTTTTTCTATAAATTCCCGCACATCGTCCAGATGCGGGCCGCGTACTTCTTTCGCGCATACCACATCCGTATAGACAACTGACCGGATACCGGACAGTTCCGCCTGCTTTGCCAATGTGATGACATTGAAATTACTGATCTTTTCTCTTCCGTTGCTGACTGCCATCCCCCGGTCTGCATCGATGCCTATGAGTACCTTATCTGCCCCGAAGATGCCGACTGCTTCCTTCATGAATTTTGGATCCTGGACAGCCTGGGTACTTATGATGACCCGCGAAACACCCATCTGCAGATAATCATCGATATCTTTGATGGTGCGCAGACCGCCGCCATACTGGACCGGTATGGAAACAGCATCCAGTATATCCCGCACAGTCTCCTCGTTTACCGGATAACCCATGGAAGCCGCATCCAGATCGATCAGATGGAGCATGGATGCGCCCATCTCCTGCC
>DVLT01000016.1 GCA_018715345.1 Candidatus Onthocola gallistercoris
CACTGTACGGATAATGGACCTATGGAGGGATTCTGGGGGATCCTAAAACGTGAAATGTATTATGGAAGGAAGTATCATGCCAGAGAGGAACTTGTACAAGCGATAACGGCATATATAGACTATTACATAAATGACCGCCCGCAAAGGTGCCTTGATGTATTAACACCGTTTGAATTTCATGAACGGTTATTAGCCGCATAAAAATATTGCCCGGTACAAACCGGGCAACGCAAAAATTTTATATTTTTTTCATTGTCTACTTGACGGGTAGCACACCAGTCTACTTGCGATATTCAATTTTTAGTTTATCAATACTGATGTGCTATCGCTTGTTGACGAACAGATCACGCCGCCGCCAGCGACCAGATCGCCGTCATATAATACCACCGCCTGACCGGGGGTGATAGCCCGTACAGGACGATCAAACAAACACTGAATCCGCCCATTCTCAAGCATGGTCACCTGGCATCCCTCGCCTTCATGGGCGTAACGGATCTTGGCGGTCAGATGTATGCTTTCTCCCGGTTTTAACGGCACAACGCCCATCCAATTCACCGATTCTGCTTCCAGACGATTTCCAAACACTTCATCACCATCTCCAATGACCACCTCATTGGTCTCCGGATGGATAGCTGTCACGAAAACCGGACGCCCCATGGACAGATTCAGTCCCTTGCGCTGTCCCACAGTATAATGGGTGATACCCTTATGCCTGCCCAGGACATGCCCAAAACGGTCGACAAAATTCCCCTCCGGGAGCCTTTTTCCGGTATATTCTTCCAAAAAATGCTGATAGTCGCCATCCGGGATGAAACAGATATCCTGACTGTCTGCCTTATGGGCCACCGGCAACCCGGCTTGCTCCGCCATCCGGCGGATCTCATCCTTTGTATAATCTCCAACGGGCATCAATGTGTGGGCCAACTGATCCTGGGTCAGATTGTACAGCGCATAGGTCTGATCCTTTCTGGATGGCGCCTTTTTTAATGTATAGCGGCCATCCGGCAGGCAAACTACGCTGGCATAGTGACCCGTGGCAATATAGTCTGCTCCAATGGAAAGACTTCGGCGCAAAAGCGCCTCCCATTTCACATATCGATTACATCGCACGCAAGGATTGGGCGTCCTTCCTGCAAAATATTCCCGCACAAAATCATCTATGACTTCTTTCCGAAAAATGTCTTTAAAATTCATCACATAATAGGGAATATCCAATTTCGCCGCCACCCGTCTGGCATCATCCACCGCAGACAGACCACAGCAGCCGCCCTGCTCTTCTTCTTTGAATGTATCTTCATCCTGCCAGATCTGCATGGTAATGCCGATCACGTCATATCCCTGTTCCTTCAGCAGCCACGCCGCCACGGACGAATCCACACCGCCGGACATTCCAACGACCACTTTCTTTGCCGCCATGATCAATAATCCTCTTCTTCTTCCTCTTCGCTGATATCGGACTTGGGTTTTTCCAGCCCTTTGATCTCAATATGATTTTTCTGGGCATAATCCCAAAGAGCTGCATGAATGGCTTCCTCTGCCAAAAGGGAACAATGAACTTTCACCGGCGGAAGCCCGTCCAGTGCTTCCATGACCGCCTTATTGGTCACTTCCAGCGCTTCATAGATCGTCTTACCTTTTACCAGTTCCGTAGCCATACTGCTTGTGGCCACCGCTGCACCGCAGCCAAACGTTTTAAACTTCACATCCCGGATCACCTGATTCTCATCTATGTCAAAATAAATCCGCATGATGTCGCCGCACTTGGCATTGCCCACAGTCCCTACACCGCTGGCATTTTCAATCTCTCCCACATTTCTCGGATTCTGAAAATGATCCATTACTTTTTCGCTGTACATTCCTGTATCCTCCTTTATATCTCCGTATATCTTATCGCTGTTTTTTCATGAAATCTTCATATAAAGGCGACATGGCCCTCAATCTGTCCACGATCTCCTTGATCTTATCGATCACATAATCCATCTCTTCCCGGCTGTTTTCCTCGCCCAAGGTGATCCTTAATGAACCATGGGCGATCTCATGGGGCAGGCCGATGGCCAAAAGCACATGAGAAGGGTCCAGAGAACCGGAAGTACAAGCCGAACCGCTGGAAGCACATATACCTGCCATATCCAGCATGATCAGCAAGGATTCGCCTTCGATGAATTGAAAACTGAAATTCACATTATTGGGGAGCCGATGTTTGGCAGAGCCGTTCAAACGGACAAAGGGCACTTCCGCCAATACTCTTTGGATCAGGTAATCTCTCAACTCCTTTTCCCTCTCGGTCCGTTCTGCCATTGTGGCAAGGGCGATCTCCACTGCTTTAGACAATCCCACAATGCCTGGCACATTCTCTGTCCCTGCCCGCCGTTTCCTTTCCTGGGCTCCTCCATGGATGAAGGACCGGATTTTTACGCCTTTACGTATATACAAGAATCCTATCCCCTTTGGTCCGTTCAGCTTATGTCCGCTGGCGCTGAGCATATCGATATTCAATTCATCCACAGATATGGGCAGTTGGCCAAATGCCTGTACCGCATCGGTATGGAACAATATGCCATTTTCTCTGGCGATCTGTCCGATTTCCTTTATGGGCTGGATCGTACCGATCTCATTATTGGCAAACATGACTGTGATCAGGATCGTGGTGGGACGGATGGCCTTTTTCAGTTCATCCAGCTTGATCATGCCATTTTCGTCCACATCCACATAGGTCACTTCACATCCCCGTTCCTTCTGCAGATACTCGCAAGTATGGAGGATCGCATGGTGCTCGATCTTTGATGTGATGATGTGATTTCCTTTATTCTTTAAAGCTTCCGCTGTTGCGACCAGTGCCCAGTTATCCGCCTCTGTACCTCCGGCTGTAAAATAAATATTCTCCGGCGCAGTCCCCAGCGCCGCTCCGATGGTCTCCCGTGCCTGGGTGATCACCTGTTTATTCTTTGCTCCCAGATCATACACACTTGATGGGTTTCCGTAATATTCTGTAAAATATGGCATCATCGCTTCCACAACTTCCGGCCGAGTTGCCGTTGTCGCCGCGTGATCCAGATAGATCCATTTTTTATCCATGATCGTCACTCCATTCTCCCTGTTATGATTTCTTCCAGCGTCATGCCGTCAACCGTCCTGTTAATACTATCATTAATACGCCGCCAGACATATTTTGTGACACAGGAATCATAATTGGTACATGCTTCCCCATTCTCAGGACAGTCCACCACTTTCATACTGCCTTCTAAAGCTCTGAGGATCTCACCCACAGATATCTCGCCGGCAGGTCGGGTCAATACATATCCGCCGCTGCTGCCTCGGATGCTCTTCACGATACCTGCTTTTTTCAGACGGGCTATAAGCTGTTCCAAATACCTTTCAGACAAGTTCTGTCGTCCGGCAATGCTGCTGATGGATACCGGCCCCTCTTTCGCATGCACAGCCAGATCCGCTGCAGCCCGAAGGCCATATCTTCCTCTCGTGGAAAGTTTCATGCCGACACCTCTCTTGAATACCTACTACTATACTAGGATTTGTGTTGACAGGATATCACTTCCCGTCTTATATGTCAATATATAAATAGGAGCTTTTGCAGTTATTATGCTGCAAAAGCTCCCTCTCATTCATCGGAGCACGGATAGCTCAGTTTTCTGACGTTTCATCCGTTACAGATGACGTATCACTTTCCGTCTCTTCTGTTTCCGTTTCTGTCTCCGTTTCTGTCTCAACGACCAGGTCTGCTTCATTTTCACTGATCACAATATTATAAGTGTTCAATGAAACTGTATAGACCGTTGTTTCGCCTTCCTTATAAACATAGTACTGGTTGGTCACCGAATTTTTATCTCCAAAATACCAGACTTGGGTACCCGTATCATCTGAAATTGTCAAAGTTGTCACCGGAGTATCCAGTCCATATTCAGACATATCTTCCGCGTTTTCCACGACCATCTGATCGGCTGTCAATTGGGTCAGATCGGTCAGTTCCGCACTCACCTTGTCACTGTCCAGCTCTCGACTGCTGTCCGTCTGAGACGACCACTGTCCATCTGTTTTTGTTATGTGGAAAAACGGACTCGCTTCATCCGAGTTTTGGATGATCACTTCTGTTATATTCGACACCTGGCCGGAATACAAAGCCACAGATGTATCCGCTGCTTCTTCAGATCGCCTGTTCATTTCCATGACTGCCATGTAGACAATGACAAGGATCACAAGAGCCGCTGCCAACAGGATCATATTACGCTTTTTCTTATTCATCTCTTTTTACGTCTCCTTACACATACCACGATACCCGTGATCAATATTGCAGCCGGAATGATGATGATGACAACACTCACCCACAGATTCAATTGGGCAGAAGTCAGCGTCAGCGTATTATTGCTGATGGACTTCACGGCAACAGCCGTATTGTCGCTCTCACCCACCATCCAGGTCACCCCATTGGCAAACAAGGCGGCGTTTCCTCCAGCCACCACTTCATTAACGGTTTCGTCAGTGAAGCCGGCGGATGTACACAGGAACAGTTTGGAGGCTGTTTCACCGTCATCTTTTTCGATCGTAGCTGCCACATCAAAGGGGCCGTCAATATCCCCCTCCTCTTTTTCGATCGTCTGGGATGTGACATCCGCCTTGGAGTAGGCGTCTGAAGAAGTGGATAAAATAGTGTCATAGGTCAGTTCCGCATCATCTTCTCCGTTAAATACGATCCCCTGGGATACGGGAAGAAGCACAAATTCACCGGAACTCAGCATATCGCTGGTCAGATCCGAACTGCTTATATTCGGAAACAGATAGGTGGGATACCCAGGATAATACATCGAACTATCCCCTTCCACGATGATACCGTCCTCCAGTTCCACACTATAAAGAGCCAAAATGCTGTCCAAGTTCGGATGTTCTTCTGTCATATAGGATATGATCAGATAGAGATTGCCACCGTTATTCACATATTCTGTCAAAAGCTCTGTCTCCGCGTCTGTCAGATCCTTTTGCGGACAGTTGATCAAGATAGCGCTGGCGTCTTCGGGGATCTCCACAGTCTGGATCAGATTCAAGGTTTCAATATCCAGATTGTTTTTTGTGATCTGATCCGTCATAACGTCCGACAGTTCCGATTCACTATGTCCTTCAAGGGTATAGATCTTGGAACGGTCATCGCTGTTCAAGTAGGCTATGGCGCTGGTCAGCTGACCTTCCCCGTCGAATCCGGACACCTGGTAAGTATAATAATCTGAATAAGAATATTCATATAAATCCGAATAGCTGACAACCCGGCTCGTTTCACCGTCTGTAACGATCATACTGTTTTCGCTTACGCTGTCACTTGTATACTGGCTGACAAACGTGGGACTTTGGACCGGATCCACCGTTTCCACATGCAGATGATCGGACAGATCTTCATATCGATCCAAAAGATTGACCAATGTGCTATCTTCATTGCCTTCCGAAGCGATCAAGTAAATGGTAATATCTTTTTCCAACGCCGACACAGTATCTTTAGTGGTCTGTGTCAAAGAATAGAGTCCGTCCCGGCTCATATCCGGCTGAGTCATACTCACCGGCAATGCCCGTACGATCAGATTGATGATGACCAACACTGCGACTGTCAATACACTTACCAGCACAGTGTAGGAACCATTCTTTAATTTTTTATGATCTTTCATTGAATCTTCCCTCCTTAGCACCAACGGCGTTTTTGTATGGACTGGACTGTCAGTACATTAAACAGGACGATCCATGATAGATAATATACGATAGCTGTCACATCAAAAATACCGCTGGCAAAACTGTCAAAACCATTGGTGATCTCAAACCAGGATAAAATACTCCTTAAAACATCGCCGATCGTTCCGTCAGGGATCAGGGAAGCAATGCTTGGCATCAAAAACATGACCAGCATCACACCGAAACTTATAAAGGCTGCTGCTATAGGACTTTCTGTCAAAGAAGAAATGAACATACCCAACGCCAGAAATGCGATGCCCATCAAAATATAAGCCAGGAAGCAGCCATATGCCACCTTAAGGCTCACATCACCAAACTGGGTCAGTAAAAGCGGATAAAAAGCCACAACGACCATGGGGATCATGAAAGCAACCACAAGAGCCAGGAACTTTCCAAGGACCACCTGCGTCACCGTAACTGGCGCCGTTAAGAGCATCTGGTCGGTTTTTGCCTTTCTTTCTTCCGCAAATGCTCTCATGGTCAATACCGGGATCAATATGAAGAAAATAAATGTTGTTGCGTTCAATGTATATTCAAACTGGCTAGTGGCGTATATCAGATTGTAAGCAGTCATATAAAAGCCAACGACAACCAGAAAAAAAGCCGCGAACACGTAGCCCATCATGGAATGAAAAAAAGACTTGAAGTCCCGTACAAATATAGCTCTCATGATTCCTGTTCCTCCTTATCGCCTTCTGATTCTTCCGAAATATTTTCATCTTCCGTTCCTTCCGGAATGATGACATCGCTTTCCGTCAATTCCAGGAAGATATCTTCCAAGCTGGACTTTTTAAGCATCATGGCGCGGATCGGACACTTCTCTTCTGCCATACGGTAAAATAACAGCTCACGGATGTCTTTTCTGCCTTCCGGTTCAACGACCACGTCACAGCAATCTGCTTCTTCTGATGGTTCGATACTATAGTCTTTCACATCTTCCATTCCATCAAAGATCATAGAGAGATGTTTCTTGGACGCCCGCACGGTCATCTGTATCTTCCCGGACATTTCCGAACGTTTGCCCAAATTTTCTGTTGTTTCGCTGGCCACCAATCTGCCATGGGATAGGATCAGAACATGGTCGCAGACAGCGCTGACTTCCGACAGGATATGGGAACTTAGGATGACCGTATGTCTCTGTCCAAGTTTCCGGATCAGTTCGCGTATTTCTATGATCTGTTTTGGATCCAGTCCAACCGTGGGTTCATCAAGGATCAGTATCTTTGGATCGCCCAGTAAGGCATAGGCCAGGCCCACCCGTTGTCGGTAACCTTTGGAAAGTGTTTTGATCAATGTCCGCTGGACGTTTTCTATGGATGTTTCTTTTGAGACTCTCTCCAGCTCATGCTCCACTTTATCCTTTGGTACCTTTTTCAGTTTGGCTGCAAATTCCAGATATTCGCCTACGCGCATATCCATATAAAGGGGCGGAACTTCCGGAAGATAGCCAATACACTTCTTTGCCTCCTCTGGCTCTTCCAAAATGTCGTGTCCGTCCACGACCACTTCCCCTTCACTGGCTGCCAGATAGCCGGTGATGATATTCATCGTTGTGGACTTGCCTGCTCCATTTGGCCCTAGAAAACCGTATATCTGTCCGTCCTGTATTTTACAGTTCAGATGGTCTACGGCCATATGCCTGCCATAACGTTTGACCAGATTTTTAATTTCTATCACGGTTATTTCCTCCCTGTGTTGTGCTGCATTAAGTATATTGGCTAATTGTGACCATTTTGCCAAAACTTTATGAACATTAAGTGAAGAATCCGTGAATTCCTACAGAATAATAGCTACCATACCCTAAAAGCTCCGCACGGAACCAGCGCATTGATAGAGGAGGGCGTATCCGATATAGCCGTCATAACTGGATATAAAGTTGTTTTTATGATCTTCAAAACGAATGCGCTTTTTGAGTTTTAAACGGCTATTATATAACTATCCCGCATTTTCTACAATAAAAATACCCTTTAAAATAATGAGACAATTTTAAATTTTATGTTTTTCATAATAAATGCAGGATTTTGTCCTGCAAAAAAAGAAAACGGACGTTTGCTTTATCCGTTTTCTTTATGTTTCACAAAGTCTTCCGTTATTCAGGCGTTTTCTCCCAGCATCCGGAGAAATTCATCTTCTGTGATGACCGGTATGCCAAGGGATCTGGCTTTCTGATTTTTGGATGACCGGGAAGCCGCATCATTATTGATGAGATAATTTGTTTTAGAAGAAACCGAACCAGCCACCTTGCCGCCTCTGGCTTCGATCAACTCTTTAACTTCTTTCCGGTTGGCAAAATGGTGGACATTGCCGGTGATGACAAAGGTCATCCCTTCAAAGTCTTTCAATCCTTCCTCTTCCCTCACTTCTTCCAGATGAATGATGGCAAGCAGCGCATCCACCTGGGCGCTTTTGCTTTCATCGGCAAAATATTCGCAGACGGAGGCCGCGATCACCGGCCCGATGCCGTCTATGGAAGCGATCTCATCAGCAGATGCTCTCCGCAGTTTATCCAGATCATAGTTAAAATGCCGGCACAGAAGTTTCGCATTGGCCAGGCCCACGCCACTGATCCCCAACGCATATAAAAAACGGTCCAGCCGGATCTGTTTTGACTTGTCAATGGCCTGGATCAGATTGTTATAGGACTTCTCGCCAAAACCATCCATATCCACGATCGCGTCTTTATGATCCTCCAACCGAAAGATATCCGCCAGATTGCGGATAAAGCCATTTTGAACAAATTTCTCCAGTGTGGCTTCCGAAAGTCCTTCTATATTAAACGCATCCCTTGACACAAACAATGTCAAGCCCTTTATATTTTTGGCTTCACATGCCGGATTGGGACAATATAAAACTTTCACATCGTTCTCCTGTTTTACCTCTGTGGGCTGATGACAGACCGGACAGACTGCCGGTATGGCCAATCTTCCGCTGCGGGTCCTATTTTCCGCGATCTGCGGGATGATCATATTGGCTTTATAGACAGTCAGTTCATCGCCAATGCCCAACTGGAGACTTTCCACGATGCTCAGATTGTGTACACTGGCACGGGATACGGTTGTCCCTTCCAGTTCCACCGGTTCAAAAACCGCAATGGGATTAAGAAGGCCGGTTCGGGACGCGCTCCATTCCACTTCTAAAAGATGGGTCGTCCGGGTCTCATCCGCCCATTTAAAGGCTATGGAATCCCTTGGAAACTTGGCCGTCGTTCCAAGGGAACGGCTGTACTCGATATCATCCAGGGTAAGCACCAGTCCGTCCGACGGCACATCCTGATCGCCGATCCTTCCGGCAAAATCCTCCACAGCATCTTCAACCGTATCCCGGGTCACTGTCCTAAACTCCACAATATCAAAGCCAAGGCCGGAAAGCCAGCGCATCTGCTCTTCCCGGGAATTATGGAAATCCACTGATTCCGCCCGCACAAGGGTGAAGGCATAAAAACGGACATGCCGTTTCGCCGTTATCTCATTGTTCAATTGACGCACTGATCCGCTGCACAGGTTTCTTGGATTTTTATATTTGGCATCTGCATTTTCGATTTCTTCATTGATCCGGTTGAAGTCAGAATACTTTATGACTGCCTCGCCCCTCAGGACCAGTTCCCCATGAAAAGGGATCTTTAACGGCAGATTGTCAAATACCCGGGCATTGGCTGTGACAACTTCGCCAACCGTTCCATTCCCCCGGGTAACCGCTTTATACAGGCTTCCGTCCCGGTAAGTAAGGACAATGGTCAGACCGTCCATCTTCCAGGACAGCAGACCCTTTTGCCCGCCAAGCCACTCTGCCAATGCTTGTCTGTCCTTTGTCTTGTCCAAAGACAGCATCGGTGATTCGTGGGCCTCTTTTGGCAGGTCGCTGACCACTTCATAACCCACATGGATGGTGGGACTGTTGCCAAGCACAGTTCCTGTCTCCTTTTCCAGTTCCCGGAGCCGGTCATACATACTGTCATATTCATAATTGCTCATGATCTCCCGGGACTCCTGATAATAGGCCCGCGAAGCTGCATTCAGCTGTTCCACCAACTGTTTCATCTCATCGATCGCTGTCATCGTCCACACCTTTCTCTCCTGCCATTTGCATGAGCATTCTCAATTCTTTACCCGATACTTCCCGCCATTTGCCTTCCGGCAGATCTCCCAGCCAAATATTCATGATCCGCACACGACACAGTTTCAGTACACGATAACCAAAATATTCGCACATTCTCCGGATCTGCCGGTTCAATCCCTGGGTCAATATGATGGAGAAGGTGGTGGCGTTGATCTTGCGTACTTTACATGGCCGGGTCACCGTATCCAGTATGGGAACCCCTTCGCTCATCTTCCGGACAAATTCGGCTGTTACCCGCTGATTCACTGTGACAATATATTCTTTTTCGTGATAATTTCTCGCTTTCAATATCTGATTCATCAGTTCACCATCATTTGTCAACAAAAGAAGCCCTGTGGAATCCTTATCCAATCTCCCCACCGGATATACCCGTTTGGGATAGCGTATGAAATCGATCACATTGTCCTTATCCTTTGGAGAGGCGGTACAGACCACACCTGCCGGTTTATTGAAAGCAAGCACAACCCGCTCCGGCTTTTGCTCTGCCACAACTCTCCCATTAATGACGATATTTTCCGTGCCATCCACCTTTTGTCCTGGAACGGCAGGCGATCCATTGACGGTGATCTTGCCTGCTGCCGCCCATTCATCTGCCTTTCTGCGTGAACAGATGCCCTGGGCGCTCAGATATTTGTTCAATCTTATTTTTTCCATAGTAACTCCCATCTATCCAAAGGTTTCTTTCTGATATTTTAAAATATTTCGGGGCGCTTATCAATACAAAAAAGAAGAGTGTCCGCAAACACTCTTCCCATCTTTCGATCTACTCTTGCGCGGATTCTGTCTCTGTCACAGTATCCGATTCTGTCTCTGCGCTATCCGTTTCACCGCTGCCCGTCTCCGTGCTTGGAACCGTCTCAGCAGTCACGTCTGTCTCACCGCTTCCGCCTTCCAGCTGATCCAAGAAATTCCTCAACTGCTCATCTTGAGCACAGGCGGTCTCCTTGGCGTCATATACCTGCGCCATCAGATCCTTTACTTCCGCATCCTC
>DVLT01000017.1 GCA_018715345.1 Candidatus Onthocola gallistercoris
ATCCTTTCCTGTTTTTTTCCAATTATATAAAAGCCGCAGGCCGGAATCAATAAAGGCGCTGGCCTTACTTTTTTCCTTAAATAAGGGAAAAGTCGGTACCAATCGGCGGGGACATTTTGCTGTGTGAAAAATTTTGATTCATCCGTAAATTTCCCGTTGAAACGGAAATGAATAATGCGGTGGACAGGATTGTATTATCCGGCCGGATTTCTTTATAATAAGCTAAAAGAGAGGCCACTATTTTCGGAAAGGAGAGAGACACATGGAGAGACTGCCGGAAATATTGAAGATCTTAAGCAATACGAAAGGCTACGTATCCATCCAGGATCTGGCCCAGGAATTTCATGTCACGGCGCGGACGATACGCAATGACATAGCGGCATTGGAAGAGATGCTGGAAAAGAAACCGATGACACAGCGTAAACTGGAGGAGCTGACGTTGTCCAGCAAGGCCAGCGTGGCCAAAAATCTGGCGGCTTGTGAAGCGTGGCTGGGGAAATGGCAGATCACGGTCAACAAGCGTTCCAGAAGGGGAATCAACCTTGTTTACCGGGAGTATCAGTGGCGGCTGGCTGTCACGGATCACATTATGGATTATGTGGGCAGGATGGATTTCCGCCAGCTTTATGACAACCTGTTCCACAGCGCCAATGTCCAGATTTCTTTGTCCATCAATAAGTTCATCGCTACATTTATCCATGATATAAATACAACCTATATCGTGAATTTTATCCGCCGTTATGAATCCAATAATAAAATACGGTTCACCGATGAGGCGCGGATCGCGGTTTTCTTTTATGTGTGTATTGCCATTACCCGGGTGAAAGAAGGACGGGTGCTGAGCCAGGATGATTTTGCGCTGAACCGGTTTTTCCATGAAGACCGTATCGCCCAGTGGATAGACGATAACCTGGCTTTCCTGAACAAAGGACTGGCGGAAGCATTAAGCCGTTTTGAACTGGAAGCCATTCTTGTTTTTCTGCTGACCCAGTGGAAAACTTCCGAAGGGACGGAAGTACAGCAGGATTTTTTACTGGAAGATGAAAAGTTCCATCAGCAGACCCGCAGGATCGCCCGGAATTTTATCCGCCGGGCAGAAGATTATCTGAATGTGGATCTGAGCAGCGATGATATATTGTTTGAAAATCTCCTGCTCCATATCCGGCCCACCGTCTTTAGGCTGCTGTTTGGTATCCGCCTGAGCAACCCCATCAAAGAGGATATCATGGGAAAATATCCGGCCATCTTTGCGGCGTGCAAGGAGGCATCCAAAGAAATCACTCAGGAGACCCATACCCATATCGATGACAATGAGATCAGCTATCTGGCGCTGCATATCGGCGCGTCTGTGGAAAAGATCCGGAAGAAGAAATTCTTCGGGATCTATAAAGTGATCGTAGTATGTCCGGGCGGAAAAGGTACAAGCAGCATTTTGTATTACCGTCTGCTCAACAGCATTCCCAATATCCAGATCGAGCGGATATGTTCGGTGGGGGAACTGGAGCAGATCAATAAAGAAGAGATCGATCTGATGATCTCCACTGTGCCCATTTATATGGGAGAAAGCACCAATGTGATACAAGTGAATCCTCTCCTAAAGGAAGAGGATATTGCCAAGATCCGGCGGGCGATCAAGAGGCTGAACCTGATACAGAACAATAACGGCGCCTTGGTCGTGGAGGATATGATGTGGATCATTTCCAACTATGCCACCATCCGGGACTATGACGGACTGTACCGCACTTTGGATGGATATTTTAACCAGCCGGCGGTCCATAAAAAGGAAAATCAGGAATCGCTGAAAGCCTTTTTGAAACCGTCTCTTATAAAAACACAGGCTTGGGCCAAGGACTGGCGCGACGCTTTTTACCAGGCCGGCAGTCTGCTGTATCAGGAAGGGATGATCGAAAAACGCTATATCGATTGTATGATCGCCAATGCGGAAAAATACGGCACTTATATGATGATATCCCCCAAAGTGGCTCTGGCCCATGCGGGCACCGGAGACGGAGCAAGGAAAACCGGGTTTTCCTTTGTCACTTTGAAGGAACCGGTGCCGTTTCGTTTCCAGGAGGAGGAACAGCCCATACAGTTTGTGATCTGCCTTTCGGCAGAAGAAAACATGTCCCATCTGACAGCTTTGGGAGACCTGATCGATCTTGTATGCAGCGAAGAAACATTGGAAGCCATGCTGGCCATCCGGACACCGGAACAACTGATGCGTTTTATGGCGGAAAACAGCGAAAAATAAACAGCTGATTTATTTCCGGATAAAATGGAAAATCTGTTTTTACCGGAAAGGGACCAGTGGCCAAACGGTTCAGGACAAAGGAAAAAGGGCGGGGACCAAAACGGAAATATTGGGGCGTTTTTTTCCTTTGAAAGCGGAAAAAAGCAAGCCCGTCCGGGCCATTGATTCCCCGGAAAAGTTTATATATAATTTGGAAAAAGCATAAAAGACAAAAGAAAAATGACGATATAGAAAAATAAGTAAGGAATATGGGAGGATATAAAAAGTGATACACAGCATTTTGACAGAGGATACAGTGGAAGTGAATGTGGAAGTGAGTGATTGGGAGAAAGCCGTGAGAACTGCCGGCAATCTCCTGTATAAAAATGGTTATGTGGAAGCCTGTTATGTGGACAGCATGGTGGATATTGTAAAAACTGTCGGACCCTATATTGTTTTGCTCAAGGGTGTGGCTCTGGCCCATGCCCGGCCCAGTCAGGGGGCTAAAAAGATCGGTCTTTCACTGATCACTTTAAAGACCCCGGTTAATTTCGGGAATGCAGACAATGATCCGGTTTCCCTCGTGTTTGCTCTGAGCGCGGTGGATAACTCGTCCCATCTGGAACTGCTTGGTGAATTATCCCAGATTTTCGGCGATGAAGAGGGGATGGAGGAACTTGCCAAAGCATCCACCAAACAGGAACTGTTGGATCGTATTCATAAAATCGTGAAAAAAACGGCCGTTTCATAAAAATGATTTTCTGATCAGGAGGTGGTATGCCGTACATATGAAGTGATGTAACAATGCAGATATTAATAGAGGAGGGTTATATGTTTATTACGATTTTAGATTGGCTGAATAATAATCTGTTTACTCAGACTGCCCTGTTTCTCGGACTTGTGGTTGTGATCGGTATGATCATCCAGAAGAAAAAAGTGGGAGAGATCATTCAGGGATTTGTTACAGCCGCATTGGGATATTATATTTTCAATACCGGTTCCGGCGCCATCGGAAGCTACGCCATGGTGCTGGGAGATCTGTTAAGACCCACACTTAATGTGAGCGCAGGCGTGAATCCGTTTTCCAGCCAGACGTTTATCGGCATGGGCTATGCGGTCGCTTATCTGGCGCCTCGGATCACCATATGCTTTATTGTGACATGGCTTATACATATCCTGCTTGTCAAATTTATCAAGCCTTTGAAGGTTGTATATCTTACCATGCACAATATCATGTCCTTCGCCGCGACTTTCTACCTTTTCTTCTACACGATCATGGGTTATGAAGGCTTTCTGCTGGACGTATGCGCCGGCGGATTCACATTGATCTATATCACGCTGACGCCCATGCTTGTGTACAAGGACTGTATGGCAGTGACCAACGGAGGCTTTGCCCTGGGACACTTTAATCAGATCGGAGCGTTTATCGCAAGCAAGATCGCGCCCCTTTGCGGGGATCCCGAAAAGGATAATGCGGAGAACATGAAGCTGCCCGGATGGCTGAAAAACCTTTCCGACGGAGGTTTGAGCATCGCCGTATCCCTTCCGGTGGCCTTCATATTTGTATGGCTGATCGTCATGATCGTGGGAAATGCGGACGCCCTGGCGATTTTAAGCGAAAACGCCGGTTCCACCAATTCCCTTTTGTACATGATACTGACAGCACTTCAGCTGGCAGCGGCTGTATATATCCTGCTTTATGGCCTTCGGATGTTCTTGGGCGCCTTATTGCCCGCTTTCCAGGGCATTTCCGATAAGTTCCTTCCGGATGCGGTTCCGGGCATCGACACGGTGGCATTTTACGCTGTATCGCCAAATGCAGTCGTGATCACCATGTTGTCTTATATGGTGGGCGCGGTTATCACCACCATTGGAAGTATCCTTTTGCATACGCCTATTCTCGTCATCTTCCAGCTGGCCAGCGCCTTTTCGGAATCCAGCGCCATCGGCGCCATTGCCAACCATAAGGGCGGATGGAAAGCCTGTGTTGTGGCCGGTCTGATCGAAGGTATACTGGCAACGGCCTGCGCCGCCTTCTTTGCCGCAGGACTGGGTATTTTGTCGGAAGGCATCGCCCAGGCCAACTTTGACAGCAATGCGTATCCGGCGTTGGTATTCTATCTGTTCCGGCTGTTCCGCTGACGGGGAGGCGAATACAGAGACACATTTAAATCGAAAGAAGCGTATTTACACCCAAATATGCTTGGAAGGGAGAAGAAAATATGTATAAAATATATGCAGTATGCGCAAGCGGCATCGGGACAAGCCTGTTTGCAAGGAAGCTGATCACCGAATCCATAGAAGCGCTGGGCTATGATATGACGGATATTTCCATAAGCTGTATCGGCCTGACGGAAGCCAACGGTACGTCCACAGATGTATTTATCACCGGCTCCACCATCGCCGCCAACATCGCCGACAGGCCCGGAGTGGAAAAAGTGGTGGTTGTCAATATGATCAATGACAAAGAGGGCATGAAAAAGGCTCTGGCGCCGGTGCTGGAAAGGGCAGAAGCAGCGGGAAAGGTAAAAAAGGCATAAAGAAGGAAGCAGGGCCATCCCCTGCCTGAGAGGAAAAAGATGAAGCGGAATGAAAAAATGTTAAAACAGGAGAAAAAGTGGATCACTGACGGAGAACGGATCCTCTTCGGGCCGGGCCAGTGTTATAAAATATGCCATGTGCACAGAATCTCCATTGCCCTGCAGGTCATTGGCGCCCTGCTTGTCATCCTCACCGGATCCGGTGTGATGATAAAGGATCCGAACATGGGGTATATGGGATCTCTTGCGGGATTTGCCGTCTTTTTATATGGACTTCACCTGAATGGCATTGCCCGTGCTGCCGGAAAGGAAAAAGGAGACGGTCACGCCGGGCTGCGGTTCTCGGAAACGGATTTCCAGGATATGGATACCGGCGGGTTTTCAAGGATCAGCCTGGGCGGGAAACGGACTTATACAGTGAACCAGATCACAGTATATTCTTTCCTGATCCGTTTCATGAGCCTGATGGTCCTCATATTGTCCGGCATCCGGATGCTTGCCGGCTATCAGTATATGGCAGTTATAAGTTTCGCCCTGGCCGGCGTCGCCTTCGTGTATGGCCGGCAAGTGGGCAAAACAGCCCGGAATGCAAAAAGAGCCGCCCTCCGCAAGATGGCGGAAGCGATGGAAAGCCATTGAAGAAAATAAATATAAAAAAGATCATCCTCCAGAGTTTGGCTTGGCAGGATGATCTTTTTGCGCGATACGCCGGTCGGGCGACTGCCGTGCTTGCACGAGCAGGCATCCGACGGGATTCAGTCGATATTTTCATGTTTTCCCCGTATGGAATAGATGACCCAGTTGGCGATATTCACCGAATGATCGCCGATCCGTTCGTAGTATTTGGCGATCATCAGCTGATTCAGACGCTGACTGTCCGGAATGTCCACAGAGGAAAGCTGGTGGAGGATATCGTTGAAGAGCTGGTCCACCACATCATCATGTCTTACGGTGGCTCGGGCAAGCTCCAGGTTGTTGTTCACCAATGCATCCATACTGTCTTTGAGCATTTGGATCGTCTCATCCGCCATTTTCTGAAGGGGGATCTTACTGGCTTCCAGCCCAACATCATCTGTAAGAAGAATTTCGGCTATATCGCCGGCCTGGATGCCGATCCGTTCCATGTCGGTGATGATCTTCAACGCTGCGGAAACCTGACGGAAATCGCCGGCCATGGGCTGCTGGAGAAGCAGCAGATTCATGCATTTTCCTTCGATATCCCTTTCTTGCTGACTGATTTTTGTACTCTGTTTCATAACTTTGGAAGCCAGCTTCTTGTCATTTAAGATCAGTGCTTCCGATGTGTTCTCGATACTTTTCTGACATGTGTTTCCCATGGTGATCAGCGCAGAATGGAGTTCTTCCAGCTGATTTTCATAAAATTCTCTCATATCGATCAACCAAACCTTCCTGTGATATAGTTTTCTGTCCGCTCATCCTGGGGACGGGCAAACAGGTCTGCAGTTTTTCCGTATTCGATGGCTTCACCCAAAAGAAAGAATGCGGTTTTGTCTGAAATCCGGGCTGCCTGCTGCATGTTATGGGTTACGATGATGATGGTATAGTCCTTTTTCAGTTCCATGGCCAGATCCTCGATCTTTGATGTGGAGATGGGATCCAGCGCGGAAGTGGGCTCATCCATCAGGATCACCTTTGGCTGGATGGCCAGTGTACGGGCGATGCAAAGCCGCTGCTGCTGGCCGCCGGACAGACCCAGGGCGCTTTTTTTCAGCCGGTCCTTTAATTCGTCCCAGATGGCAGCCTGACGGAGACTCCGCTCCACGATCTCGTCCAGCTGGCTTTTTTTGCGGATGCCGAAGATACGGGGGCCGTAGGCCACATTGTCATAGACGCTTTTGGGAAAAGGATTGGGCTGCTGGAAGACCATGCCCACATCGTGGCGCAGGGCGATGGGATCCATTTCTTTATAAATATCCTTGCCGTCCATGCGTACGGTACCGTCGATGGTCACGTTATCCTCCAGGTCGTTCATCCGGTTCAATGTTTTTAAAAAGGTGGATTTACCGCAGCCGGAGGGACCGATAAAGGCGGTGATCTCATTTTCTTCTATTTTCATGCTGATATCTTTCAAAGCATGGAAACTCCCGTAGTGGAGATTCAGATGCTCTATTTCAAATTTTATGTTGCTCATGCGTTCACCTGTCATTCCTTCCTAGGCTTTTTCGCCCGAATTTTTCTTGTTGATGTGATGGCTCCAGGCATTGGCGCTGATATTAAAGATCAGGACCAGAAGCAGCAGTACTGCGGAAGCCAGATTGGCCAGCGCCGTATCCTGGGCGTTGGTCTGCAGGTTCCAGATCTGTATGGACAGAGTTTCTGCCGGCCGGAACAGATTAAACGGACATGTGGGGGAGGACAGATCCCAGTTGCCCCATCGGAGGGTACTTCCGGAACCGCTGGTGTACAGTAATACGGCTGCTTCGCCAAATCCCCGGCCGGCTGCCAGGATGACGCCGGTCATGATGCGTGGGATACAGGCCGGCAGCAGTACATGGAAGATGGCCTGCCAGCGGGTGGACCCCATGCCCATGCTTGCCTGGAAATATCCGGGCGGAAGTCCTTTGATGGCATCCTCAGTCGTTGTGGTGATCAGCGGCAGAGTCAGTATGGATACGGACAGGGCGCCAGCCAGGACGCTCCGGTCCATGCCCATGAAGATGAGAAAGACAAGATAGCCGAACAGACCGACAACGATGGAAGGCAGTGAGGAAAGGGTTTCGATACAGATCCGCAGGAAGCGGGTGAACAGCCCTTCTTTGGCGTACATGGCCAGATAAATACCGGCAAAAACGCCTAAAGGCACGGATACCACCAGGGAAACAAAGACAAGGTAGATGGTGTTGAACAGCTGATTTCCGATGCTGCCCTGACGCTCAAAGGCAAACATCTCCGGCGATGCGCCGAGGAGTCCTCCGATGATCACTTTGCCGCTGAAGGCCAGGAGCAGGGCGAAAAAGAATGCGGCAATGGCGTAAAATACGCAGGTCATGATCCGATCCGCATACTTGGCCCGTTGTATACGATTATTCATCAGGCGTTGCCTCCTTCCAGTTTTTTCTTTCCCCGGCTGGTGCAGAAATGGATCAGTGTGATAAAGAGCAGGGAGACGAGGAAAAGGAGCAGAGACATGGTCCACAGAGCGGATTTCAGTTCGCCGCCTTCCATGGAGTTGCCCATCTGGGAGGCTATTTCTGTGGTCATGGTTTTTGTGGTGGAAAAAATGCTTGTGGGCAGGGCGGTTGTCTGACCGATGACCATAGCTACAGCCAGCGCCTCGCCGAAAGCCCGGGCAAGCCCCAGGATGACTCCGGAGATGATACCGGGAGCAGATGCGGGCAGGACGATCCGGCGGATGGTCTGCCATCGGGTGGAACCAAGGCCATAAGCGGCTTTCCGGCAGGAATCCGGGACAGCCAAGATGGCATCGGCGGAAACAGTGGTGATGGTCGGGAAGATCATGACGGCCAGGACGATGCCGGCGGCCAGGATCGAGTGTCCCACCTGACGGTTAAAAATGTTCCGTATAAACGGAACGAGAACAGTGAGCCCCACCCAGCCGTAAACGACCGATGGGATGCCGGCAAAGATCTGTACCACCGGACGGTAGAACTTCTCGCCGAATTTGTCGGAAATCTCGGTCATAAAAATGGCTGATCCCAAAGCGAAGGGGGTGGCGATCAGCAGCGCCAGACCGCAGGTGACAAGGGAACCGACGATAAAGATCAGCGTACCAACGCTGCCTCCGCCCTGGGCGCTGTCCACAGGCTGCCATTGGGTGGAACCGAGAAACTCCCATAATGTATGTCCGAACTTCAGAAATGTATCCGAGCCTTTATAAACGAGAAATGCGCCGATCCCAAGGGTCAGGACGATGACGAACAGGCCGCAGACGATGGCGATCCCGCGCCAGGCATACTCTTTATGGAACATTCCCTTTTGAGTCGTTGTATTCATAAAACCTCCTGAAACTAAGCATAAAAAGGGGGCAAACATTTTTGTATGCCTGCCCCCGGTTTTGAATGTACAGTTTTTAATGTTCGGTCGTGGTCATCTTGGAAGAAACGCCATATCCAAGTTCTTCCATACGAGTGCCGTATTCATCGGACATGATGTAATCAAGGAAAGCGCCGACAACTTCGTTGGGTTCGCCCTTTGTATACATATGTTCAAATGTCCATACCGGATAAGTGCCGTTGTAAGTGTTTTCCAGTGTGGGTTCCACACCGTCGATGGCTACAGTGGCTACGCCGGGATCGTCAACCAGATAGGAGAGAGCTACATAGCCGATGGCGCCTTTTGTATCTCTCACGTTCTGGAGAAGGACACCGGAATCATCGGTTTCCATGGAAGCGTTAGAAGCTTCTTCGTTGCCGTCCAGAGCATATTTCTGGAAGGTTGCCCGTGTGCCGGAAGATGTGGGGCGGGTAACAAGGACGATATCTTCATCCGGACCGCCAACTTCGCTCCAGTTGGTGATCTCGCCTGTGAAGATGCCGATCAGCTCTTCTTTGGAAAGGTCTGTCACACCGGCTTCTGCCACATCAGGGTTGACGATGGCAGCCATGGTGATGACACATACCTGATGGTCTACCAGTTCGGCAGCCTGTGCTTCGTCCAGTTTTTCAGAGGCTTCAACATCAGAGTTTCCTATATCTACTGTGCCGTCGGAAACCTGTGTCAGACCTTCGCCTGATCCGCCGGCATCAATGGTGATGACCACATCCGGATGCAGTTCATAAAAGGCTTCAGCAGCGTCATCTGCCAGCGGTTTCAGGGCAGAGGAACCGGCAGCAGTGATGGTGCCGCTTAAACTATCGCTGGCAGCAGTGGTATCTTCGGCAGCCGTATTTTCACTTTCGCTGCCGGAAGTTGTGGCAGGCGCGCTTGTTTCAGCTGTTTGGCTGCAGCCGGCCAAAAGTCCGATCGCCATAACAGCGGATAAAGTCATGGCAACTATTTTTTTCTTCATAATCATTTCCTCCTTTAATTCAACACAAGTCATTTGTATGACGAGTCTCATTGTAGACACACATTGTTAAATGAAAAATCTTTTTTCTGTAAAATATTGTTTAAGCAATGTTAGTAAATGGAAAATAACTGAAAATCTTTACATAGATTTAACAATGCCTATCCGGAGATTTAACAGGAGGCTGGTATGCTGATACGGCTTATTAAAATAGGAAGAGGTATGCTTGTCAGATATATAAAAAAAGATTATACTGTTGGCAGATTATCGCCTCAGGAGGATGGTTCAATGATTTATTGTGTGGAAGATGATGAAAATATCCGTGAACTGGTGATCTATACATTGAAAACAACCGGTTTCAAAGCAAAGGGCTTTGGAGATGGAGAAGCATTCATGGGAGCTATGAAGCAGGAAAAGCCGGAACTTGTATTGATGGATATCATGCTTCCAGGGGAGAGCGGCATGGACCTGCTCAAAAAACTGAAAGATGATAGAAAATGGAAAAACATACCAGTTATCATGCTGACAGCCAAAAGTTCCGAGTATGATAAAGTGCTTGGCCTGGACGGAGGCGCGGATGATTATATAACGAAACCTTTCGGCATGATGGAACTGATATCCAGGATCAAGGCTGTGCTGCGGCGTACCAGCCAAAAAACCGATTCGGATGTTTTGGAAGCCGGTAATATCCGGATGGATGTGGACAGGCATGAAGTGTGGGTGGATGAGGAACTGGTCACGCTGACCTATAAAGAGTTTGAACTTTTAAAATTGCTTCTTATGAATAAGAATATTGTCTTGTCAAGGGACCGGCTTTTAGAAGAAATATGGGGATATGATTATACCGGTGAGACCCGGACGGTGGATGTCCATGTACGGACGCTGCGGCAGAAACTGGGAGAAGGGGGCAGCTACGTGGAGACTGTCCGGGGCATCGGATACCGGATCGGAGACGGACATGAAGCGTAAGATCATCCGGAGCATGATGATCCTTTTGGCTCTGGCCCTGACTGTGTCCTATGCGCTATTGACTGCGGTATATTATTTCCAGTCACTGCGTATGACGGAAAGTGAATTGATGCAGGAAGCAGAATATGTGACCCAGGCAGTGGGGCTGTCGGGCATATCTGCACTGATCGAGATGGATAAGGATGGGCAGACATGGACAAGGAAAACTTTAATTGATGATGACGGTACAGTGCTTTACGACTCCTGGGAGGAACCGGATCAGATGGGAAATCACCGGGATAGGGAAGAAGTCGTGGAAGCTCTGGAGAATGGAAGCGGGAAAGCCATTCGTCAATCGGATACCCTGGGAAGGGGTATGTTTTATTACGCTGTGCAGATGAAAGATGGCAAGATCCTGCGGGTGGCAAGAGATATGTCATCCATATGGCTGACAGCAGGCCAGATGTTTCCTTATATGATCGTTATAGGACTTTTACTGGCGCTGGCGGCATGGATCATGGCCAAACATCAGGTGAATAAACTGGTAAAACCGATCAATGAATTGGATTTGGAAAAACCGCTGGAGGGGCCTATGTATGAAGAACTGGTACCGTTTTTAGAAAGACTGGATAAACAGAACCATGAAAAAGGCATCGTGGAGCAGATGCGCCGGGAGTTTTCGGCCAATGTCTCCCACGAATTAAAGACACCGCTCACATCCATTTCCGGGTACGCGGAGATCATGATGAATGGTCTGGTGCGGCCGGAAGACATCCCGAATTTTTCGGAACGTATTTACAAAGAAGCGAACCGGATGATCACCCTGGTGGAGGATATCATCAAACTGTCCCGCCTGGATGAAGGCAGCATCGAACTGGAGAAGGAAGATGTGGACTTTTATGATATGGCCAGAGAGATCAGCAACCATCTGGCGCTCAAAGCGGAAAAGAAGCATGTGGGAATACTGGTATCCGGTGAACACGTTATCTACCATGGTATACGCCAGATCCTGGATGAGATGCTCTATAATATTTGTGAAAATGCGGTTAAATATAATATAGAAGGCGGCTATGTGACAATCTGGACCGGGCATACGCCGGAGGGGCGCAAGGTTGTTATTGAAGATACAGGAATAGGTATTCCGAAGGAACATCAGGAGAGAGTTTTTGAACGGTTTTACCGGGTGGATAAAAGCCATTCCAGAGAAACCGGCGGTACCGGTCTGGGTCTATCCATTGTCAAACATGGCGCTTTGCTTCACGGTGCGGATATCCATCTGGACAGCGAACCAGGAGAAGGGACACGAATAGAGATTAATTTCCATTAGATTGATAAAAGCACATAGAGTAAAGCAAAGGAAGACACCCTCCAGCAGGTTTGCGAATGATCTGCAGGAGGGTGTTTTCGTTATTGCTCCATTGTATTTTGGGCCATATGGATCGTTGTCGTACCGGACATTCCAAATCCGTAGGTGTTTGTGGAGGTGAGTTCCAATTCCAAAGAAGGATAGCTGCCGTTCAGTTGGAAGAAAGGAGCGTCCCATCGGTTTTCCCAGGTGGTACAGTTTAAAGAGAAGTTATCCATGCCGGTGATGTCCTGGATGGAGGAACGGATATATTCGATAGCCTCATCTTCAGAAGCGTATGTGCCATAGGTTTCGTTGGTGATGAGGGGCGGATCATAAGGCTGATGGAATTGGTCGGAAAATGTGACGCCGGTGGCTCCTTCGTGATAGAGGTCTTCCCATTCATCCATACCAGGTGAGAAGGTGGATATGAGAAGATTGGAAGCTTCCGGAATGGCCAGATGACCCATCTTTCTCTCATAATCATAATGCAGCCATCTGGAGTTTTCGTCACCGTCACCCCATGGACATATGAGCGTCAGCGATTCGTCATGGGAATCATGATAATCTCTGGCTTCATCCGATGACAGTGTGTCATCATCCCGGGAAGTGGTGACAAATATCCATTCCTCGGCAAAAGTGATATGGATCTGTTCCAGCTTGTATGGATTGATCTGGGGTCTGTAATAGAAAGTGTGCGCCAGACTTCCGTCAGAGTTCATGAGGTAAAGACTGAGTTTTAAAGATAATATGCCCATCTCTTGACGGTCCTTGGCGCTCTCGGACAGTGTCTCATCCCGATATCGGTCCAGACTGGCCACCACAAGATCATCCGTTCCGTTGTGATCATAATCATGGATATGGTATCCCAGAAGCGCTATATTTTCTGTATCAGAAGCATAGTAACAGGAAGTTCCACCGATATCATTTCCCAACCGCTCATAGTCCAGGACCCAATCCCTGGTACCCGATGCGAACAGCGGCCGGATATTCTCTTCAAGATAACGCTCTGCCGGGGAAAGGTCCGATAGATCCTGCTGCGTGTCTGTTTCCGGGAGGAGCATCTGATCCGCCATTTCTTCCGGTGTTGGAACAAGACGGTAATTGCTTTCCCCCGGCGCATAGGTGAGAAGGACTTGAGCGCCGTAAGAAAAGATCACGCCGTCCTGATCGCCGTTTTCGCTTTTGGCATAGGCCAGCGCATCCTCTGCGGTTTTATAGGTGCCGTCCTCATACTGCTCTGTCAGAGCGGACAGAAAATCCGTCATCATATACAGATTATAACGGGTGTTGATCGTATAACTGTTGCCTACCACCAGTTTGGCGCCTTTATCGATAAAGACTTGGGCGAGACGATCGTCCCTGGCGCTGCTGCAGTTGGCCAGATAGATGAGACTGCCGTTTAAAGAATCATCTGGGATCTTATCTTCAAAATAATAGGGCGTCAATGAAATGTAATCCCCGGTGATCACCATCTCAGCCCGGTCGTAGGCGCCAAAAAGCTGCCGGTCATATTTGGCGATATTTTCTTTATTGCTTTTGAGAGAACTGCCCAGCACCGGACCATATTTGCTGATATAATCCCCGTGACCGTACCAAACGATCACGGAATGGTTCCCGAGCCGGGCTCCTTGTTCATAGGTAAAGCTGTCCCAGTTATCATCTTCTGAAAAGGTATAATAGTCGGAAAGCGACCGGGCGATCTGGGCAGCGGATTTGTCCGGGCTCCGTCCGCCAAGTAAATAATTACCCAGCATACCGTAATCGGTGGTATAGGGTTCAATGGTCAGGATCTGCCCCCGCCAGTCGCCGCGATCGGTCCAGAGAATGTTGGACGTATTTGCGATCGGATCGTCTGAAAGTCCGGCAGTATTTGAAACTGTCCGGACAGATGATCCGGACATGACATCTTCAAGTTGGGGACTGTAAAGATATCCCACACCCCCGGAAAGACGCATGAATATACCGGTGTCCTCACGGGTGTATTCGGTGATCAGTCCCTGGTCCATGTAGGATGCGGCTCTTTCTTCCAATTCGTCCAACAGGGCGGGAAGATCATCCGGAGCCACGAAGCCGTTTTCATCTGCCCGGGCCGCTTCCAGCGTTTCAAACTGGTTTTGTATCGTATCCCAGGCTTTATAGACTTTATCCACATCAAAGAGGGGGCGCAGGAAAGTTATGATGGTTCCCGCAGCTGCCGCAGCCACAAGAAGCAGTACCGACAGAGCGGGGATCAGCAGAGATTTTTTGCTTTTTTTCATGTATTCGCCTCCTGTATCGTATACCAATAGAATACCTGAAAAAAGAAGGAGAATCAATGAAAAAGAGAAATCTGGTCAGTGATCGAAATGTTTGCTGACCCGGCGAAGATAGTCTGAGACAGGAAGTTTCTGGGGGCAGCGCTGTTCACAGCTTCTGCATGTGATACAGTCTCCGGCCCGGCTGTGGTCGCGGGTCAGCTCCTGATATACAGGCGCCACCTTCCAGTCCTCATCGGGACTGCGGAAGTATTCGTTATACAGTTTAAAATAATCGGGAATACAGATTTGTTTTGGACAGCTTTTCAGGCAGTATCCGCAGCCGGTACAGGGGATGGCGGTGGAACGGCTGATCAGCCGGGCTGCCCTTTTTGACGGGAAGTCTTAAAAACCCAAATCCCAGTTTGTTCATAAATCCCATCTCCTTATATGATCAATGATGGTTCCAGTGTAGCACCTGTGATTTTTTATGACAAATACCCATAATAGATGGACCGTAATACTTGACAAGTATATGTATGGATCATTTTTTCAAGATCAAAGCCAGAAAACACAGGTCGGTATCCCCTGTATTTTCAATACCGTGACCGGACCCATCCTCGCAGAATGTCACATCACCGGCTGCGACCGGCAAAAGCGTTCCGTTGTCGTTATATATTCCGCTGCCGGACAAAAGGTAGTAAGTCTCTGTTTCACCCTGGTGGGTGTGGTAACCTAAAGCACAGCCCGGTTCCAGGACCACCCTGGAAAACATCCGGCAGTGATCCCCCAACTGATCGTCAGAAAGCAGCGCTTCCTTTATCAGATGCCCTTTGCCGTTGGGAGCAAGATCCGACAGGATATGTTTGCGTTCATTTGCATGTGTCATATTAGATCATCCTTTCGTGATATGAATATTGATCTTAGTATAGCATTTCCCCATATACCAATCAATAAAAAGGCGGAAAGACCGAGCCGGAAGCGGGCGGCAGATGTGGCTATTTTATAAAATATTAAGAAAAATTGCAGGATATATTTATTGCTTTTTTTGGGAGAAGTGCGTATCATACTTTAATGTAATAGTGTATATTGGCCGCCAGTCGGCGTGTGTATAGAGATTTTTACGATGGTCAGGATGAAAGGAAGCGTGAAATATGGGAGATAAGTTTCGGAGAATGATGCAAGGCAGATACGGAGCGGACAATCTGGGTCAACTGTTGTCCATAGCGGCATTGATCAGTGTTTTGATCGGACTGTTCACCGGATGGAGCTGGTTCAGCCTTTTTGGCATCTTTTTGTTGGTTTGGCAGTATTTCCGGATGTTTTCCAAAAATATCCAGAAAAGGTATAATGAAAATCAGGCCTATCTGCTCCTGCGTAATCGGATCACCGGATGGTTTCGCAAAGAGAAGTCCTATGCCCGGCAGAGGAAGGATTATCACATTTATAAATGCCCTTCCTGCGGTCAGAAGGTCCGGGTCCCGAGAGGAAAAGGGCGGATCAGTATCCACTGTCCGAAATGCGGGAATGATTTTATAAAGAAAAGCTGAAAAAACAGGATAGGAGCTAAGAAGAACCGTGTTTGGATATGTGACAACCAATAAACCGGAACTTAAAGTCCGGGAATTTTACCGATATCAGAATTATTACTGTGGACTGTGTCAGACTTTGAAAAGACGCTATGGACATTTGAGCCAGTTTTGTCTGACTTATGATATGACTTTTCTGTCCATACTGCTGACCGGTTTATATGAGCCTAAAACCTTAAAGAAAGAATACCGGTGTCTGACGCATCCGTTGAAGAAAATGGAAATACTGAGTAACGAGTATATGGATTACGCGGCGGATATGACGATCTTGCTTTGCTATTATCAGTGCCTGGACGATTGGAAAGACGACAAAAAACTGTCCGCCTGGATGGAGAGCCGGGTCTTGAAAGAGAAAGTCCGGCAGTTGTGCGCCCGTTATCCCAGACAGTTTCGGGCTGTGAGGAAATACATCCGCCTTCTGGCAAAAAAGGAAGAAGAAGGCAGTACGGATGTGGATCAGTTGTCTGGACTCACCGGACAGATGTTGGGAGAAATATTTGTCATGCAGGAGGATGTGTGGGCGGATACCCTTCGGGGCATCGGATTTTATCTGGGCAAATTTATCTACCTGATGGATGCCTGTGAAGATTTGGAAAAGGATATTGAAAAACACCGGTTCAATCCCCTGATAAAAAGAAGCCGTCAGCCGGACTATGATCAGTATATCCAAAATGCGCTCAATACGATCATGGCGTGCTGTGCAGCAGAATTTGAAAAACTTCCGATCATATTGGATGTTGAAATTTTGCGCAATATCCTGTATGCTGGAGTGTGGATGCGTTATGAAAAAATGATGCGCCGGAAAAGGACGGAGGAAAAAGGACATGAATCCTTATGATATATTAGGCGTTTCTCCTTCGGCGACAGATGAAGAGGTGAAAAAAGCTTATCGGACTTTGAGCCGGAAGTATCATCCAGATGCCAATGTGGGAAAACCCAATGAAAAAGAAGCAGAAGAAAAGTTTAAGCAGATACAGCAAGCCTATACCCAGATCATGAAAGAACGGGAGCAAGGCTATACTTCCGGCGGCCATGCCGGTGGTTTTGGCGGATATGGCGGTTACTCAGGCAGCCGGACTTCCGGTGGGAGCAGTGATGAGATCGAGTTGCAGGCAGCCGCCAACTTTATCAATACAGGCCGCTATAGGGAAGCGTTGAATGTGCTGTCCGGCATCAAGAGCCGACCATCCCAGTGGTATTATCTGAGCGCCATTGCCAATGCCGGCGCCGGCAATCCGCTGGTGGCTCAGGAGATGGCAAAACAGGCGCTGGATATGGAGCCGAATAACGGCCAATATCAGATGCTTTACAATCAGCTCCAGTCCGGTGGACAGTGGTATGGCCAGATGGGTCAGCAGTATGGAAGGCCTCAGGGATCTATGGATGATCTGTGCTGCCGGCTGATGGCTTTGAATATGTGCTGCTGCTGCTGTCCGTGTTGATAGCAGGTATTGCGGGATATCCCGAAAGCTGTATGGATAAAAATATAAAAAGATCAAAAGTCTCTGATCGGATCGGTCAGGGACTTTTTTGTCTTATATTGTTATCCTGCCATATTTTGTGTCAGGATTTTTGTTCCCGGATCGTTATATTTATTAAAGAAAGTTATCTGGAAAAGGGGACAACTTGCCGAAAATGTCAATAGGGGGAGGACGGGATGAATAGACAGGATATGATGGAATGTCTGTTCCATTTATACGAAAAAAAGATGTATGCGGTTGCCTGTGCCATTCTCAGGAACAAGGGTCAGGCGGAAGATGCTGTGCAGGAGGCTTTCATACGGTCTATAGGTTATCTGGAATACATAAATGATCCGGAAGATCAGAAAACGGCTTATCTGATGCTCAGACTTATCCGTTCGGCTGCCATCGATATCTACCGGAAGAACCGGAGGAACAGGGAGCTTAGGAGCGGGACGGAGATACTTTGCCGGAGAAACGGAGAGACAGATTATGAGACGGCGGAAAACCGGCAGTGGATTCGCTCTGTCCTGGCGGATATGACGCCGAAGGAGCGGGAGATCGTCCAACTGCATTCTTATATGGGATTTAGTTTTGTCGAGGTGGGAAAACTGTTGGGCATATCGGAGAGCGCGGCCGCCAAGCGATTTGAACGGGCAAAAAAGCACTTCATCCGGAAAGGAGGGATACATAATGACTGAAAAAGAATGGCTTTACATGGCTGGAGAAGAAAGCCTTATGATGCTGTGGGAGAATACGCCGGCAGGTGAACGGGAACAGAGCGAACGGTGGAAAAAAAGATTGCTGAAACAGCTTGGAAAGGAGGAGGGGAACATGGCCGGAAAACATACTTGGTATGGTCGCGGTTTTATGCGGGCAGCCGTTGCTGTAGGGGTCTTGCTTATTTCCTCTTTAAGCGTATATGCGGCGGTGCGGTGGATCCATGAAAAGGCGGCGGTATACAACGAAACTTCCGGGGAGATGACCTATATATTTGAAGCACCAGAAGGGATGGAAATCCGGCCGATGATCCTGCAGGCAGAAGGAGAGATGCCAGAAGGATTTTATTTGGAAGATACAGGCAAACTCCGGGTGCTTAGGAAATCGGACGATGCATATGCAGCTTACATCCAACAGGCGGATAATCATCAGGAAAAACTGTCTTTTGACGGCATAACAGCGGTGGAAGACAGGACGGTGGATGGCCATGAGGCAAAGCTTTTGAAACGAGAATACGAAGCGGCGGATTTTAATGAAATATTGATCGTCCTTTTTCAGGAGGACGGTCAGATCGTGGAGATCGGCTATGACAACCGGATCATATCGGCCCAACAGGTGGAACAGATCGTGTCTGATCTGAAATTTGAAGCGGCGGAAGGAGAAGCCTATGAACCGTTTTCGGAAACAGCAGAAACGGCATCCGCGGAGAATTCCCAAGAAATATATGAAGAACAGTTTTTTGAGATCGGTGAAGCGGCGCCTGTGGATCAGACGATACATGCCTGGAAGGATGACGATTTTGCCGATAAGAATGCCATACCCTTTATGTTCCCTTACAGTGAATGTACGATCACAGTCACTTCGTATCAGGTGATGGATACAATCCGGGAGCTGGATGAACGGGGATTTAATCCCAACAGTTCGATGACGCCGGAACTGTGGACGGATACGGATGGCCGCTTTACCACATTTCCATCCACCGAAGAACAGTGGACCCAGGACGGGCCAACGGATGTTTTTGTGAAGGAAAGCACCCCCGGTCTTTTTTATATCACAGTCCGTATCGAGAATACCACCGATACGGTGATGGAAATCCCGTTTGATATACGGCTGGCTTACCTGGAAGAAAGGGACGGCGCATATTATACCTCCGGGGCGCTCAAGGCGAAGGTGGATCGGCTCCGACATGACTGTGATCTGTTTGGGATGGAAGGCGGTATGCAGTGGTTCGATGGCAATGATTTTTCCACGGACGGGAAAGGGTGGAATTACATTTCACTGGAACCGGGGGAGGTTAAAGAAGTTCACTGCGGGCTTCCCGTTGTCCTGTCGGATCTGGAGGACGCGTATCTCCAGTTTACCAACACGGATACCCGATGGGCCAACTTTATCAAGATCGATGCCGAATAGGATGGGCATCTGAAACATATGATAAAATACTTTGGGATGTGAAAGGAGCTGCCGAGATATAAGGTGGCTCCTTTCATGTCGACGAGACAATATCTTTTCAAATCGGGGAAGGTATTGTACAATATTTAAAAACGGGAAAAGGTGGGTATAGGATGTTTGAGACGCTGGCAAGGCGCAGACCGCGGATCGTGGATGAGAACCTGTATCGTAAATCAGCGGTGGTCATACCTTTGATCGGAGAAAAAGATGAGATGAAGGTGTTATTTGAAGTACGCTCCGATAAGCTTCGGACCCAGCCGGGAGAAATCTGTTTTCCTGGAGGGAGCTGTGAGAAAGGCGAGCGTCCAAGACAGACTGCTCTGCGGGAAATATGTGAAGAACTGCAGTTAAAAAAGCGGCAGATCCAGCTGATCGGTCCGGCGGATATTTTTATCTCGCCGTTCAATATGATGATCTACCCGTTTTTCGGTCTGCTGAAAGATTATAAGAATACGTATAATGCATCGGAAGTTGGCGAAATCTTTACAGTGCCGCTCAAGTTTTTCTGCAGTCACAAGCCCCAGACCTGGGAGCAGAAGGTGCGCATTGAGCCGGCGGAAGATTTCCCGTGGGAGCGGGTGCCTGGAGGCAGGAATTATCCCTGGCGTCAAGGACGCTATCCCGTGTGCTTTTATGAATATGAAGGGGCGGATGGATGCGTCCGGCACATATGGGGACTTACGGCAAAGATCATGGAGAATGCGGTTTCGATCCTAAAAGCAGAGCAAATGCCGTCGGAAAAGGAGTTGTGATCGATGAAGAAGATAAAGAAGAGTACCATTGTGAAGGCGAAACAAGCGAGTAAACACATACTGGAGTTTTACTATATGATCCCGGCTGTGGTAACGGCGAAGGAACTGACTCGGACTGTCCGGTGTGTGGAAGAAGAGGCGGTGGATATATGGCCGGAGCTGAACCTGATGGAGGTGGTCCTGGAGCATGATTCTCTGATCCTGCAGGATGGACGGGAATGTTTTATCGATCCGCTGGATCTTGAATTTATCGAGGAAAACCATATTCAGTCCATCTTTGCGGTCAGCTATGAGGAGGCGGACGAAGCGATGGCCAGAAAAGCGCTGAAAGATATGATGACGGAAAAGGGCGGTTTCCTTTGCAGCGATACGGAGGATTTCACTCCCATGTGGACAGCGGAGACGATCGCATAGGCATTGTGGATGGACGACGGAAGTACGTAAGATATTGTGGATAAGTGGACAGGGAGGAGAAGGGGCAGATGATCAATACAGTTCTTTGGGATATCGATGGGACATTGCTGAATTTTAAGAAGTCGGAAGAGGTGGCTCTCACCGGTTGCTTCCGATCTTTTAGCGTGGAACTGACAAAGGAGCAGACGGCCCTTTATTCTTCCATAAACGATAAATGCTGGAAGCTGTTGGAACAGGGGAAGGCCACACGGGAGGAGATCCTGGTGCGGCGGTTTGTGGAATTTCTGGCGGCCATCGGATATGACCAGATCGATCCGGAACGGGTGCGGGATGTCTATGAAAAGCGTCTGGGCGATGTGTACTTTTTTGAGCCGGGGTCCCCGGATGTGTGCCGGCGGCTTTTCGGTAAAGTCCGCCAGTATATTGTGACCAATGGGACAGAGCATGTTCAGAGGAAAAAATTAAAAAACTCAGGACTGGGCCAATATATGGACGGGGTTTTCATATCCCAGGCCATCGAGGCCACGAAACCGGAAAAAGCTTTTTTTGACAAATGCGCCGCGGCCATACCCGGATATAAACCGGAAAATACGATCATCATCGGCGATTCGCTCAGCAGCGATATGGAAGGCGGCAACCGGGCAGGCATACGATGCTGCTGGTATAATCCTTTTGGCCAGTCGCTTCCGGGAAATATACGGATCGATCATGATATACGAAGCCTGGATGAAGTGGACGACATCGTCTTAAAAGGATGAAAAGGAAATAGGATCAGGAAAGATTCCGTAGATGAACCGGAAGTGACCTCCGAATCCAAGTCTGACACCCTGTAACTTGACTTCCCTTTAGATACATGATATTTTAATAGCAATATATTTGCCGGCGGCCTGTCACCGGATGGGCGGCCATCAAGGCATCCGAAACCAACCGCAGGTGCAGCGGGAAAGACGCTGTAAGGCTGGTTTCCGGGTGCCTTTTTGCTACAGGGGAAGGAGTGTCGGGAAGATGACCCGGACAGAACAGAAAAATATAGCCATCGTATTGATAAAATTCAGTCTGCCGCTCATACTCAGCGGGATTTTGCAGCAGCTTTACAACTGGGCAGATGCCTTTGTGGTGGGCAATGTGGACGGGGAACTGTCCCTGGCCGCCGTGGGAGCGACGACCAGCATTGTCAATTTCTTCATATTGACCATCACCGGCTTCACATTGGGCCTTTCCATCCTGTTTGCCCAGAAATACGGCGGCGGTAAGACAGAGCGTTTTCCGAAAATACTGGCCACTTTTTCGGTTGCGCTTGGCGGTGTATATCTGATCCTTGCCGCGGCCGGCATCTGCCTCGTTCCGGTTCTGCTGCGGATCATGAACACATCGGATGACATCATCCATCTGGCGGAAGGATATCTGCGGATCGTATTTATAGGCATTCCCTTCCTGGCGGTATACAATGTGTTTTCCGCGGCCCTGAGAGGTCTGGGTGACAGCCGGACTCCTTTCCTGGCTGTTTTTATATCCGCCATGGTCAATATCGTTTTGGACATATGGTTTGTGGCGGGGCTGGACTGGAACGTCCAGGGCGCGGCAGCAGCCACCGTACTGTCCCAGGTGGCCATGACTTTGTTTCTCGTACTTTACAGTCGGAAAAAATATCCGCTTCTGCGTTTTGAGCTGAAGCGGCGAATGTTGGATAAAGAAATGCTTATCCAGGGCGTACGTCTGGGCATTCCGCCCATGATCCAATCGGGCATACACGCGCTGGGCAGCCTTGTGCTGCAAAATTTTATGAATGGCTTTGGCAGTCGGACGGTGGCTGCCATCACCACAGCCTACCGGGTGGACAGCATTGTCATACTGCCCATGACCAATCTGGGCGCCGGTATCTCCACATTGGTGGCGCAAAGCTATGGGGCCGGGGATATAAAACGGACCCGGAAAATATTTGCTGTCGGCGCCCTTATGATGGCCTTGGTATCTCTTATGATGACCGGACTTGTGATCCCGTTTGGCGGCCGGCTGATCGCCCTTTTTGGCGTTGGCAGTGAAGCGGTGGCCATCGGCAGCGCCTTCTTTACCCGTCTGGCTGCTTTTTATGTGGTGTACGGACTGGCCGCAGCCATCCGGGGATATATAGAGGGCCTGGGTGACGTGACCTATTCCAGTATAACCGGTATCCTGTCTTTGCTGTCCCGTATTATCCTGTCCTATGCCTGCGTTTCTTTTTTAGGGGATCGGATCATTGCCTATGCGGAAGCCTTTTCCTGGGTATTTTTGCTCCTGCTGTACATTTTCCGGCTGATATGGAAGTACAGGCAGGAAAAAACAGAACAGGCAGCGAAGTAAAGGCGGCGTATACATAACGGTATTCGCCGAAGACCGGGGAAGCGGCCATCATGGTCAGCCAGATGCCCAAAAGCGGAATGTAAGGCAGGATACCGATCCAGCCGTTTCGTCTCCTGGCAGTCCAACCCAATATAAGAAGAAGGAAGAAACACAGGCTGATACTCCATTCCATATTGAGAAGAGGGATGCTCTTGTTGGACAGATGACTGTACAGTTTGGAATCGCCGATATAGGAATGCTGGACAAGGTCATATTTGTCCGGTGTGATATCCTGGACGACACACCAGTAGTCAAAACTGGGATACCAGTAACCCACGGTGCTCACCAGATAGGCCTCAATGGCCGTGGCCGGATGGGCGATGACCAGTTCCAGCCAGAGTTTCAGATAATCGGCTTTATGGGCGTTAAACTGGTCAATGTCAAAAGCATCGTTGAATTTGATCCCGTCGGAGACTTTGGGGTTATAGGCTTGGGCCAGCGTTTCCACAGGGATGAGTTCGTCGATCAGCTCTTCCTGCTCTTCGGTAAATTTTATTCCTTTAAAAGCCATTCGCCCGATCTGCTGGAGAGGTATGCCGATATATTCGGCGGAACTGCTTTTTTCCACCTGAAGCAGATCAAATACCGGCCCTTTAATGCCATAGAACAGGACAAGTACAGATAAAAATGTGACTGCAAAAGTTTTACGGTGCTGCCTGAATAAAAGCAGCGTGAAGAGAATGATGACAAAATAGGCATAGATGGCGTTGTTCCTGAAAAACAGCGTGAGAAGCGACAGCAGGGCGAAGCTGACATAGTCCTTGCCCCTCAGGCATCCTTTGCGTTCCACCAGACGGATCATCTCCATGACAAGCAGAAGGACAAAGCAGGAGAAGGGGATATCCTTCCACATGGTGACGCTGTAATAGCCGTGGACCGGAAGAAGGGCATAGTATATGAGGGCCAGGACGGCAATAAAGTTGGGGATCTTCCGCCGGTATAAAAAGACGACGGATCCGGCGAAAATACCGGCCATGAGAAGCATCTGGAAGATGCTGGCACAGGCAACCGCGCCGTTGATATCGTCAAACAGATACATTCCAAGTTTTAACGGAATGCTCATGAGGATCTGATATAAAAGGGGATAGTGATCCCTTAAATGACCCGTATTGGCAAAGGCAAAGTTCAGATTGGAATAGGAATCGGAACTGAGGGCGCCGGGGAATTCATTGAGAAAATAGGGCATATAGGCTGCGAAAATGACAATAAAACAGAAGATAAAGACCCAACCTGCTTTGTATCGGCCCATGCAGGGGTCCGCCGCCGGCAAATACCGGCACAGACCGGGCAGAAGATGGCAAAACAGGGGATAAAGCAAAGAAGCCGTGCCGATCACGTAAAACAGCGCCTTGGGCGAAAAGCACAGAGCCAGTATATTGACGCTGGCAGAATCATAATTGAGGAACACATATCTCCCAAATACGAAAAGCACAGAAAAAAGCAGAGAAAATCCCAGGCAGGGCTTCCAATAGTCCGGCTGTTTTAAATCTGTTTTCCGGTTAAAAAGGATCAACATAAAAAACAATATCCAGGTGATAAAATCATAGGGTTCCAGGATATTGAAATTGCAGGCTGTGATCACAGCCAAGGCTGCCATAATACAGCAGATAAACGTTTTATATTTTGAGAATAAAAGATTTGCAGTATTTTTCAAATCCATACCTCCCTGTTTTGTAGCTGCCAACGGGTGCCGGGATATAAAAAGGGCGGATGTGCATCCGCCCGGGAGATCACTTTTCCCATCTGCCCGACGCGCCGCAAGGCAGGATCAGACCGGTCTCGGAAACAGGCAGGCCGACCTCGCCGGAGATGACGTGGCCGCCAAAACGGGGCAGCAATTCTGTGGACAGCATGTAGGTCAGGACCGCCGGCTGCAGACCGGTGGTATAGGAATTAATAAGGAAGAAAAGGGAATCCTTTGTGAGCAGTTTGGCACAAAGCTGGATAAAGGGATAGATGCTTTCCTCGATTTTCCATATTTCACCCTTTGGTCCCCGGCCATAGGAAGGGGGATCCATGATGATACCGTCGTACGTATTGCCCCGGCGGATTTCCCGTTCCACGAATTTCACGCAATCGTCCACCAGCCAGCGGATGTGGGCCTGGCCCAGACCGGAAGACCGGGCATTTTCACTGGCCCAGCTGACCATGCCTTTGGAGGCGTCCACATGGGTAACACTGGCGCCGGCAGCCGCGGCCGCGCAGGTGGCGCCGCCGGTATAGGCAAACAGGTTCAGAACTTTGACCGGCCGGCCGGCTTTGCGGATGATATCCGAAAACCAGTCCCAGTTGACGGCCTGTTCTGGGAAAAGTCCGGTGTGTTTGAAACTAAAAGGTTTCAGATGAAAAGTGAGCTGATGGGGAATACTGGGACTTTGATAATGGATCTGCCATTGTTTCGGAAGATCGAAAAATTCCCAGCTGCCGCCGCCCAAACGGCTCCGGTGATAGTGACCATTCATCTTTTTCCATCCGATATGTTCCTTTGGTGTATTCCAGATAACCTGAGGATCCGGCCGGACAAGGGTGTACTTGCCCCAGCGTTCCAGCTTTTCCCCGGAAGAGGTATCAATAACTTCATAATCCTTCCAATATTTATTACTCCACATAATGTACTCCTTTTATTCCCGCTTGGTATAACTTTATACATCATAGCATGAAACCGGTGGTATGACCAGACGGCATTTTGGGGAAAACAAAGATTAAAATCAGTTCTATTGTATGTATATATGGAAGAAACAGATACAGCTCTGTCGGACGACAGAGCTGAAAAGAAGGGGGAGAAGGAAAATATGGGGAATAATGCACAAAAAAAGCCAAAAAAGTTCGTGAAAAATTTAAGAATATGTGGACGAAAAAATAAAAAAATTGCTTGCGCCATATTATGGAATCATGTATAATAACAGTGTTTGTGACATTGATAGCTGTGAAGCGCGAGGTTGCTGCAGGGATCTGCAGGTGTTCCGTGGAGCGAATGTCAAGTTAGAAAGACTGGCGACAAGTCACTGTACAGTAAGGAACGATCTGTGAGGAACAGAGATGACGTGTGAGAAAGAACAGGATACACACGGGAGAGTGTACAGTCACCGCTTGTCGTACTGAATGGAAAGTGCGAAAAGGAGGCGACTTTTTTTATGGCAAGTCAGGTAATGAGAATCACGCTTAAAGCGTACGATCACAAATTGATCGATCAGAGTGCTGGAAAAATCATCGAAACTGTAAAAAAGACCGGGAGCAAAGTGAGCGGGCCGGTGCCGCTGCCCACAAAACGCGAAGTGGTCACGATTTTGAGAGCTGTTCACAAATATAAAGATTCTCGGGAACAGTTTGAGCAGAGAACACACAAAAGATTGATCGACATTATCACGCCAACACAGAAAACGGTTGACGCATTGTCCAGACTGGAAATGCCGGCCGGTGTTTACATCGACATCAAGATGAAAACAAAATAATAATGGTAATAATCCTTAGGTATTGGGTTGATATAAAAAATCCTCAATGCGTCTAGGATGATTGCACATGAGTGTAATCCGCTGTAGATTTTATAGGAGGTGCATTTCTCAATGAAGAAAGCGATTTTAACGACAAAAGTCGGAATGACTCAGATTTTCAACGATGACGGCGTTTTGACTCCTGTAACCGTTCTTCAGGCTGGACCTTGTGTGGTCACACAGGTTAAGACAGTGGAAAACGATGGTTACAGTGCGGTTCAGGTCGGCTTCGGCGATATCCGTGAGAAACTGGTAAACAAACCGAAAAAAGGACATTTTGCAAAAGCAGAAGTTGCTCCTAAGAGATTCCTGAGAGAGTTCAGACTGGAAGATGCCGAGTCCTACAAAGTAGGCCAGGAGATCAAAGCTGATGTGTTTGCGGCAGGCGACAAGATCGATGCCACAGCAAAATCCAAAGGTAAAGGATATCAGGGTGCGATCAAGAGACACGGACAGTCCAGAGGACCGATGACCCACGGTTCCAAATACCACAGACATGCAGGTTCCAATGGTTCCGCAACAACACCGGGCCGCGTATTCAAGGGCAAAAAGATGCCTGGGCATATGGGCGCTGTCAGAGTGACTGTTCAGAATCTGGAAGTTGTCAGAGTAGACGCTGACAAGAACCTGATCCTGGTAAAAGGCGCTGTACCGGGACCGAAGAAATCTTTAGTAATGTTGAAGGAATCAACCAAAGCGTAATGCTTTGTGAGGAAGGAGGACGTTACAGATGGCAAAAGTATCTGTTTACAATATGGAAGGCAATCAGGTCGGCGAAATCGAGTTGAACGATGCTGTGTTCGGTGTTGAAGTAAATGAACACCTGATGCACATGGCAGTTGTCAACCATCTCGCTGCAAACCGCCAGGGCACACAGAGTGCTAAAACACGTTCTGAAGTGAGCGGCGGCGGTAAGAAACCGTGGAGACAGAAAGGAACAGGTCATGCAAGACAGGGTTCCACAAGAGCTCCCCAGTGGAAAGGCGGCGGCGTGGTATTCGCTCCGAAGCCAAGAGATTATACGATGAAGTTGAACAAAAAGGAAAGAAGGCTTGCATTGAAGTCCGCTTTGACATCCAGAGTAAACGAAAACAAATTCATCGTTGTGGATGCGCTTAAGATGGATGAGATCAAGACAAAAACATTCCAGGCAGTTCTGGATGGCCTGAAAGTTTCCAAAGCGCTTGTTGTTCTTGGGAATGACAACCAGAACGTGGTTTTGTCTGCAAGAAATATCCCGAATGTTAAGACAGCTTATACAAATACCATCAACACATACGACGTGCTGAAGTACGATACAGTTGTGATCGACAAAGACGTTGTGGCAACGATCGAGGAGGTATACGCATAATGGCTGATATTAAATATTATGATGTGATCCTTAAACCGGTCATCACAGAAAAAAGTATGAATCAGATGTCTGAAAAGAAATATACTTTCCTTGTACATCCGCAGGCAACAAAGAGCCAGGTTAAAGAAGCAGTTGAGAAAATGTTCGAGGGCACAAAGGTTGCCAGCGTTAACACCATGAACTGCGAAGGCAAAAACAGACGCCGTGGCATGATCACAGGAAAGACCGCAAAAACGAAAAAAGCGATCGTTAAGCTGACAGCTGAAAGCAAAGATATCGAAATCTTTGAGGGCTTATAAGACTTGCTGAAAGCAAGCGGCAGCGCAGCTTGAAGCTTAGTCGGAGCCCGTTCCCGAATCTTAACGAAAACAAGCGGTAGCACCGTTTGAGTTTAGCTGAGGGAACCTACCCGTATAAGACTTGCTGAAAGCAAGCGGCAGCGCAGCTTGAAAGGAAACGGCAGAAGGGATATTCTGCCGGCTTTCGGATGACACGCCCGGGAGCATTGAAACTTCAAATTAAACGCACTGAAGCGTGACAATAAATCAGAGACACTTGAAAGGAGTGAAGATAATGGGTATCAAAACCTATAACCCATATACACCTTCCAGAAGACATATGACCGGATCTGATTTCGCCGAGATCACAAAATCCAAACCGGAGAAATCACTGGTCGTTAAAAAGAAAAAAACAGCTGGCCGTAACAACCAGGGTAAGATCACTGTGAGACACCATGGCGGCGGCGCAAAGAAAAAATATAGAATCGTTGATTTCAAGAGAAATAAAGACGGTATCCCGGCTACAGTAAAAGCGATCGAATACGATCCGAACAGAACAGCAAATATTGCTCTGATCTGCTATGCAGACGGTCAGTATTCTTATATCCTTGCTCCCAATGGATTGAAAGTTGGCATGAAAGTCATGAACGGCCCGGAAGCCGAAGTCAGAGTTGGAAACTGCCTGCCTCTTTCCGAAATTCCGGTGGGTACAATGATCCATAACAGTGAGCTTTATCCTGGAAAAGGCGGACAGCTTGTTCGTTCTGCAGGAAACGCAGCTCAGCTCATGGCCAAAGAAGGCAAATATGCAACACTTAGATTACCGTCCGGTGAGATGAGAATGGTTCCGTTAAGTGGCCGTGCAACGATCGGTCAGGTTGGAAACACCGATCACGAACTGATCAACATCGGTAAAGCAGGACGTAAACGTCACATGGGTATCCGCCCGACAGTCCGTGGTTCTGTTATGAACCCGAATGACCATCCGCATGGTGGTGGTGAAGGTAGAGCTCCGATCGGACGTTCCGGACCTATGACACCATGGGGCAAACCTGCACTGGGTCTTAAGACTCGTAAGAAAAACAAGAAATCCAATAAGTTGATCGTTCGTAGAAGAAACGGAAGCGTGATTAAATAATCTAAGGAGGTAGAACTCATGGCCAGATCATTAAAAAAAGGACCATTCGCAGATGCAAGCTTACTTAAAAAAGTAGATGCGATGAATGCGTCAGGAGATAAATCCGTAATCAAAACATGGTCCCGTCGTTCCACAATCTTCCCGCAGATGGTCGGACATACGATTGCTGTGCATGACGGAAGAAAACATGTACCTGTATATATTACCGAAGATATGGTTGGACATAAATTAGGTGAGTTTGTGGCAACACGGACATACAGAGGACACGGTAAAGACGAGAAAAAAGCAGGAAGACGCTAATTTTGAAAGGAGGTTTTATCCGTGGCTAAAGGACATAGATCCCAGATCAAGAGAGAGAGAAACGCGAACAAGGATACACGTCCGAGCGCAAAACTGTCTTACGCACGCGTATCTGTTCAGAAAGCTTGTTTCGTTCTTGATGCAATCAGAGGCAAGGATGTAAAATCAGCATTGGCAATTTTGGCATATAACCCAAGATATGCTTCAAGTTTAATAGAGAAATTATTAAAATCTGCAATCGCAAATGCAGAGAACAACAACGGTATGAACGTTGATAATCTTTACATTGAAGAGTGCTATGCAAACAAAGGACCGACAATGAAAAGGATTAGACCGAGAGCACAGGGACGGGCTTACAGGATCGAAAAAAGAACAAGCCATATCACTATCGTGCTGAATGAAAGATAATAAGGAGGAGAATCATGGGACAGAAAGTTAATCCTCACGGCCTGAGAGTGGGTATTATTAAGGATTGGGACTCAAGATGGTATGCTGAAGCTGATTTCGCTGACAACCTGGTTGAAGATTATGAAATCAGAAAATACCTGAAGAAGAGATTATATAATTCTGGTATCGCCAAAATTGAAATCGAGAGAGCATCCGACAGAATGAAGATCATCGTATATACAGCTAAACCGGGCGTTGTTATCGGTAAAGGCGGTTCTGAGATCGAAAAGGTCAAAGCTGAAGTTCAGAAATTTACAGATAAAAAATTGTTCATGGACATCAAAGAAGTTAAGAGACCTGAGAAAAACGCTCAGCTTGTTGCAGAGAACATCGCTGCACAGCTGGAGAACCGTATTTCCTTCCGTCGTGCCATGAAATCTGCTATGCAGAGAACCATGAGAGCCGGCTGCCTGGGTATCAAGACAGCAGTATCCGGTCGTCTTGGCGGCGCTGATATGGCCCGTACAGAATTCTACAGCGAAGGTACGATCCCGCTGCAGACACTGAGAGCAGATATCGACTACGGATTTGCAGAAGCAGACACAACTTATGGTAAACTGGGTGTTAAGACATGGATCTACCATGGTGAAGTGCTTCCAGTAAAAGATTCCAAGGAAGGGAGCGATAAATAATGTTAATGCCGAAAAGAGTAAAACGTCGTAAGCAGTTCCGCGGAAGTATGAGAGGAAAGGCTACACGAGGCAATAAAATTTCTTATGGTGAATATGGTATCGTGGCTATGGAGCCGGCATGGATCAAATCCAACCAGATCGAAGCAGCCCGTATCGCCATGACACGTTATATCAAACGTGGCGGTAAAGTATGGATCAAAATATTCCCTGACAAACCGGTAACTACAAAACCTGCTGAAACACGTATGGGTTCCGGTAAAGGTTCCCTTGAGTACTGGGTAGCCGTTGTAAAGCCGGGCCGCGTTATGTTCGAGATTGCCGGCGTTCCCGAAGAAGTGGCCAGAGAAGCGCTTCGTCTTGCAACCCATAAGCTTCCCGTAAAGTGTAAGATCGTTTCTCGCGAAGACTTAGAAGGCGGTGATAACAGTGAAAATTAATGCATATTTAGAAGATTTGAAAGCAAAATCTGTTGCTGAATTAAATAATGAATTAGTAGCTGCTAAAAAAGAACTTTTCAACTTGAGATTCCAGAACGCGACAAACCAGCTGGACAACACAAGCAGAATCAAAGAAGTTCGTAGAAATATTGCCCGTATCCAGACCATCATGTCTGAAAAGGCAAAGATTGCTGAATAATCCGGAAAGGAGGAATTGTCGTGGAGAGAAATCTTAGAAAAGTCAGAGTCGGAAGAGTCGTAAGCAACAAAATGGACAAGACGATCGTTGTTGCCATCGAAGACCGTGTAAAACATCCCCTTTACAAAAAGATCGTAAATAGAACATATAAGCTGAAAGCTCATGATGAAGCAAATGAGTGTAACATTGGTGACAGAGTTAAAGTGATGGAAACAAGACCTTTATCCAAGGATAAAAGATGGAGACTTGTAGAAATCGTTGAGAAGGCTAAATAATTTATTTAGTATAAGGAGGTAACGTCATGATTCAACAGGAGAGCAGACTTCGTGTTGCGGACAATACAGGTGCGAAAGAACTTCTCTGTATCCGTGTATTAGGCGGTTCTACAAGAAGATATGCAAACATCGGTGACATTATCGTTGCTTCGGTCAAAGATGCAACACCAGGCGGAGTTGTAAAAAAAGGCGATGTTGTAAAGGCCGTTGTTGTTCGTACCGTTAAAGGCGCCCGCAGAAAAGACGGTTCATATATCAGATTCGATGAAAATGCAGCAGTCATCATCAAAGATGACCTGAATCCAAGAGGAACACGTATTTTTGGACCTGTAGCCAGAGAGCTGAGAGAAAAACAGTTTATGAAAATTGTTTCCTTAGCGCCAGAAGTACTGTAAGGAGGTGTCAGCTATGGCTATGATGAAAATTAAGAAAGATGACCTTGTAAAAGTTATCGCCGGAAAAGATAAAGGCAAAGAGGGCAAGGTTATGGCTGTCAATCATAAGAAAAACACCGTGATCGTAGAAGGTGTGAACATGATCACAAAGCATACAAAACCGTCGCCCCAGAACCAGAACGGCGGGATCGTGAATCAGGAAGCACCGATCCACGCATCCAACGTTATGTATATCCATAAAGGCAAAGCAACACGTGTTGGTTTTGATTTCAAGGATGGCAAGAAAGTCCGCGTGGCAAAATCGACAGGCGATGTGATTGACTGATTTGCGAAAGGAGGCTGTTCAAAGTGAGTAGATTAAAAGATATGTACAACAATGAGATCGTTGCTGCAATGACCTCAAAGTTTGGATATAAAAATGTGATGCAGGTTCCGAAGCTTGTCAAGATCGTCGTAAACATGGGTGTTGGCGAAGCTAAGGACAATGCAAAAGTGCTGGAATCCGCTGTAAAAGATATGGAAACCATCACCGGCCAGAAGGCAGTTCTCGCTAAAGCGAAAAAATCCGTGGCCAACTTCAAGATCAGAGAAGGTATGGCGATCGGCTGCAAGACCACACTGCGTGGTGAGAAGATGTACGATTTCGCAGACCGTCTGATCAATCTGGCTCTGCCGCGGGTACGTGACTTCAGAGGTGTCAATCCGGACGCTTTTGACGGAAGAGGCAATTACGCTCTGGGTATCAAAGAGCAGTTGATTTTCCCTGAGATCGAGTATGATAAAGTAGACAAAGTCAGAGGTATGGACGTTATTTTCGTAACGACTGCCAAGACCGATGAAGAAGCTCGTGAATTGTTGAGATTGTTTGGAATGCCGTTTAAAAGGTAATTAGGAGGGAAATCCATGGCTAAGACAGCAATGAAAATCAAGCAGCAGCGTCCCCAGAAGTTCTCCACAAGAGAATATAATCGTTGCAGGATCTGTGGACGTCCGCATGCCTATTTGAGAAAATATGGAATCTGCAGAATTTGTTTCCGTGAATTAGCATATAAGGGAGAAATTCCTGGAGTTACAAAATCAAGCTGGTAGAATTGAGTTGAAAGGAGGAACTTATCATGTCAATGAGCGATCCGATTGCAGATATGCTTACAAGAATCAGAAATGCGAATACAGCAAAACATGATACGGTCGATGTTCCTGCATCCAAGATGAAGGAAGCTATCGCTAAGATTCTTTTAGATGAAGGATATATTAAAAATTATGAAATCATCGGTGATGGTGTTGCCAAGACCATCAAGATCACATTGAAATATGGTCAGGACAAAAACCAGAAAACCATCAGCGGCATTAAAAGAATTTCCAAACCGGGCCTTCGTGTATATGCCAGCTGTGAAGAACTGCCGAAAGTACTTGGCGGTCTGGGCGTGGCGATCATCTCCACAAACAAAGGTATTGTGACAGATAAACAGGCCAGAGCCCTCAACGTGGGCGGCGAAGTCATCGCGTTTGTATGGTAACCATGAGGCCTTAACGAAGACGAGCGGATTACCGCGAAGTCTGAGTTTAGTCCGAAGGTTGTTCGTGATACTTAACGAAAGCAAACGTAAGTGCAGCTTGAGTTTAGTAGAGGCGAACATACCCATTCCCTTGAGTTTAGTAGAGGCGAACATACCTTCACCTCGCTAAGTGCTCACAGTAGCTGAAAACAGAAAAGACATAGGATCTTTTCCGAAAATTTAAGTTAGGAGGACATTTGAAATGTCAAGAATAGGCAGACAGCCTGTTGTTATCCCCGCCGGCGTGACCGTTGAGATCGGGGCTGACAACAAGGTTACCGTTAAAGGCCCGAAAGGAACTCTGGAGAGAGTCCTTCCGGCAGAAATGAAGATCGAAAAAGATGGAGATTCCATTGTTGTATCCAGACCGAACGACTTAAAGAAGATGAAATCTTTACACGGTCTGACCCGTACACTGATCCACAACATGGTTGTTGGTGTAACTGAAGGCTACAAAAAAGAGCTGGAAGTCAATGGTGTGGGCTACAGAGCTCAGAAACAGGGCAAGACTTTGGTATTATCTTTAGGGTATTCCCATCCGGTTGAGATGGTTGATCCGGAAGGCGTGGAAACAACACTGGACGGCCAGAACAAGATCATCGTTTCCGGTATCGACAAAGAAAAAGTTGGCCAATATGCTGCTGAGATCAGAGATAAGAGAAGACCGGAACCCTACAAGGGCAAAGGTATCAAATATGCTGATGAAGTTATCCGGCGTAAAGTTGGTAAGACTGGTAAGAAATAATAGAGGAGGAGTGAAGAAATGGTTAGTAAGAAATCAAGAAGCGAAGTTCGCATTAAAAAACATAAAAGACTGCGTAACCGTTTTGCTGGCACTGCAGAGCGTCCTCGTTTAGCTGTTTTCAGAAGCAACAATCATATCTATGCTCAGATCATTGACGATTCCATCGGACATACTCTGGCAGCTGCTTCTACAGTTGAAAAAGAAATCAAAGCCGGTCTTGAAAAGACAGATGATGTTGCGGCAGCATCTGCAGTAGGAACAGCTATTGCCAAAAAGGCTTTGGATAAAGGAATCAATGAAGTAGTATTTGACAGAGGCGGATTTATCTATCAGGGTAAGATCCAGGCATTAGCAGAAGCAGCCAGAGAAGCTGGATTAAAATTCTAGCAGGGAGGAGAACAGATGAAACGTACAATTATTGATGCTAGCCAATTAGAATTAACAGAAAAAGTAGTGTCAATTAAACGTGTTACCAAGGTCGTTAAAGGTGGACGTAACTTCCGCTTTGCTGCTTTAGTCGTTGTTGGTGACGGTAACGGACATGTTGGCGCTGGTTTAGGAAAGGCAACTGAAATTCCTGAAGCGATCCGCAAAGGAAAAGAGGATGCTATCAAGAAACTTGTAGAAGTTCCGCTGGATGAGAACGGAAGTATCCCACATGACTTCTCCGGAAAGTTCGGAAGCGCAAGCGTACTTCTGAAACGTGCTCCGGGTGGTACCGGTATTATTGCAGGCGGTCCGGCCCGTGCCGTACTTGAGCTTGCAGGATACAAAAATATCCGTACAAAATCTTTGGGTTCAAACAATAAACAGAACGTTGTACTTGCTACCATTAAAGGATTGAGCGGTTTGACGACTCCGGAAGAAGTTGCTAAGAAACGCGGAAAATCTGTTGAAGAAATCTTAGCATAAGGAGGCGCTTAAAATGGCAGATAAATTAAAGATCACTTTAGTTAAATCTACGATCGGTGCAATTCCGAAACACAGAAAAACAGTTGCTGCGCTTGGTTTGAAAAAGATGCACAAAACTGTTGAATTACCGGACAATCCGTGCATCAGAGGTATGGTTGATCAGGTAAAACATTTGGTGAAAGTTGAAGAAATTTAACAGATCGTAAGGAGGTGCACGAAATGAATTTATCAGAATTAAGACCCGCTGCAGGTTCCAAGCATAGCGATAACTTCAGAAGAGGTCGTGGCCATGGTTCAGGAAATGGTAAAACCGCAGGTAAAGGTCATAAAGGCCAGAAAGCCCGTTCCGGAGCTACAAGACCAGGCTTTGAAGGCGGTCAGATGCCTTTATACAGACGTCTGCCGAAGAGAGGATTTACAAACAGAAATTCCAAAGATATCGTTGCAGTAAATGTGGATGTCCTGAATCGTTTTGAAGATGACGCTGTTGTTACTGTAGAATCTCTGGTTGAAACCGGCATTATCAAAAATCCTAGAGACGGCGTTAAGATCCTTGGAAACGGCGAGCTTACAAAGAAATTAACGGTTAAAGTGAATGCAGTCAGTGCAGGCGCGGAAGAAAAGATTAAGGCTTTAGGTGGAACAGTAGAGGTGATCTAATGTTTAAAACCTTGAAAAACGCATTGAAAATCAAGGAAATCCGCCACCGGATCTTGTTTACGCTTTTTATTTTGGTTGTCGTGAGATTGGGAGCCCAGCTTCCAATCCCTGGCGTCAGCCGGGATGTATTTTCCCAGTGGTTTGCATCCCAGACCAGCGGCGCCTTTGATCTGTTTGATGCGATGACCGGCGGATCCTTTACTCAGATGTCCGTATTTGCGCTGAGTATCAGTACGTATATTACGGCTTCCATCGTTATCCAGCTTCTGACCATTGCAATCCCCAAATGGGAAGAGATGCAGAAAGAAGGAGAGGATGGCCGGAAAAAACTTCGTGCCTATACCCGTTATCTGACGGTGGCCCTGTCCCTGATCGAAGGTTTGGCCATGGGTATCAATTTCTACAGAGGCGGGAATCTGGCGCACAATAATGCTCTGGATGTTATCATGGTCATGGTAGCGCTTTCTGCCGGAGCCACAATGCTCATGTGGCTGGGCGAGCGGATCACAGAGAAGGGTGTTGGAAACGGTATTTCCATTATTCTTCTTTTTAATATCATTTCCAGACTTCCGGAGGATTTTGCATTGTTGTACAATGTATTTCTTCGAGGAAAGAACATCGTGCAGGCCGGTCTGGCAGCGATCGTCATCCTGGCAGTCATTTTGGCGATCATTGTTTTCGTCATCTATCTCCAGGATGGACAGCGTAAGATACCGGTCCAATATTCTAAAAAAGTTGTCGGACGCCGTCTGGTGGGCCGGGGCGGATCCAGTATCCCGCTGAAGGTCAACACGGCAGGCGTTATCCCGATCATCTTTGCATCGTCTCTTATGTCGATGCCCGGACTGATCGTTGGGTTCATGGGCGCTTCTCCGTCCGGGATACCGGCTTTTATCCTGAACTGCCTGAGCAGTTCCAACTGGTGTAATCCGGCCAGACCCCAGTATTCCATCGGTTTGATCCTTTATATCGTGTTGGTTGTACTTTTTGCCTATTTCTATACTTCCATCACATTTAATCCCATCGAAGTTGCGGATAATATGAGAAAACAAGGCGGCTTTATCCCGGGTATACGTCCGGGCAAACCCACAGTGGAGTATCTGACGAAAATATTGAACAATCTGATCTTTATCGGCGCTGTAGGGTTACTGATCGTCGCTCTTATTCCGATCATCTTTGCCGGAATATTCAGCGTCAATGTTTCGTTTGGCGGTACATCCCTGATCATCATCGTGGGCGTTGTACTGGAAACTATTAAACAGGTTGAATCCATGATGCTCGTAAGACATTATAAAGGGTTCCTGAATGACTGACAGGTCTGAATGAGGGTGCCGTTAGGGGCGCCCTCCTATATAAAGATTTAAATTATATGAGAATCAGAATTGTTGGACATATGATTGGAGGATAATTATTTATGAAAATAATTATGTTAGGCGCTCCTGGCGCAGGTAAGGGCACTCAGGCGAAGAAGATCGCCGAAGTGTGCAAGATTCCACATATATCAACTGGAGATATTTTCAGAGCTAATATCAAAAACGGCACAGAGCTTGGCGCAAAGGCAAAGACCTACATGGACAAAGGGCTTCTGGTTCCGGATGAATTAGTCTGCGATCTCGTTGTTGATCGAATTCAACAAGATGACTGTAAAAATGGGTTTATTTTGGATGGCTTCCCGAGGACGATCCCTCAGGCAGAAGCGCTGAAAGCAGCCCTGACGGCTATTGAAGAAAAGATGGAATACGCGATCGATATCGATGTTCCAGATGAAAATATAATCAACAGAATGGCCGGCCGCAGAGCATGTGTTGGATGTGGAGCAACTTACCATGTTGAGTTTAATCCGACCAAAGTCGAAGGTGTCTGCGATGTGTGCGGCGAAAAGCTCATTCTGAGAGACGATGACAAGCCGGAAACGGTGAAGAAACGTCTGGATGTTTATCATGAACAGACACAGCCGCTCATTGACTTCTATAAAAAAGAAGGTATCCTGGTGACAGTGGACGGCACTCAGAGCATGGATAAAGTATTTGAAGATATCCTTAAAGTATTGGGAGTATGATCTATGTCAGTTACGATCAAGTCGGAGCATGAGATCGAACTCATGCGGGAAGCTGGAAGGCTTCTGGCGATCATGCACGAAGAGCTTCATAAAGAGATCAAGCCGGGTATATCCACCTGGGATATCAACCGGATCGGGGATACGATCATCCGGGATTTCGGCTGTACGCCTAATTTCCTGAATTATAATGGTTATCCGGCTTCCATCTGCGTGTCGGTCAACGACGAGGTGGTGCATGGTATTCCCAGTAAAAAGCGGATCCTTCAGGAAGGAGATATCGTCAGCCTGGACTGCGGACTGATATACAAGGGATATCATTCCGATGCCGCCCGGACATGGCCGGTGGGAGATATATCTCCAGAGGCTCAGAGACTGATCGATGTGACCCGACAGAGCTTTTTTGAAGGCATTAAATTCGCTAAAGAGGGGAATCATCTCTATGAGATTTCCAAGGCAATCCAGGATTATGTGGAAAGTTTCGGGTATTCCATCGTAAGGGATCTGGTGGGACACGGGATCGGTACACATCTTCACGAAGATCCACAGATACCTAATTTCAAACCAAAGGGCAGGGGACTTAAGCTGCAGGCAGGAATGACGTTGGCCATAGAGCCGATGGTCAACCAGGGCGATTATGAAGTGGAATGGCTGGATGACGACTGGACAGTCGTCACAGCCGATGGTTCACTTTCAGCGCATTATGAAAATACAGTCCTGGTTCAGAAAGATGGTTGTGAGATTTTGACCTTATTAAAATGACCATGGGTGGATACATGAGCGGACGTTGTGAACAGGATCGGTTTTTGCCGGGCCAGTTGGCCCGGTCAAAAGCCGGACATGATGTGAATAAATTGTATGTGATTCTGAAAGTTTCCGGCGATATGCTTTATCTGGCAGATGGGCGCAGAAAGACAGTGGAAGCGCCAAAGAAAAAAAAGAAAAAGCATGTGTGGCGTATGAATTACATGGATGAAAGTCTTGCCGGACAGTTGAAAGCAGGAAAGGGACTTGACAATGCATGCATTGCCAGGGCCATCAAGCTTTTTGAAGAGAAAGGAAAGGTCATAGGAGGCTAATATGTCAAAAGCAGATGTTATTGAAGTTGAAGGAAAAGTTGTAGAAAAACTGCCAAATGCCATGTTCCAGGTGGAACTGGAGAACGGACATCGGGTATTGGCCCATATCAGCGGTAAACTTCGTATGAATTTTATCCGTATTTTGCCAGGTGATAAGGTAACGATCGAACTGTCCCCGTACGATCTGACAAAAGGCAGAATAATTTGGAGAGACAAGTAAAAATAGCTTGACTTACTATAGAAGCGACTGCTATAATATTTCGTGAACGTTTTGAAAGGAGAGATTTGCAGTGAAGGTAAGATCATCAGTAAAGCCTATTTGCGAAAAGTGCAAAGTCATTAAGAGAAAAGGCAGTATCCGGATCATCTGTGAGAATCCAAAGCATAAACAAAGACAGGGCTGATCCTTCAGGCTTGTGTTTTGTTGTGTGAAAAGTCGGGCATTTTGCCCAAACAATCAGCGGCTGCAGTGATGCAACGCCAGGATGGGTTGTAATCACTTTTTATATAAACAGGGGCTTCCCCTGTGTATTTCCATGTCTTTTAGTCGGACATGGACACTTGATAAGACATTTTGGATAAGGCAGAGGTGCTGTAAGCATTTCACCGTTCTGCGCAGGCAGGATGTTACAGGGTTTCTTCCTTATTAATATTGCGAATAACCAATGGAGGTGTAATTTCATGGCCCGTATCAGTGGTGTAGATTTACCAAGAGAAAAACGTGTAGAGATCGGCCTTACTTACATCTACGGAATCGGTAGAGTAAGTTCAAATCGTATCCTTAAAGAAGCTAATGTGAATCCAGATACACGCGTCAGAGATCTGACAGACGATGAAGTTGCAAGAATTCGTGACGTCATTGACGCTACTCAGACTGTAGAAGGTGATTTACGTCGTGAGATCGCTTTAAATATCAAAAGACTTCAGGAGATCGGCTGTTACAGAGGAATCCGTCACAGAAAAGGTCTTCCGGTTCGTGGACAGAAAACAAAGACAAACGCAAGAACCCGTAAAGGTCCGAAGAGAACAGTAGCAAACAAGAAGAAGTAAGAGTAACCTAATAGGAGGTTTAGTTCAATGGCTAAAAAAGTTACAAAAAAAGTGACTAAAAGACGTGTGAAAAAGAACGTTGAGCGTGGACAGGCACATATTCAGTCATCTTTTAACAATACAATCGTTACATTAACCGATTCCGAAGGCAATGCGCTTTCTTGGGCAAGCGCCGGCGGACTGGGATTCCGTGGTTCCAGAAAATCCACACCTTATGCTGCCCAGATGGCAGCTGAGACAGCAGCAAAAGCTGCATTAAACTATGGTCTTAAATCTGTTGAAGTTATGGTAAAAGGTCCTGGCTCAGGACGTGAAGCAGCTATCCGTGCCCTTCAGGCTTGCGGTATTGAAGTAACGAGCATCCGCGACGTTACTCCGGTTCCTCACAATGGATGCCGCCCACCAAAAAGAAGAAGAGTCTAATTAGGAGGTTAAGTTAGAATGGCAAGAGATATGGTTCCAGTATTAAAAAGATGCAGAAGTCTTGGCCTTGATCCGATCTATCTGGGTATTGATAAAAAATCTAACAGACAGTCCATCAGAGGAAACAAAAAGAAAAGCGAGTATGGACAGCAGCTTTTGGAAAAACAGAAAGCTAAATTCATCTACGGTGTATTAGAGAAACCTTTCAGAAACTATTTCAAGAAAGCGAACCGTATGAAAGGCGCTCCTGGCGATAACTTGATGATCCTTCTGGAAAGCAGACTGGATAATGTTGTATTCCGTCTTGGTTTTGCCAGAACACGTAAGGAAGCCCGTCAGATCGTCGGACATCAGCATGTACTCGTAAACGGCAAGAGAGTACAGATCCCGTCTTACCTTGTAAAAGCAGGCGATGTGATCGAGATCCGTGAGAAATCCAAAGGAAGTCAGAGATATAAAGACATTCTGGAAGTAACAGGCGCAAGACTTGTTCCGGAATGGCTGGAAGCTGACCAGGAAAATCTTTCCGGTACAGTCAAAATGCTGCCGACCAGAGAGCAGATTGATGTTCCTGTAAACGAAATGCTTATCGTCGAGTTGTATTCTAAATAATAAATATTAGCGTAAGCTGGTAGTTACCCTCAGTAATCATAACCCAATAAAGGAGGGCCATATAGAGTGTTTGATTTTGAAAAGCCGAAAATTGAAATAGCACAGATCTCTGATGATAATAAATATGGACGTTTTGTTGTCGAGCCTCTGGAAAGAGGCTACGGCATCACGCTGGGAAATTCCTTGCGCAGGATCATGCTTTCATCTCTGCCGGGATCTGCTGTCAGTCAGGTTAAAATTGACGGTGTGGTTCATGAATTCAGTTCCATTCCAGGCGTGAAAGAAGACGTTACAGAAATTGTCATGAACATAAAGAGTCTGGCCATTAAGAATACAAGCACAGACAACGAACCAAAGACAGCGTATATTGAATACGAAGGCGAAGGCGTTGTAACGGCAGCGGATATTCAGGTCGATCAAGACATTGAAATCCTGAATAAAGACCAGGTTATCGCTACATTGAGCGGCGGCAGTGACTGTAAGTTATATATGGAACTGACTATTACAAAAGGCCGGGGTTATGTAAGTTCTGACAAAAACAAGAATGAAGATCTTCCGATCGGAGTTATTCCGGTGGATTCCATCTATACACCGGTGGAACGTGTCAATCTGAATGTGGAGAACACACGTGTCGGACAGATTACTGATTTTGATAAACTTACATTAGACGTTTATACAAACGGTACACTCGCCCCGGACGAGGCAGTCAGCCTGGCGGCAAAAGTTTTAAGTGAACATTTAAATCTTTTCATCGATCTTTCTGAGAATGCCAAAACTGCAGAAGTTATGGTGGAAAAAGAGGATAATGAAAAAGAAAAAGTTCTTGAAATGAATATTGACGAGTTGGAATTATCCGTGCGTTCGTATAACTGCCTGAAGAGAGCAGGCATCAACACAGTTGAAGAACTGACGAACCGGACGGCGGAGGATATGATGAAGGTTCGTAATCTTGGACGGAAATCTTTAGAAGAAGTTCTTGCAAAATTGAAAGAGCTGGGCCTTCAGTTAAATCCAAGCGATGAATGATCGTATATTTATTGAGTGAATATGTAGGAGGTAAGTCATGGCAGGCTATAGAAAACTTGGAAGAACTTCCAATCAGAGAAAAGCTTTGCTCAGAAGTCAGGTAACTGCCCTGATCAATAACGGAAGCATCCGTACAACTGAAGCAAAAGCAAAAGAGATCAGAAGAATCACTGAAGGCTTGATCGCCCTTGCTGTCAAAGAAAAAGACAACTTTGAGGAAGTTACGGTTCAGGCTAAAGTTGTTCGTAAAGATAAAGACGGCAAGAGAGTAAAAGAGAATGGTAAAGCTGTTTTTGATACTGTTGAAAAGACGATCAAGAAGGATCAGCCGTCCCGTCTGCACGCTCGTCGTCAGATGTTGAGAGTGCTTTATCCGGTGACTGTTGTTCCGGCTGAAGCTGCAGGCAAAAAAGCCAACACAAAAAAAGCAGACCTGGTAGATAAATTATTTACCGAACTGGCACCGAAGTACGCAGGACGTAATGGCGGATACACACGTATCGTCAAGATCGGTCAGCGTAAAGGTGACGCTGCAATGGAAGTTCTCATCGAACTTGTTTAATTGAAAGATCAATATGAACTTATAAGAAAAAGGCGCTGTGGTATGACACCAGGCGCCTTTTTCTCATGCGGATGGGCCGATGATCTTTGCTTATAAAGCTTCTTCATTTTTACATGTATTTAACAAAAGTAAGGTGGCAGTTCTCAGTCTTTTTCGATATGCTGGATATGATCACCCAAACCGTGTATATGGAGATCCGGATCTGTGGGGGGGATACTTATAAATGCATGAAGAAAAGCGGCATCGATTCGGAAAACAGTTGATGGGCATGATCTTTTTATATGTGATCTTTATCCTTATCGGGATACTTTTAGCCCATGCGCCAGTGCAGAAGTTGGGACTTTCCGAAAATGTATTTCTTAACTTGAGGATGTTTTTCATATTTTTAGGCCCGGTTTATCTGATGGTTTTTTGCAAGATCATAGGTATTATCAAACAACAGACAAAAGGTGAGAGGGATAAACCTGTTTTTGTGCCATTGGCGGTATATTTGCTGATCCTGGAAAGTATGACATTGCTCATTTGCATTGTCACATTTGCCCCTTTATCCCAAACCATCAGCGTTGCATTTATTTTGACCATTGCCCTGACGGGCATTCTGATCATACTTGTTCCGTTTTTTTCCGCGTTTACAGCTGCTTACAAGGGAGATAAAAAGACTTATCGTGAACAACGGGAACGGGAAAAGGCGTCTGTCCTGCCATATTTATTTTATGTGCTTGTGTTCTTTTTCTGACCAGGGATGGCATGCCCACAGGGGCGATCGGGCTATTGCGCCAGATCATCATGGAGGTTGTCCTGGCAGATATGGTCAGTTTCATTCCCTTGCTGGGCTACTGGGCATCCTGTTCAGGAACATCGCTTGTACAGCGTTTGATCCTTTCACCGGATGGTCTGACTTATACCGGCTACAGCGGCAGCATGGAAGAACGGGTGGAGTATGCATATAGACTGATCCGACTGGACGCCTGGCAAATGGGCAAACGTTCTATTCGGATACAGGGAAGTTTTGACAAAATAACCCGGGATTTTGCCGGCCACTCCAGACGAAGAGTTGTGAAAAATCTTCGCGTCCCCCGAACTTTTACAGAAAAGCAGGAGCGGATCCTGGTGGGCTTTTTAGAAAGATATACGGATAGGCCGGTGATCTGTACAGACAAAATATAAAAGTGTATGCTACACAAAAAGCCGATCTTTTTCGGCTTTTTTATTTCTATAGGAAAACTCTCAAAACTTTCAGATAAAAGCCAGGCGGGATCCCACTGGAGCTGGGGATAGAAGCCGGCACTTGTGGGCAGAATCGATTTGTGTTAAAATATGTGAGTCTACAGATTGGAAGCGAGGAAGAACTTATGGGCATCATAAAAGCCGTAAAGTTAATATATGAGTATGTGAGTAAGGATGAGCATGGGGATGTGGAAAGTGTCACCCAGGCCATTCAGGGCGTGGATCTGGATATTCAGGCCGGTCAGTTTATCGCCATATTGGGACATAATGGTTCAGGGAAATCCACACTGGCCAAGCAGATGAATGCACTGCTTGTGCCAACAGGCGGAACCCTGACAGTTAAAGGAATGGATACTTCCGATGAGAAGAATGTCTGGAAGATCCGTCAGACAGCGGGCATGGTTTTTCAAAATCCGGATAATCAGATCATCGGTACCATCGTGGAAGAGGATGTGGGATTTGGACCGGAGAATCTGGGCGTTCCCACAAAGGAAATCTGGAATCGGGTTTATGACAGCCTTGGACGGGTAGGCATGATGGAATACTGCAACCATTCACCGAATAAACTGTCCGGCGGTCAGAAGCAGCGGGTGGCGATCGCCGGGACGATGGCCATGAAGCCGGAATGTATCGTACTGGATGAGCCCACAGCCATGCTGGATCCCAACGGTAGGAAGGAAGTGATCGCCACAGTCCGGGAACTGAACCGGCAGGAAGGGGTGACGGTCATCCTCATCACCCATTATATGGATGAGGCGATCCTGGCAGATCAGGTTTATGTCATGGATGAAGGTAAGATTGTCCTTTCCGGTACCCCCCGGACAGTATTTTCCCAGGTGGAACAGTTGAAGCAGCTTCGCCTGGACGTTCCCCAGGTGACAGAGTTGGCCTATGAACTGAAAAAGGAAGGTTTTGCGCTTCCCGATGGGATACTGACGGCAGAGGAACTGGAAAAAGCGCTGGTCGCCTGCAAAGATCAGGGTTTTCGTTTGAAGAATGGAACAGGTGAAATGGAAACATGTCAATAAAGATCGAACATGTCAATTATATATATAGTCCGGATAATGCATTCCGTAAGCAAGCGCTGAAAGATGTGAGCCTGGAGATCAAAGACGGGGAATTTATCGGCCTGATCGGCCATACCGGATCCGGCAAATCCACTTTGATCCAGCATTTGAATGGATTGGTCCGGGCGACAGACGGGAAAATCTATTATAATGGAGAAAACATTTATCAGGAAGGTTATTCCATGACCAAATTGCGCAGTCATGTGGGATTGGTGTTCCAGTATCCGGAGCATCAGCTGTTTGAAATGACGGTGTTAAAGGACGTCTGTTTCGGACCGAAGAATCTGGGATTGGATGAGGCAGTGTGCCAAGAACGAGCCAAAAAGGCCCTGTCCATCGTGGGTATAAAGGAAAAGGATTACGAGAAATCTCCATTTGAACTGTCTGGCGGTCAGAAACGGCGGGTGGCCATCGCCGGTGTGCTGGCCATGGAGCCGGAAGTGCTCATACTGGACGAGCCGACGGCTGGATTGGATCCAAAGGGCCGCAATGATATATTGGATCAGATCGCAAAGCTTCACAAGGAGATGGGGATCACAGTCATACTGGTTTCCCACAGCATGGAAGATGTGGCCAAGTATGTGGACCGGATCATTGCCATGAACAGGGGAAGCGTTTATATGGATGGAACGCCGGCAGAAGTGTTTGAACGTTATACAGAACTTGAAAAGATCGGATTGGCGGCGCCCCAGGTGACCTATTTTATGCATGGGCTGCAGGAATATTTCCCGGATATTTCAGTAAAGGCAACAACTGTGGAAGAAGCAAAGAAGGCAATATGTGATTACTTCAGGGAGGGAGCAGACAGATGATACGGGATATAACGATCGGTCAGTATTATCCGGCAAACTCCATCATCCATCGGCTGGATCCGCGGGTCAAACTCATGGGAACGCTGGTATTTATCATCACAGTGTTCATGATCCAGGATATGATGGAATTTATTCTGGCGACAGCCGCACTGGGTATCTGCATATGGCTGTCCAAAGTGCCTCTCCGCTATATGCTTAAAGGACTGAAAGTCATTTTTATTATTTTGATATTCACTGTGCTTTTAAATATATTGCTGACCCCGGGAAGAGAATTGTTTCATTTTTATTTTATAAGAGTAACATGGGAAGGTATCGTGTTGGCTGCAAAGACGACCATGCGTCTCATTTATCTGATCGTGGGTTCCACGATCATGACGTTGACTACAACGCCCAATCATCTGACGGACGGCCTGGAAAAGGCCCTGTCGCCATTAAAAAAAATCCACTTTCCTGTCCATGAATTGTCCATGACCATGTCCATTGCCCTGCGTTTTATTCCCATATTGCTGGAAGAAACAGATAAGATCATGAAAGCCCAACAGGCCAGATGCGCAGACTTTGAAAGCGGCAATCTGATACGGCGGGTAAAGAGTCTGATCCCAGTGTTAGTACCTCTGTTCATATCCGCCATCCGCCGTGCCAATGACTTGGCCATGGCCATGGAAGCCCGCTGCTATCATGGCGGCGCAGGCAGGACAAAGATGAAACCACTCATATATGAGCGGAGGGATAAGGCCGGTTACTTTATCATATTTGCCTATCTGGCTTTGTGGATCGTTCTGAAATTTGTGTTGTGATAATGGAGGGTTTTTATGGATAAAGGTGGAAAAAAAGTGCGCCGTATCCGGCTGATCGTGGCTTATGACGGGACCAATTACTGCGGATGGCAGGTCCAGCCCAACGGGATCTCCGTACAGGCTGTACTCCAAAAGACGATTGAAGAACTGGTGGGAGAAAAGATCATGCTCACCGGCGCAAGCCGCACGGATTCCGGCGTCCATGCCTTGGGACAAGTGGCTGTTTTTGACACCACAAAACCCTGGCCTGCAGAACGGTTCACTCCGGCACTCAATCAGCGGCTGCCCCGGGATATCGTTATCCAGTCATCCGATGAAGTGGCGGCGGATTTCCATCCCAGGTATCGTGATACGCTGAAAACCTATGAATATCGGATATTGAACCGGAGGACAGCTTTACCGAATGAACGGTTTGACAGCTACTGGGTTCCCCAGCCGTTGGATGTTGAGGCCATGGCAGAGGCGGCAAAACTGCTTTTAGGAAAACACGATTTCCACAATTTCTGTTCCCTGAAAACCGATGTGGAAGACACGGTGCGGACGATCACCCATATTTCTGTGGAAAAGGAGGGGGACATGATCCGGCTGCGGATTACCGGCGACGGATTTTTATATAATATGGTCCGCATCATTGTGGGCGGACTTTTGAAGGTGGGCTTTCATAAAAAGACAGCCCTGGATATCCGAAAAAGTATCGAATCCGCCGACCGATATGTGGTGGGCCCGACGGCTCCGGCCCACGGCCTGACACTGGAAAAAATCCAGTATTTATAAGGAAAAATCTACTTGACACAGGAAAAAGATTACAATATAATAGATAGACGTGACGATATGTTAAAAATGCGAAAAGCCAAAGCCCCGGTAAGTAGCATTTCAAGAATATAACTGTTAATGACTCATTATAGGAGGTTCTATACCATGAAAAGTTTTATGGCAAGTCCATCGACGATTGAAAGAAAATGGTATGTGGTAGATGCTACTGGACATACTTTAGGCCGTTTAACATCTGAGATTGCAAAGATTTTAAGAGGAAAGAATAAACCGATCTATACACCCCACATCGATACAGGCGATTATGTGATCGTTGTCAATGCGGACAAGATCAAAGTAACCGGCAAGAAGCTGGATCAGAAAGTTTACTACAGACATTCTGATTATGTGGGCGGCATGAAAGAGACAACTCTGAAAGAAATGTTAGCCAAGAAACCGGAAGATGTTATCAGACTTGCTGTTAAAGGCATGCTTCCCAAGGGACCGCTGGGCAGACAGATGATCAAAAAACTGCGTGTATACGCTGGTCCGGAACATGAGCAGGCTGCACAGAAACCAGAAGTATTGGAAATCAAATACTAATTCATCGGAAGGGAGAGGAATACATTGGCTAGTGTAAAATATTACGGAACAGGCAGAAGAAAGAAAAGTATCGCCAGAGTGTACCTTGTACCGGGTACAGGTAATATCACGATCAATAAAAGAGATATTGACGACTATTTAGGTCTTGAAACATTGAAAGTTGTTGTTCGTCAGCCGCTGGTTGCCACAAACACAACAGATAAATTTGACGTTATCGTTAATGTACACGGCGGTGGATTCACCGGACAGGCTGGTGCGATCCGTCATGGTATCTCCAGAGCGCTGTTAAAAGCAGATAACGATTACAGACCAGTTCTGAAAAAAGAAGGTTACCTCACACGTGACCCGCGTATGAAGGAACGTAAGAAATACGGCCTCAAGGCTGCCCGTCGCGCTCCGCAGTTCAGCAAGCGATAATTTTAGTTCAAAACAGCTCAAAAACCCCGAAACCATGCGGTTTTCGGGGTTTTTCCTTTTCAGATCGTTTGCCCTGTTTTGGC
>DVLT01000018.1 GCA_018715345.1 Candidatus Onthocola gallistercoris
TGTATAATATAAAGATAATGACCGCTGCAATGATCGCGCCGCTGTAAAATCCGATGCCCACAGCCAGTCCGATACAAGCGCTGGTCCAAAGGCCGGCTGCCGTTGTCAAACCTTTGATCTGTCGTCTGCCGGTGACCATGATCGTTCCTGTACCAAGGAAACCGATACCGGCGATAACCTGGGCAGACATACGAGCCACGTCACCCGTCTCATGGGCAATATTGATGTAAATATTCTGTGATGTCAACATGACAAGTGTTGATCCGATACAGACGAGCACATGGGTCTTAAATCCGGCTGCCCGGCCTTTTGCACTCCGGCTGTATCCGATGATTCCGCTTAAAATACCAGCCAATACCAGTCGAAAAAGCATGACCGGCATACTGAAAGTATGTAAGTAATCGCTGATTGCTGCAATTGTCTCCACTCTTATTCTCCTATCCTCTTGCTTTCTTATTCAGCTGCTTCCACATTTTTAGTGGCGATCACATCCACACCCGTTCCAGCTACATCGTCCAGGATCACATCTCCTATATGGACCGGTGCATGAACAACGATGCCTTTTAATGCTTTCGTACAGTCAAAGATCTTTCCTTTCGGAATGTCCGACTTTGTCTTTACAGATACCATGGGGATCGTGCCGCCATCCACATTGACGATGGATGTGACGATACGGGTCGGGTTCGTCACTTCCTTCCGGGCATAAACATCTCCCCGTTTACACGTGTTGCCGGTAACGCTTTTGACTTCGCCGTTTTCCATCTCCACTGTTATCATACACCCAAGAGGGCAGCCAATACAGATTAATTCTCTTTTCTCCATGATCTTACGCCTCCTCGATCTTAATGGTGATCTGTTTCAGATCCGGGTAAGCAAGCAACTTTTCTTTTGTCAGCTTCACTTCTTCCATCTCTCCCGGAGCAACGACCGGACGTTTTCTGCGGCTGAACAATTCGTCATCGAAATAGGTTGCCACATAACAGTTTTTATATACACCGCCCACGCGGAAACGTACAGTGATCTGATCATCCATGTTGTCCACATTGATGGTCTTTGGAACGGTATAGCGTACGCCGCCGGTGGGATTCATTTTGATCGCCGGCCGATCTGAAGCCGGATTCTTGGCGCCGTTTTTAATATATTTTGCCGCATTCTTTCCGGCAACAGTCGCTTCCTCAGACACAAAGTCCACCAGATCATGGACATGGAGCACATTGCCGCAGGCAAACACGCCGTCCACGCTTGTCTCCAGACTTTCGTTGACTGCCGGACCATTTGTCACCGGTTCCATATCTACGCCAATGCCTCTGGACAGCTCATTCTCCGGGATCAAACCGCAAGACAGGAGAAGCGTATCACAGTCATAATGCTCTTCTGTTCCCGGTATGGGTTTCCCTGTATTGTCCACTGCAGCCAATGTGATCCCCTCAACTCTTTCCTTGCCCTGGATATCTACAACTGTATGGCTTAATTTCAGCGGAATGCCGAAATCATCCAGACACTGTACGATATTCCGCTTCAGGCCGCCGGAATACGGCATCAGTTCAGCCACCACCTGAACTTCCGCGCCTTCCAAAGTCATACGGCGGGCCATGATCAGACCGATATCACCCGAACCAAGGATCACAACTTTCCGCCCCGGCATATAGCCTTCGATATTGACCAAACGCTGTGCAGTACCAGCAGAATAAATACCTGCCGGACGATAACCTGGAATGTTCAGAGCGCCCCTCGGGCGTTCCCGGCATCCCATGGCCAAAATGATCGCTTTAGCCTGGATCTCAAACAGGCCGTCCTCCCGGTTCATGGCTGTGACTTTCTTAGATCCGTCAATATCCACCACCATCGTATGAAGACGATATTCAATACCCAATTCCTTTACCTGCTCTATAAAACGGCTGGCATATTCCGGTCCTGTCAGCTCTTCCTTGAATGTATGAAGTCCAAAACCATTATGGATACACTGATTCAGGATACCGCCAAGCTCTGTGTCCCGTTCCAGAATAACAATGCTGTCGATACCATTCCTCTTTGCGGAAGCTGCTGCCGCAAGTCCTGCCGGGCCGCCGCCCACAATTACAAGATCATATGCTAACATGGGGTTGTACCATCCTTTCTTATAACTTATCCTTGATCGTTCCTACGATAAACTTGGAATCTCCGCCGCATTTTGTAATATCAGCCATATCCATATCCAGTTCCCTTGCAAGGATCTCCATGGTCCTGGGTGAGCAGAATCCAGCCTGGCATCTTCCCATGCCCGCACGGGTACGGCGTTTTACACCGTCCAAAGATCTTGCTCCCACCGGACGGTGGATCGCATCCAGGATCTCTCCCTCTGTGACCATCTCACAACGGCAGATGATATTGCCATATGCGGGATTTTCTTTGATAAGTTTTGTCCTCTCTTCCTTATCCATCTCCCATGGATTCAGAAGGCCTTTACGGACAGGTACAAAATCCGGATCTTCTTCCAGACCCATCATGGAGACAACAATGTCCTTTACCATCACGCCGATGGCCGGGGCGCTGGAAAGTCCCGGTGATTCAATGCCGGCAACATCCACAAAATTTTTCGCATCTTCCACTTCACCGATGATGAACTCATGACCATCTTCATGGGCACGTAAACCTGCAAAAGAGGTGATCACCTGGCGCATCGGGATATTGGCGACAGCCCGGCCGGCCTTTTCGGCCAATTCATCTAATCCGGTTCTTGTGGTCGCTGTATTTTCTTTATCTTCCACATCAATGGCTGTAGGTCCTACTAACAGGTTGCCATGAACAGTTGGTGTGACCAAAACGCCTTTACCGTATTTTCCGGGAAGCTGGAATACGGTATGGGATACATGCTCCCCTGCCGTTTTATCCAACAAACAATAATCACCCCGGCG
>DVLT01000019.1 GCA_018715345.1 Candidatus Onthocola gallistercoris
TGTTCGATATTCAGCGCATCTCGTCCGATTCCCTGGTAACTGGCGCCGTCCGGCGCCCGATGCAAGGTGATGTCTCCAAAAAGTTTGTCTCTGTCATAGGTGCCCAGAGAATAGCCGGAACAGATGGAGACAAGATTATTGATCTCCACCGCATTGTTGATCCGGTACAGGCCATTGCCCTTAATGATCCGCCGCAGCATGGCCTCCGCCGCATTCCGATAGTGGGACGGAGCTTTCCCCAAAGCTTTATAGGCTTCCCGGGTCTCCTGTATACGGGGCAGCCTGGCTATATCCGGCAAAGTATATTTTTCAGCCAGCATCCGAATAACCTCATCAAATTGTTTCAAAAAAGCTTCGCTGCTTTCTTTCACGTCCATGGTATATGTCAGGACGCCCAACACGGTTTCCGGGCATCGTTCCCGGATATCTTTTCCAATATATATGTTCATCATTTCTTCCTTATTATTAAATTTATTAAATTAATAGCCCCGGATCCGGTCGCCGCTGTCGTCCACATGTTTCTCAATGGAACGGATCTCCACATCATAGCCATAGTTGTCATTGACCCGCACATGTACGGTTTCGCCCACCCGATGGCCGAAGATAGCCTTGCCTAAAGGCGATTCATTGCTGATCAAACCGTTCAGGGCATCTTCCCGGATCGTGGTCACCATCCGTATAGTTTCGCATTCATCGTCGTCCACAAAGTAAATCTCCACTTTGTCATTCATCCCCACTTCGTCGTCCCGGGAATCCTCCGAGATGACCTGGGCTGTCCGGATCATCCGTTCCAGATAACGGATCCGGCTTTCATTCCGGTTTTTTTCCTTCTTTGCCGCATGGTATTCAAAATTCTCACTGAGATCGCCATGTTCTCTGGCTTCCTTCACCGCTTGTATCGCTTCCTTGCGGACCACCAGTTTCCGGTACTCGATCTCATCTTCCATCTTTTTAATATCGCTCTGTGTCAGTTTGTCATACATATCTGTCCGCTCCTTATCTGCATTTCCTCAGGATCAAGGCAGCATATGGCCTGCTGCCAGATAAAGCTCATACCACTCCTGTCTTGTCAGGAGGATATCGGTTCCCTGACAGATTTCTTTCATCCGCCCGGCATTCATTGTCCCGGTCACCATCTGCATGCCTGCCGGATGGCGCATCATCCAGGCCGTCACGATGGCTGTGTCCGATACCTGGTATTTTTCCGCCAGCTTTCCGATGGCCTGATTTAATTCCGGAAACTTCTCATTCCCGAGAAATACGCCGGAGAAAAATCCGTACTGGAAGGGAGACCAGGCCTGGATCGTGATGTCGTTCAAGCGGCAGTAATCCAGTATGCCGCCGTCCCGGTCCACCGCCCCGTCGGTCGCCATATTGACTTCCATGCCCTGGGTGACCATCTGGCTGTTGGTCATGCTGAACTGGAGCTGATCAACCACAAGGGGCTGACGGATATATTTCTGCAGAAGCTGTATCTGATACGGCCGCTGATTGGATACGCCGAAATGGCGCACCTTACCGGAAGTCTCCAGCCGGTCGAAGGCTTCCGCCACCTCTTCCGGCTCCATCAGGGCATCCGGCCGGTGGAGCAAAAGCACATCCAGATAGTCGGTGTTCAGCCGTTTTAAAATACCGTCCACAGAATCCAATATATGCTCTTTTGAAAAATCGTACATCACGCCGGGGACGATGCCGCATTTGGACTGGAGCAGCACCTTTTCCCGGACCGACGGCTTCATGCCGATCGCCTGGGCAAACAATGTTTCACACTCCCCGTTGCCGTATATATCCGCGTGGTCAAAAAAATTGGCGCCATATTCCAGGCAGCTTTCAATAAAAGCCGGAAGTTTTTCCGGATCCGCCTGACTCATCCTCATACATCCCACCGCAATGGCCGGGACTTTCAGGCCGCTTTTCCCCAGTTGGATTTTTTTCATGTCCTGTCACCTCGCTCATATTTTTACTTGTTCTATTATAGCCAATCCTCCTTATTTTGTCATCCGCATTGTTTTTGTGAAAAATTCATGATTTTTTCAAAAATTTCATTTACTTTTTATTGAATTTGTCCACCTGTGCGCTATAATAAATTTATCAAATACGCCCGTCAGTGTAGCCGGATATCCGGTTTTGGGGCCACCGGCGGACATATTAGGGGAGGAAAATAAAATAAAATGAAAAGAAACATCGCGCACATCATGAAACGGGCGGCTGCCCTTGTCCTGGCCGGCTGTCTGGCCATACCTTTGACCGCCTGCCAAAGCAGCCCTGCAGCTTCCGCTGATCCGTCCGGCGGCGAAACCCAGGCGGCGGAAACACTTCCGGCAGAAACGGATATGTGGCTGAAAGTCAAGGCGGAGGAATTTACGTCGTCCAATCAGTTATCCCATACATGGACTTATGAGTATAACGACTATGGCCAGGTTGTGAAATCCACATCCATATCCGCGCCGGACGTGGGACCAGATGACACAAGCCAGGAAGTTGCCTATACCTACACGCCGGATCAGATTTTAAGTGAAAGCCGCTCCATATCCACATTTGTATCCGGTCTGGATGATTCCATCAAGACTACCGAACAGATCGTCCATTATAATGAATATGGCTTTAAGACGGCCGCCGAAAAAAATGTCACTGTTGACTATCCGGCGGATTCCTCCAAATCGGACACCCAATCTTCCTATGAAGTGACCTATTTCTGCGATCCTAAGGGAAATACCCGTGCAACTGCTGAAAAAAATCTGGAAGACAACACATACACATTCCGTGTGTCCGGTTCCGGTTCCAATGAGGATGCTGAAAAAACCTATGATGGAGATTTGCTTATCCGAATGGTAACCGATACACAGGCTTATGATTATGAGTATGATGAAAACGGCAACATGGTCAAAAAGACGATTACATACAATTATGGCCGAGAAACGGAATTTCAGGAATACACCCTTTACACCTATGAACAGCGGACGTGCAAAACCGTGCCGCCGATCGATTATCCTTCATCTGAAGAGATGGATGTAATCTCTACAGCTCCCACCTTTGATCCGTCCGGCAATTTTCTTTATGTTTATAATTACGGCTATGATAACCTGGGAAATCAGGTGGGCGCCTATGCCGGCGCAGCCGATGGCACATTCTACGGTGATGAATACAATGAATATAACGAAAATGGACAAGTCATACGGGTATGGACAGAGGATATGGTGGCAGACATGACCTATAATGATCAAGGTCAGCGTATTCGAGAAGATTACCGGATGGATCCGGATGGGGAACTGCTCATCCATTCAGACTGCGAATATGATGAAAGCGGCAATCTGACCCGGATGATCACCCATGCGGATCATCCGGATTATTCAGAAGCAGAAGGCCGGACACAGAACTACGAATACGATGAAAACGGCAATCTTTTATTTTGCCGTCAGTTTGACGCTTCCGGAGTCCTGCTGGCCTATGACGCCTACACCTATACGGAAGATGGAAAAATTTCGGAGATATCCACCTATGACGGCGAAAGCACGCTGCTTTATGTAACCAGACCCCAATATGAGGCAATATCTATCCTTTCCAAGGATGCATAAATTCAGCAAATGTCATTTGGTGTATCTATAAGACATATTAGGGGAGGAAAAATAAAATGAAAAGAAACATCGCGCACATCCTGAAACGGGCGGCTGCCCTTGTCCTGGCCGGCTGCCTGGCCATACCTTTGACCGCCTGCCAAAGCAGCCCTGCAGCTTCCGCTGATCCGTCCGACGGCGAAACCCAGGCGGCGGAAACCCTTCCGGCAGAAACGGATATATGGCTGAAAGTCAAAGAGGAGGAATATGGTACCGACGGCACACTGAAAACCCGGAGGGAAAATGAATACAACGAATACGGGCAGATCATCCGTACGGTCGCATACAATGCAGACGGCGAGGAAATCGGACGTTTTGAATACACTTACGACGGGGACCATAAACTGGTATCCCACGATTTTACATGGACATACACCTATACAAAGTCTGTCCAGAAGGTAAAGCAGACCGTATACTATGATGCCTACGGCCATCGGGCTTCCTATGAATCCACAGAGGATACCGTATATTCCGATGGTTCCTACCCGGATACCACTAAAACTTATGAAGGCAGATATTTCTGCTATCCCAACGGAGATATCTCCTGCAGCGCGGCGCGGGAAACCGGAGAAAACCTTTATGACGTCTCCACATATGCCAATCCCTTTGAAATGGTGCAGACATATGAGGGGGATCTTCTCGTAAAAGAAATCAATGACACAGAAACCCAGTCAAGGGAATATGAATACGATGAGAACGGTAATCTGATAAAGATAACAACAAATATTGACCTGAAAACAGACGAACCCAAATCCTATGATACGCTTTACACCTATGAAGAGCGGACATGCCAGACCTTGCCATCCATCTCCCTTCCTGAGACAGAAGAGATGGATGTCATCGCCAAAGCGGACACCTATGATCCGTCCGGAGAATATCTGTACGCCTACTATTATGGTTATGACGCCTACGGCAGGCAGATCGGTGCCAGCTATTCAAAAAATGCTGTCCAGGATGAATATAATGAATATGACGATAATGGGCAGGTGATCCGGGTATGGGCAAACGGTCTGGTGGCAGATATGACCTATAACGATCAGGGACAACGTATCCGGGAAGATTACCGGTCGGAGCCGGATGGGGAGATCCTTTTCCATTCGGAATGTATCTACGATGAGGATGGAAATTTAAGCCAGATGATCAGCCACGGGGATCAGGAAGATTATTCGGAAGCAGAAGGCCGTACACAGAACTACGAATACGATGAAAACGGTAATCTTTTATTCTGCCGCCTGTATGACGGTTCCGGAACCCTTCTGGCCTATGACGCCTACACCTATGGGGAGGATGGAAAGATCGCGCAGATCACCACCTATGACGGGGATGATAATATCAGTTACACCACTTATCCGAAATATGAGACCATTTCCGTTTTTGCGGCAAAAGACTGAAGAAACTGGCTATCTTTTCATATATCGGGCAGAGGATGCCCAGCTCAAACGAATGGAGGAATGTATATGAGCGAATCCATGATCACTTCTTTTGACGGCACAAAGCTGTTTTGTAAAAAGGAGACAGCGCCGGACAACAAAGCCGTTGTCGTCATCGTTCACGGTCTGTGTGAACACCAGGGCCGCTACGACTATTTTGCGGAAAAACTCCACGCCGCCGGCATCGGCACCTACCGTTTTGACCACAGGGGACACGGCCGTTCCGAAGGCGAGGACACCTTCTATACGGATTTCAACGAGCTTCTGGATGATACCAATGTGTTTGTGGACATGGCCATCCGGGAGAATCCGGATATCCCAGTCTTTCTGCTGGGACACAGCATGGGCGGCTTCACTGTATCCTTGTACGGCGTCAAATACCCGGATAAGGGACTGCGGGGCATCATCACCAGCGGCGCCCTGGTCAAAGACAATGGAAATCTGATCAAGGGCGTTCCAAAGGGCATGGATGTCCATACCAAGCTCCCCAATGAACTGGGCTCCGGCGTCTGCTCTGTGCCGGAGGTTGTGGACTGGTACGGCAAAGATCCCTACAACCGGAAAACCTTCACCGCCGGACTGTGCTACGCGGTCTGCGATGGGCTGGACTGGTTTGCCGATAAGATGGGCAGCTTCAACTATCCGGTGCTGATGACCCACGGTGAAAAAGACGGTCTGGTGGCCGTCCAGGATACCTATGATTTCTTCGCCGCGGCCGCTTCCAAAGACAAACAGATGAAGATTTACGGCGGTCTGTTCCATGAAATATTAAACGAATATTGCCGGGATGAAGTCATCGACGATATGATCCGCTGGATGATCCGCCGGATCTGAACCTGATCCCCGTTAAAAATCATAAACCCCTCCGGGCACGAGATATTTCCTGTATCCGGAGGGGTTTCCCCATCTGTTCGTGAAGTCCTCATATAATAAAGCAAAGCTGCCGGCGCTTACAGCGTGTCAAATAAACTCAGCTGTTCATACGTCATCTCTTTGTCCAGCATTTCCGGCACTTTATCCAACGCCTGTCCGGCATACCGGCTGTCATAGATCCAGTCGCCCACTTCCTCCCGGGAAAGGAGAAGGGGCATCCGATGGTGGACCGTTTTCACCGAATCGTTGGCCCGGGTCGTGATGATGACAAAGCGCTCGCCCAGTTCTGTCATCTGATGAAAACCGGCCATATAAAGAACAGAACGTGTCCGGCTCTTAAACACCGCCTTATTCTTCGCCCGGTCCCATTCGTAAAAGCGACTTGCCGGGATAACGCACCGGCCGTCCTGTATGCCCTTTTTAAAAGCCGTTTTCTCCCAGACCGTTTCAGCCCGGGCATTGATCACCAGTCCTTTGCCGCTGTAACGGGGCAGTCCCCAGGTCATTCCGGCCAATTCCGGCATCTTAGGCCCGCCGATGATCACCGGCGCCTGCTCCGACGGATGGATATCTCCGTTCCTCTGTACCACAGCTTTCAAATGGAGCCATTCTCCCAACTCCCGGTACATACCGCTGTCGATAAAATATCTTCCGCACATGTCCTTTCCTTCTTTCCGTATCCATGATATCCGAAAATGGAAACCCTGTTCCACGGCAGCCGTCACCTCTCCACCACCGCCAGACTGTTCATCCCCATCTCTTCATAGCGTATATTGACAAGTTCCCGGTCCCAGGCGACCGTCCCGTGACTCTTCCACGGATCATTCAGATAATAATTCCAGGCGTCGCAGCCCACCAGCACCACACAGTGTTCATTGGCCTGCCAGGTATAAATGTCTCCGGTCACATTGCCTTCACTGTCGATCACGCTCCAGCTGCTGCCCGGATAACTTTCCAGCATATCGATGGTCACCCAGATCATGACCGGAATGCCTTTGGACAGATAGTCCTCTTCCAGCTCTGCCAGCGTCTGACCGCTTGTATTCACCACTTTTTTATCATCCGGCAGGAGTTCTGTCAACATCCTTTCGATCACCGGCGGATAACAGCCATAACCGCCCGGACTTGCGGGATCGCCGGCAAAAGCCTGACAGGGATCCGGTCCGTACATATGCCCCCGTCCATCGGTGGTCACAGAAAGACAATACAGATGGCTCAGCGCTTCCTCCACTGAAGGATATATATCCCACCAGGCCAGAAGCATCAGGGCGCTCATGGTCTCACAGCCGGTGGGAAGCACATCTTCCTGGGACATATAAGGCACGTCGATCCGGATCTGTCCGTCCAAAGATTTCTCCGCCGGCTGTACTTGCCCATCCGGGACTTCCACGCCGGCAAAATACCGTTCCGTCATATCCGCCGCCTCCGCGCATAAAATCATATTCAAACCTGCTGCCAAAATCCACAGAAGCTGTTTTAAACACCTTTTCTTCATCTTCCGATCCTCTCCATCATCCGGTCTTTCCATTGATCCCTTTATCATTAGACGAAGAAACGGTCCATTCCAACGCATTTATTTTGTTTTTATGTGCTATGTATACCCGGGCAAAGCTGCCAGAAGCAGATCATCCTGCGCAGACCAGATAGGTAAAAGCCAGGAACAAAAGCAGGGCCGGCGGCAGCCACCAAAATGAAAGTTCCCTGCCCGCCGGGAAACGCCGGCCCGCGATCTGGCCGCCATAGAGGAGGAGAAGGCTTCCCATGAAAGCAGCAATGAGCATCCCTTCCGCCGGAAGCCTCAGCCATCCGGCAGTCAAGCCGGTAAAAGCTGCTGGGATGAAAAAAGCTTTCCCCGCCATCTGCGCAGACGGGTCGGCAGCAAGAAGTCCTGCCGCCTTCTCTTCCGGCGTCTTTAAATTGTCCTTCAGTATGTCCCCCGTCTCCCGGGAATTTCCCTTTTTCTCCCTTTTTCGGGCCAATTTTACAAGCGCCGGTTTTGCCAACACCAAAACAGCCAGTAAAAGGAGGCTGACCGGGCCGGCTGAGTCCAAAGCCGCTTCCGGCACAAAGAGGGCGGCCAGCCGTCCAACGCACCAGCATGCGGCGCATATGCCGCACCAGATACCGCCCATCGCCAGTCCGGTACGCCAGAACACCCACCGTTTTTTAGCGCCGGCTGCCAGACCGGTTTCAAAGATGTCCCAGCCGAAGGCCAGGACAAGAAGTACCATATCACCCATGTCCTCATATCCTTTTTTCTTTTAATATATTCGGACAGAGGATAAATCTTTACCGGCAGTCAGGTATTCTTCTTTAATATATCCTGGATAAACTGTCTGGCGTAGGCGGGCAGACTTTCAAGTCTGGGGTAGACCAGATCCACATCCGATTCTGTACCCCCTTCTTCGATATGCAGTATTTTCACTTTTTCATTGCCCTGCACAGAACGCTCCGGCACGATGCCGATGCCCATCCCCAGCTCCGTCAGATGGAGCGTTGTCCGGGCGTCGTCATTCAGGCAGACGCAGGAAAATGGAAGGCCGTTGTCTGCAAACCACTTCCGGACGATCTTCTCCCAACGCCTGTAGACGATGAGGGGTTTCCGGGATAATGCCTCCAGGGATACGGTCTCCCCTGGCTGATCCCACTTTTCCTTCGCGCAGACAGCCACCATCGTATCCGTGTACAGCCGCCGGCAGTTCATCTTTGTGGCCGGAAAGGGACTTCGGACAATGGCCATCTGGATGATCTGGTCTTTCAGCTTTTCCAGCAGTTCGTAAGTATCCGTTTCCGTGATCTCAAACCGGACATCCGGATGTCTGGCAGCATAATCGCATACCCAGTCCGCCGCCTGGGTACACACAAGGGAAGAAACGATCCCCACCCGGACGGTACCGCCAGAAGCCTCCGCATGGGCCAGGACGTCTTCCCGGATGACCCGGTCCATCTCCAGAAGGGTTTTGGCCCGGTCATACAGCACCTTGCCGGCTTCGGTCAGCCGGATGGAACGGGCGCCCCGGGTAAACAGACAGCACCCCATATCCTCCTCCAGCAGCTTCATCTGAAGGCTTAAAGGGGGCTGGGACATGAACAGCTTTTTGGCGGCCCCGGAGATACTCCCCTCGTCGGCCACAGCGATAAAATATTGAAGTCTTTTGAAATCCATCCGCATCACCTATACTCAAAAAATATAATTTCCATAGTCAAATAATATTTTCTATATAGCTATATTAATGATACAATGGGTAAAGAATAATTTCAAGAAAGGAAATGAGGGGAAACCATTGAAAAAACTGCTCGTATATCTGAAAGATTATAAAAAAGAAAGTATCCTCGGCCCGCTTTTCAAGATGCTGGAAGCCTCCTTTGAACTGTTTGTCCCCCTGGTCATTGCCGCCATCATCGACCACGGCATCGCCGACGGGGACCGGGGCTTTATTCTGATCCGATGCGGCATCCTGATCCTTCTTGGCATCATCGGACTGACCTGTTCCATCACAGCCCAGTATTTTGCTGCCAAGGCGGCTGTGGGATTCACCCGCCAGGTGCGCCACGCTCTGTTTAAACATATCCAGAGTCTGTCCTATACAGAGATGGACACCATCGGCACCTCCACCCTGATCACCCGCATGACCAGTGACATGAACCAGGTACAGAACGGCCTGAATCTGACGCTCCGGCTGTTCCTGCGTTCGCCCTTTGTCGTTTTCGGCGCCATGATCATGGCCTTTACCATTGACTTTCAATCGGCCCTGATCTTTCTTGTCACGATCCCGGTCCTGTCCGTCATCGTCTTCGGCATCATGCTCATATCCATTCCTCTGTACCGGAAAGTTCAGCAGCGGCTGGATAAGGTGCTGGGCATCACCCGGGAAAACCTGACCGGCGTCCGGGTCATCCGGGCCTTCTGCAAAGAGGATGAGGAAAAGGAAGAATTCCTGGAAAGCAACCGGCTGCTGACCCGGATCCAGAAATATGTGGGTCGGATCTCCGCCATGCTCAATCCCATGACATACATCGTCATCAATCTGGCCATCATCATCCTCATATGGACCGGAGCCATCCAGGTGGACATCGGCCATCTGACCCAGGGCCAGGTGGTGGCTCTTTACAACTACATGTCCCAGATTCTTGTGGAACTGATCAAGCTGGCCAACCTGATCATCAATATCACAAAAGCGGTGGCCTGCGGCAACCGGATCCAGTCTGTCCTGGAAATCACCACCAGCATGCCGGATACGGCCCCATCCATCCCCCAAGGTAAAAAGGACGCGCCTGCTGTCGCCTTCTGCCACGCCGGGCTGCGCTACGCCGGCGGCGGAGAGGATGCGCTGTCCGATATCGATTTCACCGTGGATCCGGGAGATACGGTGGGTATCATCGGAGGCACCGGATCGGGAAAAACTTCCCTGATCAACCTGATTCCCCGGTTCTATGACGCCACCGAAGGCACTGTCTCCATCAACGGCTGCAATGTGCGGGATTATCCGCTGGAAAGCCTGCGCCGCAAAATCGGCGTCGTTCCCCAGAAATCCGTACTATTTCAGGGAACGATCCGGGACAATATGAAATGGGGCAAGAAGGACGCCTCCGACGAGGATATCTGGGCTGCCCTCGATATTGCCCAGGCTAAAGACGTGGTCCTTCAAAAAAAAGGCGGTCTGGACCATATTCTTGAACAGGGCGGCCGGAACCTGTCCGGCGGCCAGCGCCAGAGGCTGGCCATCGCCAGGGCCCTGGTCCGCAAACCGGAGATCCTCATACTGGACGACAGTTCTTCCGCCCTGGATTTCGCCACCGACGCAGCTCTCAGAAAAGCCATCCGTGAAATGACCGACAATATGACCGTGTTCATCGTATCCCAAAGGACTTCTTCCATCCGCCATGCTGACAAGATCATCGTTTTGGACGACGGCCGCATCGCGGGCATGGGAACCCACGAATCTTTGCTTAAAGACTGTGAAATCTACCGGGAGATCCATGAATCCCAGTTTAAAAAGGAGGCGGTGAGCGCATGAAAAGAAAAGTGACACAGATGGATACATTAAAAAAGGTGCTGCGCTATCTGAAGGCTTACCGTTTTCTGATGGCGCTGTCCATATTGTTTGCCGCCATCACCGTGGGACTGACCCTGTATATCCCGATCCTGATCGGACAGGCCATTGACCTGATCCTCGGACCCGGACAGGTGGACTTTCCCGGCATATGGCGGCTGCTGGTTCGGGGCGGCGTGATCATCCTTATCACTGCCATCCTCCAATGGCTGATGAATATCATCAATAACAAGATCACCTACCAGGTGATCCGGGATGTGCGCAACGAAGCCTTTGAAAAGCTCCAGATACTGCCCCTGAAATATATCGACGACAATCCTTCCGGCGAGATCGTCAGCCGGATCATCACCGATGTGGATCAGTTCGCGGATGGTCTGCTCATCGGCTTCACCCAGCTTTTTACAGGTGTGGCCACCATCCTTGGTACCCTGATCTTCATGCTCACGCTGAATGTGCCCATCACTTTTGTCGTCGTCCTGCTGACGCCCCTGTCCCTTTTCGTGGCCCGTTTTATCGCAACGCATACATACAGTATGTTCCGTCTCCAGTCGGAGACCCGGGCCGAACAGACCGGACTGGTGGACGAGATCATCGGCAATCAGAAGGTGGTCCAGGCCTTCTCCGTGGAAGAAGAAACACTGGATCGGTTCGATGAGATCAATGAACGGCTGGAAAAATGCTCTTTAAAGGCCATCTTCTTTTCATCCATCACCAACCCGGGAACCCGTTTTGTCAACAGCGTGGTCTACGCGGCGGTAGCCCTCACCGGCGCCCTCTTTGCGGTACAAGGATGGATCACGGTGGGCGGTCTTTCTTCCTTTTTGAATTATGCCAACCAGTATACCAAGCCGTTCAACGATATATCCAGCGTGATCACAGAGCTTCAAAGCGCCCTGGCCTGCGCTGCCCGCATTTTTGAACTGATCGAAGAGCCGGCGCAGGCGTCGGAGGACGCCGACGCTAAAACGCTGACGGACGCTTCCGGCCAGGTGACCTTAAAAGACGTCTTTTTTGCCTACAGCAAAGACCGGCCGCTGATCGAACATCTGAACCTGGATGTGCGTTCCGGTCAGCGCATCGCCATCGTGGGACCCACCGGCTGCGGCAAGACAACCCTCATCAACCTGCTCATGCGGTTTTATGACGTGGATGCCGGCCAGATCCGGGTGGACGGCACAGACATCCGCCATATGACCCGGAAAAGCCTGAGAAGTTCCTACGGCATGGTCCTGCAGGATACATGGCTGAAAAACGGCACGATCAAAGAAAACATTGCCATGGGCCGGCCGGACGCCTCCGATGAGGAGATCATCGAAGCGGCCAAAGCGTCTTATGCGGATGGTTTTATCCGCCGGCTGCCCCAGGGCTATGATACGGTGATCTCGGAAGACGGCGGCAGCCTGTCCCAGGGGCAGAAACAGCTTCTGTGCATTTCCCGCGTCATGCTTTGTCTGCCGCCCATGCTGATCCTGGATGAGGCCACCTCCTCCATTGATACACGAACGGAAATCAAAATACAGCAGGCCTTTGGGCGGCTGATGAAGGGACGCACCAGCTTCATTGTTGCCCACCGGCTTTCCACGATCCGGGAAGCCGACGTTATCCTGGTCATGAAAGACGGCCATATCATCGAGCAGGGCAGTCATCAGGAGCTGCTTAAACAGAACGGTTTTTACGCCACTTTGTATAACAGCCAGAATCTCTGAAAAGATTTTCAACTGTTTTTCTGCTTTAATCTTTCTTTAATGTTTGAGATTTATATTGAATGCACAAAATAAATCACATATCCGAAAGGATTTCAGAAAGAGAGGTATTTGCCATGAAAAAACGTTATTTATTATCTGCCCTTACTGTTGTGACCATCGCCGCCCTGACCGCCTGCTCCGGCACGTCTTCCGCTGCGGGCCAAACAACAGCTGTAACGCCCAAATATGAAAACGCCGAGTCGGCGGATACTTCCGCTGCCCAGACAACAACGCCCCAGGCAGAAAATGTATCGACCGCTGCCGCGGAATCTGCCGCTTCGGGTTCGATCACCGAGGACCAGGCCCGAGCTGCCGCTTTGGCGGACGCCGGCGTCACAGAAGACCAGGTTTCCCGTATCCGGATAAAAACGGACCGGGACGATGGCCGTGACATCTACGAAGTGGAATTCTATGTGGATCAGTCCGAATACGATTACGATATCGACATGGCCACAGGCGCTATCCTGAGCAAAGATTATGATATCGAAAATGATTTCTTTACAGGAGATACATCCGGACAGACTTCCGGAACGATCTCCGAAGACGAGGCCATCAATATCGTTCTTCAGCGGGTATCCGGTGCCCAGGCTTCCGATGTGTGGATCAAACAGGACCGGGACGACGGCCGTCTTGTCTATGAAGGCGAACTATACTATAATAATACGGAATACGAATTTGAAATGGATGCTTCCACCGGCGATATACTGGAATGGAGTGAAGAATCCCGCAGCCGTTGATGATCTGAAGCCGGCGCAGGCCATATGCGCCGGCTTTTGTTTACATATCGGCTCAAAGGCCCCCGGGCCATTTTCTGGAGGAATGATTTATGCGCATATTACTGGCTGAAGATCAGAAAGATCTGAATGAACTGCTTTCCCGCCGTCTGAAGGCGGAAAATTACACAGTGGACTCCTGCTATGACGGTGAGGCTGTACTGGACTATATGGACTGCGCCCAGTATGACGCCCTCATACTGGACATCATGATGCCGAAAAAAGACGGCCTGGAAGTACTGAAAATACTCCGCAGCCGAAACGATCATATTCCTGTCCTCCTGCTCACAGCAAAGGACAGTATCGAGGACCGGGTCCGGGGCCTGGACGCCGGGGCAGACGACTATCTGGTCAAGCCCTTTGCCTTTGAGGAACTAATGGCCCGTATCCGGGTCATGCTGCGCAAGCCTGCTGTAGTGAAAACCACGGTTTACAGACTGGCCGATCTGGAAGTCCACGTGGACACGATGAAAGTTTACCGGGCCGGAGAAGAAATCCATCTGTCGGGCAAGGAATTCGCCCTGCTCCGCTATATGATCCAGAATGCCGGCATCGTCCTCTCCCGCTCCCGGCTGGAGGAACATCTGTGGAATTACGACTACGCCGGCGGTTCCAACGTGATCGACGTCTATATCCGGTATCTTCGCAAAAAGATCGATTCCGGCCATGACAAAAAGCTGATCCACACCGTTCGGGGTGTCGGCTATGTACTGAAGGAGGAAGCATGAAAAAAATATCCCTGAAGATGAAACTGACCCTTCTGTATACACTACTTATGTCCGGTGTGGTCATCATCATCCTCATCCTTCTCTTTTCCCTGAGCAGCCGCCAGATCCTTTCCAGCGTCCAGTCCCGGCTGAGGAACCGGGTCTATTCGGCTTCCGATGATATCGAATATGACAGCGGACGGCTGGACTTTGATTCAGATCTTGATGATACGGAATGGGGAATCTATCTTTCCGTCTATCAGGAGGACGGCACTTATCTGTACGGGCGGACCCCGACCGGATTCTCCAACACCATGGCTTTTTCCGACAACGCTTTGCGTACCTTCCGCCAGGGAAATACCACCTATTATGTTCTAGACCTTTATACTTACGTCAAAGACTATGGCAATGTCTATATCCGGGGCGTCGCTTCCGGAACCGACGCGGAAGAAGATATGATCATCATCCGTAACGCCGCCCTCATCCTCATGCCGCTGATGGTCCTGCTGACTGCGGCTCTCAGTTATTTCATGACCCGTTACACACTCCGGCCGGTGAGCCGGATCACGGAAACCGTGCGGCAGATCTGCCGGGAAAAGGATCTGTCCAAAAGAGTCCATCTGGGGGAAGGCAAGGATGAAATCTATCAACTGGCCCGGACATTTGACGATATGCTGGATCAGGTGGAAACGGGCATGAAACGGGAAAAACAGTTCACTTCCGACGTATCCCACGAACTGAGGACGCCTGTGTCCGCCATGATGCTCCAGTGCGAAGAACTGCTGGATGATCCGGATCTGGATGAAAAAACCCGGTCAGGAATCACCTTCCTGGATCAGAAGGTCCGCTACCTGGCCCGCATGATCTCCCAGCTTCTCATGCTTTCCCGGGCCGACCAGGGCCGGCAGAAAGTCCAGATGGAATCTGTGGATTTCAGCGAGATGACCGACATGGTCGTCCAGGAAGCCCAGGATATGGCCCAGGAACGGCAGATCCGCATCCAGGCGGATATCCGGCCAGGCATCCATATCACCGGCGACGAGACGCTTCTGATCCGCATGTGGATGAATCTTCTGGAAAACGCGGTACGCTACGGCAAGGACGGAGGCCATGTCCATGTGGGTCTGTCGGAGAAAGACGGCTTTGTCATCGGCACTGTGGAAGATGACGGTATCGGCATCGCACCGGAGGATCTGCCCCGCATATGGGAACGTTTTTATCAGGCAGACACCTCCCGAAGCCGTTCGGACAGCTCAGGCCTGGGACTGTCCATGGTCCGGTGGATCATAAATGCCCACCATGGAACCATCCAGGCGGAAAGCGCGCCGGGAAAGGGAAGCCGTTTTACGTTCAAACTGCCTGTAGGAAAATAAATAGGGCGGGAGATGACTGGTCTTGTCATCTCCCGCCTTGTGGTTTTGGGTTTATGCTCTGATACTGATTAAGTTTCTAGCAATCCTCGGATTCAAATTGGTTCTTGCAATACGCTTCTGCCAACTTAATAAATTCTTCTGCAGTTTCAATCTGTCGTTCCGACTCTTCCCTACTGGCCAGATAAAAATCATCATAATCACTGGCATGTCGGATTTCTTCGGCTTCCCCTATTTTTCGTCCCATTTCTCTTGGAAAAATTCCATTTTTTACATAATCCTTATTAAAATTCCCTATTGCATCTTTGTGCCGTTTATAGGCTTTCCCTTTAACTGCGTGAATTGCGTTTATTGCATGGAAAATAGCATAGTAGGCCCTATTATTTGCGCCTTTATATTGTTCTGCATCTATCAGTATCTGTGCAGCTTTTAAATCCGATTTGGCCGTTTGAAGCCGATAAAAGACCAAATCTTTTCTCGTTCCTCTTTCTCCGTCAGGCCGCCCCATACAACACAACTCCTTCTTCATGGATATTCGCATAGAATGGATAATTATCTATCCACTTTTTGAAATGGTCCTCACTTTTTGCAATGGGTTTTATGTCAATATCATGATCTAAATTAAAATCATAAGTCATATAGGAAAGCCGCTGACTATATGCTTTTATATCCGCATCCGGCAGGTCAAGCAAAATCATAATGTCCACGTCTGAATCTTTTCTAAAATCACCTCTGGCGTAAGATCCATACAAAATGACTTTACGTAAATGCGCACCATATATCTTTTTAATTTCACCAATATACTGATCCATCAGATTTTGTACATTTTGTGGCATACTACGGCCTCCTTCCAATTTTATTTATTTTATTATACCGCTCTATGCTCTATTCTCACAACCTGATTTTTTAAAATTCAAATAAAAATGAGGCGGGAGATGACTGGTTTTGTCATCTCCCGCCTTGTGGTTTTGGATTTATGCTCTGGCTTTTTTCTCTGCCTTTCCAATGATGATCATGACAACGGCTGCTGCCCCGATCAATACTGTCCACATCTGGATGTTGACGGTGTCTCCTGTCTGGACCGCGGCAGTTGAAGCGGCTGTACTTTCCGTATTGCCCGGATCCTGTACCGGCGCTTCATAGGTGTTGGTCCATGCCGGATCGACTTTCTCGCCCTGGCTGTTGTAATAGATCACATGGGTTTCCAGATTTTCCAAAGACGCGTCTCTGAGGACATAAACGTCTGCCGTATATACTTCGTCGTCATAGGTCCAGCCCTCCGCGCTTCCGGGGATCTGGCTTAACGTGTAACGGTAAACGCCTACCTGGGTAAATGTGATGTCAAAGGCTGCCTGTCCGGCGCCGTCAACCGTTGTTTCCTGGTTTTCCGGCAGCGGACTGGAGGCATCTTCGGCTTCCAGTCTGTAGGTAAATATCTCATCCGAAGATTCTGTTCCTGAAATCTTCTGTTGGACCGCGATCCTGGCGGTGGCCGTGTCAGAGGCTGCGGACACAAGGGTGGATACAGAGAATACCATCAGCAGAGCCATCATGCCAACGATGGCTTTCTGAAATCCTTTTCGATCAATTATTCGGTTCATAGATGTTATCCTCACTTCCTTCCTCTGCGTAACTGACGCCCGTCACTCTGCATATGAGCAGCATTCGGGCATTGGTTGAACCTGAAGCGCAGGTTGACAGTGAAATGATCTGGTCATCGGGGATGAGCGTTTCACCCCGGGTATAGACGGCTGTATCATAAATATAGCTGATCAGTTCCCGACGGCTTTCTTCACTGGACCAGTCCGTCCGGTACAGATATTTGTCATAGGCGTCCGCTGAAATGAACGCCGCTGTCTCCAACTGTAAGATCCGATCCGGAAGATACAGGGTACCTGTAACATTTTCCCTGAAAAATGTCTCATCCATAAACAGATCCATATCTCCGAACATTTTCCCGCCCTGCATATGGTGGCCCATCAGTATGGTGTAAAAATCGGTGAAATCCGGGCTGTTCTGATAGTCCAGGAAGATGCTGCCGGAGGCCGAATCTTCTCCCAGGGCATTCTTATCCAAATACTCAAAGTTGTCTTCCCCCTGCACCACCGGATAGTCAATATTGGTATTGTCTATGGTGATCCAGGCGCAGACATCCGGATTCAATGCCATCAGCTCCTGAAAACTGTAGCTTAGGTTTTCTTCATTGGTGGGCCGGTACGCAACCAGTTCGTCACGGATGCTGTCCGCCGCGCTCAGCACATGCCAGTTATCCCACAGAGAATATCCGGCATAGGCCAGACAGCACAGGAAAAACAGCGCTGCCAGCCCATTGACCAGTATGTTGAGAGCTTTCGTTCGGTAATACTCGGATGTATGTTCCATACTGTCGCCCTGCTTTCGTCAATTACCAGGTTCTTCTGCTGCGGAAGAATACGAAGCAGCCGGCAACTGCTACCGCGAAGATCAGAACAAAGGGCGCAAAGTTGAGGAAAAGGCCGGTTACGGATGGAACTGTTTTCTCATTTACATATTCGATTTTATTGTCTCCGCCTTTTACTATTGTCCCTTCATAAGTAGCGTTTTCTGTTTCCACACCATTAACAGATTTTACGGTATAACCGCCGTTATCGGTTTCTGTTATAGTATAGCTGGCTCCTACCGGAAGATTATATATTTCAAATCTCTGTCCATGGATTAAAGTAAATGTTGCTTCTTCTGCAATAATAGTTCCAGTGCTTGTTTTGTATGTACCGCTTACACCATCTGTTAATTTGACAGTAAATTCAAATTCATCATTCTTGCTGGCCGCATTGCCTGTAACTTCTTTATAAATAGTTAATGTTTCACTGTCGACAGGTGTATTTTTAAATGCTGCAATATTGGACTCTACTTTTTTGCCGTTGCTGTCGTAAACACCGATACTGTCCACTTTAATCGTTCCTTGAGCCACATCATCCCAGGTAATCTGAACTTTAATCGTATATGTAGCCTCTGAATAATCAATATTAGCATTAGAGCCTTCTTCTTCACTTAAAGTAAATGAGTAAACTCCAGGCTGGGAAAAAGTAATACCATCAAATATATCCGCAAAAGATTTTGACGTGATTGCTTCAGTAGAATCGTCTGCAAGATCAGCCCAATCCACATTGTCTATTACAACTTCTTTAGATGTTGTTTCTGCCGCCATTGTGGTTCCATTTAATTTAGGTGCTGCCGTTGCATTAGTACCAACTGACGCCTCACCAGCATATGTCAGTGTAAATGTAAACGTTTCAGTATCATTAAACATTGTATTATCTGCTACTTCCCAGGTCTTTGTCAATCCCGTTGAAGTATTGGTAACAGAAACTGTCCCATCATCTGTAATTGCTTCTTTCGCAAATGACGTTACCGCCATGCCTAAGATCAATGTCCCGGCCATCAAGGCTGCTGCAAGTTTCTTTGCAAATTTTTTCATCTTTTCCACCTTCGTATGGGATATCCGGAAGCTTATTCCCACACATTTTCCTTTCTTTTTATTCTTTTATTTCTCATTCCTGATCTTCCAGGATGATTCTTATGCGTCCGTATCCATCCGACGGCTTCCAAAGCCATGCCTTTTTTTAGGCTGCTTCATCGGATATCACGGAGGATCTTTGTCAGATATTTCTCCGGCGCAGCAGAGTGATGACCAGGCCCTTTATATCTTTTTCAGATATGGGGCCATAGTTACGGCTGTCGGAAGTCGATGTGTGATCGTCTGCCATGATGAAATACTCATCGTCGCCCAATTCTGCCGGATATTCGGTCACACCGGCGGTGTAAGCCTCTTCACCGCTGAAATTCGCCTGGGTATAGCCATTAATGACAAGCTGTCCATCTTCTGTTATTGTCACATCTTCCCCAGGCACTGCCGCTATCCTTCCCACGTGGGTGACGCTGTTGACTTCATAAACCACCACATCTCCGCTTTCGTAGCCGGATTGGAGACGGTAATACAAGAGCAGGTCTCCGGAATAGAGGGCCGGTTCCATGGTGTCTCCATAGACCAGAGAAAAGCCGAATATAAAACGGAACATGAAACAGATAAAGACAACCAGGAAAAGGGCTTTCCCCAGGTCGGTCCGTCTCTGTTTTTTCAGGAATGCTCCCTGCATCCGCCGCCGGATCACCTGGGCGGTCACATCCCGGTCATTCAGAAGTATTTTCTCACTCATCCCAGAACCCTCCGTCGTCTTCGGGGATCCGGCTGATCCGTTTTCCCGGTGCGGCAGCCTGTTCAGGTTTTTCCAGAAGCAGACGGTAGTTCTGTTCCTGTATGAAAAATACTTTTCGATACATCTCATCCAGAAGTTTTATCTTCTTCCAGACATCCTCCTCATCCACACTCCGGAATGCCTTTTTAAAACGGATTTTTCCCAGCGCTCCGGCAATATCTTCCAAAGATGAAATTGGATAATCTTCCAGGGCAAAGGACTGGGGCGAAGAATTTTTTCCTTCTTTTTTGTTTTTCTTCCAGCTTTTCCTGCTCTTTGCGGGTCAGTACCCGGGGGGATCTGCAGACCATCTTGGGCAGCCGGATATTGTGGCAGGGATTGCGTAAGATCAGTCCCTGGGCGCAGGCGGCGGTGAAAATGCTTTTTAAAAGCCGGTAAATACCTCCCACGGTTGCCGGCGCCATTTCTCCTGCCCACTGATTGACTGCCTGCTGTATCCTGTCCGTTGTGATCCTGCTTAAAGGCAGATCTCCCAGAGCGGGATAGATATGATTGTCGATATTTCGCCGGTAGCCGGCATAAGTTCCGGGTTTCACATAGGGACGGATATTTGTTTCCAGCCATTGTTCTGTCCAGCCGCCCAGACTTTCATGCCGGCAGAGCGTCCACTCCAGTTCCTCCCTGTACATTCTGGATTTGATCAGAATAAGCCGTTTTTTCACATCCGCATAGCAATGCCCGTAAATCGAAACAAAGCAGGGCCGGCCATCCGGTTTTCTTCCTTTGATATACCGGCCCTCCCAGCGGCCATCTTTCCTGAGATAAATATTTTCTCCTTTTTTCGACATTTCGCTACCTCCTGTCTTGTATGACGGCTCACTTGACGGCTTATAAAATGTGGCTGAAAGCAGGACTTTTCCGCGCTTTTTCGGTCAAAAAAAGCCGCCGTCCCAGCTTACGGATACTGACAATCACCTTTTTTAATGCTAACATGAAACCCAGAAGACGGTTCTTCGGAGCCGGTTTCTTATGGTTTTCATAATATAAGCCATATTGCGAATTTCACAGCGTTATTTTTTAATAAATTTTTGTATTGAATGCAAAAAACAGCATCTTTCGATTTCCCATTAAGGGAAGAAAAGATGCTGCTTTTTTATGTCCTTTATTATTCTGTTTCTTTGCCTATATGTCAGATCACTTTATGCCGGAGCCATTTTTTGCTTTGGAAACGTGCTATGAAACACAGTCCGCGTACAGTCCAATCTGTGAACATACCGATCCACACCGCCATTGGACCGAATCCCAGAACCCGGATCAGGAAAATGCAGAGGCTGACCCGAAAAGTCCACATGGAAACAATGGAAACGATCATGGAAAATTTCACATCGCCGGCTGCCCTTAATCCATAAGCCGGAATGAATGCCGGCACCCATACGATGGGCTTGACTATCGTGATCCAGGTGACCATATAGACGCACATATCGGCGCTTGCTTTTTCCATGCCGCCAAGCCATGTCACCGGACGAGCCAGAAGGAAAACCGTCAGACAGCTGGCTAAAATGATCACTTCGGCAATTTTCGTCAATTTTTTTACGTAATAGACAGCTTCATCGTTCCGTCCGGCTCCCAGGCACTGACCAACCACTGTCATCATACCGATGCCCACACCAATACCTGCGATACCATTCAAATTTTCAAGTATATTGGTCATGGCCTGGGCAGCGATGGCCACAGTTCCCAATGTGGAGACAGTGGACTGGATTGCCAGTTTTCCAAATTGGAACATCCCATTTTCCACACCGGAGGGAATCCCCAGCGACAGGATCTTAAAAATATATTTTCCATCTGGCCGGATGGAAAAATAGTTTTTCACCACCACCGGCTGTTTGGGTTTTCTCAATTGGCACAGCACGACAACAGCGCAGAATACACGGGAGCCCAAAGTGGCAATGGCCGCGCCGGCCACACCCATGTCAAATCCCCAGATCAGTATGGCATTGCCGATGATGTTCATGATATTTGAAATAACGGAAACCGTCATAGGGCCTCGGGTGTTGTTCTGTGCCCGGAATATGGAAGCTCCCGCGTCATACAGCGCAATAAATGGAAAAGACAGGGCTGTATAAAAGAAATACACACCGGATGCTTCCATGACATCCGGCTCCACTGCGCCGAAGATCAGATGCAGCAAAGGGAAACGGAAGATCAGACAAATGGCTGCCACGGCAACGGAAATCAACGTGATGACAAAGATCAGCTGTTTTGCCGATTCATTTGCTCTTTTTATGTCTCGGTTGCCAATGCACTGGGAGCAGACAATGGCGCCGCCCGCTGCCAAAGCCGCAAAAACCTGTATGATCAATACATTGATGGAATCCACCAATGAAACTGCAGATATAGCCGCAGACCCCACATTGCTGACCATCATGGTATCTGCCGTACCCATAAGTGATGTGAGAATCTGTTCGATAATGACCGGAATCAGCAGTTTTCTTAACATGCTCCCACTGAACATATGCTGATTTTCCATTTTACATGCGCCCCTCTTCCGTTACTTTATGTTGTTATGGTCTGTTTTTATCTACTATTTCTGTCCTTTGCCTTGACAAAGTTCTTTACTCTGGCTAAGATAGCACACTCCTCTTTCCTTGTCAATGTGTCGATCCAGCCCTTTTTATGATAAAATAGCTATTTTAATGGAAATCCAGCGTACCATATGCTATAATGAACGGACTTATATCCTAAGTCCATCGTCCGGACCGGACTTAAGCTATGTATTTTGAAAAAGAAAGGATTCAAGCACCATGTTTTTTCTGAACACGCTGACCCATATGATCGTCTCTTTATGCAATGGAGCCTATGACCTGCTCTGGAATGATCTGATCACCATCCCCCTCCCTGGCGGCAGCTCGCTGGGTTTGTCACTTCTCGTCCTTATCCTCATCCCCTCCGGCATCTATTTCACTGTACGGACCCGTTTTCTGCCCTTCCGTCTCTTTCCGGAAATGCTTCGGGTCGCCACGGAAAAGAAGAACATATCTGAAAAAAATGCCATATCCGGACTTCAGGCGCTGATCATATCCACTGCCACACGGGTGGGCATGGGTAATCTGGTCGGAGTAGTTGCGGCCATTTCCGCCGGCGGCGCCGGAGCTGTATTCTGGATGTGGGTCATCGCGCTGCTGGGTTCCTCCACCGCTTTTGCAGAAGCCACGCTGGCCCAGCTCCATAAAGAAAAGGATCCTCTCTATGGCGGATATCGAGGCGGTCCTGCATACTATATCCATCATCTTTTCATTAAAAAAGGCAGCCGCCGGAAACATTCGGTCATCGCCGTGCTTTTTGCCCTTTCCGGTCTGCTGTGCTGGTGCGGTGTCAGCCAGGTGGTGGGGAATTCTGTTTCTTCCGCCTTTGAAAATGCCTTTAATATCCCGCCCATCTATACGACCATCGTTCTGGTCGTCTTGGCGGCGGTCATCGTCCTTCGCCGGAATGCCACTGTCAAAGTGCTGGATGTGATCGTTCCTGTTATGGGCGTCATGTATTTTATCATCACCCTTTTTATCATCATCAAAAATATCGGATTGATCCCTTCCGTTTTTGAAGAAATCTTTTCCCAGGCTTTTGGCTTTCGCCAGGTGGCTGCCGGCGGCATCGGCGCGGTGATCATGAACGGAGCAAAAAGAGGACTGTTTTCCAATGAGGCAGGTTCCGGTTCCGCTCCCTGCGCCGCAGCTGCGGCAGATATCAGCCATCCGGCAAAAGAAGGGCTTCTTCAGGCTTTGGGCGTGTTCATCGATACCCTTGTCATTTGCAGCTGTACAGCCATGATCATGCTGCTGACACCCTCCGGAATAACTTCCGGTCTGGAAGGTATGGATCTTTTACAGACTTCCATGAACTATCATCTGGGAGAATTTGGCGTGATCTTTATTGCCGTTATTTTGTGGCTGTTCAGCTTCTCCACATTTATCGGCATCCTGTTTTACGCCCGTCCCAATGTGGCCTATCTTTTCGGGGACAACTGGCTTTCCCAGACTCTCTATAAAGTACTGGCTCTCATCATGCTCTTTGTGGGCGGTCTGGCCGCTTATACCTTTGTTTGGGATCTGGGTGATGTGGGCGTTGGCCTGATGACGATCTTTAATATGATCGCCTTGATCCCGCTGGCTCCTCAAGCCATCCGTTCCTTAAAAGATTACGAAGGGACGCTGAAAAAGAAACGATTGTGATCTTGTTTTTTTTTCAATAAGGCATGGACTTTATAGCCGGAAATGGTTATAATACTACCATAAATAAAATATACAGGAGGGTTCATTTATGAAATCATATATTTGTGATGTATGCGGATATATATACGATCCGGCCAATGGTGATCCGGATAACGGTATTGCTCCGGGAACAGCTTTTGAAGATATTCCGGAAGATTGGCTTTGCCCCCTTTGCGGCGTAGGCAAAGATCAGTTCAGTGTTCAGGAATGATCCAACTGACATCAAAAATCCTCTTCTCCTTTCCGGGGAGACAGAGGATTTTTCTTTGTGATGATCCATAGTATCATCAACTCTTCCCATACAATATACCATTACGGATTTTTACTCAGTTTGAACAACTGCATGCATATTATATTATAGATCAAGAGGTGTGTTATGGATAAAGAATATCTCATTCATCAAAAGCCGATCAAGGCTCTGTTCATTTTTGCGCTGCCTATGATCATCGGCAATCTGTTCCAGCAATTTTATAATATGGCAGACTCTGTTATCGTTGGACGTTTTGTAGGAGAAAGCGCCCTTGCGGCCGTAGGCGCCTCCTTTTCCCTGACCAATGTCTTTATATCCATTGCCATCGGCGGCGGTGTGGGAGCTTCCGTTATCACCAGCCGATACTTTGGTTCACGGGATTACGGACGTATGAAACAATCGGTCTATACCTCTCTTCTGATCTTTCTCCTATTGAGTCTGATCCTGGGCGGTTTCGGGCTTTCCCTATCCCGGCAGATCCTTCAGCTTTTAAATACACCGGCAGCTATATTGGACATGGCCACAGAATATCTGAATATCTACTTTCTGGGGCTTCCGTTCCTTTTTATCTACAATGTACTTTCCTCCATGTTCAATGCCCTTGGACGTTCCAGGATTCCCCTGTATCTGTTGATCTTTTCATCCGTATTTAATGTAGTCCTGGATATCTATATGGTCAATTCCCTGAATATGGGTGTAGCCGGCGCAGCCTGGGCCACTCTGATCGCCCAAGGGATATCCGCTGTATTCTCCTTCATCCTTTTCTTAAAAGAATTGTCCACATATCCTTCAAAAGAAACGGATATATTTAACTTTTCCGAATTAAAGGGCATAGCGGGCATCGCTTTGCCATCTATTCTACAGCAGTCCACCGTATCCATCGGCATGATGCTGGTCCAATCGGTTGTCAACAGCTTCGGTGTGGAAGTATTGGCCGGCTATTCGGCCGCGTCCCGGGTGGAAAGCATTTGCATCGTACCCATGGCTGCCATGGGCAATGCCATGTCCACTTTTACAGCGCAAAACCTGGGCGCCGGATCCTCCAAACGGGTACAAAAGGGGTATATGTCCGCCATTCGGCTCGTCGCCCTATTCGCTCTGATCATCTGTTTTATACTGGAAATTTTCTATCCCGCCATCATGGCTCTCTTCCTTGGCGCCGAAGGGACCGTTCTGGCTTTACAGACCGGAACCGGATATCTGCGCTTTCTCGGCTGGTTCTTTGCCGGTATCGGCCTTAAAATGATCACAGATGGCCTTCTCCGGGGCGCCGGCGATATGAAAATGTTCACGGTGGCCAATCTGGCCAACTTGGGACTGAGGGTCCTCATTGCCGTCCTTCTTGCCCCCCGTTTGGGTGTGGCCATGGTCTGGTATGCTGTGCCCATCGGCTGGCTGGCCAACTTTGCCATATCCTACCTGGAATACCGGACAGGTAAATGGAAAAATTTTGGTAAAGAAACAGTTAAAACCGCCGGGTAAGATCGTTCCTCTACAAGAGGATCGATCTGTCCGGAAAATGTAAGTTTTTCGCTTATCATAAACGGAGACCTTTCACGTCCTTGACTCTTGCCAGGATCGCATGACTTTCCAGCCGGACGATACCCGGAATCTTATCCAACACATGGGTTATAAAATATTCCATTTCCCCATTGCCGGAGGCCACTGCATGGACATGCAGATGGCTTTTTCCGGTCACCCGGTAAATCTGCGTCACCGTCTCATTCTTTCTCAGCTCGTCCACAACGGTTTCCATGGCTTCCGGCCGAGTTTCTATCTCAAAATAGCAGGAAACAACGCCGCTGATCTTTCCCGGATCGATGACAGTCGTATACTCTTCGATGATCCCTTTTTCTTCCAGGGCTTTCACACGGCTTTTGACCGCCACCCGGGATATGCCAACCTTTTCGCCGATTTCTGAATAGGAAAGTCGGGCGTTGCCTATGAGAAGTGTCAGTATTTTCTGATCCAATATATCCAATCCATCCATATACATAGGTTTCACTCTCCTTTATGTCAAGTATAACACATGGCACAGGCATCGGAATAGTCTGATTATATTGACATATGGAAATTTATACTTTATTATACTTTCATAAAGAAAGTTTTATATTACATTTCGTAACAAGGTGTGATTTATATGCAACATACGCAGGATTTGACCCAAGGTTCTATCACCCGCCGTCTATGGCTGTTTGCCCTTCCCATGATCGCCGGAAATATGCTTCAGCAATTATACAATGTGGCCGACACATTGATCGTCGGACGCTACATCGGAGCCGATGCTTTAGCCGCAGTCGGTTCTTCCTACACGCTGATGACCTTTCTCACTTCCATCATACTGGGGCTATCCATGGGAAGCGGCGCCATTTTCTCGATCCGTTTCGGTGAAAAAGACGAAACCTCCCTGCGCCGGAGTATTTTTTTGTCCTTCCTGTTCATCGGCATTGTCACTGTTGGATTGAACCTGATCATCTTCTGGCAGATCGATACCATACTATGGCTGCTGCGCATTCCCCAGTCCCTTTTTAGGTTGACCCGGGAATATCTGTGGGTCATCTTTTGGGGACTTTCCGCCACTTTTCTTTACAACTTTTTTGCCTCCCTACTTCGGGCCATCGGCAATTCCACGGCGCCTCTGATCTTTCTGGCCGTTTCCGCCCTGTTAAACATCGTGCTGGATCTGGTCTTTGTACTGGAGTTCCGCTGGGGCGTGGCCGGCGCTGCCGTCGCCACCGTCATCTCCCAGTATATCTCCGGTATCGGTATTTTTATATATACCTTCATCCGTATGCGCAGCTTTTTGCCGTCAAAAAAAGACATGCACTGGAACTTCCCCATCCTCCGGGAAATCGCCGGCAGTTCCTTCCTCACTTGCATCCAACAGTCCATCATGAATCTGGGGATCCTGATGGTCCAGGGGCTGGTCAACAGCTTCGGCGCTGTGGTCATGGCCGCCTTTGCCGCCGCCGTCAAGATCGATTCCCTGGCCTATCTGCCGGTCCAGGATTTCGGAAATGCCTTCTCCACCTTTATAGCGCAAAATTACGGCGCCGGAAACCGTGAAAGGATATCCCGCGGTATTCGCAGCGCCATTTTGACATCGGTTGTCTTTTCTGTTGTGTTAAGTATGATCATATGCATCTTTGCCCGTCCGCTGATGCACATCTTTGTCCTACCGGAAGAAATCCAGATCGTATCCATTGGCGTGGGGTATCTTCGCATTGAAGGTGCCTGCTATGCAGGCATCGGCATCCTCTTTTTGCTATATGGCCTTTATCGTGGTATCAGTCGGCCAGCCATGTCGGTCGTTCTCACCGTCATCTCATTGGGTACACGGGTGGCGCTGGCCTATATCCTCTCCGCCATACCTGCCATCGGCATCACCGGCATCTGGGTGTCTGTTCCCATTGGCTGGTTTCTGGCCGATGCAGCCGGCATCCTGTACTACAGATTGAGGGTCTCGACTTTCCTCCGCCGCTGACATCAATCCGTACCCTCATTTCTTTGTGTCCTTCCGGAAATCGCTTCTGCGATCAGACACATGATCATGACCACCGCCATATCCGGCAGCGTATTGCCCACAGGTATATCCACAGTCATCAGGAACCGATAGACCACAAAACCGATCAGCCAGATGATCAGTTTGCTCCATTGAAAGTCAATACCTTCTTTTACCTTTTTCAGTAAGAATACATCGGCAATCTGGACAGCGATCATCGGAGCAAACACGGAGCCGATCAGGTAAAGGAAATCGGTAATATCATCCATTGGAAACAGGATGGCTCCCAGCGTACCGATGACTGCCGCCCCAATCCCCACATAATTGCCTTTTAATTTTGAATAAACGGATTCGGATGAAATGCCGGCAGAATAGGCGTCCAAAAAGGTGGTGGTCACCGTGGAAAAGATGACGATCAAAAGGGCGGCTACTCCCAGGCCTGCCCTGGCCATGATCACCGCAATATCTGATCCACCGGTATAAATGGCCGCGCCCATACCGATCACATACATCCAACAGCTCACCAAGCCATAGACGATCACACTGACAGCCGTTGCCTTGACCGGTTTTTCCGCTTCTCTTGTATAGTCGCTGATTACTGGCAGCCAGGACAGGGGCATGGCCACCGATAATTCCACCGCTGCTCCAAAACTCATAGCATCGCTTACCGTTCCGCCGGCGCCGCCGCTGGAAAAAATAAGCCTACTGAGAATAATAGTCAGGATAAACAAGGCTGCCATGGCCACTGTATTGATCCTTCCCAAGTTGGTCACACCGATGGCGATCCATAAAATGATCAAACCGCCAATGACGAGGCACCATACCCAGGGTCCGATGCGAAATATTTCATTTGCCGCAAGGGATCCATCGTAGATCATGATGGCCGTCCAGCCCAGCAACTGAAGAACATTCAGCAACGCAAAAAGAATACCGCCTTTTTCTCCGAAACTCATCTTCACTGTCTCCATGGCGCTTTTTCCTGTCTTTGCGCCAATCAGACCGGCAAAAAACATCATGCAACATCCGATCACATGGCCTATGATGACAGCCGCAAGTCCTTTTTGAAATCCGAGGGGCGCAAAATAGGTGCCGGTCAGGATCTCGGCGATGGATACGGCGGCTCCAAACCAGATCAGCCCGTTCTCGTAGACAGATGTACGTTTTTCTTTCATAAGATCACCTGTCCTCCCCTTGCGCAAACCGGCCGGTGATGTCAAACCCGTGATCCATTGGTCCGCTGCCGCGTCCCAGATCCAACATGGCGCCAAGGGCGCCGGAAATATAGTCTTTCGCCCGTTTTACCGACGTTTCCATATCGAAGCCCTTCGCCAGATTGGAGGCAATGGCGCTGGACAGGGTGCAGCCTGTACCGTGGGTATTCGGGTTGTCGATCCGTTTTCCCAAAAACCAGCGGTAAGCACCGTCTTTGCACATCAGATCATTGGCGTCATTTAACTGATGGCCCCCTTTTAGAAGCACGGTACAGTCATAGGTTTTGCTTATCTTTTCCGCTGCCCGGACCATATCTTCTTTGGTCTTGATGGCCATGTCCGCCAGTACTTCCGCCTCAGGGATATTTGGCGTCACTATGTCCGCCAGAGGCAGCAGTTTTTCTTTTAACGTGCTGATAGCATCCTCGCTGATGAGCCTGGCGCCGCTGGTGGCCACCATGACCGGATCGACCACGATATTTTCCGCTTTATATTCCAATAATTTCTCCGCGATCGCACCGATAAGCTCCGAGGACGATACCATCCCGATCTTGACTGCGTCCGGACGGATATCGGTAAATACGCAGTCCATCTGCTCCTTTAAAAATTCCGGTGTCACATCCATGATGTCGGTGACACCGGTGGTATTCTGGGCGGTCAGAGCCGTGATCACGCTCATGGCATATACCCTGTTGGCGGTCATGGTCTTTATATCCGCCTGTATCCCGGCGCCTCCGCTGGAATCACTTCCGGCAATCGTTAATGCTGTTTTCATCTTTAATACTCCTTTTTCTCTGTGATCTTTTTTACCCGCTTCTTCAGTTCCCGGGTCGCCTTCTCAATGTCTTTCTGGGCAAATATGGCGCTGATCACCGCAATACCGCAGATACCGGTGTCTTCCAGATCCGTCACATTTCCCGCTGTGATACCTCCAATGGCCACAACCGGAATGTCCACTGTCCGGCAGATGGCTTTTAATGTGTCTTTGTCCACTTCCACCGCATCGTCCTTGGAATTTGTGGGAAATACGGCGCCCACCCCCAGATAATCGGCTCCCTGTTCCATGGCCTTTATCGCCTGAGCCACCGTCTGAGCAGATACGCCGATGATCTTATCCGGGCCGAGTTTCCGCCGCACTTCGCCGGCATCCATGTCCTCCTGACCCACATGGACGCCGTCCGCGTCGATACTGGCTGCGATCTCCACATTGTCATTGATAACAAAGGGAACCCCATATCCGGCGCACAACGCTTTGATCTGTCGAGCCTCTTCCAGAAAAGCGGCTTCATCCAGTTTTTTTTCTCTAAGCTGGATAAAGGTGGCACCGCCATTAAGCGCCGCCTCCACTTGCTCATAGAGGGTTTGGCCGTTAAGCCAGCTCCTGTCTGTGACCGCATAAAGGAGAAGTTCTTCCGCCCTGCAATTGCTGTCAGCGTATCTCATAGTCTGCCCCCTTTTCAAGCATTTCTCCGGTCATATTGAAAATGGCGTCGATGATCCGGTTCCTGTAGGACGCGTTGCCCTCTCCATCCTGCATCCGCTCCCAGGCAATCTCTCCGGCAAGGCCCATCACACATACAGCGGCCGCGGCCGCTTCCAGTTTTCTCTCCGGATTTGCCGTCACATAGGCAGCCATCATACCGGAAAGTTGGCAGCCGGTTCCTGTGATCTTACCCATCTCCGGCCGGCCGTTCCGTATAACGTAACAGGTATCCCCATCGGATACCAGATCAATGGCGCCGGTTACCGCAATGATAGCCCGGGCATCTTTGGCGAACTTTTTCACGAAAGCCACCGCTTCATCCAGGTTGTCCTCTGTCACCGCGTCGGCCACATCTGCGTCTACGCCTTTGGTCGTACCTGTCCCAAAAGCCAGTGTTTTGATCTCTGAAATGTTGCCCCGGATCACTGAAAGATCCAACGCTTCCATCAGTTCCAGCGCTGTATCGGTCCGCAATGCGCTGGCGCCGGCTCCCACCGGATCAAGCAAGATCGGATGCCCCAGTTGACCGGCCTTTCTCCCGGCCCTGAACATGCCTTCAATACTGGACTTGTGAAGTGTACCGATATTGATATTGAGCCCCCCGCACACCGATGTGATATCCTCCACATCTTCAGGTTCATCGGACATGATCGGACTTCCCCCACAGGCCAGCAGCACATTGGCCACATCGTTGACGGTCACATAATTGGTGATATTGTGTACCAATGGGACCATGTTTCTTACATTTTCCAGACATTCTTTCAGCATCTTTTTATCTCCTTTCATTCTGCAGGAAAGCCTGAAGAGCTTTCCTGCGAAATAGTTAAAAGGCACACCCAAAAAGGGTATGCCTTTGCTGTCATCACCTTGTGTCTCCCTACGTTGGCATTATCCAAATCAGGTTATGGGTCTAGGACATTCAGCCTACTCTCAGCCTGCTTGATACGCAAGCTCCCCGTCTAAAAAGGTCTTATTCAATTCTCTTATATATTAACATAACACGGAAAGGAAAGCAACAATATACACTTTTCTGTTGTTATCATTCTGATTTGTTTTATCCGAACAGTTTCCGCTTCCTGTGCGTGGACAGGATGACCTGAACATCTTAATCCCATGACCGATATCCGTGCAGCGGCTGCTATTCGCCTTCCTTCTTTCCTCAGTCAAAAGCTGCATTCCTCCAAAAATCAGCCTTTTTTAGAGTCATTCCCTGCATTTTTCCTGGATACGTCCTCTTTTATCAACCGGTAAGCCGTGGCGGCCAGAGGTACGCCGATCAGCATGCCGCCGATACCGAGGATGCCGCCGAAAACGGTGATGGTAGCCAGCACCCACAGTCCGGGCAAGCCGATGGAAGCCCCCACCACCCTCGGATAGATCAGATTGCTTTCCAACTGCTGCAGAACAACGATATAAACAATAAACAATATAGCCTTTAACGGTGATACGGCCAGGATCATGACAAAGCCGGTGGCGGCTCCGATATAAGCGCCGGCCACCGGTATCAGAGCCGTAAACCCGATCAGACTACCGATGGAAGCTGCATAGGGAAAGCCGAATATGCGCATTCCGATCATGCACAACACACCCAAGATAACTGCTTCTGTACACTGGCCCACAATATAGCTGTGGAAACAGTCGTTCATGGTCCCCAGCACATGCAGGATCTTCGTATAAATCTTATCTTTTATGTATGTGCGTCCCAAGGTGTCCAGCTGGCGGAGCAGCTTTTCCTTGCCTATAAGCAGGTAAATGGAAAAAATAAAGGCCACGCCCACTGTGACTGTGGCGGAGATCGTTCTGGAAATCACATTGATAAAGCTGCCCATCACATTGCTGAAGCCATTCAGGATAACCGATACGATATTATTGATATTCTTTTCCCAATCAAAATTAAAAAGCTGGTTTTCGATCCATGACATAAGCTCACTGTTTTCACCTAATTTCGCAAATAAATCTTCCAGCATTCCCGGTATCTCACTGACCAAAAGCCGGATACACGTGATCAATTCCGGTACAACAAACCGTATGATCAGAAAGATGATCAGCAGCACCGTGAGAAAAGACAGTAATATGGCCAAAGTTCTTTTGACCATAAAGGGCATCTTTCCTCTGTCCAACAGATATTTTTCTAAACCTGTCATGACAATATTTAACAGATAAGCGATACCGCATCCCAAGATCAGAGGCATGGCTGCCCCCAATACAAGCCCGGCAACGGAAGCTGCCCGAGACCAGTAATGGATGACCAGATATAATAAAAATACGGTAACACCGATATTCAAACATGTCCGTTTATCCAGTTTCATATTATGCTCCTTTCTTGTGAGAAACAGATTTTAAAGACCAGATCATCCCTATGATAATACCTAACCCTGCAGGGATCAGCCATCCAAAACCGGCGCCATAAGCCGGCAGCATCCGTAATGCGGCTGTCACATATGGAATAACAATATGCTGGCTGTCCAGAACATTGACCACGCTGACCACTCCGCACAAAATCACCGACCAGGGATAGGCAGCAGCAAAACGCTCATGCAGTTGTCTGAAAAAGGACAGAAAGATAAGCAAGATGGCCACCGGATAAATGGCATTTAAAACCGGGACTGAAAATCGCAAAATGGCATTCAGGCCCACGTTGGATATGATCATGGACACCGCCGCAAACAAAAAGACCCAGTTTTTGTAACTCAGCTTTTTATATATGGAATGAAAATACTTTCCGCAGCAGCTTAAAAGCCCGACACAAGTATTAAAGCAAGCTATGACGAATACCACAGCCAATAAAATCGTCCCAAAGCGTCCAAAAAGAAAAGAAACCATGGCCGTTAACGTTTCTGTGCCATTGGTCATACCGGAGAAACGTTCTCCGGATGCCATACCCACAAAAGCCAGCATACTATAGACAATAAACAGGACAATGCCGGCAATCCACCCGGCGACAATGGTTTCCCGCACCACAGACCGCTCCCGGGTGATCCCTTTGGCCCGGACATTGACAGCCACTATCATACCGAAATTAAGCGCTGCCAGGGTATCCATGGTCTGATAACCATCCAAAAATCCCCGAACTGCCGCCTGATCTCCATAAACGCCCACAGGCGTTCCGGCTCCTCCTGCCGACCGGATCAGTGTCGCTCCGAAGATGACCAGGATCAATCCCAAAAGGATCGGTGTCAACCGCTTCCCCAGATAATCCGTGAGCCGATCCGGATGAAGAGCCACCCAAGCTGCCAACACAAAAAAAACTGCGGAATAGATCAGTTGGGCGATCCACAGATGCTCTCCCAGTTCGAAAAAAGGCGGCAGCGCCATGGAAAATGAGGTGCTGGCCGTTCTTGGGATCGCCAGACATGGCCCAATGGCCAGATAAAGGATCAATATGTAAACAAATCCGAACCGATGGCCCACCCGGTCTGTAAGCTTTTCCAACCCGCCGCACCGGGTCACAGCTATAACGCCCAGAACAGGTATACACACAGCGCTGGCCGCAAACCCCAAAAAGGCAGGCAGCGTATGCGTTCCCGCCTGTGCGCCGAGAAAGGGGGGAAAGATCAGATTCCCGGCTCCAAAAAACATGGAGAACAAGGTGATCCCCATCAATATCCGATATTTTAAACCAAACTTTTCCATACTCTGATCCTCCGACTGTAAAATTATCTTTATTATATACCACAAGAGGCATTATGCCAATAAAAATACCCGGAAAGCCTGATCCTATATGCTTCCGGGTATCTGATCTACAGTCCGATATGATCGATGACTGCTTTTAACTGCGCCGCCGAGTCATGGAGCGCCTGATGTTCATTGGCATTCAATTGTATATCCAACACTTTTTCCAGCCCATTTTTCCCCACAATGGACGGAACACTCAGGCACAGTCCCTCCAGTCCGTCATACTGGCCTTCCAGCAAAGCCGAAACGGGCATGATGGAATGCTCGTTGCGGATGATACTGGACGCGATCCGAGAAACAGCCATGGCTATGCCATAATAGGTCGCTCCCTTTTTTTCAATGATCTCATAGGCGCTGTCCCTCACATCCTCATAAATTCTTTTCATGGATTCTTCATGCTGATAGTGGCCTCTCAACTCGCAAAAATCATTTAACGGGACGCCGGATATATTGGCGCCGCTCCATACCGCCAACTCACTGTCACCGTGTTCTCCGATGATGACCGCATGAACGCTGCGGCTATCCACAGACAAATGCCGCCCCAAAAGATATTTCAGCCGGGCCGTATCCAATACTGTACCGGAACCGATCACCCGATTGGCCGGGAAACCGGACAATTTATAGGCCACATAAGTGAGCACATCCACCGGGTTGGAAACGATCAGCAATATACCCTCGCAGTTTTTTTTGCTGATTTCCGGAATGATACTTTTAAAAATCCTCACATTCTTATCGATCAGGTCCAACCGGGTCTCGTCCGGCTTTTGATTTGCCCCCGCTGTGATGATGATCATAGCACAATCCACGATATCATCATATGTGCCCGCATATATATTCATCGGAGATGTATAGGGCAAACCATGGCCCAAATCCATGGCCTCACCTTCCGCTTTTTTTGTATTGGCATCGATCAGTACCATCTCTGAAAACAACTGTTTCTGCATCAGGCTGAATGCGATGGATGAACCGACAAATCCGCATCCGATGATCGCCACTTTTCTTAAATTTACCATCTGAGTTCCTCCTTTAAACCTTTTTTATCACAATTTTATCATTTCCTTTTTATGACCTGAATATAACATAAATGGAAAACTCTTTCAATATCAATATTAATAATAATTATTATTATCTAAAAAAATACAAAAATACAATTTTTAAAACTCCCTTGTTCTTTTACCAGAGTTTTTATGATACAATAAGGGCATGTGGCAAAACGAGCTCTAAAACACGAAAAAGAGGGAAAGCTATGGCTGCACTGACAAAGAATGATGCGGAAAAATACCTGTTTTATGCTATGGAGATCGGCGAAATGATGCTCACCAGCGGCGCGGAAGTGGGACGTGTGGAGGACAGCATCCGCCGTATCTGTATGGCTTACGGGGCCAGACGGGTGGATGTGTTTACCATCACGTCCAGTATCGTCACTACCATGTATGTGGACGATATTCCCCCTTGTACCCAGACCCGACGGGTAAGCGGAATCCAAAATAACTTGCTTGCCTTGGATGAGCTGAATCAACTATCCCGGGATATATGCCGTTCTCAGCCGGATCATAAAGAACTGGAACACTCTTTGAACCGGATCAAATCCGGCAAAAGATATCCTTTCCATACCCAACTGCTTACCAATGCCCTCACTTCCGGCTGCTTTTCCGTATTTTTTGGGGGGAGTTGGATGGATATGATCGCCTCTGCCATCATCGGCGTTTTACTTAAATTTTTTGAGGCTGCTCTGAAACGAGGCAGTTCCAACGGACTGATCGTTGCTTTACTGTGTTCCAGCTTCGGCGGTCTGCTTTCCAATCTGGCAGTCTTTGTCGGTCTTGGCCATAACGCAGATATGATCAGTATCGGCAACATCATGCTTCTCATCCCGGGAGTGGCATTCACCAACTCCTTAAGGGATATGTTTTCCGGTGATATCATAACCGGTCTGGTCCGGTTCATCGAATCGGTCCTTCTGGCCATGACCATCGCCCTCGGATTCACCTTTGCCAATTTCCTGTTCTGAGGTCAATATAAAAGGAAGATAACATATGAACGAATTTATACAGTTGATGGCAGCCCTTTTCGGCTCTCTGGGCTTTGCCATGATATTCAATATTCACGGAAAAAAATTGATCTGGGCTGCTTTCGGCGGTTTTTACGTATGGGCCATCTACTTGCTGTGGCAACATATATTTGGCTCCAATGACTACATATCTGCCTTCGCTGCCTCCAGCCTATTGACACTTTATGCCGAATTGATGGCCCGATGGCACAAAACACCGGTCACGGTCTTTCTTGTATCCGGATCTATCCCTCTGATCCCCGGCGCTTCCCTTTATCGGACCATGAACTGGTTGATGGGAAATCACACATTGCTGTTTCGCCGGGACAGTATTTATACAATATTGTTCGCCACCAGCATGGCTGCCGGTATCACGGCAACCACTCTGATCTTTCGCATGATCTGGGGCATAATCATCCGCCATCATCTCCGCCATCATCCAGAACGTCTGCGATAAAAAGCACAGGCGCTTCTTTGACCTTTTTGTTTTTTAGAAACAAATCAGCCGGAAGCTGCCTGTGCTTATCATATATCTGTCTCCATATATTTTTTTGAAAAATCTTTTGCGCTGATGGGCTGGCTATAGTAGTAACCTTGTCCAAAATCACATTCCAAAGATTTGATCAGTATCTCATTCTCTTCTGTCTCCACACCTTCCACCACTGTGGTCATATTCAGTTTTTGAGCCAGTTCCACGATCTCCCGCATGATGATCCGCTGCCTGTCATCATCTTCCTCTGAACTTTTCAGCCGCATCAAAAATACCCGATCCAGCTTCAACTCATCGATGTTCAGGCTGGCCAGCGTATTCAACGATGAATAGCCGCTTCCAAAATCGTCCATGGAAATCTTAAACCCGATATCCTTCAGCCGGCCGATCTTTTCATTCAGCTCATCCACATTTTCCAAAGCCAGACCTTCCAATATCTCCAAGGTGATCAGATCCGCCGGGATTTGGTATGTGTCTATCAGGTTTTTCATGTTGGATATATAATCCGCCTCATAAAATAGCAGCTTGGACTGATTTACGGAAAGACGGATCGGCCTCTTTCCCTTATCCAGCCACTCCCGGATCTGGATACATACTCTTTCCACCATATACATATCCAATTCCACACAGAACCCATTTTTCTCAAATAAAGGAATAAACTGTCCGGGATAGATGATCCTGCCCGAATCGGTGATCCAGCGCACGAGCGCCTCTGCTCCGCCGATCTTTCCGGTGTGCAGATCCATCTTTGGCTGCAGATAAAGCTTAAATTCCCCATTTTCAAGAGCCTGCTGCATATGGGTTTCCACATAATTTTCCAATATCTCATCTTCATGCAGATGGATGTCATAAAACCATATATTATTTTTCGCAGAAGTCCGCGCCGTATCCACGGCAAACATGACATGGGTCATACTCTTTTGCAAAGATGGTTCTTTTTCATCCACATCTGTTCCAATGACCACGCCGCAGTACATCCGTACCCGGTAATCCTGATTATTGCTTATGGCATAGCGGTCGATCTGGTCCATGATCCCTTTTAAGCGATCCTTTATCCTCTGACGATCCGTTTCTCGCAAAAGGATGAAAAACATATCCGCCGAATTCCGGCAGTAAAACTCGCCCGCTTCCACATATTGACCGATCACATCTTTGATATGGCAGAGAAGCTGGTCCGCCTGCCGGTTTCCGAATATCTCATTGATAAACTTGAACTGTCGGACATTCATAGCCACCAGGCTGTAATCATGCGAATCGTTCACAATGGAGGATGTCTCTTGTATAAATTTATCCATATTATAAGCGCCGGTCAGCGGATCATAATAAGCCATACGGATCAGTCTGCGATTGCTCTGTTTCAGGATACGATAACCGAATAGGATAAATACAAGAAGAAGCAGCAAGATTATAGCCGTTATCACCCGCAGCACCATCATCAACTGATAGATCGTATTTGCCACTCCATGCATATTCTGCACACAGAACAGATACCAGTCATTGACCCCCAACGGTTCCAGGTAAATCTGATAGGTGGTCCCCTCATATGTGAAATTGGAAAAGCAGTTCTCTCCCGCTTCCAAAGCCATCCTTATCTTTTCCTGCTCCTGTTGGGATATATATCGGCCATCATAGATGGTATCCAATTTTTCAAGGATGACCCTTTCTTTAGAACGGATCAAAATGCTTCCGCTGCCCGATATGAGATGCAGATAGCCTTGCCCGTTAAACGCCGTCTTATCTTCCAAAACCCTGGCAAAAACGTCCGTGCTCACACTGGCCACCAACGCTCCAGCCACTTCTTCCCCCGCATAAACAGGCACCGCATAAGCGAACACATCCTCCCCAAGATCCGGATCGCTGTAAATATAGGATATACCTTCCTGCCCATCCCACGCCTCTCGCACCACAGCCGCCACATTGTCATTGAGATCATCCACCGACACGCTCATATCGATCTGGGCATCCAAAGTCACCCGTATTCCTGTGCCGGATTTTCCAAAATAACCCATACGGATATAATTGTTGTCTTTGTAAGAGGCCAGAAGTCCCTGAGCAAACGTATCGATATCCATATTGCCAAACTGAAAAAATCCGGCAAGGGTATTCAATGTCTGAAGGTCTGCGTCCATACGCCGATTCAGATTGATCCTGTATTGTTCTGTGGCGCTTTCTATCCGGCTGTCCACACTATCCTGGAGCGCCCGCCTTAATGAGGCGGATATCAAGCCGCCTGCGGCAATGATCGCCACACCGAAAATGATCACATAAACAGTTATCCGTCGAAGTCTTTTTTGCAATGTCCGCTCGTCCATATGTCTCTCTCCTGACTCTTTTCTTACAAATATAATAAAATACGTCAGTTATCATTGTCAACTATACCATTTTTTTCTCGATTTATGCGTACTTTTCATAAAAAAAAGCATGTTCCCGGCTAAAATCTGCCTTGAACATGCTTTTTGATCTGGGATCACTTTAATGTGTTGTATGTCTCATCATCCACCGCTTCCAGCCACTCATTGGAAGCGCCTTCCGCCGGTCACAAGGAGGATCTGGCCGCCTTTGTGATGGATATGCCAGTTGTTGCGGCAGCCCGGTTCAAATGTCACATTGCCCACGCCTGCCCGCTCTGTGGTGAGCATCTTCAGATAACTCTGTCCGATAAAGTACTGGGCAAATGCTGTGTTGGGCTCGCCGATCGCAAAAACATTCCCACCGCCAAGATCCTGTTTCATTTTTTCTGTATCCATAGATGATTCCTCCATTTCATATGAACGCTGATGATCTCTTTGCTAAAATAATATTAGTCCCTGAAATGGAAAAAGTCTAATGCTTGATTTGAATATGAAATCATGCTCTCTTTGCATGGTCGGACATTACTGTTGCATTTTGTCTATAGTTGTCCACAGCTTATCTGCTGTTGGTTTCCAGTTGGCGGCATAGGGTTCACACTTGTCGCACAGTTCATCCACACTTTCCGGATCCTGATAATCGGTATTGACCGCTTTCGTCTCCTTGACCATCTGTCTGAGCCGCTCCGGATTCTCAAGCATGGGGCATGGCCTCAAATGGTTGCCGTTAAATGGCTGCTGCTCATGATAGGCCATAAAGATGGGGCTTCTCAGCGCATCCAGCAAAGAGCAGTCGTGGATATTCACATTGGAATAGTGGATGAATACACACGGCTCCACATCCCCTTTTGCGTTGATATGCAGATACCGCCGTCCGCCGGCGATGCATCCTCCCACATATTCCCCGTCGTTCTGGAAGTCCATGCCAAAGATGGGTTTTGTCTCCCGGAAATGACGGATCCGGTGATACATCTCTTCCCTCTGTTCCGGTGTGGGAAGCAGTTCGGTGACCGCGCCCTTACCCACTGGCATGTAGTGGAAATACCATACAAACAAGGCGCCGCTTTCGATCATCATATCGTAAAAGGCTTCGCTGCTGATATCTTCAAAGTTTTGGCTGGTATAACATGCGGAAATACCAAAGGGCAGCTTATGGGACTTCATCAAGTCCATGGCGCGGCGCACCTTCTGGTATACGCCGCTGCCCCGCCGACCGTCGTTGGCCTTTTCAAAGCCTTCCAGGCTGATGGCCGGCACAAAGTTCTTCACCCGGAGCATATCCTGGCAAAATTCCTCATCGATCAGCGTTCCGTTGGTGAATGCGAGAAATTCACAATCCGGATGCATCTCGCAGATTTTTATGATATCTTTCTTCCGGACAGTGGGCTCGCCGCCGGTATATATGTACATATAGGTTCCCAATTCCTTACCTTGCCGTATGATGGAATCGATCGTTCCCAGGCTCAGGTTAAACTGATGACCATACTCTGCCGCCCAGCAGCCGGTACAGTTCAGGTTGCATGCTGTGGTGGGGTCCAACAGGATGGCCCACGGTATATTGCAATGATACTTTTCCTCCGACTCTTTCTGGATCGCGCTTCCCTTTAAACTGGCATTGGTGATGAAATTCCGGAAAAATGTCTTCCGAACCCCTTCATCCAGTTCATACATCCTCAGTATCAGCTGATACCAGTTATTCTTTTCTTCTATCGCTTTACGGATGGCGTTTCTCTGACTTGCATACCAGTCGTCCGGCATAAACCGATCCACCATAGCCATCAGTTTTGGGATGTTTTCCTCCGGATCGCTTCCCAGATAATTCAGCGCCTGATTCACCGCAAATTCCTGCATTTTTTCTTTTATCGATCTGCCCATACCTCATTCCGCCTTTCTATCTTCTGTATAAATATCTGTATTCAGATCTTCCATATTATATGGCAAAAAACCTAAAATAGAATATAACAGAAAATCCTTTAAAATGGGATGGTCAATTTTCAAAAAGTATTTTTACATTTTCATTTTTTTGTCAAATTTTTTGTCATTTTCCCTCTTTTGTAAGAATATTCCCCTTAAAATGTATATATGTTCAAGCCCTCTTTTACCTACGGATAACCTCTTTCTCATAGTGTCTGCTGCCCCATATCTCCCCCGAAATGAGCTTATCCAACTGTCGCACCATTTTTTCTTCATTGATCTGCTTTTTCCCACAGTATTGGAGCAGTACACCCACAAAACCGGAAGCATAAAATCGCAGGGTGATCTCCATATCCTCATAACTTATATCGATATCCGGCGCTTTCCGCCGGGCTATTTTCCCCAGATAAGTCATGGCGGAATCGGTGAGCAGTTCTTCAATACGGATCCAGTTTCTGGAGTAGCGCAGTCTGTCCAGTTTTGTCCGATGCATTTTCACAAAAGCAGAGAAAAAGCTCAACGCTTCCTTCTGACTTCCCGCATTCAGACTATTTTCCACCAATTCCTGGGTAGCTTTCTTAAATGACCATTCCAATACATCCATTATATCGTGAAAATGATAATAAAATGTCTGTCGGGATATATGGCATTCCTCGATCAGCCGTTTTACCGTGATCTTATCCAGATCTTCTTTTTCAAGCATATCTACAAAAGTATCTGCGATCAACGATTCTGTACTCATGCGCATCCATTTCCGTCTCCTCTCTCTGTTTTTCGTTTCATTTCTAAAAACATACTATTATTTTAAGCCAACTGGAAAAAAGAAACAAGGAAATTTCCTTTTCCCCTGCCCCATTAAAACGGCCATATTGAAAATCCCTTCTTTTAATGCTATGCTTATAACAACATCAAAAGGAGGGATTCATATTGGATATCCGGGTTCTGAAATATTTTTTGATGGTTGCCAGAGAAGAAAACATCACGAAAGCGGCTTCCTTACTCCATGTTACCCAGCCCACCCTTTCCAGACAGCTGATCCAGTTGGAAGAAGAACTGGGCGTGAAACTTTTCATCCGAGGCAAGCATCGCATCATCCTCACCGATGACGGTATGCTCCTGAAGCGTCGGGCTCAAGAGATCGTCTCCCTGACAGACAAGACGATCCGGGAATTTACAGATCACCAAGGGGAGCTGGCCGGTGAAATTTCCATCGGCTGTGGTGAAACCAAAAATATGACCTTTATCTCTGAACGGATGGCCGCTTTTCGCAGCATGCATCCCCTGGTCCATTTCAGCATCTACAGCGCCATTGCTGATGATATCCGTGAACGGATCGAAAAGGGCCTGCTGGATGCCGGACTGATGATGGGTCCTACGGATATCGGCAAATATGAATTTATCCATATGCCTTATAAAGAAAAATGGGGCATCCTCACCCGGGAAGATTCCCCATTGGCTTCCAAAGATCATGTTACCCCCGATGATCTGATCGGCTTCCCTCTTATCATGCCTTGGCGGGAAGATGTACGCAGCGATCTGGCCAGTTGGTTCGGCGACCGTTATGACCGTCTCGATGTGGCCGCCACCTATAATCTGGTGACCAACGCTGCCAACATGGTCAAAAACCAAGTGGGGTCTGTTCTGTGCCTGGAATCGGGTCAAAGCTATAACGGACTCCGCTTTGTCCCCCTCTGTCCCCAGAGAGAAGCATGGGCCATACTCGCATGGAAAAAGAATCAACCCTTTTCCCCGGCAGCTTCAAAATTTCTGAAATTCTGCCGCGATAGCTGCGCATCCGCCGCTTCTGATCCATCGGATGAAGATTGACGGTCATTCCCCTGACATCTGCCGGTCATCGGATGCGTATAGTCCTCCGGCATTTGTCAGCACAAACCGGATGCCATCGTTTTCCCGGACGGCAAGTAAAATACCGACTTTTTCGATCCCGGCCCTTTCCAACAAATGATCCGGTATGTAAAGCCGTCCGTCATGGATAATGCTTTCCGCAATACCGCTGACAAAAAAACGGACAACGTGGCGGAACTTTCTGTTGTCTTTACTGGTGGCCCGGACAAGACGTTTTTCCAGCGCCGCCCATTCATCCCAGGAATAGATGTTCAGAGTTTGATGGGCGCCATTTCCCACAAACCAGATCTCATCATCCTTTATGTATTTCCTATAGGGCTGCGGGATGCGGATACAGGCGCCGTATATCGCCGGTTCCAATGTCACAGGGATCTGTTCACAGATCCGGTCTGGCCCGATCTCTTCCATATAGTGATAGTCATAATCCATCTCTGATACTCCTTTTATTCCATTACATGATCCATTGCTTCCTGGAGGGTCTGTTTCGTTTCTTTGAGCTGGCCGATATCCCCTTCCGTCACACTTTCTCCGGTAAACGCTTCTGCATCTTCTTTTAACTGACGGAGTATCATGGCACTGATAGTCTGAGGACGATAGATCTTGCCATCAATATCCACAGTCCATTCCGTCCCCATATGCCGTTTTACAGAACTGATGGTCCGCTTGGCATTGGTAACTGCCTGCCTTCTGGCATTCTCCCCCACAAGCCGTTCGCCTTCCTTCGTAAATCCCACCACACTGGGGGTGGTTCTGCTGCCGGAAGCTGCCGGTACGATGACCGGCGTACCATTTTCAATGACTGAGACACAACTGTTGGTCGTTCCCAGATCGATCCCTATTGCTTTACTCATTTGGAACGATCCGATCTTGTCTTTCAAACGGGAGCATATGGATTTTACAGCTTTATTTTTATCTGCAGAGCTATCTGGGATTTTTTCAGCCCTTTAATTTTTCCGTAAAGTCAGCCATGGCCTCGGAAATCTTGATCTGCTGCGGACAGACTTTTTCACAGCTGCGACAGCCGATGCAGGCAGACGGTTGTTTTTCCTGGGGAATGGCCATCAGCGCCATGGGAGCCAGGAAGCCGCCGCCGGTAAAGCAATGTTCATTATAAAGTTCCAAAAGTTTCGGAATATCCAGTCCCTTCGGACAATGGCTGACGCAATAATGGCAGGACGTACATGGCAAAGAACCGTTTAACATACCGTCCGCCATGGAAAGCAAAGCCTTCATCTCTTCTCCATTCAGCGGTCGATCGTTTTCAAAAGTTTCGATGTTCTCCTTTAACTGGTCAAAATCGGACATACCGGATAAGACAACGGTAACCTCCGGAATGGACTGAAGAAACCGGAACGCCCAGGCAGGCACCCCTTCATCCGGACGCAGCGCTTTCAGTTTGGCTTCGTCTGTCTCCGGAAGTTTAGCCAGTTTGCCGCCTCGGAGCGGTTCCATGACCCATACGGGTATATTTCGTGATGTCAACAGTTCCACCTTATCTTTGGCTTTCTGGAAAGACCAGTCCACGTAGTTGAGCTGGATCTGACAAAATTCCATATGGTCGCCGTAGGCGTCCAGAAAGCGCTTGACCACATCGTAGCTGCCATGGGCAGAAAAGCCCAGATGGCGGATACGGCCATTTTCTTTTTGTTTCATCAGATAATCAAAAATGCCGTATTTTTCGTCCAGATAAGCGTCGATGTTCATCTCGCACACATTGTGGAACAGATAAAAATCAAAATAGTCCACACCGCATTTTTCCAGCTGTTTTTCGAATATCTCCTCCACCTTATCCATGTTGGACAGATCATACCCCGGAAACTTGGTGGCCAGATAAAAACTTTCCCTCGGATAATGGCTCAAAGCCTTTCCCATCACGATCTCCGAATGGCCATCGTGATACCCCCAGGCTGTATCATAGTAGTTGATGCCCTTTTCCATGGCATAGGCCACCATCTTTTCTGTGGCCGTCTCATTTATGTGGCCATCCTGTCCATCTACCACCGGTAAACGCATGGCGCCCATACCAAGGGCAGACAGTTCCATGTCCTGAAATTTTCTGTATATCATATCTGACGACTCCCTTCTGTTTTAGACACAGATTTCATTTACTACTTGATATTATAAAAAATTTCCATTTGAATTTCAAATTCGTATATGGAATGGTGTACCATACCTTTTTTCTATTTTTATAAAGGATATTGGCTGACTGTTCACATCTGCTTTAAAACTTTCCAGGCCAGAAGGCCGCAAAGGGTCGCCGGATGTCTTTTTCTTATCGAACCTATCCGATCAGCGTTTTACAAAATATTCTTCATACCATACAAGGAATGTATAGATGGTCCATATCTTCCGCCAATTATCCGAATTACCGCCGATATAGTCGTCGAAGATGGCCTGGATCTCATCCAGATCAAAGAACTGGGCAGCCATATCACTGGAAAACTTGGCCCGCACGTCCTGATTGTAACGGTCGTCTGCCATCCATATCCTTATGGGCACGATAAAGCCAAGTTTTTTCCGGAAAGCGATCTCCTCCGGAAGCACTTTGGCCGCCGCTGTGCGGAAGGCTACCTTGTTCTGTTCATCGTTCACTTTATATTCGGAAGGGATCCGGGAGGCGATGTCAAATATCCGAAGGTCTGTCAGCGGCATACGTATCTCCAGCCCAGCCGCCTCGCTCATCTTGTCCACATTCAGATAAATATCTCCTTCCAGCCAGATCTGGATATCCACGTCGGACATCTTTGTCAGAGGATCCAGCCCTTCCGTCTCTTCATAGATATGCTGTACCAGCTCAATGGGAAGCACATCCGGATCATACTTTTTAAGGATCCGTTTCTTTTCGTCTTCCTTCATGATATTGGTATTGCCCACATAGAAGGTTTTCAGATTGTCCCCGTAACGCTTAGCATTACGATACATATTATAACCGCCGAAAAACTCGTCAGAACCTTCACCGGAGTAGCACAGTTTCGTATGCTGGGCAGTTGCTTTGCACGCCAGGGCAAACACTATAGCGGAAGCATCCCCCAAGGGCTGCTCCATGTTGTACATAACATAGGGTACTGCCGCAAAATACTCCTCCGGCGTGATCAGGCACCGACTGTTCTGTCTGCCCAGAAGGTCCGCTGTCTGCTTTGCCAGGCCGGATTCGTCAAACCGTTCATCGTCATAGCCGCAGGAATCACTCATCTGAGCATCCGACATGGCCAATACATAAGACGAATCCACGCCGCCGGACAAGAACGCCTCTGCCGTCTCATCCTCCGTCTTGACCTCTGTCATGATATGGCCCAGGGTTGTGTGGATCTCATCTGCCCAGTCCTCCAGCGACTTGCTGCGATCCGGATGGAAGGTGGGCGTCCAATACCGCTCGATCTTCAGGCGACCTTCCTGCCAGATCAGATAATGGCCCGGCATCAGCTTTTTCAGTCCTTTAAAGAAAGTATTCTCACCGGCCACATAGGTCAGCGTCAGATAAAGCTGGAGCATCTCTTCATTCAGCCGTTTCACAAAGCCCGGCTGCTCCATGATCTGACGGATCATGGTCCCATAAAGGAGATGACCTTCCTCTGTCTCATAGTAGTAAAAAGGTTTTGTACCAAACTGGTCTCTCATACAGAAGAGTTTTTTCTCTTCTTCATCCCACAAGGCAAAAGCAAACATGCCATAAATGTGATTGCCCATATCGCAGCCCCATGCTTGGTAGGCTTTTTCCAGTATGGCCCGTTCTCTCTCTTCCCGTCCCAGTCCGGTATCAATATTCAGTTCTTCGCACAGGGCTTTCCAATTACGGATATGGCCCCTGTATTCTTTTACTGTTATCATGCGTATACCTCACTTGCTTATTGGTCATTTTTACTTATTATAAACCAAAGTCGGGGCTAGGACAACTATCAGCCGCTTTTATAAGGCTGTATTTTCCTCCGATCCGGATATATATTTGATCACTTTTGCCGGTACGCCGGCCACGATCGCACCGGCCGGGACGTCCTTTGTCACCACCGCCCCTGCGGCGATCACAGCATGATCGGCGATGGTCACTCCTGGCAAAATGGTCGCATGGGCGCCGATCCAAACCTTCTTCCCGATATGGATGGCCGCCGGTATATTATCCGCCCGATCTTCCGGCAACATTCCATGATTAATGGTGGCCATCACAACAAAGGATCCGATAAGTGTCCCATCGCCGATGTAGATGCCGCCCTGATCCTGAAAATGACAGCAACAGTTGATAAAAACATTTTTACCTATA
>DVLT01000020.1 GCA_018715345.1 Candidatus Onthocola gallistercoris
TGAAGATCATTCATCTCCGGTACCTCATCCAATACTTCGATGATACGGTCAGACGAAGCTTCTGCGATCATATTCATAACGAATACGAAAGAAACGATCATCAAAGAAATCAAGATCTGGATCGCATAAACTAAAACACTGGTCAACTCTCCGGTCTCCATGGTGCCAAATACGATGTCCTCACCGCCGATAAAAACCATCAAAAGAATGACCGTATACATGGTAAACTGCATGACCGGACTGTTCCAAGCCACGATCTTTTCTGCTTTGGTAAACAGATCATAAACGATCTGGGATATACCATGGAATTTTTTGATCTCATGCTCTTCCCGGACATAAGCCTTTACGACCCGGGCCGCATTTACATTTTCCTGGACCGTATTATTCAACACATCGTATTCATCAAACACTTTGATAAAATGGGGATGGGCTTTTTTGGCGATAAAGATCAATGTGCCGCCAAGGATGGGAATCGCCACCAAAAACAGTAAAGCGATGGACACATTGATCGTCATGGTCATGATCCAGGAAAGAACGATCATAACCGGCGCTCTTGCCAACATACGTATTGTCATCATATATGCCATTTGGACATTGGTGATATCCGTGGTCATACGGGTAACAAGACTGGGGGTTGAAAAATGATCGATATTTTTAAAAGAAAAATCCTGTATCTTATAAAAAATGTCGTGTCGCAAATTCTTCGCATAACCCGCAGCAGATACGGCTGCAAATCTTCCTGCCATGGCGCCGAAAACAAGAGCCAGCATGGCCATTCCGACCAGTATCAGTCCAGTGCGGACAATGTATCCGATGTTTCCGCCTTGGATACCCACGTCAATGATCCGGGACATCATCAGCGGGATCAGAACTTCCATCAGGACTTCCAGAATAACAAAGATCGGCGCAAGGACGGCCTCTTTTTTGTATTCGCGTACAGATTTTAATAATTTTCTGTTCATCGCTGTCTTCCTTTCACTTAAAATCACTCTTTAATGTTCTCATACATTCTCTTCAGATAGTCCCTCAAATGTTCTTTTTCATCTTCCGTCATTCCTTTCAAAATCTGATTTTCCATTTTCTTTCTCCCTATGATAACCTTTTCAAAAAAGTCGTTCTCCTTGCCAGTCAGGCAAACGATCTTCATCCGTTTATCGGTTTCGCAGGTATGGGTCTTTATAAAGCCCTTTGCCTCCATACCTTTCAATATACTGACAACAGTGGGATGGGCGATCCTCAGATAATCCTGGATGTCCTTCTGACTGACCGGCTCCCTGCCTTCCATCTGTTTGAGGTAGGACAGGATCTTGATCTGCTGCATGGTCAGATTATATTCCTTGAAATCATTCTTAGCTTTTTTGCTGATGGCATCACTGAGCACTTTTATCAAAGAGCCTATATTGGCATTCTTATCACTGTCGAGCATATGCACCACCTTTTCTCAAAAAATAAGCGACAAATATCTGTCGCACACTACAGATTATAGTCGTTTCCAAATTTATTGTCAAGAAAAAAATAAGGGCATCTGATCCGTCTGTTCAAGACTTTTTCAGATGCCCTTTGTATCTGTCAGTTTTTCCGATATAATACAAAGCTTTCAAAAGGACGAAGCGTCACCTGATCTTTTTTCATATCCGGTCTGTCATAATTACTGATCAGACAACGGTAATCGTTTATCGGCTCGCCTATATTCAAAACGGTTTCCTTCTTATAAAAATTGTTGACAACGGTCAGTTCCTCATTCTTCCAACGTCTCTTATAAGCGAACACAGAGGGATGATCCAAAGCCATGGGCTCAATGTCGCCATAGGCGACCACATCATATTCCTTCCGAAGCTGTATCAGTTTCTGATAATGATAGAAGATGGAATCTTCATCTTTTATCTCTGTCTGCGCATTGATGTACCGGTAATTTGGATTGATCTCGATCCAAGGGTTTCCGGCTGTAAAACCGGCATTTTTCTCATCGCTCCATTGCATAGGCGTCCGGCTGTTATCCCGGGAATGGATACGGAGGATCTCATAAGCCTGTTCTCTTGACATACCTTTATCCTGCAAAATGCGGAAATGGTTCAGGCTCTCCACATCCCGGTATTGGGAAATGTCTGTGAATCCCGCATTGGTCATGCCCAGTTCTTCTCCCTGGTAGATATAAGGCGTGCCCCTCAGACAGTGGATCGCAGTGGCCAGCATTTTTGCCGACTCTTTCCAGTATTCGCCTTCGTCCCCAAACCGGGATACGATCCGCGGCTGATCATGATTGCACCAGAACACCGCATTCCAGGCATGATGTGCGGCCATCTTTGTCTGCCACTCAAAAAGGATCCTTTTCAGCTTATCAAAATCGTAGGGTATCATGACCCATTTTTCATTGTCCATAAAATCCACCTTCAGATGATGGAAGCTGAATACCATGGACAATTCCTTACAGTCCTCGCCTGCATACTTGTAACAGTTTTCCAAAGAAGTACTGGACATCTCGCCCACAGTGATGATCTCCGCATCCTCATCGGCAATGGCACGGCTGATCTCCTGGAGATAAGTATGGATATTCGGGCCGTCCGTATAAAACCGCCGTCCATCTCCTTTTGTATCATCTTCAAAGCTTCCCTTACTGATCAGATTGACCACATCGAATCGGAAACCTTTTACCCCTTTTTTTATCCAAAATTTAAGGATCTTGCATATCTCCTCCCGGACTTGGGGATTATCCCAGTTCAGATCCGGCTGGGATACGTCGAAAAGATGAAGATAATATTCATCAAAGGCATCCACATATTCCCAGACGCTGCCGCCAAACTTGCTTTCCCAGTTTGTGGGAACTGTGCCATCTTCTTTTCCCTTTCGGAAAAAATAGAAATTTTTATATTTTTCTTCCCCGGCCAGCGCCTTCTGGAACCATTCGTGATGACTGGACGTATGGTTAAAAACCATATCCAGCATGATGCGGATACCTTTTTTTGCCGCTTCTTCCAACAGCACTTCAAAGTCCTGCATCGTACCGTATCGGGGATCGACGCGATAATAATCTTCCACGTCATATCCATTGTCATTCTGGGGGGAGACATAGAACGGTGTCAGCCATATATAATCCACGCCCAGCGTTTTTATATAATCCAGCTTTTCTGTCACACCCTTCAGATCTCCAAACCCATCACCATTGCTGTCAGAAAAAGATTTGGGATATATCTGATATACGACGCATTTTTTAAAATCTGTCATAAATGATCTCCTCTGTCTGATTTATTTTTCAAATGTGATGACCGGTGTTTCTCCGGCTTTGGCGTCCATACCTGTATGATACTGGAGATTCTTTGCTTCGCCTTCTCCGGTCACGATCAGCATGGTCGTTGTGGGATGTCCGGCCTTTTTAATCTTCTCCGGGTCAAACTTGATCAGCGGCTGGCCTTTTCTTACCCGCTCCCCTTCTTTGATCATCAAGTTAAACCCGTCTCCGTTCATGTCCACAGTATCGATGCCCACATGGATCAGCAATTCCATGCCATTGTCCAGAACAAGTCCGCAGGCATGACCAGAATCAGCCATAACAACGCCCACATCCGCATTTGCCGGCGCCACGACCACATTGTCTGTCGGTTCGATGGCCACACCGTCACCCATGATATGCTGTGAAAAAACATCATCCGGAACATCGTCCAGCGGGATCACCTTACCGCTCAGGATGGCTTTCACATCTGTGTCAGTCTCATCTGCTGCAGCTGCATGTGTATCATCCGCCGGCGCAGCGATGGTTTCATGATCCAATCCTCTGTCTTCAACAGAAAGTTTCCGACTTCCCACGATGAAAGTGAGCGCAAAAGGTACTACGATGGCAACTACCATGGCCAAAAGGAAAGGTAAATAAAATTCCGGTTTGATGGAAAGGATACCCGGCAGACCGCCCACACCGATACTGAATGCCTGAACACCGGAACCAACGCAGATCATGGCACCAATGGCAGATCCGATCATACCGCAGATCAGCGGGAATCCGAATTTCATATTCACACCGAACAGCGCCGGTTCAGTAACACCCAGGTAACAGGAAATACATGCGGGCACATTGACCTGCTGCGCTCTCTCGTTTTTCTTCTGAAGGATACTCATGGCAAGTACGCTGGACCCCTGGGCGATATTGGAAATGGCGATCATCGGCCAAAGTATCGTACCGCCATAGGCGCTTACAAGCTGACTGTCGATGGCATTGGTCATATGATGCAGACCGGTCATGACAACGGGTGCATATAACAGACCGAAAACACCGGCAAACAGCCATCCGAAGTTGGACATCAAGCCATTATATACTACAGACGCAATGGCGTCTCCGATCTTCCAGCCAATGGGGCCTACGATCGTATGGGCGATGATAACTGCCGGAACCAGCGAGCAGAAAGGAACAACGATCATACTGATCACTTCCGGACAGTGTTTCTTAAAGAATTTTTCAAGATATACAAGCACGAAGCCGGCCAGCATGGCTGCGATAACCTGACCCTGATAACCGATCATCTGTACTTGGAAAAATCCGAAATCCCATACCGGGATCGTTTCCGCTGTCGCCACGGAAAAACCGTTCAATAACTGGGGTGAAACCAAAGTCAGACCAAGTACGATACCAAGGATCTGGGTCGTGCCCATCTTCTTAGTGATGGACCACACGATACCTACAGGCAGCAAATGAAATACCGCTTCACCGATCAGCCAGAGAAAACTGTACATGCCTGCCCAGAACTGAGAAATATCCGCCAGACTCTGTGTTCCATTATTAAAGAAATTGATCTCACCGATAACATTTCTGAAGCCAAGGATAAGACCGCCGCAGATCAAGGCTGGGATCAGCGGAGCGAAAATCTCTCCCAAAGCGCCCATGACCTTCTGGATCGGTTTCTGGTTCGTCTTTGCCGCAGCTTTTGCCGCGTCTTTGCTGACGCCTTCGATGCCGGCATATTGGGTAAATTCGTTGTAAAAAATACCAACGTCATTGCCGATGATGACCTGATACTGGCCGGCCTGGGTAAATGTGCCTTTAACACAGGAAATATTTTCGATTTCCTTTTCATTTGCCTTGGATGGATCCACAAGGACGAAACGCATACGCGTCATGCAGTGGGTAACAGCCTGGATGTTTTCTTTCCCACCGATCAATGTGAGTAACTGTTTGACTTCATTATCGTACTTAGCCATGTTCCCTCTCTCCTTTTATCTTGTTTAAACAACTTTAATTTACCATACTTGTTTAAACATGTCAACAACAAATTCTTGACTTCTTTTTTTTTCTCCCTATAATAAAATATATAGCAAAATCTCATTGACAGGATGTGTGTTTTTCCATGCCAAAAGCAAAATATGAACAGATATACAAAGATATCAAACAAAAAATCGAATCCGGGGATTATGCGTACAGCGAACTGCTCCCCTCTGAAAATATTCTGATCCATACCTATGACTGCTCCCGCAATACGGTCCGCCGGGCCATCGGCATGCTGGTCCTGGACGGTTATGTACAGACCATCCAGGGAAAAGGCGTCCGCAATATCTTCCGCCCGGTCGCCCAAAATTCTTTCGTGCTGGGCGGTATCGAATCCTTCCACGAATCGGCTATAAGAAATAATAAGACAGGAAGGACCCAGGTGCTCCAGTTTATGGAGATCATTGCAGATGAAAAGATCCAGGCTCGTACCGGTTTCCCCCTGGGAAGCGAACTTTACTATATCCAACGGCTTCATTTTCTGGACGAAAAGCCCCTGATCATCAATCATAACTATTTTTTGAAAAGCGCTGTTCCCGGCCTCACGGCAGATATCGCCTGCCATTCTATTTACGATTATATCGAACATACGCTTCATATGACCATTGTCAACAGCAAGCGGATCATGACCGTAGAAAAGATAACCCAGGTCGATGAAAAATATCTCCATCTGGATGTGAATGATTATAACTGTGTTGCCGTTGTCAGCAGCCATACTTATAACAGCGACGGCGTCATGTTTGAGTTTACCCAGTCCAGACATCGCCCAGACTATTTCCGATTCCAGGACAATGCGGTCCGGAGGATAAATTGATATGAAAAAATATTTTTATGTGATACCGGCATTCCTGGCCTTTTTGCTGATCCTCGGCATCCTTTATTGTGTGCCGATCCTGCTTTCCTATACGCTGATCTTTTTTTTCGGCTACGAAAGAGCTTATACCCTGTATATGGATCACATCACAGCCGTCAGTATGATCTCCTATCTGATCGCTCTGCTTCCTTCGGCTATCTGGTATCATCTGGCTGTAGGCAGAAAAAAAGGGGATCATAAAAAGACGCACACCTTAAAACCATCCCATTTTGGTGCTGTCATCCTGCTGGTATTTGCCCTGAATCATGCCATATCGTTGCTGTTGTCCATTCTGGCTCTTCTTCTTCCCCATGCCACCATGGCCTATGATTCGTTGGTGGAAAACGGAGGAATGACGGCCTATTCCCTCACCTGGTTTCTGGCTGTCATCGTCCTGGCTCCCCTGGCGGAGGAGATGATCTTTCGCGGGCTGATCTGTCATTATCTGAAAAAAACAAGGATGCCTTTTGTTGCTGTCAATATGATACAGGCTGCTTTGTTCGGATGTTTCCATATGAATCTGATCCAGGGAATCTATGCTTTTATCCTCGGGCTTTTCCTGGGATACCTGGCGTACCGCTACCGTACGGTAAAAGCAGCCATACTGGCCCACGCCGTTTTTAATCTGTGCGGGACTGTCCTCACTGCCTTAGAAGCCGCTTTCTTAAGTCCGTCCATGCAGACAACGATCATACTCCTTTCCCTCCCATTGACTTACATCATGCTGAATGTCATCCGGGATCAGACAGCGGACTGAACAGAGCGTGATATCAAAAAATCGGCAGACACACGTTTTCTTTGTGATGTCTGCCGATGTTCCATCGATACACTTCTTCAGGGTGTCACCGATAAAATACAGCCGCCGCTGTATAATTGTCATGATATCCAGTAACTTTTTTCTCAAGTCTGCTCACCATATAGTCCAGCCATTCCCCTGGCCTGCGGGATTTAGCCAGATCCACCATCATCTCCGTCTCAAGGACATATTCCCAAAAACCATCGGTGCAAAGAAGAAAGGCGTGAAAATGGCCGTCATCAAGATCTGCCTGTCCCACCTCTGGACGGATGGGGATCCGGCTGCCCAGCGCACAATACAATTTATTCCGCTCCTTATGAAAACGTATCTGCTCCCAGGTGATCTTTCCGGCGTCAACGGCCATCTGGGACACACTGTGATCTTTTGTACAGGAGTTAAGCGCCCCGTCTACAAAATGATATAATCTGGAATCTCCGATATGTCCCCACCACGCTTTAGCTTCTTCGATGAATAGTCCGACACAAGTGGTTTTCATACGACAGGTCATCGTTTGTTTTTTCACCACTGCCCGATTGGCTTCTTCGAATATCCGTATCAAAGCATCGGTGTCCATCACTTCCTCGGATTCAAACCCTTCCATGATGATGTTGGCTGCTGTTTTGGAAGCAATATCTCCGCCGCCGTGGCCGCCTAAACCGTCCGCCACCAAGGCGCACTGACGGTATCCCATATTTTTTACCAAAACCGTATCCTCATTATGATTTCTGCCGCCCTTTTCAGAACAGCCGGCCATATCGATCATCTTTCACCCTCCCGATATTCCAGGATGACCGCCGTGTAATTGTCCTGGTTCTGTCTGTCTTTGACCCGTATCATCCGTTCCAGGGCCTCTGCCGCTGCCATCGCCGGTTGTTTCAGTATCTCGGATATCTCCAGATCGTTCAAAGTCCGGAACACGCCGTCAGTCATGAGTAGTATCCGATCTCCCGGCAAAAGCCGGAACGGCCGTATATTCCTGTCGATCTGTCCGATATCGCCCATACCGATAAAACTTGTCAACGCCCCTCTCTGGGGATGGGACTGGGCCTGTTCACGGCTGATCTCACCTTTGCGCGCCTGTCTATCCAATTTCTCCCCATAAATGTGTTCCCGGTTCACCTGGACCAGCTGCCCCTTCCGCCACAGACAAATGCGGCTGTCGCCCACAGCTGCCCAATACAGATCATACCCCCGGACGATGACCGCCGCCATGGTGGACCCGCTGCGCCGGACGCCAAAATGCTTCTTTATCTCGCTGTTAGCTTTGTAAAGCATGCTTAACAGCAGCTGATCCGCCGATATGCTCTGTTTCTGGGACATAAATGTAGCCAACATGATCTCACCGGTCATCTGGCTGACTTTTCCGCCATCCGTCAGGCCTCCCATACCGTCTGCCACCAACGCAAATATGCCCTTTCCATCTGTGGATGCAGATGCCTTTTCTTCAGACAAAACCATATGGTCTTGTTGATCAGCCCTTTTCCCGATGCCTTGTGTTTTTCCCATGTACAAAAGATGTTCCGAGTGTTCTTGCTCCGGCATCTGCATTTCAGTGTCCCGATATGCCGCCGGATCTTGTGGTTTTAAAAGGGACGGATCCCCTTCAAATACTTCTCCCTTTTCGCCCCCCTTTCCATCCTGTTCCTTCGCCAATTTCCTCCTTCTGTAAATACAGAAGCGTAAAAAAACTGCCAGAAGCGCCGCTATCAGTATCACCGCCCACACTTCTGGCCGCTGAAATATAAACAGAACTGTCGTCAGCCGATTCCCATCTTCCATAAGACCTTCCCCCAAACCGGGTATCCCCTTTCTTTATCAAAATTATATCATTGGCTGATATGAAAGACAAGAAAGAAAACGCCATGGACAAGGTGACAACTTTGTCCATGGCGTCTGCCATCAATCGGTTTCTGTACTCAGGTGATCTCCGTTGCTTGCGATCACTTTTTGATACCAGAAAAAGCTTTTCTTTTTATATCGTTCCAAAGTTCCTGTGCCATCGTCATTCCGATCCACATAGATAAACCCATAACGTTTTTTCATCTGGGCTGTAGAAGCGCTGATCAGGTCAATGCATCCCCAAGCCCAAAGCTGTTTTTTCCGCTCCGCTTGACATGGTAAAGGGTTTCATCCGCCTTTTTAAACAGGCTGTCAAAGCTGCCGCTCCCTTGATATACGGCAATACCGATGCTCACGGACAGATCCGCTTTATCATATTTTTTCCCTTGGTCCCGAAATTCGCAACATATATGTTCTGCCCGATCTTTGATAACATGTTCACTGGTACATCCTGAAAAAAACAGTATAAATTCGTCACCGCCGATCCGGGCGACAATATCTTCCTCCCGGGAATGATGTTTCATGATATCGGCCAGTAAGACCAATACTTCATCGCCGTTTTGGTGGCCATATGTATCATTCAGCTGTTTAAAATTATCAATATCCAATAAAAGCATGGTCCCCGGCTGCCGCTGTTTCAATATCTCTTCAATACAGCAGATAGCGCCTTTTCGATTCAATATACCTGTAAGCGAATCCTCCATGACTTCTTTTTTCAACTGTTCCTGAAGTTTAACATCTTCATTGATATTCAACATGACACTGATCATGGCCTTCCGGCCATCTTCTGTGATGATCTCATGTCCCCTATCATCCACCCAAAGCTTGGTGCCATCTTTGCGGATGATCCGATATTGAACGTCATACTCTCCCGTCTTTTGGATGCTTTCATAAATGACCCGTTCCACCCGATCCCAATCTTCCGGAGCAATGATATTCTGCATATATTCACCGGTTTCTTCCACCAATTCATCATAGGTATAGCCCAGATAATCCAGCATGGTATCGTTTATGATATAAAGCGGAAAGCCCTTTTCCAAGTAGCCGCCCATAATGCCGCCGGGAAGCATGGATAGCATTAGTTCCACCAGTTTTCTGCTGGCCGCCACGTCCAGCTTCCCAACAGCCTGCCTGCTGTACTTGATGGGGAAAAACTCTTCTTCTTCCTGCTGGTCCGCCGGCGCCGACATATGCATATTGATGAACTGCCATCTGGCGTTTATATACGCCGCTGTTGCTGTCAACCGGGTCTGAAACAAAAGTTTCACCCCATTGCTGTCCGTCATAAACGTTGTCACGCTACAATAAACGGTATATAGATCTTCTTTATATTGATGTTCATGATAATCACTGATCTCATAGTGAAACCCACCGGGCAGACTTTCAAATTCACGGATCATCAATTCCCGCAGTTCTTTTTTATCTAAGGCCAATTCCTGCGCCCCTGTGCCCAGGCTGACCACTCCGTCTGAAAGAAATGATAAGGCCTTTTCCAGATCTCTCTTTACCAAATAGGCATCGAAAAACTGAGCAAGCAAATCCCTGATCATATGTTACGCCTCCTCCGAATATCTATGATCATTATACCATAATCGGAACTGCGTTGAAAATACAGATTTATTTTTCTCTTCCATGGACTGATCCGAAAGGCTCGTTTCCACATCTGCCCCCTTAAACAAAAAACCGGAAGAAATCCTCAAGCACGATACGTGGGATTTCTTCCGGTTTTCTTTTTATCCAAAGGGTGCTCTCTTTATCATCCGATAAGATGATCTCGATACTTCCCCGCTCTGGATGATCAAATATTATAGATCAGGTAACTGACCACATAGAAGGATAAGGCAACTGCTGCTCCGATTATAGGTGTCACTCTGTATATTTTGTCCTTTTTACGGATGCACATATAGGGGACGATAAATACGGCCAACAGGGGAGAAAAATAGGTTACGATGAACTCAATGAAACAAAACAGTTGTTGTTTCATTGACATTTCTCTGATCGTTTTCAGCATTTCGCTATCACCTCTTTCTCCGAAACGGTCTTACCGTATTCCAAGGCAGGCACTGCTTCTCCATTTGGAAAAAGAAATACCAAAATCGGATTATAACCTTTTTCCCGTATCACATCCGAATCCACTTCCACGAGCAGATCACCTTTTTTCACTGTTTGCCCTTGCTTCACACAAGCATGGAATCCGTCGCCGTTTAATTCCACCGTATCAATTCCGATATGGAGA
>DVLT01000021.1 GCA_018715345.1 Candidatus Onthocola gallistercoris
TTTGAGGAGGAACAAGTGGGCGTGATCCCGCCTACCTTGGATCAGGTGGTGTTTGGGGATCTGAAGCGGACCCGTCTGGGACGCGTACGTTTCACATTTCTCATGGGGTGCAACGATGGTGTGCTGCCATCCGTGGTGAACAGTGGCGGCATGATCAGTGACCGGGAGAAGGAGCAGCTGGCCGAATACGGCCTTTTATTGGCTCCCACCGGCCGGGAAAACAGTTTTCGAGAGTATTTCTATATATATAGCCATATGACTCAGCCATCAGAGGGGCTTTTTATGACCTTTGCCCAGATGGATGGCAGCGGTAAGGCGTTGAATCCGTCGCCGGTGCTGCGGGAAGTGAAGGGACTGTTCCCGGCGCTAAAAATAAAGGCGCCAAAGAAAGAACATCTGTCCAGCCTGGCGAATGTGCGGGACGGCGGAGACTATCTTTTGAACGGGTTTGAGGGCATTCGGGAAGGCAAGGAACCGGATCCGCTGTGGCAGACATTGTATGCGTGGTTTTCGAGACATGATGGAACGCGGGAACAACTGTCAGAATGGCTTACAAAGGCTTTTGCACCGGTGATGCCGGAAACCCTGTCCGCCAAGGTTGTGCGGGCTTTGTATGGGGAGCATCCGCTGGTCAGCATAACAACTCTGGAAAAATATGCGGCCTGCGCCTATGCCCATTTTTTGCAGGCGGGACTGGGGCTTAGAGAGCGGGAGCGCTATCGGTTGTCGGCTCCGGACATGGGTACGATCCTCCACGGGGCGCTGGAATATTTTTCCGAAGCGCTGACTCGGGAAGGCAAGTCCTGGAAACAACTGGAAAATGAGGAAAGGGATGGACTGGCTGAGAAATGCGTCCGGAAAGCGGCGGAGGATTTCAGAGGGACCATGCTGCTTGATAATGCCCGATATAAATACTACATCGAGAAAATGGTCCGTCTGGTGAAACGGACGGTATGGACGATACAGAAACAGATTGAAAAAGGCGATTTTGAACCGGCTGGTTTTGAATTGGATTTTTCTGAAAAAAAGTTACTCCATCTGGTGGGAAAGATCGACCGTTATGATATTTATGAAAATGATGACAAGGTGGCTGTGCGGATCATCGACTACAAATCCGGCAGTACATCCTTTGATCTGACTTCGGTTTATTATGGCCTGCAGATCCAGCTGGTGGTCTATATGAAGGCGATCGCCCGGATGACTCGGGAAAAATATCCGGAAAAAGAAGTGGTGGAGGCGGGATTGTTTTATTATCATATTTCCGATCCCATGCTTTTAAATCCCGGGGAGGATGAAAGCGCCCAGGAAGAAGCGCTGTTGTCTGCTCTAAAAATGGATGGGCTAGTCAACAGTGATCCACAGGTACTTCGATGGATGGACAGGGAATTGGAGAGCAAGCCGCAGATCTTGCCTGTGACCATAAAAAAGGACGGCAGTGTGAAAGAAAAAGAACACGCCGCAGACAGCAGTCAGCTGGAACAGCTGAATTATCTGATGGAGCGGCGGATACGCCAGTTTTCAGATCATTTGATGTCGGGGGATATATCTGTTGATCCCTATCTGAGACAGAAGGGAAGTGTACGTAAAACAGCTTGTGATTTTTGCGACTATCAGGGGGTCTGTCAGTTTGACACAAAGTTGGAAGGCTGTGACTATCATCGCCTGATGGAGATACAGGCAGAACGGGTATGGCAAAAAATATATGAGGAGGTCCGGGAAGAATGTCAGTAACATGGACAGAAGAACAGAAAAAAGTCATCATATCGGATGGGCGTTCCCTCCTTGTATCCGCAGCCGCCGGATCGGGGAAAACGGCGGTACTCGTGGAGCGGATCATCCATAAAATATGTGATGGACCGTCTCCTTTAGATATCGATCGCCTGCTGGTGGTGACTTTTACAAAAGCTGCTGCCGCTGAGATGAAAGAACGGGTGGATGGGGCCCTTGACCGGAGGATCGAAGCCGAGCCGGATAACGATCATCTCAAACGGCAGAAGATGCTCATGGGCTCAGCCTGGATCACCACCATTGACAGTTTTTGTATGCGGGTGCTGCGAGAGCATTTCAATGATATAGATCTGGATCCCTCCTTTCGGGTGGGGGACGAATATGAATTGACGTTACTTAAACAGGATATCCTGGAAGATATGCTGGAAGAATGGTATGAAAAACAGGACGAGGATTTTCTCCGATTCGTGGACGCTTATGCAGGTGGAAAGACGGACTATGGGGTGGAAGATATGATCCTGCGCCTTTATGATTTTTCCCAAAGTTGGCCCTGGCCGGATAAATGGCTGGATGGCTGTGTCAGCCGGCTGGAGGATGACAGCGCTGCTTTTGATGCATCGGAGATCGCCAGGCTGATCAAAGAAGAGACGCGGCACAGTGTCCGGGGGGCTTTGCATATGCTTTGCCGGGCAAAGGAGATATGTGAAAGTCCGGGAGGACCTTTTCATTATCTCCCTATGATCGAGGAAGATCTCAGACAGGCGGAAAGTTTGAATACTTTGTGGAATGGGGAAAACTGGGCGGACTTTGATCAGTTCAGAGAAAAGATCGGCAGTTTTGAATGGATGGCTCTGTCCCGGAAACGGCCGAAAGATGTGGACGGGGATAAAAAAGACCAGGTTAAAGAATTGCGTAGCCGGGTAAAGGATCTGTTCCAAAAACTGATACGGGACTACTTTACCAGGGATGCCAAACAGATCGGCGAGGAATGCGAAGCTATCGCGCCTCTTATGAGGGCGTATGTGAGACTGGTCAAAGATTTTTCCGAACGCTATCAGAAGAGAAAACAGAAAAAAAATCTCATCGATTTCAGTGATCAGGAACATATGGCTCTGGATATACTCGTCCGTCCGCCGGAGGTGATGGATACCGAACATCTTAAGGCTGTCCGGTTGGAAGTGACGGAGACGGCAAAAGGCTATGCCCGCCAGTTTGAAGAGATCATGTGTGATGAATACCAGGACAGCAATATGGTTCAGGAAACGCTGCTCAACAGTATTTCAAGGGAACAGGAAGGACGTCCCAACATTTTCGTGGTGGGGGATGTGAAACAGAGCATTTACCGGTTCCGGATGGCTGCGCCGGAGATTTTTGTGTCGAAATATGAAACATTTTCAAAGGAAGAAAGCGCCCACCAGCGGATCGATCTCCATAAAAACTTTCGGAGCCGCAAGTGCGTGTTGGACAGTGTGAATCGACTGTTTGAACGGCTGATGATACCGGAAGTGGGCGGTATAAGTTATGATGCGGATGCAGCCCTTTATCCGGGTATGGCATATGCGGATACGGAACTGTCTGTGGCAGATAAAAGCGAACTGCTCCTGCTGGATACAACGGCGGAGGGCGAAGAAGAACGGATACCGGGGCGGATCTTGGAGGCCCGGATGATCGGTATGCGTATACAGGAGATGATGTCTGAAACAGGACGGCTTCATGTGTGGGACAATGACAGAAAAGTCTATCGGCCGGCGGAGTATGCAGATATGGTCATTTTGCTGAGAAGTACAAAAACGGCGGCTGCGGATTATATACAGACATTGAATGATATGGGCATTCCAGCCATTGGTTCCACATCCGCCGGTTTCTTCGACACCCGGGAGATCCAGCTCATGCTCAATATGCTCCGGATCTTAGATAACCCATTGCAGGATATTCCCATGGCGGCTGTGCTGCATTCGGAAATCGGTGGTTTTTCTTCGGAGGATCTGGCCTGGCTGCGGGCTGGCCGAAAAAAAGAGGAGTTGTACACCACTTTAAAGGCATTTGGAGAAGAACGGCAGGATGAACTGGGCCGAAAATGCCGGAACTTTCTTAAACTGTATGGGGGACTCCGAAGAAAGAAGTCCTACCTTTCCCTGCATCAGCTGATCTGGGAAATCTATATGCAGACCGGTTATGATCAGACGGCCCAGGCCATGAACGGCGGAAGCCTCCGACGGGCCAATCTGCGCCGGCTGGTGGAATACGCAAAGGATTATGAAAAAACAAGTTATCGAGGCTTGTTCCATTTTATACGCTATGTGGAACGGCTGAAAGAATACAAGGTGGACATGGGAGAAGCGGTGCTGCCGGGAGAAGCCGGTCAGGCTGTGCGCATCATGAGTATCCATGCAAGTAAAGGTTTGGAATATCCCATCTGTTTTGTGGCCGGCTTAGGCCGGAAGATCAATAGTCAGGAATCCCGGGAAAAGATCGTTATCCATCCGGCCCTTGGGCTGGCTGCAGACCGGATCGATGCGGACCGACGGACGAGGCGGGAGACGCTTTTGAAAAAAGTAGTGGCAAGGCAGCTTTTAGCGGACGCCAAGGGAGAGGAACTGCGTATATTATATGTGGCATTGACAAGAGCCAGAGAAAAGCTTATATTGGTTGGAAGTATGGAACATCTGGATAAGGCGGAAGAAAGATGGCGTACCTGTGTTCCTGAGAAAGGAGAGACGCTGGATTACCATACGATCAAAAATGCAGGCACGATGCTGGACTGGATCATGCTGGCTGTCTTTGCCCAGGAGGATGAGGGGACATTTGACTGCCGTCGTATCCATACGGCTCATCTGGATCTGGAGATGATGCAAAGACAGGCCAAAAGTATGGACCGGACAGAAAAACTGAGGCAACTGGAGCGTCCGGCCCCGGAAAATATGCCCATATATGAACAACTGACCCATATCTTTTCGTGGCGATATCCAAAAAAATGGCTGACACGGATCCATGGAAAAATGACAGTCAGCGAGCTGAAAAAGATGACGGGTGAAGCGGAAAAAGGCCGGCTTTTGTATCCGGCCGATGAGGGAAAAACCATACCGGATTTTATGCAGGATGGCCATAGCCAGGAAAGTGACGGAAATAACTTGGCAACGGAGAGGGGGACGGCTGTCCACAAAATTTTAGAATACCTCCCCTGGGGACAGATAGCATCCCGGTCAGATATGGAAAGACTTGTGGATCAGTGGATCGATTCGGGCAAGATCCCAAAGGAATGGGATGATCTGGTGGATCGGGACGCGATCTGGATGTTTATCCAGTCACCCATCGGAAGCCGGATGAAAAAGGCAGACCGGCAAGGACATCTTCACCGGGAGCAGCCCTTTGTCATAGGATTTCCTGTGGGGGAGACGGTTGGAGCGTCTCCCGAAGCAGCCGGATCGGATGAAACGGTACTGATCCAAGGGGTGATCGACGCCTGGTTTGAAGAGGAGGACGGTCTGGTTTTACTGGATTATAAGACAGATCGGGTAAGATCCGGACAGGCAGGAAGAGAACAGTTGATCCGCCGTTACCGGGTCCAACTGGAGTATTACCAGAAGGCATTGGAAAGGATCACCGGAAAGCGGGTAAAAGAACGGCTGATCTATTCCGTTGCTTTGGGAGAAGCCATTTTATGCTGATACGATGGGGCAGATCGGAACCGTATATTTCCCCTGTGTCGGGGCATACTGGAACAAAAAAGGAGTGTTCGTATGCCAAAAAAGAAAGAACATCCGGTGGATCTTACAAAGATCAAGCCGGAAGAAAAGCTGAAATATGAAGTGGCCGATGAACTGGGACTTTTAGATAAGGTAAAAACCGGAGGCTGGAAATCTCTGACAGCCAGAGAGACCGGGCGTATCGGCGGCCTTGTCCGTCAAAAGAAAAAGGCAGACAACAAAAGAAAAGAGGAATAAAGATGGAAGCGTATTCTGAGTTTGCGAAAGTATATGATCTGTTTATGGACAATATTCCCTATGACGAGTGGGCCGGGCAGATCCGGCAGATTTTGTCCCGATATGGTGTGGATAGGGGACTTATATTGGATCTGGGCTGCGGAACCGGCAAAATGACCCGCCTTTTGGCTTCTTTTGGGTATGATATGATCGGAGTGGACAGTTCGGAGGAAATGCTGGCGGAAGCCAGGGAAGCGGATATGTCCGATCCGGATATACTTTATCTTTGTCAGGATATGCGGTCTTTTGAACTGTACGGTACAGTAAGGGCTATTGTCAGCATATGCGACTGCATGAATTATATCCTGGAAGAAGAGGATATGCTGGATGTTTTTCGGCTGGTCAATAATTATCTGGACCCGGGCGGTATTTTCCTGTTTGATCTGAACACACCTTATAAATATGAACAGATATTGGGAGATCAGACCATTGGTGAGGCACGGGAGGACCATTGCTTCATCTGGGATAATTATTATGACAAAGAAAGCGGGATCAATGAATATGCCCTGAATCTGTTTATACAAGGAGAGGACGGCCGTTACGACCGGTATGAGGAATTTCACTACCAGAAGTCATGGGATGTGGAAAAAATACGCATACTGGCGGAAAAAGCCGGACTGGGGTGGAAAGGATGTTTTGAAGCCTTTACAGGAGGGGATATGCAGGCTGACAGCGAGCGGGTCTGCATCATATTACAGGAACAACAGAAGGAGCGTTTATAAATATGTCAGATTATATTGTAAGAGCAACAGATAAGGACCATCAGATCCGTATATTTGCCGCAACAACGAAAGAACTTGTGGAACATGCCCGGCAGATCCACAATACCAGCCCGGTGGCGACAGCCGCTCTGGGGCGTTTGCTCACAGCCGGAGCCATGATGGGCAGTATGCAAAAAGGAGATAAGGATATCCTGACACTCCAGATCAAGTGCAGCGGCCCCATCAAAGGGATCACGGTGACAGCAGACGCAAAGGCCAATGTGAAAGGCTATGTGGAGCACCCGGAAGTGATGCTGCCGCCCAGTCCGGCAGGCAAGCTGGATGTGGGACGGGCAGTGGACATGGGGGTTTTGAGCGTGATACGGGACATGGGCATGAAGGAACCCTATGTGGGACAGACCCATCTTGTATCCGGCGAGATCGCTGAAGATCTGACCTACTATTTTGCCACATCGGAACAGGTCAATTCCAGTGTGGCTTTGGGAGTTCTGATGGAAAAGGACAATACGGTCCGGCAGGCCGGCGGATTTATCCTGCAGCTGATGCCCTTTGCTTCAGAAGAAGTGATCTCCAAATTGGAAAAAACGATCGGGGCGCTTCCATCCATGACCACCCTTTTGGATATGGGACTGACGCCGGAAGATATAGTCCGTAAGGTGCTTGATGGCTTTGAAGTGGAGATCATGGAGCGGATCCCCACAGCTTTTTATTGTAACTGTTCCAAATCCCGGGTGGAAAAGGCCATCATCAGCATCGGCAAAAAAGAAATCGAGGAAATGATCCGGGATGGAAAACCCATTGAAGTAAATTGTCATTTCTGCAACAGTCACTACATATTCAGTGTGGAAGAACTGAAAACTATTTTGAAAAAAGCCCTGTGATCATCTGTTCATTAAATTTTTAAAAACTTTTTGAAATATTTGTGGCTTCTATTGTATTTTAGGTAGACTGTGATACAATAATGTCAGTTGGATTAGCACTCTGGATCCTAGAGTGCTAATTTGGCAAATGACAGGATCATCACGTTCGTGTTTTACAGATAGGAGGAAATCATATGGGAGAGAAAAAAGGGAGTGATTTTAAAAAGACGAATCCGGTACCGCCTTCAGGCGGATCGGGCGGCGGCCGCCCCGGCGGCAAAGGCAGCAATAACAGCAACGGAGGCGAGCCCCAGAGACCGTCTTTTGATAAACTGATCATCATTTTTGTGATCGGGCTGGTGGTGACGACACTGCTCAATAGTTGCATGAACAATTTTATGCGGGATGCGGCGACACGACAGATCACATACAGCGACTTTATGCAGATGGCCGCAGATGGGGATGTATCATCCGTTGTCATCGATCAGCAGAACAGTCAGATCATCATCATCCCCACTGAGGAAAAGCAGCAGGAAGACCGGATATCCCAGTACTATACCGGTTATATGTATGACCCGGATCTGCTGACCAAGATGGAAGAGTACGATGTGAACGTGGACAGTGAGATTCCCACGGAGATGTCGCCGATCATATCTTTCCTGTTTTCATGGGTGATCCCGCTGCTGTTCTTCTGGTGGCTGCTATCCTTCATGAGCCGGAAGATGACCAAAAACATGGGTGGTCTTGGCGGCATCGGCGGTATCGGCAAGAGCCGGGCCAAGATGTACGACTCGGAAAACTCATCCATCCGTTTTAAAGATGTGGCGGGTCAGGACGAGGCGAAAGAATCTTTGATGGAGATCGTGGATTATCTGAACCATCCGGCGAAATATACGGAGATCGGAGCCAAGCTGCCCAAAGGCGCTTTGCTCGTGGGACCTCCGGGAACCGGTAAGACTTTGCTGGCCAAGGCTGTGGCCGGTGAAGCCGGCGTCCCCTTCTTCTCCATATCCGGTTCGGATTTTGTGGAGATGTTTGTGGGCATGGGCGCTTCCAGAGTCCGGGATCTATTCAAACAAGCCGAGGAAAAGGCGCCTTGTATCGTTTTTATCGATGAGATCGATGCCATCGGTAAGAGCCGGGATAATCAGTTGGGAAGCAACGATGAACGGGAGCAGACGCTGAATCAGCTTCTGTCTGAAATGGATGGATTTGACGAATCCAAAGCCATTGTGATCTTGGGCGCCACCAACCGTCCGGAAGTGCTTGATAAAGCGCTTCGCCGTCCGGGACGTTTTGACCGTACGATCACGGTAACGGAACCGGATAAGCAAGGACGTATTGATATACTGAAAGTCCATTCCAGGAATGTGAAGCTGTCGGACGATGTGGATTTTGAAGAGATCGCCCTGGCAACTTCCGGAGCTTCCGGAGCGGATCTGGCCAACATTGTCAATGAGGCGGCGTTGAGAGCGGTGCGTATGCGGCGTAAGGTGATCACCCAGGAGGACCTTTTTGAGTCTGTTGAAGTGATCATTGCCGGTCAGCAGCGTAAGAATCACATCATGAGTAAAGAAGAGCGGCAGATCGTGGCTTATCATGAAGTGGGTCATGCATTGGTCGCCGCCAAACAGAAGAACACCCAGCCCATCCAAAAGATCACCATCATACCCAGAACTTCCGGCGCATTGGGTTACACGATGCAGATGCCGGAGGAAGAACGTTTCCTGATGAAGAAACCGGAGATGATGGAAGAGCTGGTCACCTTGCTTGGCGGGCGCGCCGCAGAACAAGTCCGTTTCGGCGTAGTGACAACAGGGGCATCCAATGACATTGAAAAAGCGACAGACCTGGCTCGGAAGATGGTCACCATGTATGGTATGTCTGATGAGTTCGGTATGATGGGTCTGGAGATACCGGGAAGCCAGTATCTGGATGGTCGTCCGGTGAAAACCTGCGCGGACGATACCATGGTCAAAGCGGATGAAGTTGTCCGCCGGATGCTGGATGAAGCTTATAAGAAAGCTGTCAGCATCCTGGAAGAGAATAAAGATGTCCTGGAACAGGCTTCCGACTTCCTTCTTCAGAAGGAAACTATCACAGGCAAGGAGTTCATGGACTTCCTGGATGCGGCAGAGCAATATAAAGCCCGCCAGCTTGAAGCCCGGCAGGCTCAGAAAGAAGCACAGGAAGAAAAAGAAGATGTGCTGGCAGGGCTTCAATGGGAGCAGCCTGGGGAGGACCGGGAGGATGGATCGGACAGTAAAGCAGATCTGGATAAGCTTTCCTGATAGAGGATACCGTATCCGTCAGTCATCCGGTGGATCTTTTGGAATAAGGACATGGACGGCAATCGGATAAAAGATCATATGGGCGGTGTTTCCGCCTCCCGGCAAGGGAGAAGGGAACGCCGCCTGTTTCATTTTCAGGAAAGTTTTTCAAACTTCCCCCATAGATAAAAGGCTGCCGCAGTCAGCTTGAAAATATACGGAAGTTCGTATATAATGGGGAAAAAATAAATGGAAAAGGTTATTTAAAGATGAAGGCGGTGGCAGGATGAAAAGTTATCTTTCTCTCCGGGAGGCAGCAAAAAAGTGGGGCGTGTCCGAACGGAGGGTCAACCAATACTGCGCAGAGGGGCGTATACCCGGCGCCCAGAGGTTAGGGAAAGCCTGGGCCGTTCCTGCCGACGCGCAAAAACCCGGCGATCCCCGCCGGACGCGGCAGGGGAAGGGGGCTCCGGTCGGGGAAACGGCCGATGGACTGCTGGATCATGCAAATCTGATGCCTTTGATGAATACGGTCTTTGTTCCGGGGCATTGCCGGGAAGCGGTGGAGGCCATGGCCATGGGAGCGCAAAGAGATATTGCCCTGGCAGAGTATTATTATTTCAGCGGCCAGCCGGAAGCCGCAGCCAAGGCGGCAGAGCCTTATCTTACCAGTCCTGACATGGGCGGGCGGCTGTCCGCCTGTCTGATCTATGCCTATGCTAATCTCTCCATCGGGGAGATACCGAAGGCCAGGTTCGCTTTGGGAGAATTGAATGCTTCCCTTGTGGGAGCCGGGGAGACGCTGCCACGTTTCCGGGCAGCGGCGGCTTTTGTGGCATCGGCGGGGGCAGTGCTTTTACATCTGCCCCTGCCGGAGGAAATGCCCCAGGCTGAAAGTTTCCTTCCCTTGCTGCCGCCGGGACTTCGCGCTTTCGCTCTGTATGTGCAGGCCCATTATCTTTATCTGAAAAAGGAATATGCCCGCAGCGCCGGGCTTGTGGAGGCCACCCTTGCCATGGGCGCGGCCGCCTATCCGATCCCGGCCATCTATTTGAACCTGGTGGCGGTTATGGACTACATGAGCCTGAAACAGCCGGATCAGGCCGAGGCCCATCTGCTGACGGCGTGGGAGATCGCTCGACCCGATGATCTGATCGAGGGTTTTGGCGAACACCACGGGCTTCTGGGGGCCATGCTGGAAGCAGTCATCAAGCCGAAATGGCCGGAAGATTTTAAGAGGATCATCGATATCACCTATCGTTTCTCTTCCGGATGGCGTAGAGTTCATAATCCCATGACCGGCCATGATGTGGCGGACGATCTGACGACCACCGAATTTGCCATTGCCATGCTGGCGGCCCGGGGCTGGACCACCGGGGAGATCGCGAAACACCTGAATATTTCAGCGAATACGGTCAAAACCCATGTTTCCGAGGCCATGCGGAAACTGCATGTGAAAAATCGGAAAGATCTTAAACAATATATGCTCCAATAGGCGGAATGCCTGCAGGAAACCCTGCGGGCATCACCTCTTTTATAGGGAAAAATGGGCGATGGCAATAGAGACTTTTTTCCTATATAATAAAAATGTAGTTATAGAACTGTTTTTAAAGGGACAGAAAAATCTGCTGCGGAAATGTGGGGAAGAAGATGAAAAACTACAAAAAAAAGCTTGACAAATGGGATTTATCCCGCATAATCAGACAGACAGACAGACAGACAGACAGACAGACAGACAGACAGACAGACAGACAGACAGACAGACAGACAGACAGGATAAGTCTGTCCTTTTTTTCTTTCGACAAGTCTATAGGATCGTGTCAGGGGCGCGCTGTGCCCACGATAATTCGTG
>DVLT01000022.1 GCA_018715345.1 Candidatus Onthocola gallistercoris
ACCGCCCTTTCCAAAAGAAAGAGGGCAGCCGGTACGAGATCTTCCGCGACGAAGAACTGCCATTCCTGGCACCTTTACCTGCTACCCCATATGAACTGGCGGAATGGAAACAAGCCACCGTTCAGTTCAATTATCACATATCCTTTGCCGGAATGCTATACTCAGTTCCTTATGAATACATAAAGCGCAAAGTTGATGTAAGGGTTACAGATAAAACGATTGAGATTTTTTACAATCACAACCGAATCGCATCCCACCGGCGTTTGTATGGCCGTAAAGGGCAGTACAGTACGGTTACAGAACACATGCCGGAATCCCATCAGCAGTATCTGGAATGGAACGGTGACCGTTTCCGCAAATGGGCGGAGCGGATTGGCTCCAACACCAGTCAGGTAGTTGACGCGATCCTTACCTCCAAGCGTGTAGAACAGCAGTCCTACCGCAGCTGTATGGGGCTTCTGAAACTAGCCGACAAGTATTCTGCCAGCCGTTTGGAAGCCGCCTGCCGGAAAGCCCTCTCCTTTACGGCTGCTCCCAGCTATAAGAGTATCAAAAACATCCTTGATACCGGGAGCGACCTGCTGGAGGCATCGGACAAAGCAGCAACAGGCAGCCATACAGAACCGTCAAAGAGCAGCCATGCGCTTACAAGAGGCGCAGATTACTACAGGAGGTAAGGAACCATGACCACACAAAGCACGATAGATAAACTCATTGAAATGCGCCTGACATCTATGTCGGATGCATTCCGCACTCAGCTTGAAGATCCCAAAATGAAGGAGATCCCTTTCGAGGACCGCTTCGGGATGCTGGTGGACATCGAATACAGCAACCGCAAGAGCAACAGCCTGAAACGCCTGATACGGGGTGCCGAGTTTGACCAGCCGGATGCCTATATTGGAGATATCAATTATACTTCCGGACGCAAGTTGAACCGATCTTTGATTGAACGGCTTGCAACCTGTGAATATATCACAGAACACAGGAACCTCTTTATCACCGGAGCTACCGGGAGTGGGAAGACCTATCTGGCCTGTGCATTTGGGATGGAAGCCTGCAAGCAGCGTTACAAGACGAAATATGTCCGGCTTCCAGATCTGCTTCTTGAGCTGGAGCTGGCACGTAATGACGGCACATACAAAAAAGTTCAGGCGAAATATGCCAACCCGATCCTGCTGATCATTGATGAATGGCTTCTGTTGAAACCCACGGAATCGGAACAGCATGATATACTCGAACTTCTCCACAGAAGACGCAGGAAATCATCTACCATCTTCTGTTCGCAGTATGATTCCAATGGCTGGTATGATCAGCTTGGTGGCGATGACAGCCCTCTGTCGGAAGCCATCCTTGACCGCATCAAGCATGATGCATACAAGATCAACATTGTCCCAACGGATCCGGCGAATTACAGATCCATGCGGGAGGTATATGGATTAGATCCAGCCTTAAGCGAGTAAACTCGCAGGTAACAAACAATCAATTAAGTGCGGTATCTCTGTTCCGGAACAGCGGTTTCCTGCCGCCGGATTGGCGGTATCCGTTCCTCCGGAACAGCGGTACTCCCGCACAAGAATATTCAGTATACGAGCAAGAAGTTTTAAAGCAGGCGAGCAGAAGTGCAGTCGTTGTTCAGATGGCTTTGGCAACGCTTTTTTTCGTGACACAGATATTTACCGGCGGCGGCATCAACTGGGGACTGTGGGCGATCGTTTTCAGTGCAAATATGACGATCAACTGGGTGAAATATATGAAGCTCCGCCGTAAATCTGAACTTATGATAGCCATTGCTTATACGCTTTTGGTATCCGTCATGTCCGGATATCATATCTATCATCTGATCATCTCTCCTGCGATTTTGTGAGGCGGTGGCATATATGGATGATAAGCTGATATTAAAAAATCGCCTTAAAGAAACACGGGCAGAATTGAAATTATCACAGAAGCAACTGGCGGATATGGTCGGCGTGTCTCGGAACACGATCAGTTCCATCGAAACAGGTCAGTTCAATCCCACAGCGAAATTGGCGCTGGTTCTTTGTATTGCATTGGATAAAAAGTTCGAAGATTTGTTTTATTTTTGAAACGGCTTGCTGTTCAAAAATAGCAGTATAATTTGTAAAGCCTGGTAAAAATGGGGGAACATGTATGGCTTATTTTAAGTACCAGGGTAAAATGGAACAGGAATACAGAGAAATGGCGGAACTCATTCCCAAAGGGGTGATTCGGATGTTTGAATACGGAGGTCACCCGGCCATAGCGACGAACGCCGAAAAAGCTGCGGAAATTATTTCTGAATTTGCTTTTTCCCACATAGTTTAGATAAGATAACAATTTTGGAGACATTTTGAAATATCTGTCATGCTGTTTGGCAGATTTAGGGGACAGAGCCGATAAAATCGGTCCTGTCCCCTATTAATTACAGATTGTTTTGCCGTTTCAGTCAAAGAGCGCTTTGATCATTTTGCGGTTATACACCAGGTGCAGATACATGGCATCCTGGGCGGCCAGGGCGTCGTGGGCGGCGATGGCCTGGGTGATCTCCCGGTGGGTTTCAATGGTTTCATGAAAAAGCTGGTTTCCCGTCGTTTCCACAAAAAGGGGGATGGAACTGTTGATCACCGGGATCAGCCGGGGAACGACCACATTTTTGCTGCTCATGGCAATGGCTGTATGAAATTCAATATCTTTTTGCGTATGATCTTTCTGTCCCTTTAATAAAGTTTCCACTTCATCGCACAGCGTGGTGATTTTTTTTATATCATTTTCATCCGCATGGGAAGCGGCGATGGCGGCTATGGAAGGTTCCAGCAGGAAACGGACTTCTATAAGATCGTGAATGAGTTTTTTCTTATCGCCGATAAAGGTAAAGCCCAGAGGATCTTCGGTCATACCGGGGGAAGAGGCCACATAAGTGCCGGAGCCCTGGCGGATGGTGACAATGTTCCGGGAGGCGAGAAGTTTCATGGCTTCCCGGATGGAACTTCTGCCCACATCCAGCCGCTTGGCCAGAATGGATTCGTTGGGCAGCTTGTCTCCGGGGTTGAGACCTTCTTCCAGAATGAGAGAAACCAACGCCTCAGATATTTTTTGAGGAAGACTTTTTTCATCAGATGTTAAATTCATCATATGATTTACTCCATTTCCTTTATATATCAAATCTTTTTTCTATCATATATTTTTCTGATGCAGATGTCAAAATGTGAATATGCACAAAAACAGGAAGGAATGATTGTGGAAGATTCAGATATTGCGTTCCCTTATGGACATATATATAATAAAGTCATCAGATGAATTTTGCTCAGAAAATGATTAAAAAGCAAAATACCGATCAAAAAAGCAAAATACATCAGATGAATATGGACGAGATAAAAGATACATCAGATGAGTCGGGAGGGTCATTCCGGCTTGGTAAAGAAAAATGTTCAGGGGAGTGGATAAGATGGAATTGATCAGTCAGAAGATGCGGAAGATTGCGCCGGAGATGGATCCTTTGCGGATCGGCACCGGCTGGAAAAAGGAAGATCTGGGAAAGCCCCAGGTCATCGTGGAGAGTACGTTCGGAGACAGTCATCCGGGAAGCGGTCATTTAAACAGTCTTGTGGAAGAGGTGCGCCGGGGGATTGCCGAGGAAGGGGGCTTTGGCGCCCGCTATTTCTGCACAGATATCTGTGACGGGGAGAGTCAGGGCACCGATGGGATCAACTACAGTCTTGCGAGCCGGGAGATGATCGCAAATATGATCGAAATCCATGCCAATGCGACGCCCTTTGATGCGGGCGTATATCTTGCCAGCTGCGATAAAGGGGTTCCGGGGAATCTGATCGGCCTTGCCAGAGTCAATATTCCCTCGGTTTTTGTGCCGGGCGGAACGATGAACGCCGGGCCGGAATTGCTGACTTTGGAGCAGCTGGGTATGTACAGCGCCAAATATGAGCGGGGCGAGATCGATGAAGGGAAGCTTGAATGGGCAAAAGAGAATGCCTGTCCCAGCTGCGGCGCCTGTTCCTTCATCGGCACGGCCTCAACGATGCAGATCATGGCGGAGGCCCTTGGGCTGGCCCTTCCAGGCAGCGCGCTGATGCCGGCAACCAGTCCGGATCTGCTTGCGTTTGCCAGAGAAGCCGGCAGACAGGCTGTGCGTCTTGCCCGGATGGAACATATGCGGCCGTCGGATATTGTGACCATGGAAAGCTTTGAGAACGCGATCCTGGTACATGCGGCCATTTCCGGAAGCACAAACGCCTTGCTGCATCTTCCTGCCATTGCCCATGAGTTGGGTATAGAGATCACCGGCGATACCTTTGACAGACTCCACAGAAATGCCAGATATCTTCTGGATGTACGCCCGGCGGGACGCTGGCCGGCGGAGTGCTTTTACTATGCTGGCGGTGTACCGGCGATCATGGAAGAGATCAAAGACCACCTGCATCTGGACGTGATGACCGTCACCGGCAAGACTTTGGGCGAGAACCTGGAAACGCTGAAGCATGACGGCTTTTATGAAAAATGCGGGAAATGGCTCCGGAAATTCAATGAGCGGTATCAGCTGAACCTTACAAGGGAAGACATCATCCGGCCCTATGACAAAGCTTTGGGAACCGATGGCAGCATTGCCGTCCTCCGGGGCAATCTGGCGCCGGAAGGGGCGGTCATAAAACATACGGCCTGTCCGAAGGAGATGTTTAAAAGCCTGCTTTATGCCAGACCCTTTGACAGCGAGGAAGCGTGTCTGGATGCTGTGCTGAACCATAAGGTAAAAAAAGGGGACGCGGTGTTCATCCGTTATGAAGGACCGAAGGGAAGCGGCATGCCGGAGATGTTTTATACTTCGGAAGCGATCAGCAGCGATAAAGAACTTGGCAAAAGCATTGCCCTGATCACCGACGGAAGATTTTCCGGCGCCTCCACCGGACCGGTCATCGGACATTGCAGTCCGGAGGCTGTGGACGGAGGCCCCATTGCCCTTGTTGAAGAGGGCGATCTTATCGAAATCGACGTGGCGGAAAGGAAGTTGAATATCGTGGGCGTTGCCGGCGAAAGAAAAACAAGCGAAGAGATCAGCAGGATCCTTGAAGAACGCCGTAAAAACTGGAAACCAAAGAAACCGAAATACGAAAAAGGCGTACTGCGGCTTTTTGCCCAGCTTGCCGCCAGCCCGATGAAAGGAGCTTATCTGGAGTACTGATCATGAAACATAAATTTATCACATTGGGAGAGATTTTGCTGCGGCTGACGCCGCCGGATCACGGAAAGATCCGCACAGCTTCTGTTTTTGAGGCCTGCTATGGCGGAAGTGAAGCCAATGTGGCCCTCTCCCTGGCGAATCTGGGAATGGATGCGGCGTTTTTTACCGTGGTACCGGACAACAGTCTTGGAAAAGCCGCCATACGGATGCTGAAAAGCAATGATGTGGACTGCCGTCCGGTGATCTTTGCTTCCCCGCAGGAGGCGCCCAGCCATCGTCTGGGGACTTATTACATGGAAAATGGTTTTGGCATACGGCCGGGAAAGGTCATCTATGACAGAAAACACAGCGCCTTTGATGAATATGACTTCAGCGGACTGGATATGGAAAAACTGCTGGATGGCTATACATGGCTCCATGTGAGCGGGATCACGCCGGCGCTTGGGGAAAAAGGGAAAGCCTTGGTCCTTTCCTGCCTGGAGACGGCCAGAGAAAAGAAGATGACCGTCAGTTTCGACGGGAATTTCCGAAGTACGCTTTGGACTTGGGAAGAAGCGAGGGATTTCTGCACCCGGTGCCTTCCCTATGTTCAGGTGCTTTTCGGGATTGAGCCGTATCATCTCTGGAAAGATCCGGGGGAACCGGAAAAAGGGGATCTGAAAGATGATATACCCTTGCAGCCGGACCGAAAACAGCAGGATAAGATATTCCGGGTTTTTGCCGAAAGATATCCGAATATTTCCTGCATCGCAAGACATGTACGATATACCGGCAGCTTGGGTGAAAACAGTCTCACAGCCTATCTTTGGATGGACGGAAAGACGTATGAAGGCCGGAAGCTGACTTTTCCCGTCCTGGACCGGGTCGGGGGCGGCGATGCTTTTGTTGCCGGCGTTATCTACGGGTTGATGAATGACTTTGCCCCGGAAGATACGGTGAATTTCGGGATTGGCGCCGGCGCTTTGAAGCATACACTCCATGGCGACGGGAACATCACAGACGACGCAGATCTGATCCGCCGTATTGGGGCGATGGATTCTGATATTAAACGATGAAGATAAGAGAAGGAGTTTTGATATGGAAAAAATAATCGAGAAGATCCGAAAACTGGGTATCCTTCCGGTGGTCGTTCTGGATGACGCCAAGGACGCCTTGCCTCTGGCAAAGGCGTTGATGGACGGAGGACTCCCCTGCGCCGAAGTTACCTTTCGTACAGCGGCGGCAGAGAGGGCTATCCGTCAGATAACGGAAACATACCCGGAAATGCTGGTGGGAGCCGGCACAGTTCTTACCACAGCTCAGGTGGACGCGGCCATCGGCGCAGGCGCCCGTTTCATCGTGAGTCCGGGTTTTGATCCGGAGATCGTGGATGATTGCCTTAAAAAGAACATTCCTGTGTTCCCGGGATGCGTCTCCCCCTCTGAGATCGCTCAGGCTGTGAAACGGGGGCTTAAGGTGGTGAAATTTTTCCCGGCAGAACAGGCAGGGGGCGTCCCCATGCTGAAGGCTCTGTCCGGCCCTTATACGGATCTTTGGTTCATGCCGACAGGCGGGATCGGTCCGGATAATCTGCGGGATTATCTGTCCTTTGACCGGGTTTTATGCTGCGGCGGCAGCTGGATGGTGAAAAGCGATCTGGTAAATGCCGGAGATTTTGATAAGATACGGGAATTGACAAAAGAAGCATGCCGGCTGGCGCGGTCTGTCCGCCAATAAAATCCATAAGATTTAAAGGAATCCGAGCCCTTTCTTTTCAGGGTGGTATCGGATAAGGAAAGGAATCTTCTGCTATCCGATCGGCGCAGCCGGCGTAAGATGCTGTTCCAACATACGGAAATCTGTGATATCCTATAACAAGATGTGAGCGCCGTCAAAGACCTGGAATCTGGACGGCTTTGGAGGAGGGACAGTCTGTGGATATTCTGACTTATGAAGAAGCGAAAGAGATTTATGAAATGATGAATGACCATCTGGATAACACGGATGAGGATATTATGGATTTGTACAATACCATGATCGGAAAGGCGGTCCGCTACGCCCATATACGGGCCGGATGGCCGTCCCTTTCCCGGCAGGAAAAGCAGGAACAGGACAGCTTCCGGACCGCGGCCCACGACGGTTTTATCTCCCTGATCAACGGGGTGGCCCGGACGGAAGGGGAGGCAGGCCGGCAGTGGCGGGAGCGGTTGTCCCAGGATCGGAAGCGGATCGGAGATTTTGCCTGTTATATCGCCCTGTTTGAAGGGATAAGCGCCCGGTAAGGGTCTGCCTTTTGACAGCAGATATATCCGAAGAAGCGGCGCGATCAAAATATTTTGATGATAGAAAGGCAGAGCTATAAATATGGACGATAAAAAATCTTATGAACAGGCATTGGAAGAACTGTCGCTGATGCTGATGTATTTGACGAGGAAGCAGGATAATAATGAATTTTTTCCTTTCAAAGAATTGAGCTGGAAGGGTTATGATTTTGACACAATGGATCGGCTTGAGCAAAAGGAGCTGCTCTGGCAGCCAAGGAGCCGCCGGGGTTATGAAAAGTACCTTTATCTGACGGAGGCAGGACGTAAAAAGGCCCGGGAGCTTCTGCAAGACTACGGTTTTTCCGATAAGGCGCAAAATGAGCGCTTTGAGTTCCGGAATATCCGGCCGGATGAAGCCAAAGAGGCAGCCCGGGTGGAAAAGATCTGTTTTCCCCCCAATGAGGCCTGCACAGAATCCATTATGAAGGAACGGGCAGCCGTTGCCGCAGACACATTTTTAGTGGCCTGGGACCGGCAGGAGGAAAGGATTGCCGGCTTTTTAAATGGCCTGGCCACAGACGAGGATACACTGAGGGATGAATTCTTTAAAGACGTCTGCCTTCATGATCCGGAGGGAAAAAATATCATGATCCTCGGTCTGGATGTGCTGCCCGAATACCGGGGGAAGGGTCTTGCTAAGGCGTTGATGTTTGAATATCTCCGGAGGGAATGGGACCGGGGAAGGAAGATGATCATCCTGACCTGCCTTGAAGAAAAGGTCGCCATGTATGAGAAAATGGGATTTATCAACCGAGGACTTTCAAAATCCTGCTGGGGCGGGGAACAGTGGTATGAGATGAGCTGTGTCCTGAATATGTAAAGACAGCGCCGGAGGACAGAAGGGAGAAGCGTCTATGTATATCCATGAATACGGAGAGGGCCATTTGCCAAACGGCTATATGGCCAGCCATACCCGTGCTTATGAAGAAATAGAAAATTTTATCAATGGATGTTTTTCCGATATTTATTAATAGGGTGTATGAGAGTATCAATTATTTTCAGATCCGGCTCCATTTATTTGATGACTAAAAAACAGCACCGTCAAAGCGCTGTTTCCGGATATCCCGCCGGTCATATATTGCCGGCAGGATGGGAAACCGATCTTTTTTGGTGCTGTTTTTATGCAGTCTGTTTATTGATCACTGATCCGGCAGGTCAGGCGGCCTTTTTCCGGATCAGTTCTTTTCCGGATGTGACAACGATGGTCACGCCCAGGATCATCAGGAGCACAGCGACAATAAGCTGAAGGCCCTCAACCATGAATACGCCGGTTCCGGCGGAGAAGGCTCTGACAAGGGCGATGAACCGCTGTACCAGTGCGGAGAAAGTAACAACAAGCATGATAACAAAAGGCGGGATCAATGTCCGCATCTCCCGCTTGGTCACTTTCAGGAATACGCACAGAGTGATCAGGACAAGGGCGCTCAAAAGCTGGTTGGCGCTTCCGAACAGGGGCCAGATATTGGAATAACCCACCTGTGTCAGGATATATCCGAATACCAGAGTGATCAATGTGGCGAAATATTTATTGCAAAGGACTTTTCTCCAGCCTTCTGCATGTTCCATATCGTCCACACTGAACAATTCCTGGAAAGACATACGGCCGATACGGGCAACCGAGTCAAGGGTGGTGAAAGCCAGAGCGGATACGCACATGGTCATAAAACTCTGGGCTATAAATACCGGGATACCGAACATTTCCAGGAATCCGGCCACCCCTGAGGAAAAGATCTGGAACGGCGTGCCCACAGCGGCGGTTCCGTCTGCGCTGGCGGCAGCGCCGGCCACGCACAGGGCGATGACAGCCAGAAGGCTTTCAAGGACCATGGCGCCATAACCCACTTTCAGCATATCCTTTTCATTGGAAATGGTCTTGGACGAAGTACCGGAGGATACCAGGCTGTGGAATCCGGATACGGCGCCGCAGGCCACGGTCACGAACAGGATCGGGAACAATGTTCCCAGACTGGCGTTCTCAAATCCGGTGTATGCCGGCAGATTCATCGTTGGATGGGCAAATATCAATCCTAGGACAGCGCCCACGATCATGCCTATGAACATGAAGGTGGACATATAGTCACGGGGCTGCATCAAAAACCACATGGGAAGGACTGCAGCCAGGAAGATATAAGCAAAGGCGATATATACCCACATATCTTTGCCAAGGATGACCGGCAGGTTCATACCGCAGACAAATGCCAGTACGGTGCAGACCAGACCGAAGATCACTTCTTTTTTACCGGTAAGTTTCAGCTTTCTCTGAGCCAGACCAAAGATGGCGGCAAAGAGGATGAAAAAAAGGGAAATGCTCCCGGCAGCCCCATTTACAGTGGCATTTTCTGAAAGACTGGTCACGCCGTCGGTCACCACATAAGCATTAAAGGTACCGGCAACCATATCTGCAAAAGCGGCGATGACGATCAGACAGAACAGCCAGCAAAAGCCAAGGAACAGTTTACGGCCGGCCTTTCCGATATATTTTTCGATCAGAAGGCCCATGGATTTACCGTCGTTTTTTACGCTGGCGTAAAGCGCGCCAAAGTCTGTGACAGCGCCGAAGAAAATGCCGCCCAGGATGATCCAGAGAAGCACAGGCAGCCATCCGAAAGCGGCAGCCTGGATGGCTCCGGTGACCGGGCCGGCTCCGGCGATGGATGAAAACTGATGGGCAAATACGGTCAGCCCGTCTGTAGGCACATAGTCCTGGCCGTCATTATGTACGACTGCCGGAGTTTTTGCCTTTGGATCGATACCCCATTTTTTGGCCAGCCAGCGTCCATACAGAGCGTAAGCAGCGATAAGGCACACGGCTGCGATGAGTACGATTACAAGTGTGTTCATGATGTTCCACTCTCCTTATATCATATAGTACTGAAAATTGGAAATGCCCTGAGGCATTTAAAAAATCAAAATTCTATGCCCAGCCTATCCGGTAACAGCCCATTTCAGCGAAAGTGTTCTTGCATATGAGATTTAAAATATCCCGTGCAATAAAAAAGTCTTCTGACAGATCACTCTGTCAGAAGACGAAGTATACTTTCCGCGTTACCACTTCTGTTATCGGATATCCCGATCTCTCAGTCCCGTCGGCCAGTCACCCTGGATCCCGCCGGAATGAATCTTGCGATCCGGACGATCCGTCTGCTGGATTAACAGGCTTCCCTATAACGGGGGAATACCGGTTCGGGCTACTTACCATGTGTTCGCCCTGACTGCTCGCAGGTGATAGCTAACTTGATCATGCTGTCCCCTCACACCAACCGGGAACTCTCTGAAAACATATGTGTCAAGAAAGTCGTGTCCTGTTCGTCGCATTGCTTTTGATTTTTTGATCATGATTTATTATAGCTCAAAATCAGAAAATGTCAACTTTTTGTTTGTATTGTTTCAGATACAAGCTTAAAGATTGGGAAAGTGTGGGCTGATGAGACCATTCGATTATAGTTTACAGATCATGATATATTCTTCTTCCATATCTTTGACAATTTCAAATCCGGCTTTTCGGTAAAGCCGGACAGCATAGTTGGTCTTTTGTACAGATAGGGAAACCTGGGCGTATCCTTTCTTTTTCAGAAGAGCCAGCATGTGTGTAAGAAGGGCGCTGCCTATGCCCTGGCCGCGGACGTCTTTATCTAAAGACAGGGCAAGGGAAGGCGTTTCGTCATCCACATGCCCGTAATCATCCATGATGCGGGCCCAGATGGCGCCGATGATCCGGCCGTCTGCTTCGGCGACAAGCCCATGATCATTGGGGGAATGTCCGAAATCATGGATGTATACCTGAAGCGGGGGCGATGCGATGACGGAAGGGGAGGGCGGCGTGTGCCCCTCCGGTACAAAGATCGCTTCGTATAAAAAATGATCCAAAAGCGGATATTCGTCGGGTGTGATATTTCTGATCCTATAGTGCATAAAAACCTCCTTTAAAACAGGATATCGGATCTTGCGACAAAGTCAACGGCTTTTATGGATAAAAGTGATTTTAAGAAAAATACATGTACAAAACGGCAAAACCGGAGAAATGGAGAAATAAAGAGAAATAGGACATAAACATAAGAAGCTCCCTTCCAGGCAGACCTGCCCGGAAGGGAGCTTCTTATCCGATCATGGATACGACATCCGTGTCATCGTATCAGCGGGGGCTGATGATCTCGCCGGCTTTAACGTTTCCGTATGGCCGGAAGGTGATATCTTTGTCATTGGGATTGGCAACGATGAGCATGGTGGTCATATCATAGCCTTTCTTTTTCAGCATATCCAGATCCACTTTGACGATGGGCTGACCGGCTTTTACAGTATCGCCGGCTTTGGCCATATTGGTGAAGCCATTGCCGTTTTCTTTAACCGTATCAATACCGATGTGGACGATCAGTTCCACGCCATCGGGACGGGTCAGGCCAAAGGCATGTCCCGTTTCTGCCAGCACAGACAGTGTGCCGTTGCAGGGAGCGGATACCACATTATCTTTCAGGACAAAGGCAACGCCGTCGCCAAGGACTTTGGATGCGAATGTTTCGTCTTTTACAGTTGCAATGTCGATCATTTCACCGTCTGCGATGGCAACCATTTTGTCATCTGCGACGGAGGATGTTTCCAGTATTTTGGAAGCTGTTTCCGGGATAGCCGGCGCTTCGTCCTCATCTCTGCGCTCATTGGCGATTTCCGGACAAAGGATGAAAGTAACAAGAGCAGCAACGATGATGGCGACAGCAACTGCTACAGCGGCAGCCACTATGGTCTGCTGGAAGATGGGCAGGGCCAGTATGGTGGAGTAACCCATGACAAATACACGGGCGCCTAAAAGAGCTGCAACCACACCGCCGGCAGCACCGCCGGCCATAACGCCGATCATCGGTTTCCTGCGGGGTAAGTTGATGCCGTAAATGGCCGGTTCCGTAACGCCGGCAAAGATACATCCGAAGGCAAGACCAAAGGCTTCCGAACGAAGTGAAGCGTCTTTTGCCCGGAGACCTACGCCGAGGCAGGCGCCGCCTTCAGCCATGTTGTGGAGAAGGAAGGCCGGACGGAATACCGCATCGTAACCCGGATCCACAACAGCCTGGGCCATGAAAGGTACAAGAGCCATGTGCATACCGCACATAACAAGCCATGGCAGGCAGGCGGCCAGTGCGCCGACAGCGATGAAGCCCACATTGTCGCCAAGGAATACGAAAACAACGGCCAGATATGCGCCCAGGTAACTTCCAAGGGGAGCTAAAACAACGAAGCCTACGATACCTGTAACGGTTATCGTACAAAGACCAACCAGCAGGGATTTGAAAATACCCGGAATGATCTTATTAAAGAATTTTTCTGCGTAATAGGCCATGAGCGCCAGGAGCAGAGCCGGAAGCAAAGAAGAGGAGTAGCTTACCAGACGTACAGGAAGTCCCAGCAATGTAACCGGTTCGCCGGCTGTGACCAGAGCAGTATAGTTGCCGTGGAGCAAAGCGGCAGCCGCGATCATGGCAAAGATGGGGGTCCCGCCAAGTTTGGAAGCCGCGCCATAGGCAACGAAAATGGGCATAAAGTAGAATACCGCATCGGCAATGCCGCTCAAGATGGCATAGCTGGTTGTGGCTTCAAAGTCACTGGAAATCAATGTGATGACCAGCAGAACGACTTTCAGCATACCGCCGGCAACAAGACCGGTGATCATCGGGGTTACTGCGCTGGACACATATCCCAGGACAGCCAGACCTGCGCTTTTTAAGGTGAGCGGCTGTTTTTCTTTGGATGCGTCCAGGTTTTCATTGGTGGCAGCGCCGGCATTCAGATTGAAATCTTTAATTGCTGCTTCGTAGACAGGCAGCAGATTCTGGCCAAGGATGACCATATACTGTCCGCCGGCGGAGACAACGCCGAGAACTCCTTTGACCTTTTTGACTGCTTCCGTATCCGCTTTGCTCTCATCGATAAGGGAGAAACGGAGCCGAGTCATACAGTGCCCAAGAGATTTGACATTTTCCGGACCGCCGACAAGTTTTACAATATCAGCGGCCGTCTGTTTGTAGTTTAATTTTTGTGCCATTTATATTCCCTCCATTAATTATTTTTTGACATATTCATCCATCCAAAGGCTTTCTCCCTGGGTTGCGATGACTTCGGACATCCAGTCATAGGATTTTTTCTTTCTGCGTTCCAGTGTGCCGTTGCCCTTGTCATCCATATCCACATAGATGAATCCGTACCGTTTTTTCATCTCGCCGGTACTCAGAGAGACAAGATCGATGGGCGCCCACATGGTGTAACCGAGTACTTCCACGCCGTCCTCATTGATGGCTTTCATCATCTCCCTCAGATGATCTTTCAGGTATTTGATCCGGTAATCATCCTGGATGGAACCGTCCGCCTCCAGTTTGTCGATGGCGCCCAGGCCGTTTTCCACGATGAACAGTGGTTTTTGATACCGGTCATAAAATTCGTTAAGCACATACCGAAGTCCAAGGGGATCCACCGGCCAGCCCCAGGGTGTGGATTCCAGGTAAGGATTGGGATCGCCGCTGATGACATTGACCTTTGTTTCTGTGGAAATGACATTGGAGCGGTAATAGCTGAAACTGATAAAATCCAGAGGACCTGCAGCCAGGATTTCGTCATCTCCGGGCTGGGTATTGAGCGTTACGCCTCTCCTTCTGAAAATGTCCTGGGCATAGGAAGGATAATACCCCCGTGCCATGGTATCGATGAAGAAATAGGTTTCCCGGCGCTGCTGCATATGGCGGAACACATCTTCCGGTTTGCATGTGGCAGGATAGATGGCGCTGGAAGCATACATGGCGCCGAACATGGAGCCGGGCATCATTTCGTGGCCCATCTTGACAGCCTGCGCAGAGGCAAGGAACATATTATGTACAGCATTGTAATGGGTCTGATCGTCGCATTTGTGGGTGCCGCAGGCAACAAAACCGCGGACTGCGTTGATCTCATTGAATGTGAGCCAATAGCGGCATTTGGAACCGTAACGTTCAAACAGTACCTTGCAGTAGCGGAGATAGCAGTCAATAGTGTGCCGGCTGGACCAGCCGTCATAATGCTCAGCCAGATACACCGGCAGTTCGTCGTGATGGATGGTGATCAGCGGTTCCATGCCAAGCCGGATCATTTCGTCGATGATCTTATCGTAAAATGCCAGACCGGCTTCGTTGGGCGTCTCCTCATCGCCGGTGGGGAAGATCCGGCTCCAGCATATGGAAAACCGGAATACGTTGCTGCCCATTCCGGCCAGTAAAGCCAGATCCTCTTCCCAGTGGTGATAGAAATCCACCGCCTTATGGCTGGGATAGTAATGGTTTTCGTCCAGATAGGGAATGGCTCCATCTGGAAGGCTTTCCGGATTAAAGAAGCTGCTGCGGGCTTCACCCACCGTTCCATCCGGAAGTTTGTAAGTCGTACATCTGGGATGTTCCACCGAGCCGTCCGTCTCGAAATCATGGGTGGAAAGACCACGGCCATCCTCCTGATAACCTCCGTCGAATTGGAAGTCGGCTGTAGCGCCGCCCCATAAAAAGTTTTCAGGCACTCTCATTTCGTTTCCTCCTTGTCCTGTCCGTTTTTCTTTAAGCTGAGTATAACACCCAAAAAGGCCATTCCCGGAAATTTCGTTTTTTAGAAACTTTACACAAAAATACCCGGGGAAAAAATGGAATTTAAACCAATTTTCCCCGGGATATCCGGAAATTTGTTTTCTTTTTGAGAACCTGTTTGGATAAAAAAACGAAATCAACCCCACTTTCGGCTTTAGTTTTGTGCGATACATCCGGCAAGCGGCTGCCGCGCTTGCGCGAGCAGGCATTTGCCGGGCAACGGAGCGGCTGCCGCTGTCGGATGATTTTATGCCCCGCTTTCAGGCAGAGACTGGTTTTGGGCATATTCCCAATATTTATAGGCGATGATATCGGTCAGAATGCCGTACAGTATCCGGTGGTTGCAGATGCTCCGGGTCTTTTTATAAAAGATACAATAGGCGACACGAGGATCTTGTGCCATATCCGGATTGGAAGTGATCAAAACTACTTTAGCTTTGGTTTCATTGAATATTTTTTTATCCAGGAAATCGGCAATAGTATTGTATTTATCGATAAATTGGCCGGAATCGCTGAAAATGATCAGGAGAGTATCCTCATCGGCATTGCGGATAAAACGCTCCTGCTTCTGATCATTGAGATTGGTAACAATAAATTTTTTATTGTAAGCAAGCTTGATCTGGAAATCCAGAGCAGCGGTTTCGGAAAACATCAGCCCGAAAGCGGCGATTTTTTTATAATGGACCAGATCGAGGACAAGCCGGTCAATGGCAGACCAGTCCAGATACTCGTAAGTCACTGCAATATCCTGCTGAACGGAAAATATATAGGAATCTATGGAATGGTCCTCTATATATTCCATCACATTGGATGCGTAATTAAATCGATTGTAGTATTTGTTCTGTTCAAAGACAGCAGCATAGCGATAATCCGCGAAATCTTCGTATCCGATAAAGCGGATGAATTTGGAAATGGTTGATTTGGAAACGTCACAGAGTTCAGCCAGCTTATGGATGGGAATTTCATGAAGTGATTCAAGATGGCGGAGCATGACAAGAGCGATATGATAGTAGGTGGAATCCGGGTCTTCATCATTCAGGATGATCAAGAGACGGTTGTACAGGATCCCCATAAAATCCCCTTCTTTCTTGAATTATTCCTATAAAAACTATATCATTATAATAAAACTATATCGTAAAAAAAATCCCCAGTCAATGCCTGTTTACCCGGGCTTTTCGTGGGGACTTATTGTCGTTTCTGGCATCTCGTGTACGGAGCGGTGGACATTAACTGGGATTATTTGGTACAATAAGACCATGACAGCATTTTAAGGATGAGCGGGATCCGCTATCAGAGATCCCGCGGCAGACAGAAAGCAAAAGGAGCGGGATAGGATGGGCAAAAAAGCAGGAATGGCGATCCATCCGGAAAGTGGATTTCAGGAAAGCCGTGCTGTGCGCATACTGGAAGATAAGCTGGAAGAAGGACAGCGGATCCGGACATTTTTTAAAGAGAATGACCGGACGCCCAATCATGACGGATTTTTTGAGTTTGTGGCGCCAGATGGGACGCCGCGGAAGCGTTTTGTTGTCCAGATCAAAAAGACCAGTCGGCTGATGCCGGAGGAAGCCGGAAAAGATAAAGGAAAATATCGATACAGGCTGGAAACAGCATTTCTTTATTATGTTTGGCAACGGGTGACAGACGAACCGGCTTTTTATTTTATCGTGGATGTGGATACAAAGAAGATATTTTTTCTCCATCTCTCCGATGCCCTTTTAAATAGAATGGATTTCCAAGGAAAGCGGCGGGTGACCTGGGCCTTTTCAGAAGAGGATATATTGGAGGACGTCCAAATCTTTTGGGAAAAACTGGAAGATATATTGGCTGAAACGGATAATAGGAAGCAGGGCGGGCAAAAGGATGAAAAGACTTTTTCGATGTCCCCAAAAAGTCATGCGTCCGATCTGTCAAAGAAGGGGATCGAAGGGGTATCTGTGCGAAAACATCTGCAAGACTGGGCAGAAGCGGCATACCGGGGCGACATTCCGGAGAGTGTGGCGCCGGAGTTATCGAAGGATATCCTGCCTTTGGCTGTCAGTGAGGATGGGCGCCGGATCGCCTATACGCAGATGGCCGATCACATGAATGAGACGTCTGCCAGGATGGTCCAGATTTTAGGAGAAGGGGGAACAGGTAAGTCGTCTTTTCTCCTCTGCTTTGCAGGCTGGCTGAATGACAAGGAGGCATTCCGGGCCATTTATATCCGATTGAATAAGGTTAATGGCATGACGCAGGAAGAGACGGCAGCTTTTCTGGAAAGGGAGATCGCCTTAGCCTTGAACAGTCCGGCGGAACATGTGCTTTGGGGGATAAACGCCAGTGAAAAAACAGAATATTTTATCCTGTTGGACGGTTTTAATGAGATCCGGAGCGATAAAAAAGCATCGGTGGCCGGTCAGATCCGGCAGTTGATGGAAAAAACACCTGTCCGGATCGTTGTCACCTCCAGGCAGAAGATAACAGGAAAATTTCATCTATATGGAATCCCATGTTTATATATGGAGCAGCTGGAAACCCGTCAGGTGGAGGATTACCTCAGAAAGAACGGCCTGCCGGCGGAAGCGGCCGCAGACTATGACGGACTTTTGCACCGGCCGATGATGTTGACTGTTTATGCGGATACCAACCGGGAAAGCCGACTTCATAGGGATGTGGAATTTTTCAGTTTTTTCGGGAAATGTAAGAATCGATCGGAATTGATCTTGGATCATATGGAAAGCCTGGCTGCAAAGTATTTCATGCAGGTGACCGATGGACAGGATGTGGAAAAACAGATCGGACAGATGCTTTATATTGAACATTTTCTGCTCCCCGGTATCGGATGGGAGATGGAAAGGCAGCATCTTTTCCAGATCCCGGAGACAGTATTGATACGATATGTGGAAAAATATTTGAGGAAAACAAAGGAGACAGGACGAGAAGCGTTCAAACGATGGCTCATAGGACGGGGGATCGGAGAAGGAGATCGGGTCCTGACCCTTTCCATGGCCCAGGTTATGGACTATCTCCGTGCTTTCCCCACTGTGTTTGCCTGAGGCAGCCAATGGGCGTTTACCCATCAGGATTATCGGGATGTGCTGGCCGCCATGTATGTGATACGATCCTGCGGAGAAGATGGGGATGCGGTATACAGTCTACTGGATCAGGCTTTGTCGCGGGATATGACAGAATCCATCGGTGAACTGCTCACGTCTTTACATCCGGAAGGGACAGAAACAGCAGATGGGTGGCTGGAACGGAACATGGATCGGTTTCGGTATCAACCTGGGGATAAGATCAGAATGCCTTTGCACAATATCCTGCGCATATGGCTGTGCCTGAAGGGGAATCTGGCAGGGGCGGATTTCCATGGATTGGATCTGAAAGGTCAGATTTTGGAACCGTATATAGACAGCAAAGGAAAGCGGACGGATTTTACAGATGCGGTCATCTATCCGGAAACACTGCTTCCGGTAGGTCATAAAAGCCGGGTGACCAAAATCTGTTATTCCCCTGTTGGACGTTTCCTTGCCACCGCCTCCGATGACGGATGTGTGTGTCTGTGGGATAGCCAGACCGGTCAGCTGGAAAGGCGATTTTTTGTGGAAAACGATTCGTTCATGTCCGGACTTGCATTTTCGCCGGATGGTCAGTTTTTAGCAGCGGCTTCCTTTGACAGTGTGGAAATATGGGAGCTGGGTCAGACATGGGGGCATTGGGTATTTCCCGACAGCAAAGGAGAACCTATTGGCGGAAATGGCATCATAACGGATATTTGTTGGCACCCTTATCGCAAAGAACTGGTCTGCGGCATGCAGGAATCCGGCCAGGCGGTCGTGTGGGACATCCGGACGGGACGCTGCCGGCTTTGCCTGCATCCGGACGATAAGAGCGTATCAAAGAACGCGTACGTGATCGATCATTTGAATGTATGCCGGTATTCTCCCCAGGGCGATCAGATCGCAGCCGGTTTTTCCAACGGTATGACTGTGATCTGGGACAGTCGGTCTGGGCGGCAGATCCTGGCAATGAAAACCCATCGGCCGGTGGTGACCGGGATATCGGTGAGAGATATTTGCTTTTTATCCGAGGAGAGACTGTTGACGGCAGGGGAGGATGGGATCCTGGCCCTTTGGAATTTGCAAAATGGTGAGCAGATTCGTCGCTTTTTCGGACATGAAAAATGGATATATCGGATCAGTCTCCATTCCGGCGGCAGACTGGCAGCCACCGCATCCGGCGATCATACGGTGCGGATATGGGATCTGGAGACGGGGGAATGCCCACATGTCTTTCAACACCGATCAGGGGTACAGACCGCTGTTTTTCAGCCGGAGGGACATCTGTTGGTGAGCGGTACCAATGATGGAGAGATCGGGATATGGAATGTGGAAACCGGAGAAAATCTGCACATGATAAAGGCCCATGAGGATATCATCGCCGCCATGGCTTTTCATCCCGATGGGATCGATTTTGGAGCGGTATCGGTGGATGAGAATGCTTCAGTATGGAATGTGACTAATGGTCATAAAATATTCGGCCTGAATCGGAATGGAAGGCATATACAGGAAGTCCGTTTGACGGAAGATGGACGGCTGTTGACCAGGATCCTTCCGGAAAATATGTTGCAGATTTGGGATGTGGATAAGAAAAGATATGTCTGGCAAAAGGCAGACCGGCAATGGGAAGCCCCCTTCAGTCCCACGGGAGATAGAGCCCTTACGTTTGATGGAGCGGATAAGCTGGCATTTTGGGACACGCAGACGGACCAGTGCCTGTGGCAAAAAAGTTGGACAGAGGGAATCCGAAAGCTGATCTATTCTCCAGATGGCGAAAACATTTTTCTGCTGACGGATAGTGGAAAGGGTATCTTTATGGATCGTTTATCCGGGAGTATCTGGATGGAGATGGAAGAAGGACTCAAGGCTGTGGCCCATGATCCGGATACGGGCTGTTTTCTCGGCATCCGGCCGGATCGGATAGAGATGTGGTACTGGGATAGAACGGTGGGATTGGATATTTATGCCCTGGAAAACAACGGATATGTTTATGCCTATTTTATGCCGGGAGGCAGTCAGGCCTTACTGGTGGGCCCTGCCTGCAGCGGTATATTGGATGTGGCTACAGGCCAGATCCGGCAGGTGGATATAAGACTACACGATCGGATACCGGAGGGATGCCAACACTTTTTCTATTCGTACCGGGCTGACGGGCAGATGCGTTTTTGGATGTCCGGCGCCTACGGGGCAGTCCCGATCAGACAGTATGGTTTTGGGGAACCTGGATGGACAGATTGTCTGGAGAATAAGGGCATAGCGGCCATCCTGTTTAAGAATGGGATCATCTTATTTGTGGATATGATAGATGGAAAAGAACGTAAGCGGTTTACAGCTGTGAACTCCAAAATATGGGAGATCCGATTCAGTGATGACGGACGATTCCTGCTCTGTTTGGCGGAACAGTTGGTATATGCTTTAGATTGGAAAAACGACCAATGGTCACTTTTGGCTGATCTTCGATATGATGAACGGTTGGAAGGTTGTGATCTGAGGCGGGCCCGGTTTGCCGATGGACTGTCGGAGGCAGATATACGGCTTTTGAAAAGTTATTCCTGACTGGACACAATGATCTGCCAGGATCCATTTTTTAACAGACGGGACGGATCCGGTGCAGGGATAAGGATCGGAAAGTTTTACAGGAGAAAAATACTTATGAAATACAAGACGATGCAGTACTGGCATAAATTGGAACATTTTTATCCGTATATCCTTGAAAGTCAGCACAATGAAAATATAAAAACGTTTATGATACATGGAAAAGAGGATTTTCCCAAGTTTGACCGTCCGGACATACCAAAGAATATGCAAGTCCGGTATTATGAGGTGTATCTGGGCATCTTTAAGGCGGACAGCGCTCTGAACGTGATCGCAAAACGGTTAAGAGCGGAGAAGGAATTTCAGGATGAAAGTGACGAACGGAGCTGTTTTTGCAAATTCCGTCTGGATCCAAGAGGGCATTTTGATAAAGGCAGCTTTAAAGTATCCTCCTTCCCATGGGCTGTGCAGAGGGTGACTCAGGAGAAAATATATCTGGAAAAATGGGATGATGATTTCCATAAATTTCAGGAGTTGTTTTTTATGAAACTGTTTGCGGCCCCAGATGCGATCACCTATGAAATGATGGAAGATATCATAAAATACGTTTCCGCCAGCATTGGATGGGAGATCGTTTTTGACGAATTTTGGCTGCGGATGGACCGGGTGATCGGTGAGTATCGACAGCCAGCCAAAACAGATGTTCTGGAAAAGGACGAAGAAGATTATGATATCAATACGGTCGTGGATGAACTGGTGAAAGCGAACGATCTTCTGAACAGTTTTTTTGTGAGGGATCTGGAGCGGATAAACGCCCAGATCCAAAAGGGAAACTACGGGAAAGCGTTGGATGAATCCAGTATCTGAAAGAGTATTTTGAACAAAGCGACTTTATCGCCAGTAAGGATACCAGTGTACAGAGCCTGGCAGACGCGAGTAACTGTTATGGCGGTTATCGGTATTATGGAGAAAAGAAAATGTGGATCGGTTCGCCCCTACTGGTCCATGGCGGACGTCATCCTGCCCATGGTCATCGAGGCGTTTAAAAACAGTTGGAAAGCCGGAAAAGAAGCGGATATGGTGATCCTTTGCCTGGGTGTGGATTCTTCCGATCGGGGAAACGGCGCTATTGGCTGGGCTTCTGAAAAGCCCAATATATTGAACGTGGCCGTTACGCGGGCCAAGAATCGATTGTATATCGTGGGCGATGCAAAAAGATGGAGTGGGCGGCCTTTCTTTAAAACTGCCTATGAAATCTGTACAAAACGATCGCCGGCTCTATAGCTGTGGCCGGCGATCGAAGATGTGTTTTTAACGTTTGCCCATCCGGCGGGCGATCCAGTCCATATTGGCGCTTGTGCTGCGCGTATGATCGTTGATCTGCTGAGCCTGGTTGAGAATGCGGCCTTGCATGAGCAGATTGCCCATTTGGAGCATATTCCCGATCCGCTGCTGATCGAGCATCTGCTGCTGACCGGCTTCCATCCGTCTCTGGTGCAGTTCAGTCTCATAAAGATTGACCATCTGCGCCACCGTTTCCGCCCGATGGTTGCGGACGATGGAAAGGAAATAGTCGACAGCGTCCAGACTGTCATAGTCCATGGGATACCAGGGCGCCACTTCCGCCGCCCATCTTTTTTGAGCGGAGAGGATGGCCTGTTTCGTCTTTTCGATTTCTGCCAATACCGCTTTATTGTCGGCAGCAACCTGGGCATTTTGATGTTGGATGTAAGCATTTTCCTCGGAACGGCGTTTGGCAAGAAAGGCGCGGATGATCTTGCCGAGGAAAAAACCCAGGATGACGGAGAGTATGATGTTGATCGTATTCCATAAAGTGAGTTGGAGATCCGTGGCTTTGGCTGCGTAAAAAGGCAAAGTGATGGCATAAGTGAGCGCTTTCAGCGGTGTGCTGGTGATCAGGGTAAAAGCGATAAGGATCCCGGCGATGGTGTAGAGGATGGGATTGCGCCCCTTTTTCTCCTCCAGACTGGCTTTTAGCCGGGTGCTTAGCTGGTTGATGTGATTCTGAAGATCGGCTATCCGGTGCATCAGATCGTGGGCTGTTGTGACTGCGTTCAATAAATTTGTATTTGTTCCTGACATAGAACATGATCCTCCTTTTTATGTATATAAAGTGTTTTTCTCCTACTGGGACAAGGGGAAATAGAAAAAGGTTTTATATTTTTTGAAAATTTTAAAAAAAAATGAAATATAAAAGTCGAAAGATCCGGATCTGTCTGTTTAAAGAAGCACAGATCGAACGGTCATGGGAATCGACGAGCAAAAGAAACAGGAAGGACGAGTGCATATGAAAAATATCCGGATAAAGACTGTGCGTTGCTCATGACTTCGGCAGATGATTACTTTTGGACATTTGAGCAGGCTGTGTCCTATTATCAGTTTACACTGGTCCGTTATATCGGCTTCCATGACAAAGGGATGCTTTTAGCCGGCGGCTGTGGTGACACCAATGGGAAGCCGGCCATCGATCGGACTGGTCACCTGGAAAGAGCGTATGCGTTTGGACAGAATATTTATCGGGCATAGCCCGGAGGACATGATGAGGAGTGGGATCGATGTATCGTATATTTATAGTAGAAGATGATCCGGGTATCGCCCAGGCGATCGGGGATCAGGCCCGTATGTGGGCATTGGATACCTGGTGTGTGAAAGATTTTAGAAACGTGATGTCTGAATTTGCGGCATATGATCCTCAGCTTGTGCTGCTGGATATATCCCTGCCCTTTTTCAATGGATACCACTGGTGCAATGAGATCCGAAAAGTATCCAAAGTTCCGGTCATTTTTATCTCTTCAGCATCGGATAATATGAATATCGTCATGGCGATGAATATGGGCGCTGATGATTTTATCGCAAAGCCTTTTGACCAGACCGTTTTGATGGCCAAGATACAGGCTATGCTCCGAAGGACCTATGAATTTGCCTCATCTGTACCCATACTGGAACATAAAGGCGCGCTTCTGAATACGGGAGATAACACTCTCACCTATCAGGATCAGCAGATCGGACTGACGAAAAACGAATATCGTATTTTACTTACCCTCATGGAGAATAAGGGAAAAGTTGTCAGTCGGGAAAAATTAATGGAACGGCTCTGGGAAACAGACAGCTTTGTGGATGAAAATACACTGACTGTCAATGTGAACCGGCTTCGCAAAAAGCTGGATGGCGCCGGCCTTTCCGGGTTTATCACCACCCGTTTCGGAGTGGGATATATCATTGAAGGATAAAAAGGGGGGCTGATACAATGGCGTTTTTTACGGCCTATATGAGACAGCGATGGAAGATCATCGCTTTGTTTATACTGTTTGGCGGGATTTTTCTGGCGGCATTCTGGCTTTATGATCTGCCGGTGGCAGCCGTACTTTATCCGGCGGCAGTCTGCATGGTCCTGGGGCTGGTCTGCCTGATACTGGATATACAGAAAAACAGCAGCAAGCACCGGATATTACAACGTCTGGCTGGTCTGCCCTCATCGGTCATGGATGATTTCCCCACGGCGGAAACACTGGTCGAGCAGGATTATCAGGAGATCATCCGCCTGCTCCGGGGAAACCAGGCGGAATTGGAAAGCCAGATGAGTCGGCGGTATACGGAGATGATCGATTACTATACCCTGTGGGTCCATCAGATCAAAACCCCCATCGCCTCCATGCGTTTGACACTTCAGAACGAAGATTCTCCGCTGTCCAGACGGGTATCGGACGATCTGTTCCGGATCGAGCAGTATGTGGAAATGGTACTGATGTTTTTAAGGCTGGACTCGGATGCCACCGATTATGTCATCAAGGAATATGATCTGGATCCGATCATCCGGCAGGCGGTAAGAAAGTTTTCTGCCCAGTTCATCCATAAAAAGGTCCGCTTGCGTTATGGGTCAGTGGAGGAAAAAGTGATCACAGATGAGAAATGGCTGTTGTTTGTGATCGAGCAGCTCCTTTCCAATGCGGTAAAATATACGCCGGCCGGCGGTACGGTGACCATAGACATGGAAGCTCCGAAAACCTTATGCATACGGGATACGGGCATCGGTATTGCGCCGGAAGACCTTCCGAGGGTTTTTGATAAAGGCTATACCGGCTATAATGGCCGGGAGGACAAGCGGGCCAGCGGGATCGGACTTTATCTTTGCCGGCGGATCTGTAACAATCTGGGACATCGTATCACGGCCAATTCGTCTCTGGACAGCGGGACAGTGATACGCATCCACCTGCAGCAGCGGAAACTGGAAGTGGAGTAGGTTAAAAATAAAGAGCCAGGATGTTCCTTGCGAGACTGGCGGAGCAGCAGTACTTCTTACGAAACTGTAAGAAGTGGAAGGGGAAATGTAAGCCGAAACGATGGCGTGCCATTTCCCTTTTTTGATACAATAAAGCCACAAAATCACAAGGAGGACTTGAACATGAGCATTTTGGAAGTCAATGGATTGAAAAAGATATATACGACCCGTTTTGGAGGCAATAAAGTGGAAGCCTTAAGAAATGTTTCCTTTACAGTGGAGGAAGGGGAGTATGTGGCCATCATGGGTGAATCCGGATCCGGAAAAACAACGCTTTTAAACATTCTGGCAGCCCTGGACAAACCCACAGGGGGCAATGTGAAGCTGGATGGAAAAGACATCAGCAAGATCCGGGAATCGGAGCTGGCCACTTTCCGAAGAGACCGGCTTGGATTTGTATTTCAGGAGTTTAACCTGTTGGATACGTTTTCTGTGGAGGATAATATCTATCTGCCGTTGGTGCTGGCTGGCCAAAAATACGAAGAAATGTCCAGAAAGCTGGAACCTGTGGCCAGACAGTTGGGGATCACAGATATTTTGAAAAAATATCCTTATGAAATTTCCGGAGGACAAAAACAGCGGGTGGCTGTGGCCCGGGCGTTGATCACTGGACCGAGGCTGATCCTGGCGGATGAGCCCACCGGAGCGTTGGATTCGAAGGCAACGGATGAATTGCTGGGACTGTTTGGAGAGATCAATCGGAGTGGTCAGACGATCCTGATGGTGACCCATTCTGTCAAAGCGGCCAGCCATGCGGGACGGGTATTATTCATCAAAGACGGGGAAGTGTTCCATCAGATTTACCGGGGCAATAGTTCCAACGAAGCGTTGTATCAGAAGATATCCGATACGCTGACCATTCTTGCGACAGGCGGTGACCGAAAATGAGAAGAGGATTTTACAGAAGGCTGGCATGGACTGGCATAAAGAAAAACAAAAAATTGTATCTGCCCTATATACTGACTTGTGTGGGTATGGTCATGATGTGTTATATCATTTCGTTTTTGGCTCAGAATAAAACCTTCGCGGCGGTTCCCGGCGGATCCAGTCTGCAGGGATTTTTGAACTTGGGATTTGGGGTCATGTGTGTATTTGCTCTGATTTTCCTGTTCTACACCAATTCCTTCCTCATCCGCAGGCGGAAGAAAGAATTTGGCCTGTATAATATATTGGGTATGGGAAAAGGCAATCTGGCCCGGGTACTTTGCTGGGAAACGGTCATCATTGCCGTCATGACATTGGCCTGCGGACTGTTTTTCGGCATACTGTTTTCAAAATTTGCGGAAATGGGTATGATGAAGATACTGGGGAGTACTGCTGACTTTTCTTTTACTGTGGGCGCGAAATCCATTTATCAGACCGTCCTTTTATTTTTGGGTATCTATTTTGTTATCTTTTTAAATACATTGCGTCAGGTCCATCTGACCAACCCGATCGAACTGCTCCATAGCGAGAACGCCGGTGAAAAGCCGCCTAAGGCCAACTGGCTGCTGGCAGTTTTAGGGGCGATACTTCTGGCGGTGGCCTATTATATGGCTGTGACCATTGAGGATCCCATTTCTGCCATGATCTATTTCTTTGTGGCGGTTGTCATGGTCATCGTTGCCACCTATTTACTGTTTGTTGCAGGTTCCGTCACTTTTTGCCGACTGCTCCAAAAGAAAAAGAATTATTACTATAAAACCAATCACTTTGTATCCATTTCATCCATGGTATACCGTATGAAACGCAACGGAGCCGGCCTGGCCTCCATCTGTATCCTTTGTACAATGGTACTGGTCATGATATCTTCCACCGCTTGCCTGTATGTGGGCACGGAGGACAGCCTGCGTACCCGCTATCCGAGAAATCTGAACCTGAATGGGGTGGTCAGCAGTACGGATATGTTGGATTCGGATTATAAGCAGAAGGTAAGAGACGCGGTAGAAGAGATCAGCAGCGCCAACGGCGCCCATGTGGAAAATGTACTGGACTATCGTCTTGCCGGTTTTGGCGGCTATCTGACAGGCGACAAAATGGAACTGGAATTGCCGGATTCGGTGGATAATCTCAGTGCGGTGTCGGACATATGGCAGGCATTCCTCGTGCCGTTGGAAGATTACAATGCTCTGATGGGAACGGAAGAAACGCTGGAACCGGGAGAAGCGATCATCTATACGACCAAAGAACAAAGATATGATCACGACACATTAAATATCGGAGATACGGTCACACTGACTGTGAAAAAACAGGCAGATGGTTTTGTGGATAATGGCGTGGACGCCATGCAGGTCATGCCGAGTATGTACATTTTTGTTCCGAATTTCGAAGAAGTGGCCACGCCCCTTATGGAAAAATGGAATCACAACATGAACGTGGTGGATCTGAACTGGGTCTATGCCTTTGATCTGGACTGTGATGACGATACCCAGATCCGGATCCACGAACAACTTTTAGAACGGCTGGCTGCCATGGAAAATGAACTGGGAGAGGACGCGTATTTCCATATTCTGATCGAAAGTGTCGCCATGGAAAGGTATGATTTTTACGGACTATACGGCGGCCTGTTCTTCCTGGGGATCTTGCTTGGCATTGTCTTTATATTTGCAGCCGTACTGATCATCTATTACAAACAGGTTTCAGAAGGCTATGAAGATCAGTCCCGGTTTGAGATCATGCAGAAGGTGGGTATGACGAAAAAAGAAATACGAAAAAGTATCAATTCCCAGATACTGACGGTATTTTTCCTGCCCCTCATATTGGCAGGGGTTCATCTGATCTTTGCTTTTCCGATCATACGGAAATTGCTCCTGTTGTTCAATCTGACCAACATGCGGCTGCTCATCACGGCCATGATCGGCTGCTTCCTCATATTTGCTCTGTTTTATATGTTTGTTTATCGGGTGACATCGAAAGCATATTTTAATATCGTCAGCGGAGCCCGGGGCGCTCATGCCTAAATACGACCTGGGTAAAGGTGATCGATAGATCCGAAAGCTCTGAGCTGTGGTCCAAAATGCCATAGCCCAGAGCTTTTTTGCAGGAGGCACTGGCGGTAGGCCCGGCACATCGACCAGATCATGATCGTAGTGGGTCTGCTTTTGTTTTTTGTCGTCATTTCCGTATTTACGAGCAACAGTTATGAAGATGCGGCACAATCCGGATTTGATATCAGCAACTTTAATGAGGGTTGGACATTTGTCTACCAGGGGCAGAGACAGATCGATTTTTATGAGTCGCTTTGGGAGGGGAAACCTTCCATTTATGCGGATTATAGGCAGACAAAAGAAAAAGTATTCTCGTTGAGACGCTATATCGGATCCCATAGCGGGAAGAAAGTCTTATCCCACATTGATCCGGTGGCCGATAACTTTCTCATCATCGGAACGGGCGATAAGGAAGATATACGTTTGATCGATTGGGAGTATTCGGGTATGCAAGATCCCCATGTGGAAAGGAGTTTTGTTATGAAATCAGAAGTATTAAGTTATGTGGCAGAAAGATCAAAGGAACTGATGGAAGCGTCCACTTGCAGCAAGGAAGCAAAGGCGGCAGCAAAAGCCTGGCTTGAGGCTGTGGGGACAGATCAAGAAGCCCGGGAGACAGAAAAATACATTGCCGAGTTGGAAGCGGATATCGTGACGGCAGAGGGCTTGTTGGCCTTTGCTTCTTCGGATGGAGGAAAACAGGTTTTTGGCGAACATGCGGCGCAGGTGGCAGATCATGCCAGAGAATTGGTGGCTTCCGGCGCAAAGTATTGTGATTGTCCGGCTTGTTCTATAGCGGCGGAGATTTTGGAGAAAAAAGATCAGATGCTTTCTTGATGCGGATGCGATCGGGAAAAGACCGGAGATGCTGTCCTGCCTAAAGATTTTGGGTGGGACGGCATTTCCTGTTTAAGGGTAAAAAGGCCGAAATGTCCGGTAATACTTGACAAAACAGCCCTGTCAGGATATATTAATACCCAGTTGATTGAACTATGGAAACTGAAAAAGCCCATGGTCCGGGAGGCTCCAAAGGGGGCCTTTACTTTTTTATGCAGCGGTCCGATCCACACAGCGGTCCGAGAGTCTGCGTTGCGCGGCTCCTCTGTAAAGCGGAAAGGCCGGACGGGCAGACGAGGGAGGAAAAGTTATGTCAGCAGATACTATGAAGATCTTTTTGGCAATGGCGGCCTATATGCTGATCGTCATCGGCATCGGTCTGTTTTTTGCCAAGAGGGCCCAGGCGAACACGGAAAACTACTTCCTGGGCGGTCGTTCTTTAGGACCCTGGGTGGCAGCCATGAGCGCGGAAGCCTCAGATATGAGCGGATGGCTTTTGATGGGGCTGCCAGGTGTGGCTTACTGGTGCGGTATTTCGGATGCCATGTGGACGGCGATCGGACTGGCCGTGGGAACTTATGTCAACTGGCGGATCGTGGCCAGACGGCTTCGACGCTATTCTGTCGTATCCGGAGATTCGATCACGATCCCGGATTTTCTGAGCAACCGTTTTCATGAAAGCAAAAAGATCATTCTGGGCATTTCCGCTATATTTATCTTGGTGTTTTTCACGGTTTATGCAGCCAGCTGCTTTGTCACCTGCGGTAAGCTGTTTTCCACATTGTTTGGCGCATCCTACCATTCCATGATGATCGCAGGCGCCATATTCGTGGTCATTTACACATTCATCGGCGGTTTCCTGGCGGAGAGCGCTTCCGATTTTATGCAGGCTATTGTCATGGTGATCGCATTGCTCACCATTCTGGTCTTGGGAACAGCAGCGGCAGGCGGCATTGACGTGGTCATTGAGAATGCAAAAGCGATCCCGGGATTTTTCTCACCTACTCAGATCGCTACGCCTACGGTGGATGCGAACGGCGTCCAGCAGGCGGTAAATGGGGTTCCCCAATTTGGCGAAGCGGGAAGCTATGGTCTGCTTACGATCATTTCCACCTTGTCCTGGGGACTGGGTTATTTCGGTGTACCCCAGGTACTGCTCCGGTTCATGGCTATCCGGAAGGAACGGGAATTGAAACAGTCCCGCCGCATTGCCACAGTATGGTGTGTGATCTCATTGTTTGCCGCAGTATCCATCGGTGTGATCGGACGATCCCTGTTCCCGGCTGAGGCGAGTCTGGCCACATCCAGCAGCGCGGAGAATGTATTTGTCGTCATGTCCCAGTATCTGCTGCCTCCGGTTCTGGCCGGCGTGATCATGGCAGGTATCCTGGCCGCGACGATCAGTTCTTCGGACTCCTATCTTCTGATCGCGGCTTCTGCCTTCTCCAAAAACATTTATGAGGGGCTCTGGAAAAAGAATAAAGCGGATGATAAAAAAGTCATGCAGATTTCCAGGATCATGCTGCTTTTGATCGCCCTTGTGGGTATGATCATCGCATGGGATGAGAACAGTGTCATCTTTTCCATCGTTTCTTTTGCGTGGGCCGGATTCGGCGCCACTTTTGGCCCCGTTATCCTGTTCTCGCTTTTCTGGAAACGGATCAACCGGGTCGGCGCGATCGCGGGTATGCTGTCCGGCGGGATCATGGTTTTTGTATGGAATCTGGCGTTAAGCCCCATGGGCGGCATTTTCAGCATATATGAATTGTTCCCCGCATTTATCATTTCTTCCATCGTGATCGTTGTGGTATCTTTGCTGACAAAGGCGCCGTCACAGCAGATCGTCCAAGAATTTGAAAAAGCGGCTGGAAAAGAAGAGTTATATTAAAATTTGGAGATCATTCGGATATCCCTGGCGGAAAGATCTATTTCCCCCAGGGATATTTTTTGCCATCAGGCGGGATTTAACGGATGATCACCGGTAGTCTGGAACCCATCCGGCAAAGCAATTCGTTGGTGATACTGCCAGATGAAGCAGCCACAGAAGGCGCGCAAGGAGCCCCATCGGCGGCGGAACCATGGAAATGACCATCGATCAGCGTGACCACATCCCCCACCGCCACTTCCGGCGCATCGGTGACATCCACGGCCAGCTGATCCATGCAGATCCGTCCGGCCACCGGGAGAAGCTGGCCTTTCACCCACACCTTTCCCCGGCCGCAGGAAAGATTTCTGGGATAACCATCGCCATAACCCACAGGCACGATGGCGATACGACTTTCCCTTTCTGCTGTGAAACATCGCCCATAGCCAATCTGGGCGCCCTTATCCACCTGGCGTATGAGGATGATCCGGGCCTTTAAGGTCAGGACCGGACGCAAATCCGGATGAAGAACAGTGGAAAGGCCTGGAAGGCTTGGAACGCCGTATAGGGCGATACCGGCGCGTACATAGTCGCAGTGCAGGTCGGGTGCATTTAAAAGACCATAACTGCTTTGGATGTGAAGTTTGGGCAAAGGGATGCCAACGGCTTCTAACCCCTCGGTCACCTGATAAAAATGTCGGATCTGTGTCCGGGTGAACGTCACGTCGGACGGATCTAAGCTGTCGGCACAGGAAAGATGACTGTAAATACCTTGTACATGGATATACTTCATGGAAAAGACGGAGCGGATCCCGTCCATATCGTTCCAGTCGAATCCCAGCCGGTGCATACCTGTGTCGATCTTGAGATGGGCTTTTATTGGTATGCCTTGAAGATTTAAAGCATAGGTATATTCTCCATCGATGAGCGTCTGGGTCAGATCATATTTTTTCAGTTCCCAGGCACGGCCAACATCTGTATATCCCAGGATCAGTATGTCGTTTCGGATGCCGTAATGGCGCAGTCGGATGCCCTCATCGATGGTGGCGACAGCAAAGTTTTTTATACCGGCCTGTTCCAGGCAGACTGCAATGGCAAAATCCCCGTGTCCGTAAGCATTGGCTTTGAGAACAGCCATCAGTTGACAGGAATCGGGAAGAAGCTTTTGGAGTATCCTGGCATTATGGGTCAGATGTTTCAGGTCGATTTCCAACCAGGCCCGGTCCGTACCTGCCTTTTTTTTATCCGCCCGTTTCTTTTGAAAATGTATTTGAAGCCAGGCGGGGATCAGACTGACTGTAAAAGAAAGGATGCCAACAGCCAGAAAATGGATCAGGCTATTGCCCACCAAAACAGTCTGCAGGTGGAGCAGCCTGGCGGCCAGTCGGACTGTGATGATGCCCAATGGATGCAAGATATAGATCCACTGGGACAGGGGACGGAGCCAGGCAAGGGACTTGCCTTGGAAGGCGAGGAGAAACTGGAAAAGAAAATACATGCAAGGCAGAAGGAACAGATACATGCTGTCATGCCTTTGAAAAGCCAGCCTGTGGAGGATCAGTCCTTCTAAGGTCATACCGGCCAGGCTGATGCCCAGGCCGGCCAGAGAAACCTTAACAGAAAGCCGGTGGGGATGGTCGGCGGCTAAGCCTCCCATCAGGAAAAAGATGGGGGCAAAAAACAGACCGTTGCGAGTATGATCAAAAAGCTGGAAGAGATGGGCATAAAAGGCCGATATCCCTGGGATTGGACGGATGATGCCGTAATAACTGTCTCCAAACAGGCCGATCCCATATAAGAGGAATGCCGTAGCCAATGCTCTTTTCCAGTCATATTTTCGGACCAGGTACCAGGCCAGGGCAGCGCCGGTCATAGCCGCCGGAAGATACCAGAGATGGTAAAAGGTGCTGTTGAACAGAATATCCTTCAGCAGGTTGGGAACAAGGAGAGATTGCTGAAAATAGCCGCTGTACAAGTTGACTGGCGCGTACAATAGGATGGCGCCGACGTAGATCACTCCGGTCTTTTTAAAGAAGTGTTCCAGACGATCTGTGTCCCGGGCATACCGGGATATGAGGAAAAAACCAGACGTCATGAAGAAAAACGGGACGGCCAGCCGGGCCAAGACTCTGGTAAGGATGAAATCACCGGTTTCGCTGAATGTGGTCAGGGGGGAGGTGTGGATGGCCACCACAAGGAAGGCGGCGGCCAGCCGGAACAGGTCAATACCTGAAAAGTTTTTGCGTTTATACATGCTGCGTCCTCCCCTCGGATCGGGCCAGGGTGACGATAAAGCCATCCGCATTGTTGCCGGATATGTGGTAATGGGCATCGGCAGGCAGACGCAGAAGCGTCGTCTTTTCATCCGCCGGAAGGTAGAATATGTCCACAGGCATTTGGCCAGGGCTTTGGAAAGTCAAGGGATGATCTGGGGGATAGCGTTTGAGAAAATCCATATATTCTTCCAGTGAAAGGTGATTTTCCTCCATGAGTTTTGCGTGGGGAGTCCCCACATACCGGAAATGCCAGGGCTCATGGGCAATACCGGTGACAGATTCTTTTTCTTTGGCGTAACGTTCCACAAAACCATAGTCGGCGGCATTGCGGCGGAAGTCCTGGCAGATGCCTTCATATGGAAAATCCGGACATATGAAATCAATGTTTTCCTGAGCCTGAGCCAGATCGATGGCCAGCCCTGTCTGATGTTCACTGTGACCGGGCAAAGCGACAAATTGGCGGGTAAAGGTCTGGCCGTTTTCTTTTAAAGAGGATCGGTAAATATTTTTCTGTTCTTCCATGGAGCGATAACCGCTGACAAGGGCGATAGAAGTTCCGCAAGCTAAATGGTCGAATATCCGGATAAGCGCCCGGGCAGCGTTCTGCCGGAGAAGGATGTGGGGACACGCCCTATCTGGAGCGATCAAGTCGCTGGGATCTTCATGCCGCAGCGGATATCGGCCATTGACCAGTATCAGGGCGCCCTGGTATATTTGATCGTTATTTAAAATCACGGATAGCATGTGTTTCATTTTATGTATAACCTGATCAGCTTGTCCAGCATCGCCTCAAAGGACAGGCCGATTCCTTTCATCATATTTGGATAACGGCTGTGGGCTGTCATGCCGGGGATCGTATTGACTTCATTAAAGATGATCTTGCCATCGGGGCGCAGGAACATATCCACCCGGGCGAAGCCGGAGCAGCCAAGCGTGCGGTAAATAGAGGCGGCAGTATCCTGTATCCGTTTTTCTGTTTCCGTATCGATCCGGGCCGGCATATGGATCCGGGAAGTTTTTAAAGTATATTTTTCCGTATAATCAAAGAAGTCACCGGACAGTTGGATCTCGT
>DVLT01000023.1 GCA_018715345.1 Candidatus Onthocola gallistercoris
CTCAGGCATCTCCCATCACAGTCATTCTATTCACATTCCCTTCCCTGTACGCCGAAAGACAGGCTTACAAGGTCAGTAGCTTCATGATTCTTTTACTGTCTCAAAGCTTTGACAGCAAAGGGCCTCACCTGTTTGATGCCGGTGACGGGGACAGTGAGCGATCCCCGGCCGACAAGCCGCATTAAGCAGCAGCTAAAGCGTAATCTTCGTTGTTAGCTTTTATATTTAATTCCAGGTTTTTACGCAGTCCCGGAGTCTGCGGATGGCTTCCCAAACTTCCACACCCCCGTCGAAACCAGTACAACCCCAATTTGTACAGATCGGCTAACGACGTTCGCTGAAAGCGTATCTTAATATAACATTTATCCTTTTTTCTGTCAAGCATGGAATAGCCCTTTCCGTTTTTCCTTAAAGGTTACGGATCTTAAATTCCCGTTCAGCTTCCCGCCGCTGGTCTTTCTTTGCAATGGTGTCCCGCTTGTCATACAGCTTTTTACCTCGGGCAAGGCCGATCTCCACCTTCACGAGACTGCCTTTAAAGTATACTTTTAAAGGCACCAGGGTATAACCTTTCTGGGCGATCCGGCCTTCGATCTTACGGATCTCATGCCGATGGAGAAGCAGTTTCCTTGGCCGCAAAGGATCTTTATTAAAGATATTCCCTTTTTCATAAGGGCTGATATGCATCTGGTAAACAAACATCTCCCCGTGATCCGGCCGGATAAAAGACTCTTTTATACTGCACTTACCCATACGCAAAGACTTGACTTCTGTCCCCGCCAGGGCAATACCGGCTTCGTACGTATCTTCGATAAAATAATCGTGATAAGCCTTCTTATTATTCGCGATCAATTTTATACTGCTCTTTGCCATAATACTCCTTCTTTGCTTTCATTTTCCAAGCTCTATTTTACATCATCCGCTATGAGAAAATCAACGGTTCCGATGGTTTTGTCAGTCGCCTTTACCCGGATTTTCACTTTTTGGCCAAGGCTGTATGTCCGATGGGTCGTCTCGCCCACCAGCATGTACTGCTTTTCATCCAGGATATAATAATCATCCAGCATATCCTGGAGCCGGACCATACCTTCGCAAGTATTGGGAAGTTCCACATACATCCCCCAGGCGGTCACGCTGGAAATGATACCCTCATATTCCTCTCCTATGTGCCTTGCCATATATTCGGTCTTTTTAAGTTTTTCCACGTCCCTTTCCGCCTCATCCGCTCTCCGCTCTGCAGCAGATGTGTCCTGGGCAACTTGAGGCAGCAGGCTTTCATAATGCTGCCGCCGTTTTTCATCCATCCTGCCTTTGATCGTTTCCTTTATGATCCGATGGATCTGAAGATCCGGATAGCGGCGTATGGGTGAAGTGAAATGACAGTAATATTTGACCGCCAGGCCAAAATGTCCCGTATTTTCTGTTGTGTATTTCGCCCGCATCATGGAACGGAGTACCAGTCGGCTGATCAAAGCTTCCTCTGGCGTTCCTTCGATTTTTCCCAGCAGTTTCTGAAATTCCTTTGGATGGATCTCGCCAGACCCGTTCTTCAGATAATAACCGAAATTTTTGATAAATACTGTCAGTTTGTGGATCCGTTCATCATCCGGTGTCTCATGGGTACGGTATAAAAATGGGATTTCCTGCCAGAAAAAATCTTCTGCGATCGTTTCATTGGCCGCCAGCATAAAGTCCTCGATGATCTTCGTGGCCGGCGTCCGTTCATAAGGTTGCACATCCACCGCCCGGCCAGCATCATCCAGAAAAATCTTGGATTCTGGAAAATCAAAGTCGATACCGCCCCGGCTGCTCCTCTTTTTCCGCAGAATATCCGACAGTTTTTTCATATCCTGGAACAAGGGGACATAGTCTGCATATTCTGCCAAGAGTTCTTTATCCCCGTCCAATATCTTCTGTACTCCGTTATAAGACATCCGCCGATCCACACGGATGACCGTTTCCGCGATCTCATGGTTCAATATCTTTCCCTTTTGATCGATCTCCATGATACAACTTAATGCAAGCCGGTCCGTCCCCGCATTCAGTGAACAGATCCCATTGGAAAGCCGGTGGGGCAGCATGGGGATGACCCTGTCTGTCAGATAAACGCTCGTTCCCCGTTTCAGCGCTTCTCTATCCAAAGGTGAACCCTCTTTCACATAATGGCTCACATCGGCAATGTGCACGCCAAGTACATAGTGATCGTCTGTCCGGGACAAGGTTATGGCATCGTCCAGATCCTTGGCGTCCTCGCCGTCAATGGTCACAGTGGGCAGATGTCTCAGATCTTTCCGCCCCGCCATGTCTGCTCCGGATATGGACTCAGGTATGCCCTTTACTTCGGACATCACATCCTCCGGGAAATCCGCCGAAAGTTTATAGGCTTTCACCACAGACAGGATATCCGTTCCAGGATCGTTGATGTGACCGATGATCTCTATTACTTTTCCCTCCGGATTTTTTTTGCTGCTTCCAAAGTCGGTGATCTGAACGACCACCTTGTGACCATCCACAGCGCCCATACTATTTTCCTTTGAGATAAATATATCTTTTGATAACTTGTTATTATCCGGAACGACAAAGCCGAAATTCCGGCTTTTTTCATAGGTGCCCACAATGGTGTCATTCTCCCGATGGAGAACCCGCAAAACGCGTCCTTCCGGACGTTTTCCCGGCATCTGCTCCCGAACCAGTTTTACAGCCACCGTATCCCCGTGCATGGCATCCTCCGTATCGTCTTCTCCAATAAATATATCTTCATCCATGCCTTCCACAGATACAAAACCAAAGCCTTTTGCATTACCGCAAAATATGCCTGTCAGCTCCTCCGGCGAAGCTGCCCGGTATCTGCCTTTGCCATCCAGCATGATCTTCCCTTCAGAGATCAGCTGATCCAACAATAATTTAAAGGTTTCCCGATCCTGTCTTGGAACACACAAAACAGCGCACATTTCCTTGAATTTCATGGGATGGTAATTTTTGTCATTTATAAATTCCAATATTGTTTCTTTTCTGGATCCCAAAAGTGTCTCTTCCACTAAACATCCTCCTTTCCATCTTTCTTTACAAAACAAAGCCCAACAGATAATGCTCTCTAAGAGTGTTATCCATTGGGCCTTATGAATATACTACCAATTCATATTTAATGCGATCGTTATCACAAAGAAAAGTACGGACAGAATGGTTGTCCACCGGACCAGCTTACCTTCCAGGGAACGTCCCTTGTTCTTACCCCAATAGGTTTCTCCCATACCGCTTATGGTCCCTGTAAGTCCTGCCTGTTTACTTTCCTGACACATGATAAGTATGATCAACGCAATGCACAGCAAAATGAACACAACTGTTACGACTGTTCTCAGTACCGCCATTGATACACCTCCTAAACCAACTCGTAACATTCTATCATGTATTTTTCAAATAGTAAATAGATTATTTGATAATTAATGATTTTCCTGTCATCTCTTTTGGCTGTTCCATTCCCATGATCTCGATCAGCGTGGGGGCGATATCCGCCAGACATCCGCCCTCTCTCAGCTTGAAGGAGGGATCCGCGTTGATCAAGATAAAGGGCACCGGATTGGTGGTATGGGCTGTGAACGGCGCTCCGGTCTCTTCGTCAATGAGCATCTCCGCATTGCCGTGGTCCGCGCAAAGAAACATCTGGCCGCCCACTTCTTTAATGGCATCTACAGTTTTGCCGACGCACTCATCCACCGTTTCGATGGCTTTGATGGCCGCATCCAGAACACCGGTATGGCCGACCATATCCGGATTGGCAAAGTTGATGATGATCACGTCATATTTTCCGGAACGGATCGCCTCCAGCAGCTTGTCGCATACTTCATAAGCGCTCATCTCCGGCTTCAGGTCATAAGTGGCCACCTTGGGAGACTTGACAAGGATACGGTCCTCGCCCGGATTCGGCGCCTCCACACCGCCATTGAAGAAGAAGGTCACATGGGCATACTTCTCTGTCTCAGCGATACGGGCCTGAGTCATATTGTGGGCTGCAAGGAACTCACCAAATGTATTGTTGATGGTCACTTTCTTAAATGCGATCTCCTTATTCGGGATGGTCACATCATACTCTGTGAAACAGATATAGGTCACATCCAGACGTTTGCCTCTGTCGAAACCGTCAAACTCATCGGCACAGAACGTTCTAGTGATCTCTCTTGCCCGGTCCGGACGGAAGTTGAAGAAAATGATGGAATCCTTATCCTTGATGGTGGCCACCGGCGCGCCGTCTTTCATGACAACAGTGGGCATTACAAACTCGTCTGTCTCGCCTTTGTCATAAGACTGCTGTACGGCTTCCTCACCGCTTGCCGCTGTTTCGCCCACGCCTTGTGTGAGTGCTTTGTAAGCTTTCTCCACACGGTCCCAGCGATTATCCCGGTCCATGGCATAGTAACGGCCTGTGACAGATGCGATGGCGCCCACGCCGATCTCCCGGATCTTCTCATCCAGTTCCTTCACATAATCAATACCGGACTTTGGCGGCGTATCACGGCCGTCCAGGAAGCAATGAACATATACTTTTTTCAAGCCTTCCCGTTTTGCCAGCTCCAGCAGCGCATACAGATGGGTATTATGGCTGTGAACACCGCCATCGGACAGCAATCCATACAGATGGAGCGCCGAATCGTTGGCTTTAACATTGTCAATAGCCTTTTTAAATTCTACATTCTCAAAGAAATCGCCGTCCTGGATCTCTTTTGTGATACGGGTCAGTTCCTGATAAACAATACGGCCGGCCCCCATATTCAGATGGCCCACTTCAGAGTTGCCCATCTGTCCATCCGGAAGGCCAACTGCCAAGCCGCTGGCATAACCTTTCACAAATGGATATTCCTTCATCAGTTTATCCATGACCGGTGTTTTGGCCAGAGCCACCGCGTTGCCTTCTTTGGTGTCTCTCAATCCGTATCCATCCAATATCATTAATACTGTGGGTTTTTTACTCATATCTGACTCCTTCTATCTTTTATCGTTTTATTGATTAAATGAATTTATCCCATAACATCATAGCCCATCTGTCGGAAAAAGTAAAGTCTTAACCCGCCAAAGTCGTGTAAAATGGGTGTTTTTCTCACTTCCGGCTTTTAACCTTTTCCTGTCGGTGATATACTGGATATATGATGTAAGGAGGGATCATGTGTCTGATCATAAAATATATGCTCTTGAACCGCCGTCGGAAGTGCTGCTTTTAACAGACTATCCGGATATACAGGAGGAAAATTTAAGTCCTTTAAAAAATATCAACGGTTTTGACGTCCGTCCGGGATTTTACGAGATCAACGGGGCGTCCGCCTTGCCCAACGGCGTAAATTTCACCATTGTTTCCCATTCGGCCACTTCCTGCGAACTGGTCTTATTCCACAGGGAAAGCCAGACGCCTTACGCAGTCATTCCTTTTCCGGAAGAATACCGGATCGGAAACGTCTATTCCATGTTTGTTTTTGGACTGAAGATCAATGAATTTGAATATGCCTATCGGATCGACGGGCCATGGCTTCCGGATCAGGGGCTGACCTTCGATAAAAGCCGTTATCTTCTGGATCCTTATGCCCGGGCCGTCACCGGGCAAAGCGCCTGGGGCAAGAAATTATCCGCCGGTGAATTTTACAAAGCGCGGGTGGTGCACAACAATTTCGACTGGGGAGAGCACCCCTCTCCTGCCGTTCCATTAAAGGACAGCATCATCTATGAACTCCACGTCCGGGGCTTTACCAAACATCCTTCCTCCGGCGTATCTTGTCCGGGAACTTTTGAAGGTTTGAGAGAAAAGATCCCCCATCTGAAAGAGCTGGGGATCAATGTGGTAGAACTGATGCCGGTCTTTGAATTTGACGAAATGCGCAATGCCCGGACTGTAAACGGCAAGCAGCTTTTGGACTACTGGGGATACAATCCGGTCTGCTTTTTCGCGCCCAATACCAGTTATACAGCCAGCCTGGAATACAACCGGGAAGGCCGGGAATTAAAAATGCTGATCAAAGAACTCCATGACAACGGCATCGAAGTCATCCTGGATGTGGTATTCAACCATACAGCTGAAGGCAACGAAAACGGTCCTTTCTTTTCCTTCAAAGGCATCGACAATAACATTTATTACATGCTGACACCGGATGGGCATTATTACAATTTCAGCGGCTGCGGAAACACTTTGAACTGCAATCATCCCATGGTAAGGGATTTGATCCTGAACTGTCTGCGTTACTGGGTATTTAACTACCGGGTGGACGGCTTCCGTTTCGATCTGGCCTCCATCCTTGGAAGGAACGAGGATTCCACACCCATGAACAAACCGCCTCTTTTGGAAAGTTTGGCCTATGATCCCATCCTATATGATGTGGATCTGATCGCCGAGGCCTGGGATGCCGGCGGATTATATCAAGTGGGACAGTTTCCTTCCTGGAACCGTTGGGCCGAATGGAATGGAAAATACAGGGATGATCTGCGCAGCTTCTTAAAAGGCGATGATGGACTCGCCTCAGCCGCAGCCAAACGGATCATCGGTTCGCCGGATCTGTATCCGCCGGACAAACGGGGTTACGATGCTTCCGTGAATTTCATCACCTGCCATGATGGTTTCACCTTATACGATCTGTATGCCTACAACCAAAAGCATAACGAAAATAACGGCTGGAACAATACGGACGGGGCTGACGACAACCGGAGCTGGAACTGCGGCGAAGAAGGCGAAACCGATGATCCGGCCATCCGTGCGCTCCGTTTCCAGATGATCAAAAATGCCTGTATGGTCCTCATGTGCAGTCGGGGAACCCCCATGTTTTTTGCCGGCGATGAGTTTGGCAACACCCAGTTCGGCAACAATAACGCCTACTGCCAGGATAACGAAATCTCCTGGCTGGACTGGACGATGAAGGAGACAAACCGGGAAATCTTTGACTTTTTTAAATATATGATCCATCTTCGTCTGAAACATCAGATCCTGCGGGAAAATACCGGTTCTGTCCGGTGCGGTTTTCCCCCGGTCAGTCTCCATGGGACACGCCCCTGGGAAAGTGATTATACTTGGGAAACAAAGATGATCGGCATCATGTACGCGGGCAGGAATAAGATCCCCGGAGACAACACAGCCGAGCAGGATGATATCATCTATCTGGGGATCAATACCTGGTGGCACCACCAGGAAGTGGAGTTGCCCAAACTGTCGGAGGGGTCTTTTTGGATCCCATTAGCGGATACGTCCCGTGGTAAAGACACCATCATATCTGGAAAAGAAGTTCTTGATAAACGGATCTATGTGATGCAGCCCCGCTCCTGCGTTTTGTTTACAGTCCGCAGGCTGATCGATTGACTGTTCCTGGGGCCATACCGGATCAAGTATCATTTTGACTGAAGAATGGAGGAAAGTTTATGATAAATTGGGGAATATTGGGAGCTGGAAAGATCGCTCTGCGCTTCGCTAAAAGTCTTGAAAGCGAACCAAACAGCCGGTTGACTGCCGTCAGCTGCAGGACACAGGCAAAGGCGGATGCCTTTGCCGCCGAACATGGAAATTGCAAAGCCTATGCAGGACACGAAAAACTGCTGGCAGATCCGTCGATAGACGCCATTTATCTGGCTCTTCCCCACGGACTCCATCACGAATGGGCCATCAAGGCTTTAACATCAGGGAAGGCTGTCCTTTGCGAAAAACCAGCCGCCCTTTCCGCCGATCAGGTCAAAGAAATGATCCATACAGCCTCTCACAGCCATCGACTGTTTATGGAAGCGATGAAACCCCGCTTTGTACCCCTTTATGGGCATCTAAAAAAACTGCTCTCAGAAGGCTGTATCGGTGAACTCCGATCGG
>DVLT01000024.1 GCA_018715345.1 Candidatus Onthocola gallistercoris
TAAGGAAAAGACCGGTGTGTTCACCGGAAGCTATGCCATCAACCCGATCAATGGCAAGAAAGTGCCCATCTGGCTGTCTGATTACGTTCTGGCTGATTACGGCACCGGCGCCATCATGTGCGTACCGGCCCATGACGACCGGGACTTTGAGTTCGCTAAGAAATTCGCCATACCGATCGTCCAGGTTATCGCCAAAGACGGTGTGGAAATCGAGAACATGGAAGAAGCCTACACAGAAGCCGCAGGAACCATGATCAATTCCGGAGACTGGAACGGCATGGAATCCGCTGTGCTCAAAAAGGAAGCGCCGGAGATGATCGAGAAGATGGGCTGCGGCCGCAAGACGGTCAACTATAAGCTCCGTGACTGGGTATTCTCCCGTCAGCGTTACTGGGGAGAACCGATCCCCATCGTTCATTGCCCGAAGTGCGGCTGCGTACCTGTACCGGAAGATCAGCTGCCGCTGCGTCTGCCGGAAGTGGAATCCTACCAGCCCACAGGCACCGGCGAATCACCGCTGGCAGCCATTGACGAATGGGTGAATACCACCTGTCCGGTCTGCGGCGGACCTGCCAAGAGGGAAACCAACACCATGCCCCAGTGGGCCGGTTCTTCCTGGTATTTCCTCAGATATGTGGACAATAAGAACGATAAGGAACTGGTGTCCAGGGAAAAGGCGGACAAATACCTTCCCGTGGATATGTATATCGGCGGTGTGGAACATGCGGTACTCCATCTGCTGTATTCCCGGTTCTATACCAAATTCCTTTATGATATCGGCGTGATCGACTTTGACGAACCTTTCCAGAAGCTGTTCAACCAGGGTATGATCACCGGCAAGAACGGCATCAAGATGAGTAAGTCCAAAGGCAATGTGGTATCCCCCGATGATCTGGTCAGAGACTATGGCTGCGACTCGCTGAGAATGTACGAACTGTTTGTGGGACCGCCGGAACTGGATTCCGAGTGGGACGACAGGGGAATCGAAGGCGTGTACCGTTTCCTGAACCGTTTCTGGCATATGGTCATGAACAATAAAGACGCCAATGTGCCTGAGACAAAGGAACTGGTGAAACTGCGCCATAAGATGGTTTATGATATCACTTCCCGTCTGGAAGCTTTCAGTCTGAACACCGTTGTTTCCGGATTCATGGAATATAATAATAAATTTGTGGATCTGACGAAAAAGGGCGGCGTGGACAAGACCACCCTTGAAACCGCGGTCATCCTGCTGGCGCCATTTGCGCCCCATATGGCAGAGGAACTGTGGGAACAGCTCGGCCATACCAACTCGGTATTTGACAACCGCTGGCCGGAGGCGGACGAGGAAGCCATGAAAGAGGACGAGATCGATATTCCGGTCCAGATCAACGGAAAGACAAAGGCAGTGATCGGCATCACTGTCAGCGAATCCAAAGATCAGGTGCTCGCGAAGGCAAAAGAGGCCCTTGGAAACAAACTGACCGGCAATGTGATCAAAGAGATCTATGTACCCGGAAAGATTGTCAATATCGTGGCGAAATAATTTTAAACTGTATAAAACAACAGGGTGTGCCTGACCGCACACCCTTATTGTTTACTGGGAAGATTTTCCGTTCTGAGCCTGCATGAGCGCCTGGAACATCTGGAGCTGTTCCGGTGTGATGCTCACATTTTTCATCTGATTCATCAGATGGGACAGATCACTGTTTTTTGTCAGCTCCGTATACTGGTTGTAAAGTTTTACAGCAGCCAGCATGTTCAGAAAGTTGTCGATCTGCTCGGCTTCCGGCTCGGAACAGTATTTTTTGATGTCGGTCAGCAGCTCTTCCATGTCCGGGCGCTGTCCCGGCTTCAGGGAACAGATGGATACGTTTTCATCATCAAAGACGGACATGGTTTTTTTCAGCTCCAGGATGCGGGCGCACAGGGCGGCAGCCCGGCCGACTTCCGGCGCCATATAGGGGATAGCGGCTTTCAGCATCTGGGCAGGCCCGCAGTAGGAACGGGAATCGATTTCAGTCAGCGGAATGGAAGATGGAATCATAGCGACCTCCTTTTGATAATATCGAGCGGGACTTGTACATCTGCGCAAAAAGGCAGAATGTACCGAAACCCGGGGAGAGTTCCCCGGGCCCGGCACAATGGCAGTCTGATGATCAGAAGCAGCTGTTGCCGCACAGACAGCTGATCAGAAGGATAAGGATCAGCAGATCGCAGCTGCTGTTATTTCCGCAGTTGCTAAATGTTGAGCCGTTGCCTCCGCAGAAGAGAAGAAGAAGAATGATCCACATACAGGAGCATCCGTCGCCTCCGTTGAAAAGTCCGGTGTTGTTGCCGCATCCGCAGTCGTTGTTGCAGCATCCTGTTGCAGCTAAATCGCTCATGTTTTCTGCCTCCATGATATTTTTATTTTTGATTTTGATTTATTATATGGATGATGGCCTGTCTCGTTGACACAATTTGAAAAAGAGTTTGACCGGGATCCGGGGCCGATATGAAATGGAAAGAAGGGATAGATGATGCAGATGGTAAGTCTGGTCCATCAGATAGCCAAAGGCTGCCTGACGAAAGGCAGCCGGGCGGTGGACGCCACCATGGGAAACGGTGGCGATACGGAGTTTCTGTGCGGTCTGGTGGGAGAAACGGGAAAGGTATACGCCTTTGATATACAGAAGGAAGCGGTGGAACACACCCGAAAACGGCTGGAGGCGGCCGGCTATGGGGAACGGGCAGAACTATTCTGCTGTTCCCATGCGCAGGCGGCCGGGAAGATCGACGAAGAGATCGATCTGTTTGTGTTTAATCTGGGATACCTTCCCGGAGGCGACAAGCGTATCATTACCCGGAAGGAAAGCACCCTTGCCGCCGCCGACGGACTTCTCGGCAAGTTAAAAAGCAAAGGTACAGGGCTGATCCTGTCCTACTATGGCCATGCGGGAGGTATGGAAGAAAAAAACGGATTAGAGGCTTATCTGAAGCAGCTTCCGGGGAAATCTTATGATGTCCTGCAGATCGGTATGGTCAACAGGGATCATTTCCCGCCGGTTTTATATGTCGTAAAAAAATTGACATGAGCAACAGCTTTCGACAAATTTTACATATTTGCTGTGATATAATCGGGGCAGTCTTAGAAATGAGGGAGTGCTTTATGATTATTGAAGAACACAGGATGACACAACTGGGATATGCCTTGAGGGAGTACAGGGTACGGCACAACATGACGCAGCAGGATCTGGCGGAACAGCTGGGCGTCAGCACGAATACGATCCATCTGTGGGAGACGCGGGTATGCAAGCCTTCCATGGGATCGCTGCTCCTCTTATCCGATCTGCTCGACATGCCCCTTCTGGATATCATTTCCAAGTCAAAACAGCGGTTTTGACAGTTCGAAAGACGGGCAAGGGTTTACAATTTGGCCTGTTCATTTAACAGCGGCTGTGGTAGAATAGGTTCATGCGGTCGGCGGAAGGTCATCCTTCTTATGACACAGATCAGATAAAAGGAGGCAGTATCATGGCTGTTTTGGTGACAGGCGGCGCCGGATATATCGGAAGCCATACCTGCGTGGAACTTCTGAAGGCGGGATACGAAGTTGTTGTGGTGGACAACCTCTGCAATTCCTGCGAGGAGGCTTTAAGGAGAGTTGAGGAGATCACAGGGAAGGACCTGACATTTTATAAAGTGGACATATTGGATCGGGAAGGTCTGGAGAAAGTCTTTGAAGAAGAGGATATCGATTCGGTGATCCATTTTGCCGGTCTGAAGGCGGTTGGCGAATCGGTGGAGAAACCGTTGGAATATTATCACAATAATGTGGCGGGAACCCTTGTGCTGTGTGATGTGATGCGGCGCCACGGCGTCAAGAGCATTGTGTTCAGCTCTTCGGCAACAGTCTATGGTAATCCCCAAACGGTTCCCATCAAGGAGGATTTTCCCCTTTCTGTGACGAATCCCTACGGACGGACAAAGCTGATGCTGGAGGAGATCCTTCAGGATCTTTATGTGGCGGATCCGGAGTGGAAGGTGATCCTTCTGCGTTACTTTAATCCCATCGGCGCCCACGAAAGCGGCCGGATCGGTGAGAATCCCAGGGGTATTCCAAACAACCTGATGCCTTATATCACCCAGGTGGCTGTGGGCAAGCTTCAGAAGCTGAGAGTATTCGGTAATGATTACGATACGCCGGACGGCACTGGCGTACGGGATTATATTCATGTGGTGGATCTGGCAGAAGGCCATGTGTGCGCATTGAAGAAGCTGGCTTCCATGGACGGGGGCGTAAAGATCTACAATCTGGGAACCGGTGTGGGTTACAGTGTCCTGGAAGTGGTTAAGGCCTTTGAGGAAGCGTCAGGGGTGGAGATCCCTTACGAGATCTGTCCCCGCCGGGCGGGAGATATCCCCACCTGTTATGCAGATGCGTCGCTGGCGGGCAAGGAACTGGGATGGAAGGCAAAGTACGACATCCGCCGGATGTGCGCCGATTCCTGGCGCTGGCAGAAGAACAATCCCATGGGATACGGATCGGGCGAGGATCTGTAGCGCCTGAAAGGGCAGAACGATAATGGAAAGTTAAAGATCTTATGGTCAAAAGAAACAGGCTGGGCTGCACAAGCAGACCAGCCTGTTGGTATTTTGAAGATGATGCCCAATGGGAGGGGATCAGTCCGGTTGATGGTAGCGATGGGAATTTTTCAGCATTTTTTCCACGTTGAGCAAGCCAAAACCTTGCTGATTTCTTGGAAGATGCAGATCTGTGGCGGTCATTTGTATGCATTTTTTAACTTCTTCATTGGTCATGTCCGGCTCCTTGGATAGCAGCAGGGCCGCCGCGCCGGATACGATGGGCGTGGACATGGATGTGCCGCTCCGTCCCGCATATCCGCCCTGTTCGCTGAAAAAAGGCGGACTGCAGGAAATGATATTGGAGCCGGGAGCCACGATATCCGGTTTAGGTACCAGACGTCTGGTGGGCCCGCGACCAGAATAATTGTTGATGCGCACACCGTTATAGTAGATCGTTTTCTGGTCGTCAGATGAACCAACGGTGATCACCTTCCGACTGATGCCGGGGGAGGTGACAGACATCCGTCTGGGACCGTTGTTTCCAGCGGCAGCCACGACCACGATACCGGAATCCCAGGCTTCATTGACACATTGGACCAGGATGGATTTTTCTTCATCCACATCAGTGTTTTCTGAACCCACAGAGATATTTAGGATCCGAATATTGTATACAAGGCGTATGTCGATGATCCAGCGGATGGCTTGAAGAATATGACGGACCGAACCGTTGCCGTTGCTGTCAAGCACTTTGCCCACGATCAGATGGCATTCCGGAGCCATTCCTGCGTAACGGCCGTCCGACATATGGCCGCTGCCGCCGATGATGCCGCATACATGGGTGCCATGCCCATTATCATCATAGCAAGAGTTGCGGTGATGGAGAAAATCTTTGAAAATGGCTATTCTATTGGAAGGATACAAAAAATCCGGATGTGGATAAATACCTGTATCGAGAACGGCGACGCCAATGGACTTTCCAGTGTAGGCAGGTGGAAAGGCCGCATGCACGATTTTATGCGATAAGTTCATAGTATCGCCCGTTTTATTTTTAATATATGAAAATGACGAAAAAAATTGAATGTCCGTAAAAATCGGCGGGATGACGCAGCTTATTTTCCCTGTGACGGGACGGAAAAGGGGCGGCCTTTTGTCGGATGGTATCTTGCATATTAAAAAAAGTTATTATATAATCTATGTCAGGTGAAACGAAGGAGGATACGTGACATGGATAAGATTAAGATGACAACGCCGCTGGTGGAGATGGACGGCGATGAGATGACTCGTATACTGTGGAAGATGATCAAGGATGAACTCCTGCTTCCTTTTATTGATCTGAATACGGAATATTATGATCTGGGACTGGAGCATCGGAATGCCACCGATGATCAGGTGACAGTGGACTCCGCGCTGGCCACAAAGAAATATGGCGTGGCGGTCAAGTGCGCGACCATCACACCCAATGCAGCCCGTGTAAAGGAATATGATCTGAAAGAAATGTGGAAGAGCCCCAACGGAACGATCCGTGCCATACTGGATGGAACCGTTTTCCGGGCGCCCATTGTCGTAAAAGGGATCGAGCCCAACGTAAAGACATGGAAGAAACCGATCACCATTGCCAGACATGCCTATGGGGATGTGTATAAGGGAACAGAGATGAAGATCCCGGGACCGGGAAAGGTGGAACTGGTTTATACAGCCGAGGATGGCAGTGAGACGAGGGAACTGATCCACAACTTTACAGGAGCCGGTATTGTCCAGGGCATGCACAATCTCAGCGACTCCATTTCCAGCTTTGCCCACAGCTGTTTCAAATATGCTCTGGATACAAAGCAGGATCTGTGGTTTGCCACAAAAGATACGATTTCCAAGAAGTATGACCACACATTTAAAGACATTTTCCAGGACATCTATGATGCGGATTATAAAGAAGCCTTTGAGGCAGCCGGCATCGAGTACTTCTATACTCTGATCGACGATGCGGTAGCCCGTGTCATGAAGTCTGAAGGCGGCTATATCTGGGCCTGCAAGAACTATGACGGCGATGTGATGAGTGATATGATCTCATCTGCTTTTGGTTCTTTGGCCATGATGACATCTGTCCTTGTATCCCCCGATGGATACTATGAATATGAGGCGGCCCATGGAACAGTACAGCGCCATTACTATAAGTACCTGAATGGCGAGGAGACATCCACCAATTCTGTGGCAACGATCTTCGCATGGACAGGCGCTCTGCGCAAACGGGGCGAACTGGATGGCAATGCGGCTTTGGCTGAATTTGCGGATAAGCTGGAAAAGGCCACGATCGATACCATCGAGAGCGGAAAGATGACACGCGACCTGTCCTTGCTGACTACGCTTGAGGATGTGACCATACTCAACAGTGAGGACTTTATCAAAGCTATCCGGGAGACTTTGGAAAAATCATTATAATTTTTGATCCATAACTGTGGAATATAGACTGCCGATCGGATGTGAAAGACCGAACGGCAGTCTTTTTGTGTTATCCATTCAAAATGTATTAAATGTTATAAATAATACATAATGTTTTACACTTGACATCTGTTGTATAATTGTATACAATTATACAAGACAAATTTTTAGAGATGGAAGTGAAGTCATGGAAAAAGAAAATGTTGTAATGAACCCACAGACTAATTTACTGGCTTTGGAAGAACATCTTTATACGCTTCAGGATGTGAAAAAACCGAATGTTTACCGGCATATGTTTCCCTATTCGGAAGTGCCTAAGATCGTTTTTAATCAGCGTGTGGTACCGATGCACATGCCAAAGGATATATGGATCACCGATACGACTTTTCGAGATGGACAGCAGTCCAGAACACCTTATTCCACAGAGCAGATCGTGAGGATTTATGATTATCTGCACCAGTTGGGAGGACCAAAGGGCATTATCCGTCAGAGTGAATTTTTCCTTTACAGTGAAAAGGATCGGAACGCGGTATACAAATGTTTGGAAAAAGGTTACGATTTCCCGGAAGTAACCGCATGGATCCGGGCGAATAAAAAAGATTTCCAACTGGTCAAGGATATCGGTATCAAAGAAACAGGTATATTGGTCAGCTGTTCCGATTACCATATCTTTTATAAGATGAAAATGACACGTAAACAGGCCATGGAGCAGTATCTGAGTGTGGTAAGGGAATGTTTGGAAACCGGTGTACGGCCAAGGTGCCATTTGGAGGATATTACCCGTTCGGATATTTACGGTTTTGTCATTCCGTTCTGTCAGGAATTGCAGAAGCTGGGTGAGGAATACGGTATACCGGTGAAGATCCGTGCCTGTGACACCATGGGATACGGGGTGAATTTCCCAGGCGCAGCCATTCCCCGTTCTGTTCCCGGCATTATCTATGGGCTTCGGGTCCATGCAGGTGTTCCTTCCGAATTGATCGAGTGGCATGGACACAATGACTTTTATAAGTCTGTGGTCAATTCCAGCACAGCCTGGCTGTATGGCGCCAGTGCGGTGAACTGTGCTCTGTTTGGTATCGGAGAACGCACCGGCAATACTCCTTTGGAAGCCATGATCTTTGAATATGCCCAGTTAAAAGGAACTCTGGATGGTATGGACACCACGGTCATCACGGAACTGGCTGAGTACTACGAAAAAGAGGTGGGCGAACATATCCCGGAAAGAACGCCATTTGTGGGTAAAAATTTCAATGTGACCCGGGCTGGCATCCATGCGGACGGATTGCTGAAAAATGAAGAGATCTACAATATATTTGATACTGAGAAATTCCTGAATCGGCCGGTGGTGGTGGCTGTGTCCAAGACATCCGGTCTGGCGGGCATTGCCCATTGGATCAACACCCATTACCATCTGACGGGAGATCAGGCGCTGGATAAGACCCACCCGGTCATTTCTAAGGTTAAAGAATGGGTGGATAAAGAATATGAAACCGGCCGGGTGACATCCCTGACAGACGAGGAGCTGATCGCTGCCATCGATTACGCTTGTCAGGAATGCGGCTATACGATTGGCGAATAGGAGGCTGGCTGGGTGCTTATAGATCATTTAAATGATGACGGAAGCAGTCATTCCCACTCCCTGTCTGAAAAGATTTATCAGACGTTGCGTTCGGACATCCTGGCTGGACGTTTTAAAGACGGGGAGGAACTCAGAGAGAATACGTTGGCAAAAGCTTATGGCGTCAGCCGGACACCGGTCCGGGAGGCGATCCGACAGCTGGCTTTAGAAGGCCTTGTGGAGACGATCCCCAATAAAGGCGCCTTTGTCAACAATATCCATCTGAAGGATATCAAGGATGTCTATGCCATGCGTTCCCGACTGGAAGGGCTGGCCGCCCGCTGGGCTGCGGAGAATATGAGTGACAAACAGATCGAAGCCCTTGAAGAGATTTTGTATATGTCGGAATATTACAGAAAAAAGGCTCTTTGGGAACAGGTCTATATGTGCGACAATAAATTCCATGAGATGTTTTATGAAGGCTGCGGAAGTCCCATGTTGGAACATGTTCTGAAAATGTTCCATGAATATGTGCAGCAGCTTCGAAAGACCAATCTGACAGACGAAAAGCGGGCGGAAGAATCTTTTAAAGAGCATCAGGCCATGGTGGATGCCATAAAGATGCGAAAGCCTGATGAGGCAGAGCAGCTGGCGACTTGTCACATACAAAATACATTGGAAAATTGGACCAGGCATCATCCGGATCAGACGGGTAATATGCGGGAAAAGAGTGAAAAATAAAAAGCTGCCGTATCGATGATCTACAGATCATGGATACGGCAGCTTCTTTTGTCATATTGGAAAAACAGATAAAGCATCATGACTGTTCTTCCACAGTTTCTGAAAGACTTTCCCATTGTTCCATCAATTCTTCCAGTTCAGCTTCCAATGTTTCTTTTTCTTTCTGGATCTCCATCAGTTTGCCGGCATTTGTGGCAATATTTTCATCCATAGCGGCCTCGTCCAGATCGGCGATGCGCGCTTCCACAACTTCGATCCGCTCCTCTGTCCGTTTTAAAGTATTGCGTAGTTTACGTTCCTGAGCCTGGAGGGCTTTCTGTTTCTTATAATCCAGTTTTCCGGATGACTGGGCGGCTGGTTCAGAGGCAGCTGACGTATCTTCCAGCAGTACGCCGGAGGAAGCGGTGGTGGGATGATCTTTTTTCTCCAGATAATCGTCATAGTTACCGTCATAACTGTTCAAGAGACCGTGATTCAGATCCAGGATCCGGGTGGCCGTCTGATTGATGAAATACCGGTCATGGGACACATAAAAGACAGTACCGGTGTAATTTGACAGGGCATCTTCCAGTATTTCTTTGGACTGGATATCCAGATGGTTGGTGGGCTCGTCCAGTATGAGGAAGTTGGCATTGGAAAGCATCAGCTTGGCGAGGGAGACCCGCCCGCGTTCACCGCCGCTCAATTCACTGATCTGTTTGAAAACATCATCTCCAGTGAAGAGAAAGGCGGCCAGCACATTGCGTATCCGTGTATTATCCAGAGTAGGATAGGCATCGGATATTTCTTCAAAAATCGTTTTTTCCATATGAAGGACCTGATGTTCCTGGTCATAATAGCCGATCTGCACTTGGGAACCGAGATGGATCTGCCCTTCATCCGCCGTGATCAGCCGATTTAATATTTTCAGGATCGTTGTTTTCCCGGCGCCGTTGTTTCCTATAAGGGCCACTTTTTCGCCTCTGCGGATATCAATGGTCAGATCTTTAAAAAGATAATGGTCGTCAAAAGATTTGGTCAGGTGTTCAGCCAGAAGTACGTCATTGCCGCTGACAACGGAAGGCGTCAAGATGAGACGGATAGCAGCCGTATCGTCCTCTGGTTTATCCAAGCGTTCGATCTTATCCAGCATTTTTACCCGGCTTTCCGCCCGCTTGATGGATTTTTCCCGGTTGAAAGAGCGGAGTTTTTCGATGACCGCCTCCTGATGACGGATCTCCTGCTGCTGATTTAACCAGGCTTTCATCTGCATATTGCGCAGAATAGCCCGCTTTTCCGCGTAAGCCGAGTAGTTTCCCTGGTATACTGTGCCATGGTGATGGTCGATTTCGATGATTTTTGTGGCAACTTTGTCTAAAAAATAACGATCATGGGCCACGATAACGACAGCCCCTTTGTAGTTTAGCAGAAACGTTTCCAGCCAGGCGATGGACTCCATGTCCAGATGATTGGTAGGTTCGTCCAAAAGCAGGATATCCGGTTGGGACAACAGCAGTTTACCAAGGGCCACGCGGGTTTTCTGGCCTCCGGAAAGCGTGGAGATCTGTCTGGAAAAATCTTCCTCGGAAAAGCCGAGACCCTTTAAAACACCGGTGATCTCGCTTTCGCAGGCATATCCCCCGCCGGCTTCAAATTCATGGGTCAGTCGGGCATAAGTGTCCAGCATATGGGAAAGCTCGTTTTCCCCAGCATTTTTCATATCCTGTTCCAGTTGACTAAGACGCTGGGCAATATCCAATATATCTTTTTTGACTTCCCTTAATTCTTCATAGATCGTATGTTCCGATGCGACTGCCTGATGCTGCGCCAGATAGCCGATACTGCTGCCCTTGGAAAGGACAACTGTACCGGAATCAGGGGTCAACTGATCCATGATGATCTTTAAAAGGGTGGATTTTCCGGCCCCGTTGATGCCCACAATGGCTGCTTTTTCGTGATCTTCAATGTTAAATGAAATATCTTCCAAGATCACGTCGGTACCGAAAGCTTTTGATATATGATGGCATGCAAGTATCACAGTGCATACTCCTTTCGTCAATATAATCAGAGTTCATTTTAACATAAGCTGTGTCCGGCGTAAACAAAGTTTGACAATTTTAGGACAATTATATATAATAGGAACATGAATTAGAGAGTGGGATGTGCTAAAAATGAGAAAAGGAGAGATTTCCAAGGCCGTTATTCGTCGCCTGCCAAGATATTACCGATATTTAGGGGAACTGCTACAGAATGGAGTGGTGCGCATTTCATCCAAAGAACTGAGTGAACGGATGAAAGTCACAGCATCTCAGATCCGGCAGGATCTGAATAATTTTGGCGGCTTTGGCCAGCAAGGTTATGGCTACAATGTTGAGTATCTTCACGAAGAGATCGGAAAGATCCTCGGACTGGATGTGACCCATAATATGATCATCATCGGCGCTGGGAATCTCGGACAGGCACTGGCCAACTATAATTTTGAAAAAGTGGGATTCCACTTGATCGGTATATTTGATATCAATCCAAGATTTGAGGGGGTTTCTGTCAGAGGTATCGAGATACAGATGCTGGATACCCTGGAAGACTTTCTGGCAAAGAATAAAGTGGATGTGGTGACTCTCACCGTGCCAAAGCGTCCGGCGGTGGATCTTGCCCATCATCTGGTGGATCTGGGTATTAAGGCCATCTGGAACTTTGCGCCCACGGATCTGAATCTGTCGGAGGATGTATGTGTGAAAAACGTACACCTGAACGAAAGTCTGATGACCCTTTCTTACGAATACCGGGCAAAACACTCCGGTGAATCGAGAGATGTATAGCATATGATTGTGGGAATTGGTGTAGACATGGTAGAGATACAACGCATCAAAAAGGCCTGTGAGAAAGAGGCTTTTTTGTTGCGTTATTTTACATCTGGAGAAATAAAGATCATAGCCGGTTCTTTGGCGCGGATAGCGGGCAATTTTGCTGTCAAAGAAGCGGTTGTCAAAGCATTTGGGACCGGCTTTGGAAAGGCGTCTCCGGAAGAGATCGAAGTGTTGAGAGATCCGCTTGGAAAGCCCTATGTGGTTTTATATGGGCAGGCGCGGATCTTAGCCCATGAGCTTGGCATCAGCCGTTTTCATGTATCCCTGACGGATACGAAAGAACTGGTCCAGGCTTTTGTTGTGGCAGAAGGAGAGAAGGAGTAGATATATGCGGTTTGTTACAGATGGGGAAGAGATGCAGAAGATCGACCATTATACGATCGATACATTGGGCTATCCATCCATCGTACTGATGGAACGGGCGGCGCTTGCTTTTGTCAACTGCCTGTGTCGGGAATTGTCCAAGGATGAGCGGGTCCTATGTGTATGCGGCACAGGGAATAATGGGGGCGATGGGATCGCCATCGCACGTATCCTGTATACAAAAGGATATACCAGTGGGTTTTATCTGGCGGGCAGCGAGGAAAAAGCGTCTCAGGAGACAAAAAAAGAGCTGGAAATGGCAAGAAATACAGGGGTACCTGAATATAATACATTAGACCTTTCACATGTCCGGGTGGTGGTGGACGCCCTATTTGGCACCGGACTGTGCCGGGAAGTGATCGGCGCATACAAAGATATGGTCACAAAGATCAATGATTGGAGAAAGGGGTCTGAAAGGGGCCGGGTATGGGCGGTGGATATTCCATCTGGACTTCATGCCGGTACCGGGCAGCCTTTAGGCGCCGGTATCCAGGCGGATGCCACGGTAACTTTTGGCCTGGCAAAACGGGGGATGATCCTCTATCCGGGAAGGGATATCGCGGGAAAGGTATATGTGGAAGATATCGGTTTCCCGCAAAAAGCCATAGAAAAGAACCGGCCGCTTGCCCATATATATGAGACATCCGATCTGAACCGGCTGCCTGTGCGGAAAAATGATTCCAATAAGGGAAGCTATGGCCGACTGTTGATCATCGCCGGAAGTAAGGATATGGCCGGCGCAGGATACTTTGCTGCGAAAGCAGCCAGCCGCATGGGGATCGGTCTGGTCCGGTTGCTGACCCCAGAGGTAAACCGGATGATCTATCAGATGATGGTCCCGGAGGCTGTACTCACCTCCTGGACAAGTGAGTCGCTGACAGAATCCATGCTTTGTCAGGCTCTATCCTGGGCGGATACCGTTGTCATCGGACCAGGTATCGGCATGCAAAAGGAAGCTGAAAAACTGGTGTATTGGACGCTGAAAAATATAAAAATACCGCTTATCATGGATGCGGATGCGCTGAATCTGATCGCAAACCACCCGGAATGGCTGGAATGGATACCAGAGGATACGGTCATCACCCCCCATATGGGAGAGATGGCTCGGTTGACGAAAAGTTCCATTCAAATATTAAAGATCGATCCGGTGGGACAGGCGTTGGAATATGCTAAACGCCGCAGATTGATCTGTGTCATGAAAGATGCAGCAACTGTGGCCGCTTCGCCGGCGGGTTCTATTTATATCAATACCACGGGAAACCATGGTATGTCTGCCGGGGGATCCGGCGATGTACTGGCAGGGGTCATCGGCGCTCTGATAAGCCAGGGGCTCACTCCCTGGGAGGCAGCCAGACTGGGTGTTTTCATACATGGTATGGCTGGCGATCGGGCACGGGAGATGAAGGGGGCCTACAGCATGTCTGCCAACGACCTGTTGGATGGGCTTGCCCATGTGACAAAAAGAATGGATGACTGAGGAAGGATAATATGAATCAAAAGGAAGAAGGCAGCTTGTACCGGATCTGTGCCTGCATAGATCTGGACGCGCTGCGTCAGAATATAAAAAATATCCGGAGTAAACTGACAGTTCAGACGAAACTGATGTGTGTGATCAAAACAGACGCCTACGGACATGGCGCGGTGACTGTGGCGGAAACCATGCAGGATAGCGGCGCGGATTGGTTTGCGGTGGCTGCGGCCGACGAGGGTATTGAATTGCGGAAGGCGGGTATAAAAAAACCGATCCTGGTTTTGGGATATACATGCAAAGAGCAGTATGATACAATGATCGCAAACCATATCGTGCCCACCATTTTTACGCTGCAGATGGCAAAAGACTTTAATGCGGCGGCTCAAAAAGCGGGAAAGCAGATCGATATACATATTGCCCTTGATACGGGGATGAGCCGTATCGGGTTTTTGCCGGATGATGGATCGATGGATGCGATCGAGGAGATCAGCCATCTGCCATATCTGAATATACAGGGTGTCTTTACACATTTTGCTTGCGCGGATATGGCGGATAAGACCCATATGAACGGGCAGATCCGGGTGTTCGGACAGATGCTTGAAGAGATGCATAAAAGACATATCACTCCGGCCCTTTGTCATTGCGCCAACAGCGCGGCGATCATGGAACGGCCGGAAGTCCAGATGGATATGGTCCGGGCAGGTATCATCCAGTATGGCCTATATCCGTCGGATGAAGTGGATCCGGCGCTGCTTTCTCTGCAGCCGGTCATGTCTTTGTGGAGTCATGTGGCATATATCAAAGAACTGCCGGCGGGAGTGGGCGTCAGCTACGGCGCTACTTATGTCACTTCAAAACCAACGAAGGTGGCCACCATACCGGTGGGATATGGGGACGGCTATCCCAGAAGTCTTTCAAATAAAGGCTATGTGCTGATAAGGGGACAGAAGGCGCCCATCATCGGAAGGGTATGTATGGATCAGATGATGGTGGATATCACCGGACTAAAAGGCATACAGGAAAGGGATCTGGTCTGTCTCATGGGACGAGACGGCGATGAGAACATATCTGCCGAAGAACTTGCGGATATGGCCGGATCTTTTAATTATGAGTTTGTCTGTGATGTGGGACGGCGAGTGCCGAGGGTATATATAAAAGAAGGAAAGCAGGTAAAAGTGGTGAATTATCTGATCGACTAGTAGGGATGTAAACGCAATTCCTGATGAATATACTTAAGATAAGTGGGAATAATCATCTTAAAGATTTATCAGGAGTGTGAAGTGTGTGATTATCAAACGTGGTGATATATTTTATGCCGATCTGCGGCCGGTGGTGGGTTCCGAACAAGGCGGTGTGCGCCCTGTACTCATCATACAGAATGATACGGGAAATAAGCACAGTCCGACGGTGATCTGCGCAGCGATCACATCCCGGATGAATAAAGCAAAACTTCCCACCCATGTGGAACTTAGCGCGTCAAAATACCAACTGGTCAAAGATTCCGTAGTCCTTCTGGAACAGGTGCGTACCATAGACAAAAAACGTCTGAAAGAGAAGGTCTGCCATCTGGATTCGGAAGTGCTTAAAAGAGTTGACAAGGCACTGGCGATCAGTCTTGAAATAAATACATAAAAAACGAAAGGAAGTAAGAATACCTATGGACGATGGCAATCCCATCAAGAATGTGCTGAACAGATTTTTAAGATCAAAGCCTCAAAAAGAGGGCAGCAGTGAAGAAAAAGTGGAAGAAGAGATCATACAGATGGTCAGCGAAGGTCATGAACAGGGGGTCATTGACGCACAGGAGGCAGAGATGATCCATAACATCATGGAATTTGACGACAAGATGGCCGACGACGTGATGACCCACAGAAAGAATATCATGGCTCTGGATGTGGACACTCCGATCCAGGAAGCTGCCGTGGAGATGGTGAATCAACCTTATTCCAGATATCCGGTATATGAAAAAGACATTGACAATATTGTCGGTGTGATACATATAAGAGATGTCCTCCAGGTACTGTTGGAGGGTAAGGATAATCTTAAAGTCAAAGATATCATGAATAAACCTTATTTTGTCCCTGAAACACAAAATATCAGCCATCTGTTCCGGGAGATGAAAAACAAGAAAGTACATCTGGCTATTGTCATCGATGAATACGGGCAGACAGCAGGGGTGCTCTCTTTGGAAGATATCCTGGAAGAGATCGTGGGCAATATATTGGATGAATACGATGTGAAGGAACAGGTGATCCAGGATCTGGGTAATCAAGTCTACCTGATCCAGGGACTGGCGGAACTGGATGAGATCGAAAAAGCGCTCGGCATAGAATTTGAAGGGGATTTCGATACATTGAACGGTTTTATGACCGATAAATTGGAACACATACCCAAAGAAGGGGAGGATGCCAGTATTGAATACAAGGGTTATTTCTTCAAAGTCATGGATGTGGATGACAATGTGATCCAAACGGTGAAGGTGTATCGATCTGTCCATCTGGATGAGGAATAAGTCTTGAAAGAAGCGGAATTGTCTGGTAAAATATTATGTCGGACAGATTTTATGCCTGATCAAAGGATAAAAGATCAATATATGAAGGAGTGTTGTTATGTCAGGACATTCAAAGTTCGCAAACATAAAACATAAAAAAGAGAAGAATGATGCGGCAAAAGGGAAGATATTTACGATCATCGGTCGGGAGATCGCTGTGGCTGTCAAAGAGGGCGGGCCGGATCCGGCCAATAACAGCCGGCTGAGAGACGTTATCGCTAAAGCAAAATCCAACAATATGCCCAATGACACCATTGAAAGGGGTATCAAAAAGGCAGCCGGAGATATGGGCTCGGTGAATTATGAATCGGTGACCTATGAAGGCTATGGCCCCAATGGTACTGCGATCATCGTGGAAGGCCTGACGGACAACAGGAACCGGACGTCTTCCAATGTGCGTAACGCTTTCACAAAGGGCGGCGGTTCAGTGGGCACCATGGGCTGTGTGTCCTTTATGTTTGACAAGAAGGGCTTGATCGTCGTGGATAAGGAGGAATATGAGACCGATCCGGACGATTTTATGATGCTGGCCTTGGACGCAGGAGCGGAAGATTTTTCCGAGGAAGAAGACAGCTATGAGATCACAACGGATCCGGATGAGTTCAGTGCGGTGCGTGAAGCCCTTGAAAAAGAAGGCGTACCGATGGCGTCCGCTGAGGTGACCATGATCCCCCAGACATGGGTGACACTGGATAATGAAGAGGACATCCGAAAGATGAATCGTATCCTGGACCTTTTGGATGAGGACGATGACGTACAGAATGTATGGCATAACTGGGATGAATGATCATCCCCATCAGATGGCCGATCCGTGATATAAAAAGACTTTTTGTGCACATCCCAAGGTGCATGGAAAGTCTTTTTTCTTTAGGCACGCCGGGGAGAAAGATGGATCTTCCGGATGGAAGGGCTGAAAGGATGGAAATATTTTCGCATTTTGTTTTGGATGAGAAAGGAAGAAAGCAATGTACAGAGCAAACCAGAATAAACGATATCGTCGGATAAAAAGGGAACTGATCCATAAAGGGGCGTTGGTGGATTTTTACAAAGATACCATGCAAGTGCCAAATGGCAATTTGGCTGAATGGGATCTGATCAGCCATAAAGGCGCGGCAGCGGTCATACCGGTGACCAGCAACGGAGATATCATCATGGTACGCCAGTATCGGAATCCTTTGGAAGATTTTGATCTGGAAATACCTGCAGGCAGTCTGGATAGTCCTGCAGAGGATCCGAAGGTGTGCGCTGCGAGAGAATTGGAAGAGGAAACCGGCTGCAAAAGCAGTCATCTGGAGCATTTGATCGATATTTATACCACCGTTGCCTTTTGCGATGAAAAGATCAGCATTTATGTGGCCGATCATCTGGAAACATCGGTACAAAAATTGGACGAGAATGAATTTCTGGAAGTGGAAGTGTATCCCTATGAAAAGCTGGTCCGGATGATCCTGGATGGAGAGATCAAAGACGGCAAGACCGTAAGCGGCCTTTTGGCATATGGAAAGAAGTACGGCAGATAACATATTTTCTGACAGGCCTTCATAGGATATATAAAAAACAGGAGATGGTCTTATTCATCGATTTTATCGGGGACGATGGCTTTTCTTTCTCATTACAGGGATCATTGCCGGGACGATCCTGCTGAATGCCAGTATGTATGTACAAGGGGCTGCGCTGGATGAGAATGTGCGCAGTGTACATAGCTGGTTCCAAGATCAGACGGGAGAAAGCCTGCGGCTGCTGTTTTATATATGCCTATGGCGGCTTTTGCCGGCTTTCATACTGATGACTCTGATCCGCTCCATCGGCAATTACTATCTGTTGTATGGCGTGGTTTTCCTGTTCGGTGTATCCTTTGGATACACATTGTCACTGCTCAGCATTGTCTACGGGATGCGGAGCATCATCCTGATGATCGCTTATATGTTTCCCCAATATCTGATCTACATTCCGATGACCATGACCGCCGTTCATTTTGCAGACCGACAGATGAGTCAGACTTATCCGCCGCAATTTTCGCGGACACTGGCGATCTATCTGCTCATTTTTGTCGGCTGCTTTCTGGAAACCTATGTGAATCCATGGGTGCTGAAGCTGATCATCAAAAATTTTTCCTGGTAGTTTTACTACATATTGTAGTGATGATATGTAAACCTGCCGGATGTAGTGGATGGCCTCAAAAATGCTGAATTTATGCGGGATTCCGACGATTTTCTATTTGATTTTTTGAGGAAATCTGCTTATAATAAAAAGTGCCGTACCATCTGGGACAGGATATTATACGAATGAAGGAGAATGGAATGTACGCGGAAGTTGAACGATTTATCAGTTATTTGCAGGAAGTGAAAAAATCTTCTAAGAATACTATTCTGTCTTATCAGAGGGATTTGACCAAATTTTACCATTATATGTCAGAACATCATATGGATGATGTTTTACAGGTGAGTGCGACAAACTTAAATTCCTATCTGATCCACATGGAGACAGCCCATTATGCCGCGTCCACCATTTCCAGGAATGTGGCTGTACTTAAAGCTTTTTTTTCCTATCTTTGCAGCCAGGGCCTTATAAAGGAGAATCCGGCATTGGGACTGAAGGCGCCGAAGATCGAAAAAAAGATCCCTGAGATATTGTCTGTGGAGGATGTTTCCCTGCTTTTGGATCAACCATCAGGGAAAAACCACAAAGAGATCCGGGACAAGGCTATGCTGGAACTTTTGTATGCCACCGGCATAAGAGTCAGTGAACTGATCGCTTTGCAGATGGATGATCTGAATCTGACAGCCGGTTATATCCGATGCCGTGACAACGGAAGGGAGAGGATGATCCCCTTTGGCAGTGTGGCACAGCAGGCTCTTAAGGAGTATGTGAGGAATGCCCGGCCGGCGATGATCGGCAGTATGGATGAGCAGTCGCTGTTTGTCAACTGCAACGGCACATCTCTTAGCAGGCAAGGACTGTGGAAACTTCTTAAACAGTATGCCAAACGGGCCGGTATTGCGGCGGATATCACGCCGTATACTTTGCGCCATTCTTTTGCGGCCCATCTGGTGGAAAACGGTGCGGATCTTCGATCCGTCCAGGAGATGTTGGGCCATTCCGACATATCCACAACTCAGATATATGCCAAGATGAACAATCAGAGGATCAAAGATGTATATGCCAAGGCCCATCCCAGGGCTTGAGGTTTATCGGGATAGTGAAATGTAAAAGCGCTGGCGGATCTGTTTCCGCAGCGCTTTTTGAATGCAAAAAGAAAGGCCGTATGGCCTTTCCTTTTGCTGTGAGATGCTATACGGATATCAGCATCTTTCGGCGATCTCGTAAATAAGGCGTTCCGAATCTTCCCAACCAAGGCAAGGATCCGTGATGGATTTTCCGTAGATGTGAGGCTGGCTTCCGATCTTCTGACAGCCTTCTTCCAGATAACTCTCGATCATGACGCCTTTTACGAGTTTGTGGATCTCCGGCGAAAGGGAGCGGCTGTGAAGGACTTCTTTGACAATACGGATCTGTTCTTTGAACTGTTTATCCGAATTGGCGTGATTGGCGTCCACGATCGTTGCCGGATTCTGGAGATTCCGTTCCTGGTACATGTCGTAAAGCTTGATCAGATCTTCATAGTGGTAATTGGGCCGGGAACGGCTATATTTGTTCACCGAACCGCGAAGGATCGTGTGGGCATAGGGATTACCGGTCGTATTCACATCCCAGCCGCGGTAGATGAAGTTGTGATTGGTCTGGGCGGCCACAACAGAGTTGAGCATAACGGCAAAATCGCCGCTGGTCGGGTTTTTCATACCGGCTGCAACGTCAAATCCGCTGGTGACCAGACGATGCTGCTGATCTTCCACAGATCGGGCGCCGATGGCGATGTAGGAGAGAATATCGGAAAGATACCAGTAATTCTCCGGATACAGCATTTCGTCCGCAATGGGGAGACCATAATCCGCCAGGGCTTTCATATGAAGTTTACGGATAGCGATGATGCCTTGCAGAAGATCCGGTTCTTTTTCCGGATCCGGCTGATGGAGCATGCCTTTATAACCTTCGCCGGTGGTCCGGGGTTTGTTTGTATAGATCCGAGGTACCAGGATCAGTCTGTCAGCCACCTTTTCTTGTAAACGGGCAAGACGGCCGATATACTCGCAGACAGAGTCTTCACTGTCCGCAGAACAGGGACCGATGATCACAAGGAATTTGTCAGACGCGCCGGTGATGACATCGATGATCTTTTGATCCATTTTTTGTTTACGTGCAGTCAGCGCTTCCGACATGGGATACATTTCTTTGATCTCTCTTGGTATCGGAAGTTTTTTCTTGAATTCAAAACTCATTTTGACTGGCTCCTTTTCTGAAATTTTAATCAATAAATATTATAATAATACAAAAAGCGGAAGATGTAAACCGGAAAAGCATGGTTCAGATCCGGGAAGCGGGGGAGGAGGCGTGTCAAAAAAGCTTGCATAATCTGTATAAAGTGGGTAGAATAAAGACATATTGTTTGAAAAGAGAAAAGTGGGAATTTATGATCGGATTATTTGTGGAGATATTGGCGGTGCTCGTGGCATCCGCCTTTGTTATGATTGTGCATGAACTTCTGAAGTCCATTGCCTACGTCCTCACTGGCCGACATTGCCAGAAAGGGGATGGACGGAGGATATTCAGGATATTTCAATATGTGGATTCCATCGGATGGATATTGTTTTTGACGTGTAATGCCGGTTTTTCAAAGCCATTCATGTACCGCCTCAAAGAAAAAGACACCAATGCGGCCATCGGCTTGACCGGCTTTTTGACGCTGGCGGTATTGACCATGGCAGCGCTGACCGTATATGTGTTAAAGGTGCGTTTTATACAGTATGATGATGGAACTGATTTTTGGAATCAGCTGTCTTATTTTATCGTGGCTTTAAACGGATATGTGATCCTTTTTTCCATTTCCCTGTTCATAGTCAATCTGGTGCCAACGATCACATCTGATATGGCGCTGCTGATCATGGCTGTCTCTCCGAAAAGTTTGATCCCATTGGCGCGTATGGATGCCGGGTTAAAAGGTGTGCTTTTGCTCCTGATCATCCTGGGCGTGGTGGGCGGTTTGTCCAATATGGTCATAAATACGATAAGCAGGTTTATCCTGCTATGATGCCTGCTGGATGGAGGAATTATGGCGTTATCTGTAAAACTTCAGGTGTTTGAAGGACCTTTGGATCTTCTGCTTCATCTGATCGACATGAATAAGATCGACATTTATGATATACCGATATCGCTGATCACGGATCAGTATCTGGATTATATCCATCAGATGCAGGCTTTGGATATGAATATCATGAGTGAATTTCTTGTCATGGCGGCCACATTACTCCGGATCAAGTCCAAGATGTTGCTTCCGGTGGAACCCAAAAGCGAAGAGAGTGTGCAAGATCCGAGGGAAGAGCTGGTACAGCGGCTGCTGGAACATAAGCTTTATAAATATATGGCCGCAGAATTGAAAGACAGACAGATGGATGCGGGAAAAGCCGTGTATAAACCCATGACTCTGCCTGAAGACATGGAATATGAAGAACCTCCGGTGGATCTGGATGCGCTCGTAGGGGATATGGATCTGCAAAAACTCCACAGTATCTTCCGGGAAGTCCTTAAACGTCAGGAGGATAAAAGGGATCCGGTCCGGAGCCGGTATGGACAGATCGAACAGGAAGAAGTCAGTCTGGCAGAACAGATCGACCGGCTGAACGCTTATGGGAAAACCCATAGAGATTTTTCTTTCCGGCAGCTGCTAAAAAAGGGACAAGGGAAAGTGTATGTCATCGTTACTTTTCTGGCTGTGCTGGAGATGATGAAAAGCGGGCAGATCACCATTCGTCAGGAACGGCTGTTTGACGATATCTATATACATATGACAGATAAGGAGAATGACTGATGGATAGACAACAGGCAGAAGCAGCGATCGAGGCTTTGTTATTTGCCATGGGCGATTCGGTGCCGGCATCAGATCTGGCCCACGCTCTGGAACTGGATGTGAAGGATGTGTGCCGGATCATACACCACATGATGTTGAAATATGAAGAGCAAGACCGGGGGATACAGATCATAGAACTGGAGGGCGCGTTCCAGATGTGTACAAAACCGGCATTTTACGAATACCTGATCCGGCTGACCCATCAGCCCCGCAAACATGTGCTGACGGACGTGATGCTGGAAACGTTGTCCATAGTGGCTTATAAGCAGCCGGTAACACGGGCTGAGATCGAAAAGATCCGGGGTGTCAATTCCGATCATGCCCTGAATCGTCTGATCGAGTATGGATTGGTATGTGAAACAGGCAGACTGGATGCACCGGGTAAACCGATACTGTTTGGTACAACGGAAGATTTTTTACGTACCTTTGGCGTGCGGTCCATCGATGAACTGCCGGTGCTGAATCCGGAAAAAGTTGAAGAATTTAAAACAGAAGCGGAAGAAGAGGCTCAGATGTCATTGGACGTCTGAGCCTTTGCATATTTATGCATTTTTGAAGAGGGGAGAATCAGGGGTATAATTTAAAAAAAGATTCCATAAGCTGGTTAAAAAGGGTGCGAGATGGAATAAGTGAGAAAATCTTCTTTTATATGGGCAGCTGTTTTGTGTATCCTGATCGGAGCAGTATCTGGGAAATGCTATGTATACGGGGCTGTTTTGCCATCTTACTTTTCCGATAGCATAGTCCTGACAGAATCATCGATCGAAGAGGGGGAAGAAACCGCTGGACCGGAAAGTCTCCATGCCCAGGCGGCTGCTTTAGTGGATGGGGATACGGGACGGCTGCTTTGGGGGAAAAATGAGGCGGATCCCATGGCCATGGCCAGCACGACAAAGATCATGACCTGTATGATCGCTCTGGAATATGGTAATATGGACGATTTGGTCACATTTTCCGACTATGCGGCCTCCATGCCGGAGGTAAAGATGGGAGCTGCCTCCGGTGAGACTTTCCGGCTGGAAGATCTGCTGTATGCCATGATGTTGGAATCCCACAATGATGTGGCTGTGGCCATAGCCGAACATGTGGGCGGAAGCGTGGAAGGCTTTGCAGAGTTGATGAATCAAAAAGCAAAAGAACTGGGCTGTGTTCAGACATGTTTTGTCACGCCCAACGGTCTGGACGCAGCCGGCCATCAGACCACGGCGGCGGAACTGGGCCGGATCGCAGCATATGCTGCAAAGGATGAAACCTTCCGTAAGATCATCGGAACAAGAAGTTATGATTTTTCCAATACAGAAGGTAAAAACTATCATGCAGATAATGCGGATGCCTTCCTTGATCAAATGGAAGGCGCTTTTGGGATCAAGACCGGTTTTACTGGAGAGGCGGGTTACTGCTTTGTGGGAGCATTGGAGGATAACGGACGGACGTTCATATCTGTGGTATTGGGAAGCGGCTGGCCGCCCAACAAAAACTACAAATGGGAAGATACCCGGAAATTGATGGAATATGGATTGGAAGCCTATACGTTGGTCCATGTGGGAGAGGATAATATGCCCTTGGGACAGATGGCAGTGACAAATGGTGTGGAGGATAAAACGACAATATATGGGGCCACAAAAGCCCGGGATTATCTTCTGGGTAAGAACGATATTTTTCAAATATCTGTGGTTAAAGATTCCGTTTCCTTGACAGCTCCCCTGTCAAAGGATGAACCGGTGGGATGGGTATATTATAAGATCGATCAGAAAGTGGTCGAACAGTTTCCCATTTATGCGGAAAGTGACTGTGCCGAAAAGACATTTGACAACAGTTTGTGGGAAATTTGTCAAAAATGGTTAAAAAATTAACTTGATATTTAAAAATAAACTGTTAAAATTATAATTGGGGGAAATTTTTATTCTCTATTTATGTACTTGATTTTAAAGATTTACAGTTTGGAGGGAAAAAAATGAGTACAAGTAGCAAGCTTTCCGCAAGGGAGAGAATTTACCGACTGTTGGACGACAGCAGCTTTGTGGAAATCGGAGCGTTTGTTCATGCGAGAAATACAGATTTTAACATGAACAGTAAGAAAACCCCGGCCGACGGTGTGATCACTGGCTTTGGAAGGATCCAAGACCAACTGGTCTATGTATACAGTCAGGATGTGTCCGTACTGGGCGGCACCGTGGGGGAAATGCACGCCAGAAAGATACGGACAGTCTATGAGTTGGCTTTAAAGACTGGCGCGCCGGTGGTCGGCTTGGTGGATTGTGCAGGTATGCGGCTTCAGGAGGCCACAGACGCTCTGAATGCATTTGGCGAATTGTTTCACCAGCAGACGCTGGCTTCCGGTGTGATCCCGCAGATCACAGCCATATTTGGAAGCTGCGGCGGCGGTATGGCGCTTATTCCCGCTTTGACAGATTTTACAGTCATGACAGCAGAGGGCGGTAAGCTTTTTATAAACGCACCGAATACATTAGACGGAAATCGGGCAGAAATCTGTGACACATCTTCGGCTGTCTATCAGGCTACAGAATCGGGAACGGTGGATTTTGTGGAAGCCACAGAAGAAGATGCCCTTGCAAAAGTACGTGAACTGCTCAGCCTCATTCCGGCCAATAACATGGATGGAAGTTGGATCCTTGAATGCGAGGACGATCTGAACCGGGAGGACGAATCCCTGGCCCAGACACTGGATACCCGTTATATACTGACATCGATCGCAGACGATCACAAAGTATGTGAAGTTCGTAAAGAATATGCGCCGGAGATGGTGACCATGTTCCTGCGTCTGAACGGAAGATGTACAGGCGCAGTGGCAAATTGCAGTGAAACAACGGATGAAGCAGGACGAACGGAAGCAAAAGAGGCTGTCCTTACAACAGCCGCCGCTTTAAAAGCAGAGAAATTTATCCGATTTTGTGATGCCTTTTCCATTCCGGTCCTCACATTTGTCAATGTGAAAGGCTTTAAGGCGACGGTTGAGGAAGAAAAGACCATGGGAAATGCCGCGGCAAAACTGATCGGGGCTTATGCCCAGGCTACAGTGCCAAAAGTGACAGTTATTGCCGGAGACGCATATGGAAGCGCTTATCTGGCCATGGGCAGCCGTCATATCGGCGCGGATATGGTCTATGCTTATCCAAAGGCCCGGATCGGTATGATGAACCCGGAATCAGCAGCTCGTATCATCTATGCAGATGAAATCGGAGCAGCTGGGGACAAGCAGGCGTTTCTCCGGGAAAAAACAGATGAATATGACGCTTTGCAGACAAGTCCTTTATCTGCCGCATCCAGAGGCTATGTGGACGATATCATCGAACCTGCAGCCACACGGAAACGGGTGATCGCCGCATTTGAAATGCTTGAGAGTAAAAGAGAGGGACTTCCGTCGAAAAAACACGGGACCGTCTGAGACGAGGTGAAGGCAGTGAAAAAATTAGCAAGTTTGATTTTATGTATGATTCTTTCAGTGGCGGTCCTGTCCGGTTGTACTTCAGAAAGCGGGCTGACGAACGAAGAAATTTCTTCGCTGTATGATGTGGCGTCCATCCAGACGGCCACTGAACAGTATTTGCAAAATTTTGCGGCCATCAGTGATGAACAGGCAGACGAAATGCTTGCGGCGGACAGTCGGATGCTTTCTGCTGACAAGGATACAGCCAACGCGATCCGCAGCGGGCTTCAGTCGTGGAAGACAGCCAATGGTGATCTGGGAACATTGATTTCCATCGATCAGTTTGAGATAAAAGAGATGGACGATGGCATCGCCGGGACCATCCGAGCCACATTTGAACTTCGGACAGCGGAGTTTTCCGTAACCTTTTCAGAAGATCTTTCATCGGTCACAGAGATATCCATCATACCGGATTATACGATGGGAGAGAAACTGCAGAAGGCCGGATTGAATACAGTCATGGGTATGGGAACCGTGTTTGTCGTGCTCATACTCATCAGTTTGATCATTTACGCCATGGGCTATATACCAAAGATCCAGGCCAGATTCGCAAAGGGCAAAGAAGAGACAGAAGTATTGCCTTCTGAGGAAAAGGCACCGGTGATGGCGGCAGAGCCGCAAGATGGGGAACCGGAAACAGATGATACACAGTTGGTTGCTGTGATCACAGCAGCGATCGCCGCTTCGGAAGATGTACCGGCCGATCAGCTTGTCGTCCGGTCTATCCGCAGAAGACCGTCGGCACATTGGAAACATTCACAGGATATGAGGAGGATATAAGCATGAAAAGCTATACAATAACAGTAAACGGACAGGTATATGATGTGACAGTTGAAGAGAAAAAAGCAGATGGACAGGCGGCAGCAGCGCCAAAAGCTCCGACGCCAAAGGCTCCAGCTCTAAAGGCTGCGGCGGCCAGACCGGCTGGAAACGAGGGGGCGATCAAAGTCAATTCCCCCATGCCCGGGAAAATTCTTGAAGTTAAAGCGGCAGTGGGCCAGAGCGTGAAGAGGGGCGAAGTTCTCATGATCCTGGAAGCCATGAAGATGGAAAATGAAATCGTAGCTCCGGAAGACGGTGTGATCGCGGATATCAAAGTGGCTGCCGGAAGCGCAGTGGAAGCTGGGGATATCCTGGCGTCATTAAACTAGTCAGTAAACAGACAAAACATAAGATGGACAACAGGAGGTTCGTTTAATGAGTTACATTGTTGATACGCTTGGGAACCTGCTGCACCAGACCGCTTTTTTCAATCTGACCGTTGGAAATTTTGTAATGGTCCTGGTCGCCTGCGTGTTTCTTTATTTAGCGATAAAAAAAGGATATGAACCGCTGCTGCTTATTCCGATCGCATTCGGAATGCTTCTGGTCAATCTTTATCCGGACATCATGTTGGAGGCTAAAGATTCATCCAATGGCATCGGCGGACTGCTGCACTATTTTTATCTTCTGGACGAATGGAGTATATTACCTTCCCTGATCTTCCTAGGAGTGGGGGCGATGACCGATTTTGGTCCGTTGATCGCCAATCCCATCAGTTTCCTCATGGGCGCGGCTGCCCAGTTGGGAATCTTTGTGGCTTACATCATTGCCATCCTTCTGGGATTCAATGATAAAGCCGCTGCTGCGATTTCCATCATAGGCGGCGCCGATGGCCCCACATCCATCTTCCTTGCAGGAAAACTGGGCCAAGGAGCGCTCATGGGACCGATAGCTGTGGCTGCTTATTCCTATATGTCCCTTGTCCCGATCATCCAGCCGCCGATCATGAAGCTGTTTACGACAAAGGAAGAACGGGCGATCAAAATGGAACAGCTTCGGCCTGTATCCAAACTGGAAAAGATCCTTTTTCCGATTATTGTAACGATCGTGGTGGTACTGATCCTGCCAACGACAGCACCGTTGATCGGTATGCTGATGCTGGGAAATCTGTTCCGGGAATCCGGTGTGGTCAAACAGTTGACGGAAACCGCGTCCAACGCGCTGATGTATATTGTCGTTATCATATTGGGAACATCTGTCGGCGCCACAACAAGCGCGGAAGCTTTCCTGAATCTGGACACATTAAAGATCGTCGCTCTGGGCCTGATCGCTTTTGCTTTTGGTACGGCAGGCGGTGTATGGTTGGGTAAGCTGTTGTGCAAACTGACCCATGGAAAGATCAATCCGCTGATCGGATCGGCCGGCGTATCCGCCGTTCCCATGGCCGCCCGTGTATCACAGAAAGTGGGAGCGGAAGAAGATCCCACCAATTTCCTGCTGATGCACGCAATGGGACCAAACGTGGCGGGTGTTATCGGCACGGCGGTGGCTGCCGGTACATTTATGGCGATTTTTGGTGTTATGTAGAATAGACGGAGGTAAAGATAAATGGCAGAACAAGTAAAAAAACCGGTGAAAATTACCGAGACAGTGTTACGAGACGCACATCAGTCTCTGATCGCCACCCGGATGACGACGGAACAGATGCTTCCCATCGTGGAGAAGATGGACAAGGTGGGCTATCATTCAGTGGAATGCTGGGGCGGCGCCACCTATGACGCATGTCTGCGTTTCCTTAAGGAAGATCCTTGGGATAGGCTGCGCAAATTAAGAGACGGATTCAAGCATACAAAACTTCAGATGTTGTTCCGGGGACAAAATATATTGGGATATCGTCATTATGCAGATGATGTGGTGGAATATTTTGTACAGAAGTCCATCGCCAATGGTATTGATATCATCCGGATATTTGATGCCTTAAACGATATACGGAATCTGCAGACAGCAGTAAATGCGACAAAAAAAGAAGGCGGACATGCCCAGGTGGCGCTCAGTTACACGTTGGGAGACGCCTATACGATGGATTACTGGAAGGATATCGCAAAGCGCATTGAAGATATTGGCGCAGATTCCATCTGTATCAAAGATATGGCTGGACTTTTGCTTCCCTATGCGGCCACTGAGCTTGTGTCCGGATTAAAGGAAACGGTCCATATCCCGGTCCAGCTTCATACACACTACACCAGCGGTGTGGCATCCATGACTTATATGCGGGCGGTGGAAGCCGGCTGCGATGTGATCGATACGGCCATTTCTCCTTTTGCTCTGGGAACGAGCCAGCCGGCAACAGAGGTCATGGTGGAAACCTTTAAAGGAACGGTTTATGATACAGGGTTGGATATGAATCTGCTGGCAGAGATCGCCGACTATTTCCGCCCCATCCGGGAAGAAGCATTGGATTCCGGTTTGATGAGCACCAAGGTACTTGGGACCGATATCAAAACACTTATGTACCAGGTTCCGGGCGGAATGCTTTCCAATCTGGTCTCCCAGTTGAAGGAAGCCCATGCGGAAGATAAATATTATCAGGTTTTGGAAGAGATCCCGCGGGTCCGCAAAGATTTTGGCGAACCGCCCTTGGTCACGCCATCTTCTCAGATCGTGGGTACCCAGGCGGTCCTCAATGTATTGATGGGTGAGCGGTATAAGATGATCACAAAAGAAAGCCGTGCGCTTTTGAAAGGCGAGTACGGTCAGACTGTGAAGCCATTTGATAAAGAAGTTCAGAAGAAGGCCATCGGAGATGAGGAACCCATCACCTGCCGTCCGGCGGATCTGCTTCCAAATGAATTGGAGAAGATCGAAAAAGAGATGGCCCAGTGGAAACAGCAGGATGAGGATGTGCTTTCCTATGCCTTGTTCCCCCAGGTGGCTGTGGAGTTTTTCAAATATCGTCAGGCTCAGCAGACAAAGGTGGATGAAACGATAGCGGATACGGAAAATGGCGCCTATCCAGTATGACAAAAGTATAAATAACAAAACAGTCGATATATTTTACGCCCTTACAGGCAAGTATAGACATTTGAACTTGCTGCCTGTAAGGGCGTTTGCCATAGGTATGATACCATTTGCTGGATTCAGTGGGCCTGTATAAATTTTTTGATATTGGCAGTATTGGCGTAGGTGTCAAAAGTACCATCGTGGAGAACAACAAGGGTGGGCGCCTGACGGATATCGTATTGGCGACTCAGTTCCACTTCCCGGGAAGCGTCAATGACTTCGTAAGGTATACATGCCTCGCTTAAAAGTCTGCCTGCGATCTGGCAGTTGGGGCAAGTGGGAGTGGTAAAGAGAAAGAGCTGATCCGGATCGGATAAAGGACGGATACCGTTATTTTCCGCCGGAGTATCTTCACAGGGGACTTCTTCACGTGTATCAAAAATGGATGCCGGTTCGATGGAATAAAGCTTCCGATCTTTAAATTCCTGAGCCTTGCCATCGTTCCAGTTTTGGATGGGACGATAATAGCCGGTGATCCGGCTGTATACCTCTGTTTTCTGACCGCATACGGGGCAGGTATACTGCTCACCGGCGATGTAACCGTGATCTTTGCACACCGAATAGGTGGGCGAAAGGGTGTAATAAGGCAGCTTATAGTTGACTGCGATTTTACGCACCAGGCCGGCGGCTGCCTTCCAGTCGGGCAGTTTTTCGCCCAGGAAAGCGTGGAATACTGTTCCGGAGGTGTACAATGTCTGCAGCTCATCCTGGATATCCAGCGCCTCAAATATATCATCGGTGTACCCAACTGGGAGATGGGAACTGTTGGTATAGTAAGGCGTACCGTTCTCATTTGCCGTGATGATGTCCGGGAATTGCTCCACGTCATGCTTGGCCAGACGGTAGGCGGTGGATTCGGCCGGAGTGGCTTCCAGATTGTACAGGTCGCCATACATCTCTTGATAGTCGGATAAACATTCCCGCATATGGTTCAGCACGTCTCGGGTGAACTTTTGGGCCTGGGTATGGGTCAGATCTTTGCGGAGCCATCGGGCATTAAGACAAGCTTCATTCATACCCACCAGGCCGATGGTGGAAAAGTGATTTTCAAATGTTGCCAGATAACGTTTTGTATAAGGATACAAGCCTTCATTTAGAAGTTTTGTGATGATGGTCCGCTTTGTCTTTAAAGACCGGGCGGCGATATCCATCATACGGTCCAGCCGGTGGTAAAATTCACCTTCATCATTGGAAAGATAGGCAATACGGGGCATATTGATGGTCACCACGCCCACAGAACCGGTGCTTTCACCGCTGCCGAAGAAGCCGCCGGATTTTTTCCTCAGTTCCCTCAAGTCCAGACGGAGACGGCAGCACATGCTCCTCACATCCCCCGGCTCCATGTCACTGTTGATGTAATTGGAAAAATAGGGTGTGCCATATTTGGATGTCATCTCAAAAAGCAGACGGTTGTTTTCCGTATCTGACCAGTCAAAATCCTTTGTTATGGAATAGGTGGGAATGGGATACTGGAATCCCCGGCCATTGGCGTCCCCCTCGATCATGGTTTCGATGAAAGCTTTGTTGATCATATCCATTTCTTTTTTACAGTCTTTGTACTTGAAATCCATGGATTTGCCGCCCACGATGGCCGGCATTTCCGCCAGGTCGTCCGGTACTGTCCAGTCCAGGGTGATGTTGGAAAAAGGCGCCTGGGTACCCCAGCGGCTGGGGGTGTTTACACCAAAGACAAAGGACTCGATGCACTTTTTCACTTCCCGGTAGGATAGATGATCTGTTTTGATAAAAGGCGCCAGATAAGTATCAAAAGAAGAAAAAGCCTGGGCGCCTGCCCATTCGTTCTGCATGATGCCAAGAAAATTCACCATCTGATTGCACAGGGTGGCCAGATGTTTTGCAGGAGCAGAAGTGATCTTGCCGGGAATGCCGCCAAGCCCTTCCAAAAGCAGCTGCTTTAAGGACCAGCCGGCGCAGTAACCGGTGAGCATGGACAGATCGTGGATATGGATATCCGCGTTGCGGTGGGCATCGGCGATCTCTGGATCATAAATTTCGGAAAGCCAATAATTGGCAGTGATGGCGCCGGAATTGCTCAGGATCAGTCCGCCCACCGAATAGGTGACGGTGGAGTTTTCCTTGACCCGCCAGTCATTGACTTTAACATAATTGTTGACGATTTCTTTGTAGTCCAGAATGGTGGATTTCATATTGCGGATCTTTTCCCGCTGTTTCCGGTATAGGATGTAGGCTTTAGCCACTTCGCCATAGCCCGCATTGCCAAGCACCTGTTCCACACTGTCCTGGATGTCTTCCACCTGTATGCAGCCCTCTTTAACTTTGGGGGCAAAATCCGCGGTGACTTTCAATGTGAGAAAGTCGATGATATCCGGATGGTACGGCGTATTGCAGGCATTAAAAGCTTTGGTGATGGCTTGGTTGATCTTGGATAGATGAAAATCGACGATCTGTCCGTCGCGTTTGATGACCTGATACATAAAAAGCAGCTCCCTTCTGTAGATGTACGTCGATTCTTATTATAGTACGGTTCGAAGGAAGCTGTCAACAGAAACAACTATATATAGTATATATTTGTGTAATATAAACAATATATTGTACTAAAAACATAAGCGGCTATACCGGACTTTTGGTGCATGACGTTTCCTTTTAGGATGCGAACCACACATCCAGAAGCCGGGAAAGACCTGTTTCCAGCTGATCCATGGGCAAAGCGGCATACCCCAGGATGATGTGATCGTCAAAAGCAGAAGAAGATCGGGTATCCATAGAGTAGTCCGAAACCTGATACAGTCGGATCCCTTGCTCTGCTGCTTGGGACAAGAGTTGGGTAGTTGTGCGTCCGTCCTTGAAATGCAGGAGCATATGAAGACCGGAATTTTCACCGGAAATAGTGAGAAACTGCCTGTAAGGTTGGAAAGCTTTTAAGATATAGTCTCTTTTTTCTTTATATACGTTGCGCATACGGTTTAAATGACGTTCAAACTGCCCGCGGCGGATAAAGAGCGTGAGAAACTTCTGCTCAGATCGGGATACGCTGCTGCTGTAAAAAGAAAGTTGCTGTCGATAGCGACTTAACAGCGATGGCGGCAGGACCATATAGCCCACACGCATGGCAGGAGTCAAAGCCTTGGAAAAGGTACCCATATAAATGACATGGCCGGATGTATCGATGCCTTGAAGAGACGGGATGGGGCGACCTTTGTAGCGAAATTCACTGTCATAGTCATCTTCGATGATATAGCGGTCTGGACAGTTTCCGGCCCAGGCCAAAAGCTCCAAACGGCGTTTAATGGGCATGACGATACCTGTGGGAAAGTGGTGGGACGGCATCACATAGGCAACGGATGCACCGGAATGGTACAGGTCGTCCATATGGATGCCGGATCCATCCATGGAAACGGGAACGGTGGAAGCACCAATATGGGACAGGACCTGATAAGCCTGGAAATAGCCGGGATTTTCCACGGCATAGACCGCCTTTGCACCCAGCAGCTGATAAAGCAGGATAAGAAGAAAATCCGTACCTGCGCCTACGATGACCTGGGATGCATCGCAACGCACGCCCCGGGACTGGTGGAGATATCCGGCGATGGCCTGACGCAGTCCCAGATCCCCTTGGGGATCGCCGGGCAGGAGAAGATTATCCTGACTGTCATTATAAAGGATGTCTTTCATCGTTTTTTTCCAGATATTATAAGGAAAATATTCCAAGTCAATGCCATTGGGATTAAAATCGAAACAGACGGATGAAGGGGAAGCGGGCCTTGGAGATGGGGGGATGGCAGGGGCGTCTGATGGAAAGATCGCCGGAATATGGTTGGTGATATCGCATATATAATAACCTTGTTTTGGACGGGATTCGATATAGCCTTCCGCATTCAGTTGTCCATAAGCCATATCCACTGTATTGCGGCTGACCTGCAGGTGGACGGAAAGCTGCCTGGTGGAGGGCAGACGATCGCCTGGGCGAAGATTACCGCTTCGTATTTCCGCGCAGATATAGTCATAGATCTGCATATAGATCGGTTCTTTGGAATGGGTATCGATATTAAATGTGATGACAGACATGAATCAACCTCCGATGGATCCGCTTTGCGAGAATGTTCCAGGATATCCGGCTGATCCTGCAAAGCGAGTGATAGGAACATTATAACATATGACAGGATATCCGCCACACATTTGTACAAAATGACGAAAATACCAGGAAATTTAAATAAGGGCTTTTAAAAAAAAATAAGTGTGCTATAATTTTTAATGTGGGTAGTTAAATTTTTAACACACCGATCCCATTACAAAAATCAGGATATGTGAATCGGAAAACCTCAAGAAAAGAGAAGGAGATTTAGCAATGAGAGAAGTAGTTATTGCAAGTGCATGCAGAACAGCAGTCGGAACTTTTGGCGGATCATTAAAGAACGTTCCGGCAGCAGAACTGGGAGCTATTGTTGTGAAAGAAGCTGTGAAGAGAGCAGGTATTGCTCCGGAGCAGGTGGAAGAAGTTTTATTTGGTAACGTACTGCAGGCTGGCCTGGGTCAGAACGTGGCGCGTCAGGTTACTTTGAAAGCCGGACTTCCCATCGAGACAACAGCAGCAACGATCAACATCGTATGCGGTTCTGGTCTGAAGACAGTTGCCATGGCTGCACAGGCGATCAAAGCAGGCGATGCAGATATCATCGTAGCTGGCGGTACAGAAAACATGAGCGCTGCGCCGTATGCCGTTCCGTCTGCACGCTGGGGTGCCAGAATGAACAACACCCAGATGGTTGACGTTATGGTCAACGATGGCCTGTGGGATGCTTTCAACCAGTATCATATGGGTGTTACTGCTGAAAACGTTGCCAAACAGTGGGGTATTACAAGAGAAGAACAGGATGAGTTTGCTGTACGCAGCCAGAACCGTGCGGAAGCAGCCATCAAAGCCGGCAGATTTAAAGATGAGATCGTTCCGGTACCTGTTCCTCAGAGAAAAGGTGATCCGGTTATCTTTGATACAGACGAACATCCCAAGTTCGGAAACACGATCGAAAAAGTTGCCAAATTAAGACCGGCTTTCATCAAAGACGGTACAGTAACAGCAGCCAATGCTTCCGGTATCAATGACGGAGCAGCAGCCCTTGTTGTTATGGCAAAGGATAAAGCAGAAGAACTGGGTATTGATTACCTTTGCGAGATCGTATCCTACGCAACAGCCGGTGTTGATCCGAGCATCATGGGTGTTGGACCGATCAAGGCTTCCCAGAAAGCTATGGAAAAAGCCGGCCTGACCATCGATGATATCGATCTGGTAGAGGCAAACGAAGCTTTTGCAGCCCAGTCTCTTGCTGTTGCAAAAGATCTGCATTTTGATATGGATAAAGTCAATGTAAACGGCGGCGCCATTGCCATCGGACATCCCATCGGAGCATCTGGAGCGCGTATCCTTGTTTCCCTCATCTATGAGATGATGAAGAGAGATTCCAAGACAGGTATGGCTACCCTTTGCATCGGCGGCGGTCAGGGACAGACATTGATCGTAAAACGTAAATAATATACGCGCATAAAAAGATGTGGACTTCGTCTAACATCCCAAGATAGAACAATAATATGAATCTGTAAGAAGACACCCGATGCCTGTGGGATCAAAGCCATTTGGGCATCGGGCTGTTTTCTTATGGCCTAATGAACAGGAGGTATACCGATGGCCTATAGCGATCAGCAACAGTATTATAAAGAGATGTACCAGCAAAAGCTGACAACAGCTGATGAAGCGGTTAAACTGATAAAATCCGGCGATTGGGTGGATTATGGCTGGTGTTCCGGACATCCTGTAGCCCTGGATCAGGCTTTGGCGAGAAGGGCTGAAGAATTGGAGAATGTGAAAGTCCGGGGCGGTATCGCCTTGTGGACTCCGGCGATTTTTCAGGTGCCGGATGCCGCTTCCCATTTTACATGGAATTCCTGGCATTTGTCCGGGATCGAGAGAAAATATATGAAGGAAGGTTTGGTTTATTATTCACCCATAAGATATTCCGAACTTCCCAGATATTATAGAGAGCATGTGGAGCGGAACAATGTGATCATGATGCAGGTAAGTCCGATGGACAAACATGGCTATTTTAATTTTGGTCCCAACGCATCCCATCTGATGGCTGCCTGTGAGAAATCCGATGTGATCATCGTGGAAGTGAATGAAAATATGCCCCGCTGTCTGGGCGGTTTCCAGGAAGGCATCCATGTATCTCAGGTGGATTATATCGTGGAAGGCGATAATCCTCCCATGGGTATCCTTGGCAACGGTAAACCGGATCCGGAAGTGGATCGGGCAGTGGCTTCTTATATTGTTGAAGAGATTCCCAACGGCGCCTGCCTCCAGCTTGGCATCGGCGGTATGCCCAATGCGGTGGGAGCCATGATCGCCGAATCCGATCTGAAAGATCTGGGCGTACATACCGAGATGTATGTGGAAAGCTTTAAAGATCTGACGCTGGCAGGCAAGATCACTGGCGCCAAAAAAAGCATCGATCAAGGCCGTCAGACCTATGCCTTTGGAGCCGGTTCCCAGGATTTTTATGACTTCTTGGATAACAATCCCCAGTGTATGAGCGTGCCTGTGGACTATACCAATGATGTCCGCGTGATCGCTTCCCTGGATAATTTCATGTCCATCAACAATGCGGTGGATCTGGATCTGTATGGACAGATCAATGCGGAGTCATCCGGCATCCGTCAGATCAGCGGCGCCGGCGGACAGCTGGACTTTGTGCTGGGAGCTTATCTGTCCAAAGGCGGTAAGAGCTTTATCTGCTGTTCTTCCACCTTCAAGGACAAACAGGGCGTGGTCCATTCCCGGATCCGTCCGACACTCAAAGAAGGTTCCATCGTAACCGATACTCGGGCCAATATCCACTGGCTCGTGACTGAGTATGGAAAAGTCTGCTTAAAAGGTCTTTCCACTTGGGAAAAGGCGGAAGCCATCATCGGTCTGGCTCATCCGGATTTCAGGGAAGAACTGATCAAGGAAGCAGAAAAGCAGGGTATATGGCGCAGAACAAATAAACGTGCCTGATAAGAGGTGAATAGGCTGCCGCATCCATGGTTGGGATCATGGATGCGGCAGCATCTTTTTTTGTTGGCGGCTTGTGCGGAGTGGACTGCTTATGTTATAATGAAACATTATCAGCAAAATTCAGGAGCTTTTATGAAAAAAATACTTATCGTAGGCGGCGGAGCTGCCGGGATGATGGCTGCCGTACGGGCTGCCGGAGCGGATCGTCAGGTGACGATACTCGAAAAAAATGAAAAGCTGGGCAAAAAGCTGTATATCACAGGCAAGGGCCGGTGTAATCTGACCAATGACTGCAGCGCAGACGTTTTGATGAATCATGTGATGACCAACCCGAAATTCATGTATCGGGCCCTGTTTGGATTGGACAGCCAAAAGACCATGGCTCTTTTTGAAAGCCAGGGACTCCGACTCAAGACGGAGCGGGGTGGACGGGTTTTCCCGGAATCGGACAAGTCCTCGGACGTGATACGGACATTGGAGCGGATGCTGAAGGACAGAAAGGTGCAGGTACGGCTTCGGACAGAAGTGATGGCGCTGGAAGTGGAGAACGGCAGATGTATCGGCGTCCGGACCACAAATGGTGAAAGCCTTCCGGCGGATCGGGTCCTTTTGGCCTGCGGCGGCTGTTCTTATCCATCCACCGGATCGGACGGCAGCAGTTATAAGTTGGCCGTGGATCAGGGACATCGTCTGGTGCCGGTACGTCCTTCCCTTGTCCCCATGGATATTGAGGAGAGCTGGTGTCAGGAACTTCAGGGTCTGTCCTTGAAGAATGTGACAGTGACGCTGCAGGAAGGGAAAAAGATACGGTATAAGGAACAAGGAGAGATGCTATTTACGCATTTTGGCGTCAGTGGTCCCCTTATATTAAGCGCCAGCGCCAGGTGCGGCCGCATAAAAGACTGGAGAAATGTCACGCTCTGTGTGGATCTGAAGCCAGCTCTTTCGGCGGAACAGCTGGACGGGCGGATCCTGCGGGAATTCCAGGAAAATATCAACAAACAGTTCCGCAACAGCCTGGGCGCTCTTTTACCCCATAAACTGATCCCGGTCATTGTGGGATTGTCAGGTATAGACGGATTTAAACCTGTACATGATGTATCAAAAGCGGAACGTCAGCGGCTGGGCAGTATGATCAAAAATCTAATCATGCATCCATTGGGTTTGAGAGGGTTTCGTGAGGCCATCATCACAGCCGGTGGGATCAGTGTAAAAGACGTGAATCCCTCCACCATGGAATCCAAACATATAAAAGGCCTGTATTTTGCCGGGGAGATGTTGGATATCGATGCACTCACCGGCGGTTATAATCTGCAGCTGGCCTGGTCCACCGGATGGCTGGCCGGAGAAAGCATGAGCGGGGAGGATAAAGATGAGTTATAATATTGCAGTCGATGGGCCGGCGGGAGCCGGAAAAAGCACCATATCAAAAGCGGTGGCAAAAAAGCTGGGATTCATATATGTGGACACCGGCGCCATGTACCGGGCTATAGCCTTATATTTTTTGGAGCATCCCGGGAACATGGCGGATGGACAGGCGCTTGAAAAAAGTCTTGAAAACATCCAAGTGCAGATCCAGTATGAAGCAGGCGCGCAGCGGGTCATTTTAAACAGTCAGGATGTGACAGAGAAGCTGCGGAAGGAAGAAGTGGGCAATATGGCCTCCCGTATTTCCGCAAAGGGAGCGGTCCGGAAGAAGCTTCTTTCCCTTCAGAGAGGATTGGCAGCTTCCGCAGATGTGGTCATGGATGGAAGGGATATCGGCACAACGGTCCTTCCCGATGCAGACGTAAAGATCTATCTGACAGCGGGCGCCCATGTGCGGGCCAGCAGACGCTATCTGGAACTTACCCAAAAGGGAGAAACTGCAGATATACAACAGATCGAGCAGGACATACGAAAGCGGGATGAACAGGATATGCATCGAGAGATTTCGCCTTTAAGACAGGCGGAGGATGCGGTTTTAGTGGACAGTTCGGATATGTCCATACCGGAAGTGATCGATCGTATCGTGGCTATTTATAGAGAAAAAACGGGACAGGAGGATTCCGATGGAAGTATTGTTGGCTAAAAGCGCGGGATTTTGTCCGGGAGTGCGCCGGGCGGTCAATATGGTCTATGAGCAGGCCGGAAGCGGTCATGTTTACACCTATGGCCCCATCATCCACAACGATGAAGTGGTGCAGGATCTGGAGAAAAAAGGCGTCCATGTGGTCCAGTCCGTGGAGGAGTTGGATGGATTGGAGAGGGGAACTGTGATCATCCGTTCCCATGGGGTTTCCAGAAAAGTGTATGAGGACATCCGGTCAAAAGGATTCCAGGTGGTGGATGCCACATGTCCATTCGTAAAAAAGATCCACGATACCGTGCAGGCCCAGGGAGAGCAAGGACGGCATATCATCATCATCGGCGATCCGGATCACCCGGAAGTACAAGGGATCCGGGGATGGTGCCTGACTGAACCCACGGTCATCGAGAACGTGGACGAAGCTGTCAATTTTTCCTGTCCGCCGGAACGAAAATTGTGCATTATATCGCAAACGACATTTAATTACAATAAATTTAAAGAATTGGTTGAAATTATTTCAAAAAAGGGTTATGATATAAACTGTGTAAATTCGATTTGTAATGCGACATCGGAGCGCCAGCAAGAAGCGAAGACCATCGCTTCCCATGTGGACGCAATGATTGTGATTGGAGATAAAAGAAGTTCAAACACGCGGAAGCTTTACGAAATCAGCAAAAAAGAATGTGAAAATACTTACTATATACAGACACTTGTGGACTTAGATTTAAATGCTTTAGAATCTATAAGAAAGGTAGGTATTACAGCAGGGGCTTCAACCCCAAACAATATTATCAAGGAGGTTCATACTGCTATGTCAGAAATGAGTTTTGAACAATTACTCGAAGCGTCTTTAAAGACAATCAGAAATGGGGAGGTAGTCGAAGGTACTGTCATCGATGTTAAAGAAGATGAGATTATCCTTAATATAGGTTATAAAGCAGACGGCATTATTACTCGCAACGAATATTCCAATACCGCTAACCTGGATTTAAGAACAGTCGTTAACGTTGGCGACACCATGCAGGCGAAGGTTTTAAAAGTGAACGACGGTGAGGGCCAGGTACTTTTGACATATAAGAGACTTCTTGCCGAAAGGGGCAACAAGAGACTGGAAGAAGCTTACAATAATCAGGAAGTCCTGACAGCGAAAGTGACAAACGTGCTGGACGGCGGCCTGAGTGTGAATGTGGAAGAAGCCAGAGTGTTTATCCCGGCCAGCCTTGTATCCGATACTTATGAGAAGAATCTTGGCAAATATGCGGATCAGGAGATCAGCTTTGTGATCACTGAGTTCAATCCGAGAAAACGTCGTATCATCGGCGACAGAAAGCAGCTTCTTCTCGCTGAAAAAGCAAGAAAGCAGAAAGAGCTTTTCGAGCGGATTTCCGTTGGCATGAAAGTGGAAGGAAAAGTAAAAAATGTGACCGATTTCGGCGCATTCATCGACCTGGGCGGAGCAGATGGACTGCTGCACATTTCCGAGATGTCTTGGGGACGTGTTGAGAATCCGAAGAAGCTTTTGAAAGTGGGCGATGACATCACTGTCCTGATCAAAGATATCCAGGGCGAGAAAATCGCTCTCAGCCTGAAGTTTGAGGAGGAAAATCCGTGGCTGACAGCTGCCGATAAATATGCTGTGGGCAATATCGTGGAGGGCCGGGTTGCCCGTATGACAGACTTTGGCGCTTTTGTGGAACTGGAACCGGGTGTTGACGCATTGCTTCATGTATCCCAGATTTCCAGAGAGCATGTGGAGAAACCCTCCGATGCCCTTCAGGTAGGTCAGATCATCACCGCAAAGGTTGTGGACTTCAATGAAGAAGAACATAAGATCAGCTTGAGTATGAAAGTTCTGGAAGCCCCGGCAAAGGAAGAAGCGGAAGCTGAAGAAGAATAATTTACGGTAGAAAACGGATACAGGAATATGCTGAGGGTGTATTCCTGTATTTTTTTGGAGGCGGCATATGAATACATTTAAAATGATGAAACTGCGGAGTTATTTTATACATATCGTCATAGGTGTTGTTTCTGTGGTCGTGGGGATCAGTATTCTTTATGCCATAGTGTTTGAAATGTTGAACGCCTATCAGCCTGGAGCCAGACTGGCCTATATCTGCGGCATATTGTCATGTGCAGGCATCATCTGTTACGGTGGGCGGCAGATTTACAAGGCGCTTTACTTCGAAAAGCGGTTGTTCAGAAATATGGACAAAAGTCAGGTGGAACAGTTTTACGGAGAACTGAAGGGGGACATAAGGATGCGGATCCCGGGACAGTGCGTTGTGACTCGGAATTATCTGATGATCCCCGTCCGGGGCAGCGAAAATGTCCATATCCTCCCAAAGGAAGAACTGATCGGGTGTTTTCACACGGACGCCAGAACTGGCGAAAAGACGGCGACTGAGATGACTCTTGTCTTTTATGATAAAAAGTTTAAGAGTTATGTATGTGAGATAAAAAGCCGGAACCATGTGGATAAGGTGGAAGCATTGTATAAGAACATATGTGGGGAACAGCCCTGGATCTTTTGCCAGGATTACGATGCTTTTCTTGTACAAAGCCGTAAGAAGAGTCACCGGCGGAAACTTATAAAACAGCTGGAGACTCGAAAAGAAAAGTATCTGACCGGGTACAGCGGCGAGCAGGCCGCCCAGGAGGAACTGGAGGCCCTTGCCCGGGAAGCGGAAGAGAAGTTAGATGCGGAACGTATCAAGAAACGTTGGTTTTCCCGAAAATCCAAATGATCCAAAAGTCATATGGCAAAGTTTACGGATGGCATCCGGATCATCTGCAAAGTTTTCTCCCGGTTTGAAAAAGGTGTAGCATTGCTCCTGGGTGGCCGGGACATAGTGGGATCGGTCCACATAGGCAGCCATGGACCTATGGATGGCATAACCTTCTTCAGTGAGGAAAACATAATTTTTCCAGTCGGGATAGTAATAACGTATGCCCTCCCGGTAAATAGGAAGGGATAGGAAAGCCTGGCGGCCTTCGCCATGGAATGACATGCCAAACTGTTCATAGCCAACGGGAACGGGGAAAGCGGTGTCACTTTCCAGACAGATCTGACACAGATCTTTGGTCATCCGGATTTCAACAGGGGTGAAAGCCCCTTGAAAAAAGCGTATGTAGACGACCAGAGAGAAGATATGGACAAATCCCCGCAGATCATCAAGATTATGGAGATATAAGAGATCCAGCGAAGCTGGGTCTTTTGTTTGCGTCCAGGAAAAAAACAGACGGATCAAAGCCTTCCCGTCCAGCTTGTCCCGGCGGCCATATCCCAGAAACTGTTCAAATGATCTTAATTTATAGTTTTTTAGGGGGAAAAGTTTCCTGTAAGGGGCCAGTTCCCGGTAAAGATCGATCACCTGATAGGATTTAAAGGAAAAATCAAGTCCCAGGCGGATACATCGTTTCTGGATAAAAGGCATGTCGAAGGAACGGCCATTATATACATAAAGGATATGGGCGCCTTTTTCATCAAGAGTCTGAAAAAAGATGGAAAGTAATTGGCGCTCGCCTTCAGGTGAAGGATCATCACAGATCCATTGACAGGCAATCCCATCTTTTCCATTCCACCATGCGATGCCGATCATGAATATGGATGCGGACGTAGGCGAAAGACCTGTGGTTTCAATGTCGAAAAAGACAGCATCTTTTGTAAAGGGCAGAAGGGCGGAAGGAAAAGTGGTATCTGTAAAACGACTTTGCGAGAATTGGATCATGACAGCCTCCTGAAAATAAATGTATGGATCGGTCGAGTATCTTTATTTGTCTATTATAGAGATGAAAAATTGATTTTTCAATAAAAATCGTGTATAGTAAAATCAATGTGTATATATGAGGTGAACCCCATGCTCGATTTTTTCAGGTCTCAGGATGTTTATCACTTACTGGGATTTTTTATCATCTACAGTGTTGCCGGATGGATATGGGAAAGCTGTTACTGTTCTATAAAGAAAAAGAAACTGATCAACAGAGGCTTTTTAAATGGTCCGGTCATCCCGCTCTACGGCTGCGGAGCCTTGCTGATCTATTTGTTCCTCTGGCCCTATAGAGAAGAATGGATCACAGTGTATGCAGGCGGCGCGCTGCTTGCCACGCTGTTGGAATATGTGACTTCATGGTTGATGGAACGCTTATTTGATGCCACTTGGTGGGATTATAGTGATGAAAAGTTTAATATACAAGGACGTATATGTCTGCGTGCCTCCTTGCTGTGGGGACTGTTTGCTCTGTTCATGATCCGGTGGCTCCATCCTGCTGTTGCGAATTTTTTGGAACGGCTGCCCGTTCGGGTGGTACAGGCGGCAGAGCTGATCTGTGTACTGCTTTTTACCGCAGATCTTATTTATACGGTGGTGGGTACCTTTGATATCAAGAAGGCTTTGAGGAAAATGGAGCTCATACGGGATGAATTGGGGTCTTATCTGTTAAACCATCCGTTGGCCGGCCAATTCCAGAATGTGGCCGTTCCTGACGTGTTGAAAAGTTTCAAAGATCAGTGGGAAGAGTTAAAAAAGTATCTGCCGACTGTACCGGCTAAGGGTATCATCAGTGAATACAGAAAGGAACTGGAGACAAAGATTTCCGAATTGACGACGGCCTACGAAAAGATGGCTAAACGGCATGAATGGATGACAAAACGGTATTTTAAAGCGTATCCCCATTTCCGGTCCAGACTCCACAGCCGTTCCCTTCAAGATCTGAAAGATTATATAGAAAATCGGAGAAAAGAAAAATGATAAGATATATTAAAGGTGTTCTGGAAGAAGCTGGAACAGACTATATCGTTGTGGACAATCAAGGGATCGGTTACTCGATCAGTATACCTGCATCTGTGACTGGTCAACTGCCCTGCGTAGGGGAATCGGTGAAGATCTATACATATTTGTATATGCGGGAGGATCTATTGGAATTATATGGCTTTCTGACAAAGGATGATCTGTATGTATTCCGTCTGCTGATCAAGGTGAATGGTATCGGCCCAAAAGGCGCATTGGCGATCTTATCCACCATTTCTGCCGACAAACTCCGGCTGGCAGTCATGGCAGGAGACGAGAAGGCCATCGCAAAAGCCCCTGGAGTTGGGAAGAAAACGGCCCAGAAGCTGATCATCGAATTGAAAGACAAGCTGAAATTGGAAGATATGTTTGAAGAGTCTGCAGACCAGGCGGACAATCCTTTGACTTCCGATGCGGTACAGGAAGCTGTGCTGGCCCTTACAGCCTTGGGATATTCGGATTCAGAGGCGGTTTCCGCAGTGCGTCGGATCAAAGTGACTGAAGGGATGGACAGCGAGGCGGTCCTGAAACTGGCATTGAAGGAAATGCTCACATTTTAAACAGGGAAACGGATTGAAACAGGATGAATAAACGGATCATTACAACAGAATTTATCGAAGAAGATATAAAGACAGAAAACCGGCTGAGACCGGAAAAACTTTCCGATTATATCGGTCAGTCAAAGATCAAAGAGATTTTAAATGTTTATATCCAGGCGGCGAAACAACGGGACGAAGCATTGGATCATGTGCTTTTCTACGGCCCGCCGGGACTTGGAAAGACCACACTGGCGGGTATCATAGCCCATGAAATGGGCGTTCATATGAAAGTAACTTCCGGGCCGGCCATCGAACGCCCGGGAGAGATCGCGGCCATATTGAACAGTCTGTCCGCCGGGGATGTGCTGTTCATTGATGAGATACACCGGCTGAACCGGCAAGTGGAGGAAGTGCTCTATCCGGCCATGGAGGACTTTGCCATAGATATCGTCATAGGAAAAGGCGCCACGGCCCGTTCTGTCAGATTGGATCTGCCCCAGTTCACACTGATCGGCGCCACGACCCGGGCAGGTATGCTTTCAGCGCCGCTGCGGGATCGGTTTGGTGTTATCGAAAGGCTGTCTTTTTATACGCCGGAAGAATTGTGCGAGATCGTCATACGTTCCGCCGGCGTGCTGCATATGGATCTGGAAAGGGAAGGCGCCATGGAATTGGCCAGACGTTCCCGGGGCACACCGCGGCTTGCCAACCGACTGTTGAAGCGGGTGCGGGATTATGCCCAGGTGCGTTATGACGGAAAAGTGACGAAGGACGTGGCTAGAGAGGTGCTGGATATATTGGAAGTGGATGCTTACGGATTGGACCAGGTGGACCGGAACATTTTGCTGACCATGATCGAAAAGTTTGGCGGCGGACCGGTGGGACTTGATACACTGGCCGCTTCCATCGGAGAAGATTCGGGAACGCTGGAAGATGTGTATGAACCCTATCTGATGCAGAATGGTTTCCTTTACAGGACGCCGCGGGGAAGGGTGGTCAGCGATATGGCTTATCATCATCTGGGCATACCCTGCCCAACAGAACGAAAGATTTAGTCTTGTTTTTATAGAAGCGAACGTTTATAATAAAAACAACTGCATAAAACAAAGGCAGACGGGAGGTACATATATGGCTGCGAAGAATGATGTCCAGGTTTTGATCGGCGGTAAAGTTTATACGCTGAGCGGCTATGAGAGTGATGAATATTTGCAGAAGATTGCATTGTATATAAATAATAAGATCGATGAAATGAACCAGATCCCCAATTACCGGCGGATGGGTATGGATATGCAGAAGATCTTGCTGGAACTTAATATGGCAGATGATTATCATAAGGCCAAGGAACAGATCCATGTTCTGGAGGCGGATATTGAAGAGAAAGACAAGAACGAATATGATCTGAAGCATGAACTGATCGCTGCCCAGATCCATCTGGAGGAGACTGAGAAGGAGATCGAAAACCTGAAAAATGAGATCAATGAGCTTCAGAAGCAGATCGTCAAGCTGGAGGCCAGAACATACCGTAAGTAAGCCGGGAAAAGAATGTCAGACTGGGCAGCATCCGTTTTAAACGGATGCTGTTTTTGATCCAAAATGAAATCTTTACGGATCAGGATGTTGCCTTACATGTTGCAGATGTGTTAAAATATAAAAGATTTTAAATATATTGGATGAGGGAGGGTGTTATAGACATCCTCTTTGTTTTTCTGCCGTGGAAGCAGGGAAAATAAGGAAAGGAGATACATATGGGTTCAGGGATAGAGATATTGGCACCGGCGGGTTCGGTGGAAACCATGCGGGCAGCACTCAATGGGGGAGCCGATGCAGTTTATATCGGCGGCAGCCGGTTTGGCGCCCGGGCTTATGCGGATAATCCGGATGAGACGGCACTCCTTGCGGCCATCGACGAAGTTCATCTGAGAGGAAAAAAACTTTATATGGCTGTCAATACGCTGCTGAAGGAAAGAGAGATGGATGAACTCTATCATTTTATCCTGCCCTATTATCGGGAGGGCCTGGATGGGGTGATCGTCCAGGATTTCGGCGTACTCGCCCGGCTGAAGTCCTGGTTCCCGTCTTTGCCCCTTCACGCCAGCACCCAGATGACATTGACCGGCTGGGAAGAGGCGGCCAGGTTAAAAGCGGACGGTGTCAGTCGGATCGTGCCTTCCCGAGAACTTTCTCTGGAGGAGATCAGGCAGATACATGAACGGGTGGACGTGGAGATCGAAGCCTTTGTCCATGGTGCGCTTTGTTATTGCTATTCGGGACAATGTCTGTTAAGCAGTTTCATCGGCGGCCGCAGCGGCAATCGAGGGCGATGCGCCCAGCCTTGCCGTCTCCCTTATAAAGTGGGAAAGGACCAAAAGACCCGGTATCTTCTGAGCCCAAAGGATATATGCACCTTGAAAGATATTCCTGATCTGGTGGACGCGGGTATCATCTCCTTTAAGATCGAAGGACGGATGAAGAAGCCGGAATATGCTGCGCTGGTGTCATTTATGTACCGGTTTTATACAGACATGTATTTGGAACGGGGACGGGAAGGTTACCGTGTGGATCCGGATGATGTGCGTAAACTGATGGATCTGTATAATAGAGGGGGATTTTCCAGCGGATATTACCGACAGAAAAACGGCAAGGATATGTTATCCCTGGATCGTCCAAACCATATGGGTGTGAAGGTGGGAGAATCTGTCGGGAAAAATCGTTTCAAAGCATTGGAGGATATACATGCTGATGATGTGTTGGAATGGACAGGCGATGATCGCAGCAAAGGGATGAGGCTGGATCGGGATATCAGAAAGGGTGAGCTGTTCGCCTTTCCAAAGGCGGGAATGGCCGGAAAAGATAAGGGGGAGTTATACCGTACGCGCAACAACCAACTGATAACTGACACATTAAAACGGTTTGCAAAAGGCGGCGAGCATCTGTTGGAGGGTAGTTTGACAGCGACGGCAGGGAAACCCTTATGTTTGCGAATAGGGTCAAAGGACAGATCCGACCGACAGATCCAGGTCACCGGCCGTGTGGTGCAGGAAGCGCTGAAACGGCCCATGGGGTCAGAAGAGATGGAAAAGCAGATGCGAAAGACCGGAGGAAGCGGATTCTGCTTTCAGACCATTCAGATCCAAACAGACGGCAAAAGTTTTGTACCGGTCCAGGAACTGAACAGCCTGCGCCGGGAAGGTCTGGATAGGATGCGGGAATGTCTCCTGGAAGTTTATAAACGGGACGATGCCCGGGATGAACATGGGGATATATGGCTATCCGGATCTGCCGATGGCAGGAAAGAGGACGAGAGACAAAGAGAGGCTGCCAATGGAAGCCGGCCTCTATTATACGTATCGATCCCTAATGTGGAAAGCGGTATGGTTCATATGAAAAGGCGGGATGTGAGCGGCTTTTATCTGGATATCGAGCATGCGGCGACCCCGGAAGGACAGGCATTTATCCGAGCGTGCGGGGAAATGGGTAAGACGGTGTCAGCAGCGCTTCCCCATATTCTTCGGGAAAAGGACAAAGCGAAGGTGGAAGAATGGATCCGAAGTCTGGATGGCTTGGTCCATGGTTGGCTGTTTCGGAATATGGAGACGCTGGATATGCTGAAACGGCTGGCTGTTTCAGGAATCCGGATCGCCGACCATCATATCTACACTATGAACCGGGCGGCGAAGGAATATGTGCGGCAGGCGGGGGCAGACAGACTCTGCGCGCCCATGGAACTGAACCAAAAGGAATTGGACATCCTCGGATGTGGAGATATGGAACTGGTGCTCTACGGTTATCCAGTGTTGATGCTCTCGGCCCAATGCATACAAAAGACAACACAAGCTTGTACAAAAAGGACAAAAATGGTACAATTAACCGATAGACAGCAGAAACATTTTTATGCTCAGAATATCTGTACCTACTGCTATAACCTGATATATAATGGGAGCCCGCTCGTACTGACCGATATGACAGAGGCAGTCCGGGATCTGGATCCGGAGGCGGTACGTATGGAATTTACGATGGAAGACATCAGAGAACAGACCCGCTTGTTGGATGACTTCAGACTGCGTTGCCAGGGGGAAGGTAAAGCAGATCCGCCAGTCGATCCGTTCACGCGGGGACACTTTAAGAGAGGAATTGAGTAGCCTATGGTAAATGTTATCATCCAGATGTCAAAATATGTTCTGGTCATTCTGGCAGCAGCCTATGCGATGAAGTGCTTTACCGTATTCAGCGATAAACATGAGATGGACAGAGGCGGCGTTTATCTGACGCAGAATGTTTTGATGTTTCTGATCCATTTTATTTGTTACCTGATCATCTATCTGATGACCGATGACATTAAAATGATCTATTTTTACATTGCCCAGTTTATTTTGTTTCTGACTACCCTGATCGTTTACAGTACAGTGTATAAGCATGCGTCAAGGCTGATCGTCAATAATATGTGTTATCTTTTGATGGTGGGATTTGTCATCCTGACAAGATTGGATTATTCCATGGCTGTCCGTCAATTCATCATTGCCATCGCAGCCATCGTGATCAGCCTGGCCATACCGATTTTCATGGCCAAAGTCCGGACATTGGATCGTTGGGGGATATTTTACGGTGTGCTCGGCTTTCTGATGATCGCTTCCGTATTTGTCATCGGTGAAAGCAGATACGGGGCCACCAACTGGATATCCATCGGCGGTTTTTCTCTTCAGCCATCAGAGCTGGCGAAGATCGTTTTTGTATTTTTCGTTGCAGCTATGCTGGCAAATGATGTGAGCTTTAAACGGATCGTCATCACAACAGCGGCGGCGGCAGCCTATGTGCTGGCCCTTGTGGCTGAGAGAGACCTGGGGGCCGCAGTCATATTTTTTGTCACGTATCTGATCATGCTTTATGTGGCGACCCGTCAGTTCCGCTATATGGCGTTGGGACTGGCAAGCGGCGCAGCGGCAGGGGTGATCGCCTATCGCCTGTTTGATCATGTGCGGACCCGTGTTATTGCTTGGCAAGACCCGTGGGGCAATTATAATGATGCAGGATATCAGATCGCCCAGTCACTGTTTGCCATAGGCACAGGAGGCTGGTTTGGAATGGGCTTGTTCCAGGGCAGCCCGGAGACCATACCGGTGGTGGTCAGTGACTTTGTATTTTCAGCCATATCTGAAGAGATGGGGGCGCTGTTTTCCATCTGCCTGATATTGGTTTATTTCAGCTGTCTGCTTATGTTCATCAATATATCGCTGAGGCTGGTGAAGCCATTTTATAAACTGCTGGCCATCGGCTTGAGCGCCTCCTACGGCTTTCAGCTATTTTTGTGTATCGGCGGAGTGACCAAGCTGATCCCCCATACCGGTGTTACCATGCCGTTGATCAGCTATGGAGGCAGCAGTGTTTTATCCACGATCATTATTTTTGCAGTGATACAAGGCTTATATCTGTTGAGACAAAGAGAGGTGTATCTGCTTGAAAAGAGACGAGAAAGGGAAAACCAGAGTCTATCGGAAGCTGAATATCGATGACGATACAAAGGTTTCAGTACGGCCGCGGCAAGGCAGATCCTCCGGGAAAAGAGAAGCGGCCCGTGCATCTTCCAAAAAGGATTCCCAGGGAACGGTGGACATTCCGCCGGATGAAGATTTTGAATTTCATCCCGATTTTGACGATATTGACCTGCTTGATACCGATGGCTATGGTCCGGATATGGGCAGTGGGACATATGGAGACGACGGTCTTGGTGGGGAGCGGATTGAAAAAAGATCCAGGAGAAGATCTGTTCCCGATGAGAGCAAAGGAAGCAGGCGCACTTCCACCCGGCAAAAAAAGCGGCTGAATGCGGATGGCGATGTGATCGATAACCTTTTTGATACTCCGGAAAGCGAACTGGAAGACGATGATACTTATATGGATTTCAGTGATGCCGGAAAGACAAAAGAAGAGAGGAAAGCAGGCAGGAAACGGCGGCGCAGCCAGAATCGGGAGATACTGGCAGTCACCTATGTGTTTGCAGGTCTGTTTGTCTTGATGATCGGATATTTTGTCTATTTTAACGGTTTTGTTGCCCAGGATGTGATCAGCAGTCCGTATAATGTGCGGGTCAATTCTTTTGCCGACACCATCGTCCGCGGAGATATCATATCCAGTGACGGCATAACGCTTGCAGAAACCATTACAGATGAAAATGGCGAGGAAACCCGTTACTATCCATTGGGAAGGATATTTGCCCATGCGGTCGGTACATCTGAGATCAACCAGTCGGGATTGGAGTTGTCCAATAATTTTTATATGCTCCAGTCCAACAGCAATCCCCTTTATAATGTGATCAATGATCTGCGGGGGATCAAGAATCAGGGGGATCAGGTGATCACCACCTTGAATGCTTCCCTGCAGGAAGCAGCCTATAATGCCCTTGGGAATAATGACGGCGCAGTGGTGGCCATCGAACCCAGTACTGGCCGGGTACTGGCCATGGTATCCAAACCGGATTACGATCCAAATACATTGGTTTCGGATTATGAGAGCATCATTTCCGGTGAGGGGGAGGACGTACTTTTGAATAAGGCCACATCGGGACGTTTTGTTCCGGGGTCGATTTTTAAGACGTTCACTTCCTTGGCTTATATACGGTCGGGAGCGGACTACGACAGTTATAGTTATACTTGTCAAGGACGGATCAATCTGGGCGGAGATGAATATATCACCTGTTTTGATGGCAATGTCCATGGGGATGAGGACTTTTATGATTCTTTTGCCTATTCCTGTAATGCTTCTTTTGGGAATATCGGCTTGGGTCTGAGCAAAAGTCTGTTCAGGGATACTTGCAATTCTCTGTTTTTCAATACCGACTTGCCCACCTCCATCCCCCATGTGAAAAGTAATTTTGATCTGGATGACGATGCCAGCGACTGGCTGACAGCGGCTACAGCCATCGGACAGGGCGAAACCACGGTAACACCGCTTCATATGGCCATGATCGCCAGCGCCATAGCCAATGGGGGAAATCTGATGGAGCCGTATATGACAGATGCTGTCCAGACCTCTTCGGGAGATAATGTGCGGCGTTTCATGCCGGAAAGCTACGGTTCCATCATGACCACATCAGAGGCAGAACTTTTGACAGAGATGATGACGGATGTGGTGGACTATGGAACGGCTACCTCTCTGTCTGGATATGGCTATACAGTTGCCGGGAAAACGGGAACGGCGGAAGTGGATGGAAGAGGCGACAACTCCTGGTTTATCGGCTTTGCGCCTGTTGAACAACCCCAGATCGCCATCTGTGTACTGGTGGAAAACGACGAAGGTTACTACGAAAGCGCTCTGCCGGTGGCAAATGCGGTTCTCAGTAATTATCTGAATCAGTAAATATAACCCGCACTTTGGCGGCAAAGTTTATGGTTGTATTTGAGCTTTAAACGATGTATACTAGAACACAAGGGAAACACACCAGGACAACGGAGGTAATCAGCCATGACAGAAGCGGTAAGCTGCGGGGGTGTGGTTATATTTAGAGGAAAGATCCTTTTACTTTATAAAAATTACAGGAATAAGTATGAAGGATGGGTATTACCCAAAGGGACAGTAGAGGAAGGTGAGGAGTACAAAGAAACGGCTGTTCGGGAAGTGAGGGAAGAAACAGGTGTCCGGGCTTCCATCATAAAATATGTGGGCAAGAGTCAGTATACGTTCAGCACATCCCATGATGTGATCGTTAAGGACGTCCACTGGTATCTGATGATGTCGGACAGTTATCACAGCAGACCACAGCGGGAAGAGTACTTTGTGGATTCAGGATATTATAAATATCACGAAGCCTATCATCTACTGAAGTTCTCCAATGAAAAGCAGATTCTGGAAAAGGCATACAGCGAATATACAGAACTAAAGCGAAGTAATTTGTGGGGCTCAAGAAAATATTTTTGACAGAAAGATGCTTATAGAACGATCCGAGTTTTATAAGCATCTTTTTTCGTACCTTTGGGAAAACTAAAGGAAAACCACTATTTTACTGGAAATCATAAGACAGTCAACAGGAGGCAAAAATGCGAATGGGCGATGAGAAAAAATATAAAAAAAACTTGGAAACCTGCCAATCCCAGCTTGCCAGACTTTCACGGGAGTTGAGGGAAAAGGGGATACCTGTGGTGATCCTGTTTGAAGGTATGGGGACATCGGGTAAAGGTGATCGGATCCAAGAGTTGATACAGCCGCTGGACCCGCGGGGATTTTCTGTACTGACCGTGAAAAAGCCAGGAAAAGAAGAACGGAAATATCCCTGGCTGCGGCGATATTTTATGAGCATTCCCCCAAAGGGACAGATCCACATATTCAACGATAGCTGGTACAGTCAGGTTGTCCGCCGTCTGGCGGTCAAAAAACCGGATGATGGGTTTGCAAAAGAAAAGTGGAAGAAAATCAATCTGTTTGAACAGCAACTGGCAGACGATGGTACGGTCATCCTGAAATTTTTTCTGGAGTTATCCATGGATGAGCAAAGACATCGCTTGTCATTTTTAAAGAAAAATAAAGATACGGCATGGCTGGTGTCGGAAAAAGAAAAAGATCAGCAGCGTCATTTTAAACGATGGAAAGCAGGATATGACCGGATGATGAAAGAGACAGATACGCCGTGGGCTCCCTGGATGGTCATCGATGCCGATCAGCTTTCACAAGCAGGTATACAGGTGCTGACTGCCGTAAAAGACAGGCTGGCTGAGGCCGTTTCCAAAACGAATACGGGTGAAGAACTCCAGTTGGAGAAAACGGAAAATAGGTTGGCCCATGTGGACCTTTCCAAAACCATGGAAAAGGATGTTTACAAGAAAAAATATGATGAGATGAAAGCTTGTATGCGATCCATGCAAAATCGGCTGTATATGGAAAAGATCCCGTTGATCCTGGTGTTTGAAGGATGGGATGCATCTGGAAAAGGCGGGACGATCAAACGTCTGACTGCGCCCATGGATCCTCGGGGTTATGAAGTCATCCCCATCTCAGCGCCTGCAGGCGATGAAAAAACCCATCATTATCTGTGGCGCTTTTGGAAGCATATGCCCAAACGGGGACATGTGGCTGTTTTTGACAGGAGTTGGTACGGTAGGGTATTGGTGGAACGGGTGGAAGGTTTTGCCCGGCCACAAGAGTGGATGCGGGCTTATGACGAGATCAACGAACTGGAAGCCATGCTTCAGGATGAAGGGGCGATCATATTGAAATTCTGGCTGCATATTGATAAGGACGAGCAGGAGCGGAGATTTAAAGAGCGGATGGAGAATCCGGAAAAACAGTGGAAGATCACGGATGAGGACTGGCGTAACCGGGAAAAATGGCCGGATTATGAAGCGGCAGCTTCCGATATGTTTGCCAAAACATCGACAAAGCAGATCCCCTGGCACGTGATACCGGCAAATTCCAAATATTATGCCCGCATAAAGGTCATGGAGACGATCCTCCAGAGCGTGGAAGAACGGCTGAAGGGATAATGGATCTTTAGAAAGGGTGTGTTTCGGACAGAATAGGATCAATAAAAAGAGAGGTTTCGGCATATTTGGGCGAAACCTCTCTGAAGATGACTGATCTTTGATGGGACAGCGCCACTGTCTGTCAACGGATCAGAACAGTTTGTCAAAACGTTCCATGGCTTCACGGGTATTTTCATGCAGGCCAAAGGAAGTGAGACGGAAGAAATTCTGACCGTTTTTTCCAAAACCGGCGCCCGGCGTTCCGACCACTTGGATATGATTCAGAAGATAGTCGAAGAAAGTCCATGAGTCCATACCATTTGGGCACTCAAACCAAATATAGGGGGAGTTCTTTCCGCCAAAGAAGCGGATCCCTTTTTTTGTCAGCATCTCGGAGATGATGCGGGCATTTTCCTGATAATAACGGATATTTTCATGGCATTGGGCCATACCTTCTTCTGTGAATACGGCCGCTGCACCGTTTTGGATAATGTAGGAAGTTCCATTGAATTTGGTCGTTTGACGCCGATTCCACATGGAATTTAAGGACATGGTCTCACCGGTGGAAGCTTTGAAGGAAAGTTCCTCCGGAACGATGGTATAACCTAAACGGGTTCCGGTAAAACCGGCTGTTTTCGACAGGGAACAGAACTCGATCGCGCATTTTTTCGCGCCTTCGATGGCGAAGATGCTTCTGGGCAGCGTTGGATCTGTGATATAGGCTTCGTAAGCAGAATCATAAAGGATGACCGCTTCATTTTCGAGGGCGTAATCCACCCATGCCTTTAACTGTTCTTTGTTGTAAGCTGCGCCGGTGGGATTATTGGGGGAGCAAAGATAGATGATATCCGCGTGGATGTCCCTATCCGGCAGCGGAAGGAAATCATTTTCTGCGTTGGCGTCGATATATACGATCTTACGTCCGCTCATGGTATTGGAATCTACATAAACCGGATAGACCGGATCCGGGATGAGGATCACGTTGTCGTCAGCAAACAGATCGGTGATGTTGCCGGTGTCGCTTTTGGCACCATCGGAGATGAATACGTCCTCGGTCGTGATGGATACGCCGTGGGAAGCGTAATATTTTACGATAGCTTCGCGGAGAAACATATATCCGTGTTCCGGACCGTAACCCATGAAAGTATCCGATGAAGCCATGGCGTCCACCCCTTCATGGAGCGCTTTTAACGCTGCCGGTTCCAAAGGACGGGTAACGTCTCCGATGCCGAGACGGATGATTTTCTGATCAGGATGCTCTTTTGTATATTTATCAACACGATGGGCAATCTCTGCAAAAAGATAGCTTTCTTTCATTTTTAAATAATTTTCGTTTAGTCTTGGCATATGAATCCACCCTTTCTGTGAGATGTAAATGAATAAATATTCATTTAGTACGTTTAAAACAACACCTATTTTAGCAAATAAGCGATATTGTGTCAATGAACGGTTAGGTATTGATAAATATTAGTAAAAGTGATATAATGAGGGTGATTAATAAGGAGGATTTCTAATGGAAAGATTATCGATCGAGACATTGTTGAGGGAAAATGCTTATCCGGGCCGCGGGATCATCATCGGCAGATCTCCGGATGGCAGGCATGCGGTGACGGCTTATTTTATCATGGGACGCAGCGAGAACAGTCGGAACCGTATTTTTGTGGAGGAAGGGGAAGGAATCCGCACCGAAGCCTTTGATCCTTCAAAAGTGACAGATCCCAGTTTGATCATCTATGCGCCTGTTCGCGTACTGGGTAATAAGACCATTGTGACCAACGGGGATCAGACGGACACCATCTATGATCTGATGGACAGGCAGCAGACGTTTGAACAGGCGCTGCGGACACGGGAATTTGAACCGGATGCGCCGAATTACACGCCGAGGATTTCGGGCATTCTGCACGTGGGAGATGGAAAGTTCAATTATGCCATGTCGGTCATCAAAAGCAATCAGGGACGGCCGGAAAGCTGTCTGCGTTTTAATTATGCTTACAATACGCCTTTTGCCGGTGAAGGACATTTCATCCATACCTATCAGGGAGACGGCGATCCGCTGCCCAGCTTTTGCGGCGAACCCCGCTGTGTGAATGTGGAGGATGATATAGACGATTATACCCGGATGTTATGGGAGAGCCTGAACGAGGATAACAAGGTATCTTTGTTTGTGCGTTATATTGATATTGAAAAGGGCGCATGGGAATCACGGATCATAAACAAGAATAAATAAAGGAGGCCAGGGCCATGAAGGAGCTGGAATTAAAGTACGGATGTAACCCTAATCAGAAACCGTCCCGCATATTTATGAAAGAAGGTGAACTGCCCATTCAGGTGCTGAATGGGAAACCAGGATATATCAATTTCTTGGATGCGTTTAATGGATGGCAGTTGGTCAGTGAACTGAAAAAGGCCACTGGTCTTCCGGCAGCCACTTCTTTTAAACATGTGTCTCCGGCAGGAGCGGCCGTTGGGCTGCCCCTTTCCGACGTGCTCAAAAAGATTTACTGGGTGGATGATCTGGGCCCCCTGTCCCCGCTGGCATGTGCTTATGCCCGGGCCAGAGGCGCGGATCGGATGTCCTCTTTTGGCGATTTCATCGCCCTGTCTGATGTGTGCGATGTGTCCACGGCCAGGATGATCAAACGGGAAGTATCCGATGGCGTGATCGCGCCTGGTTATGAGGCGGAAGCGTTGGAATTGCTCAAGTCTAAAAAGAAGGGGAATTACAATGTGATCCAGATCGACCCGGATTACAGACCAGAACCGGTGGAGCACAAAGAGGTTTTTGGCATAACCTTTGAGCAGGGAAGAAATGAACTGGCGATAGATGACAGCCTTCTTGCAAACGTTGTCACCGAAAACAAAGATATTCCTGAATCAGCAAAGATCGATCTGATCCTTTCCTTGATCACATTAAAATATACCCAGTCCAATTCCGTATGCTATGCAAAAGATGGACAGGCCATCGGCATCGGGGCCGGACAGCAGTCCCGTATCCATTGTACCCGTTTGGCCGGACAGAAGGCGGATAACTGGTATCTGCGTCAATGTCCTAAAGTTTTGGAGCTGCCCTTTAAAGACAAGATCGGACGGGCAGACAGGGATAATGCCATCGATCTATACATTGGCGATGAATACATGGATGTGTTGGCCGATGGAAAGTGGGAAAATATTTTCAAATGGCGGCCGGAAGTTTTTACGAGAGATGAGAAAAGAGCATGGCTGGATGGGCTGAAAGACGTGGCTCTTGGTTCGGATGCCTTCTTTCCATTTGGAGACAATATCGAAAGAGCCCACAGAAGTGGTGTTAAATATGTGGCTCAGCCAGGCGGTTCCATCCGGGATGACCAGGTGATCGCAACCTGCGATCAATACGGCATGGCCATGGCATTTACCGGTATACGGCTGTTCCATCATTGATGATCGATTTTTTCATTAGTAGAAAATGATAAAATGCAGGGGTATGCGAAACATTTCGCATACCCCTGTTTTTAATGTTCCGACTGTCCTGATGTTTGGAAAAACAGCCGGTTGGCTTCATTGACAAAAGGAAAATAGAAAGGTATAGTTATAAGGATATAACAGAGAGGAAAATATTATGACAGACAGATTGGAACGTACCCGATGGCTGATCGGGGATAAGGGTATCGACAAACTTACAGCCTCCCATGTGGCCGTATTTGGCATTGGCGGTGTGGGCGGCTATGTGGTTGAAGCGTTGGCCCGCAGCGGCGTCGGAGAACTGACTTTGATCGATAATGACCGGGTCCACCGGACGAATTTCAACCGGCAGATCATCGCGGTCAGAGAAACAGAAGGTATGAAAAAGACAGAGGCCATGGGGCGTCGGATCGCCTCCATCGATCCAGACATACAGGTACATGAATATAACAGTTTCTTTTTGCCGGAGAACAGCCATCAGGTGGATTTTTCCAGGTTTGACTATATTGTGGATGCGGTGGACACGGTGACGGCAAAACTGGAGATCATCTGCCGGGCTGTGAAAGAAGGGATCCCTGTCATCAGTTCCATGGGAACGGGCAATAAGATGGATCCGGGAAAGCTTGAGGTATCGGATATTTACCAGACATCCGGCTGTCCCCTGGCCCGGGTGATGCGACGAGAACTTAAAAAGAGAGGTATACCAAAACTGAAAGTGGTGTATTCAACAGAGACGCCGATGAAGCCGATGGATGCCAGCGGAACGGCACAAGAAATGACCGGCCGTCATTTACCTGGAAGTTCAGCTTTTGTGCCGCCGGCGGCGGGGCTGATGCTGGCTTCCCAGGTGGTCATGGATCTTTTAAAGGAGGATGGGCTATGGCCTTTGAATTTAAAATAGAAAACGAAGAGGCCCTTTTGGCCGGATATTCTGGGGAAACAGATGAGGTGATCTTTGTGCCGGAGCGATATGAAGGTTATCCGGTGACGGCTGTCGGGGATCATGCCTTTTATCAGCATAAGGAAATACATCGCATCCATCTTCCCGAGTCTATCCGGCAGATCCAGGCCTATGCTTTTGCCGAATGCCGTTTTTTGGAACAGATGGAATTGCCGGAGGGAGTCACCTTTATCGGCGACTATGCTTTTTACAACTGCATCCGGTTGAAACGGATCAATTTTCCCTCCACTCTTGACCAGATGGGGTATGGCTCTTTTAAAAACGACACGGAATTGACCGATATCCATCTGTTTACAGCTCCAGGAGATGAAAACAGTGTGAATACGATCCTGGATGACACGAATCACGAGACGACGGTCACTTTTCATTATCCGGACGGCAGCTGCGGTAAGTTGATCTTTACGGAATTTTATCTGGATGAGGTCCCTAATATCGAGGCCCGGCAGTTTAATCACCTGACCTATGGATCCGGCTCCATGTACCGGAACTGCCTTGGCGCATCGGGGATGGATTACAGGAAGTATGACGAATTGTTTTCGTTTGCCACCCATATGGATGAATTGTCAACCGTTTGCCAGATGGCAGTCAATCGACTTTTATATCCCCGGGAACTGGGACAGGAAGCAAAAGATCAGTATCTGGATCATCTTGCATCATTGCCGGATGTCCCCATCTATCTTATGGATACGGAGCAGAGGGAAGCTTTGGAGCTTTTGATGCAGGAACGGGTATTGGATAAGGATATTTTGGAAAAAGCGTTGCAATATGGGCAAAATCATGGTAAGAGCGAATATGTGAGCCTGCTGATCCACTATAAGAATCAGTGGTATCCGGCAGTGGAAAAGGAGTATGACCTGTGATCAGGCCGGAGGTGATAAAAACAGATGAATCCCATGAAAGAACAGTTAAGTCAGATCGGTGTGAAGATATTGACAGCATCCCGGAATGATATTTATCTGTCCATGCGTTTTTTTGACATCGCTTTGAGCGGTCTGACTTATGAGATGAATCTTTCCACCCGGACCATCGGTACGGACGGGTTTAAGATATTGTTCAATCCTGGCTATCTGGTGTCCAGTTACAAAGAGTATCCCCAGGATGTGAACCGGGTCTATGTCCATATGCTCCTCCACAATATCTTTCGCCACTATTCCGGCAGACAGCAGAGAGATCCGGAGCTGTGGAATCTGGCCTGCGATATTGCTGTGGAGTCCATGGTGGATGAATTTCAGGCGGCTTGTGTCAAACGGGTGATCACCGATGAACGGATCAGCTGGTATTATCGCCTGAAGAAAGATATAAAGGTACTGAATGCCGAATCGGTCTATCGGTGGCTTGTACGGGCAAAGCTGCCCTTTTATGAACAGCAGAAGGCAGAAAAACTATTTCGATGGGATGACCACGCTTTCTGGGACAGTGAAGATGACGATCCATCGGATCAGAGACAGCAAAGACAAAAAAGGCGGGATAAAAAGTGGCAGGATATCAGCGAAAAGACGCGGACGAATCTGAAAACCTTTTCAAAGGATGCCACGGATAAGGCCGGCGATCTGCTTTTGCAGATGGATATTTCTTTAAGAGAGCGTTATGATTATAAGGCCTTTTTAAAGAAGTTCGCAGTACGCAATGAAGAGATCCGGCTGGATATGGATAATTTTGACTATATTTTTTATACTTATGGACTGAATGCCTATGGCAATATCCCGCTGATCGAGCCATTGGAATACAGGGAGACGGAAAAAATCCAGGAGCTGGCCATCATCGTGGATACCTCCGAATCCTGCAGTGAAGAACTGCTGCGGAAGTTTTTCGGGGAGACCTTCGCCATCCTTCATCAGATGGACAGCTTTTTTAAAAAGATCAATATCCATATCATCCAATGTGACGCGGATGTGCAGAAGGATACGGCCATCCATTCTATGGATGATATGAAAAAATATATGAAGCAGCTGATGGTCAGGGGCCGGGGCGGCACGGATTTTAGAAAAGGATTAGGCTATGTGAACCGTCTGGTGGAAGAAGGAGAGTTCAAGAACCTGAAAGGCGTCCTCTATTTTACAGACGGTTATGGCGCTTTCCCGAAAAATAAACCGCCCTATGATGTGGCATTTATTTTTGTCAGTGAAGATGGCACAGACGTGAAGGTTCCGCCGTGGGCCATGAAAGTCCTGCTGGAATCGGATGATATCATGAGTTGGAGTGAAGCAGATGAACATTAAGGAAGCAAAGGAAGAGATCAAACATACCGTCCAGGCATATCTGGCAAAGGATGGTTTTGGCAACTACAAAATAGAAGTATCCCATCAAAGACCCATTTTGCTGATGGGACCGCCGGGGATCGGTAAGACGGCCATCATGGAACAGATTGCCGGTGAATGCCATATCGGTTTGGTATCTTATACCATTACCCATCACACAAGGCAGAGCGCCATTGGTTTACCGGTGATCGAACATCGGGAATTTGGAGGAAAACCTTATACAGTGACCGAGTATACCATGAGCGAGATCATCGCTTCTGTATATCAGCAGATCGAAAAAAGCGGTCATAAAGAAGGCATCCTTTTTATTGATGAGATCAACTGTGTGTCGGAAACACTGGCGCCCACCATGCTCCAGTTTTTACAGGGCAAGACCTTTGGGACCCATCGGGTCCCCGATGGGTGGCTCATTGTTGCGGCAGGCAATCCACCGGAGTATAATAAATCGGTGAAAGAATTTGACATTGTCACCTTGGATCGGGTGCGGAAGATCGATGTGGAAGAGGATCTGGGCGTATGGAAGGAATATGCTTACACAAATGGGGTGGATGGCAGTATCATTTCTTATTTGGACGTACGGCGGGATAATTTTTACACCGTGGAAACCACGGTGGATGGCAAACGTTTTGTGACAGCCCGTGGATGGGAAGATTTATCACAGCTTTTAAAAGTCTATCAGGAACTGGATATCCCGGTCACAGAAGAGGTGGTAGGTCAATATATACAACATCCGGCCATTGCCAGAGAGTTTGCGGCATATTTGGAACTTTACCGAAAATATGAAAAGGATTATAATATTGAAGACATTCTGGAAGGCAAGATCCGCCAGACGGCCATAGATCGGTTGTCGGATGCGCCCTTTGATGAAAAACTGAGTATCATCGGGCTTCTCGCCAGCCGACTATCCGATGGCTTTGCCCAGTGCAAGGTAACAGATATGGTGACAGACAGGCATTATAGTCTGCTTAAAGAACTGAAGGCCGATCCGACGGATACGTTTCTTGAAAAAACATTGGAACAACTCCAGGCTGAAATGGAAGAAGCCAAAGAACTTCCCGGATCAGATAAGACGGCCCGCCAGGCGGCCCAGCAGTTGTGCGCCGTGGTGGAAGAAGATCGGAAGATGTTTGCCGCCGGCGGTTTTGACACGGTGCGGACAGTTTTTTCTGTCAGTGTGGCTGAACGGAAAAAACAGCTCACCACGTGGAAAAAGGCGTTGGATGAAAGCTTCCGTTTTGTGGAGTCTGCCTTTGGGGAGAGCCAGGAGATGGTCGCCTTTATCACAGAATTAAACAGCAGTCCCTTTGTTCTATGGTTTGTTTCAGAAATGGGCTGCGACAAATATTTCAAATACAATGAAAGCCTGCTCCATGATAAGCGGCAGCAGGACATCATGAAGGATATAAAGGATTTGGAGATACCCTTAAGTTTACTGTCATAGGAGGTACAAAAGAGTGAAAGAGAACGCATGGACAACTTATTCAGAAAAAGACTTGGAAATGCTGGAAGCCTTGATGAACGGTTATAAGGCATTTCTGACCACGTCAAAGACCGAAAGAGAATGCGCAGCCAATATTGTGGATATGGCGTCACGGAGCGGCTATGTGAGCCTTGAACAGGTGATCAAAACCGGGACAGTATTAAGACCCGGGGATAAAGTATATGCCACTCTCATGGGGAAAATGGTCATCCTGGCCCACATGGGAGAGCAGCCTTTGACGGAAGGGGTCAATATCATCGGATCCCATATGGATTCTCCCAGGCTGGATGTCAAGCAAAATCCCCTTTATGAAGAATCCGGACTGGCTTATTTGGATACGCATTATTATGGCGGCATAAAGAAATACCAGTGGACAACCGTACCCATGGCCCTCCACGGTGTGATCATCAAAAAGGATGGAACATGTGTGCCGGTGAATATCGGTGAAGGGACAGACGATCCGGTATTTTGCATCAGTGATCTGCTCGTCCATTTGGCCAATGCCCAGACCAATAAAAAGGCCGTTGATTTTATTGAAGGAGAAAAACTGGATGTGCTGATCGGCAGCCGACCGCTGGCCGGGGAGAAAAAGAACGCGGTAAAGGCCAATATTTTAAAGCTGTTGAAAGAAAAGTACGATGTGGAAGAGGATGATTTTATTTCCGCTGAGATCGAAGTGGTCCCGGCGGGAGCGGCTCGGGATTTCGGCCTGGATCGGAGTATGATCCTGTCCTATGGGCAAGATGACAAAGTATGTGTTTACACTTCTTTGATGGCGCTGCTTGCCCAGGAAAAGATCAGCAGGACAAGCATCGCCTTGTTCGTGGATAAGGAAGAGACAGGAAGTTTGGGGGCTACAGGTATGCAGTCCCGCTTTTTTGAAAATACCATGGCGGAACTTTTAAATGCCTGCGGTCAGTATTCGGAGCTGGCTTTGAGACGGACGCTCAGCAGCTCTTTCATGCTTTCCGCCGATGTATGCGCGGCCTACGATCCGCTTTATGGGGATGCTTTTGAAAAGAAAAATATTGCATATTTTGGACAAGGTGTGGCTTTCAACAAATATACAGGCGCACGGGGCAAGAGCGGTACCAACGATGCCAATGCGGAATATGTGGCTAAACTGCGCCGGATCATGGATGACAATAACGTGGCCTTCCAGACAGCGGAGCTTGGAAAGGTGGATGCCGGCGGCGGCGGGACCATCGCCTACATTCTGGCGCTCTATGGGATGAACGTGATGGATTGCGGCGTGCCTGTCATGAGTATGCATGCGCCATGGGAGATCTGCAGCAAGTCAGATATTTATGAAACAGAAAAAGCATATGAAGCATTTTACAAAGACTGTTAGAAAGGCGGGAGGAAACATGACAAAGATAGATATTATTTCCGGCTTTTTGGGAGCTGGGAAAACCACATTGATCAAAAAGCTGCTGAAGGAAGCGCTGGATGGCGAACAGGTGGTGCTCATTGAGAATGAATTTGGAGAGATCGGTATTGACGGCGGTTTTCTGAAAGAAGCAGGTGTGCAGATCACGGAGATGAACTCCGGATGTATCTGCTGTTCATTGGTGGGAGATTTTGGAACAGCGCTCCAGCAGGTGATCCGTGATTATCATCCGGATCGGGTTGTGATCGAACCGTCGGGCGTTGGAAAACTTTCCGATGTGATCCGCGCTGTGATGAATGTGTCCGAAGATGTGGAGATGGAACTGAACAGCTACACGGCTGTGGTGGATGGCCAGAAGTGCAAGATGTACATGAAGAATTTCGGAGAGTTTTTCAATAACCAGATCGAAAGCGCCAAAACCATCGTTTTGAGCCGGACACAGAAATTAAGCGAAGAAAAGCTGGAGGCTTGTGTCAATCTGCTCAGAGAGCATAACCGTGAAGCGACCATTATCACCACGCCGTGGGATGATATGGATGGAAAGAAGATACTGGCGGCCATGGAAGAGCCCAATAACTTCACTTTGGCTTTGCTGGAGGAAGAAGAGATATGTCCGTCATGCGGCCATCACCATGGTGAAGGTGAGGAATGCCATGAGCATCATCACGATCATGAGCATCATCACGACCACGATCATCATGATCATGAGCATCATCATGACCACGACCATCATCATCACCATGCCGATGAGGTGTTTACCAGCTGGGGAAGAGAAACAGCAAGAAAATTTGACCGGGATACAATGGATATGATACTGGATGTGCTTTCCCATACAGACGACTATGGCACCATCCTGCGGGCAAAAGGTATCGTCCCGGATACAAAGGGAGGCTGGATCTACTTTGACCTGGTCCCGGGTGAATATGAATTGCGGGACGGCGAAGCAGATGTGACCGGCCGCCTTTGTGTGATCGGTTCGGAACTGAAAGAAGATCAGTTGGAATCTTTGTTTGGACTGAAATAAACGGGAGGCGTGACGATGCAGGTACCCATATATTTGATCACCGGTTTTCTGGAAAGCGGTAAAACCTCATTTATCCAGCAGGTGATCGTTGAAGGCAATTTTGTGGAAGATGAAAAAACGCTTCTTATCGCGACCGAAGAAGGCGTGGAAGAATATGATACGGATATTTTGAAACGATTTAATGTGGATCTGGTCACGGTGGAGGACAAAAAAGATTTTACACCGGATTTTCTCAGGAAATTACGGCGGGAATACCGGCCGATGCAGGTGATCATCGAATATAACGGCATGTGGCCGGTGAGTGAATTTGTCCGGATGCAGCTGCCCTTTGGGTGGGAACTTTACCAGGTGGTGACAACGGTTGATGCGTCCACCTTCCAGCTTTATCTGAACAATATGCGTTCATTGATCGCAGATATGATCGTCAGCACCAGTATGGTCATCTTCAACCGCTGCAAAGAGGATACGGATCTTCAGCTTTTGCTCCGCAATGTCCGGGTGCTCAACAGTCGGACAGAAATGGTGTTTGAGGCGGAGAATGGTGATATTTTGGATCCGGGAGATGATATACTGCCCTTTGATATCGAGCAGGATCCTGTCACCATTGAAGATGAGGACTACGGAATCTGGTATTTGGATGCCCTGGACCATCCGGAGCATTATGAAGGCAAACAAGTACAGATCAAAGGCATGGTGTTCAAGTCCAAAAATTTTGACAGGGACTATTTTGTCCCTGGGCGGATGGCCATGACTTGCTGCGCCGATGATATCACTTTCCTTGGGTTCATGTGTAAAAGCCGTCATGCTGTTTCCCTTAAAAACAAGCAATGGGTGCGGGTGACAGCGGAGGTCCATTCCGAATATAAGGAAGAATACCATGGGGTGGGGCCGGTACTTTACGCTAAAAAGATCGAGGGCGCCCGGAAGCCGGAAGAAGAGATGGTTTATTTCAACTGATAATGGAAAATGCGTATAAAATATGGGTGAAAAGCGCCTCGATCATGCTTTTCACCCATATTCTTTATCCGGGCCAGGTTCATCTATATTCTTCGCCGGCCCGGGCAACTTTCTGGTGTGCTGTGGAGACGGGGAGAGAAAGGATCTCCTCCGGAGTATAAAGATGTTCTTCTGTCTCATCCAAAATGACACCCATGTATACGTTCATGTGCCATATACGGTGGGAAAATACATGTTTAACTTCCTTCACATATTGTTCCAGCCGTATATTCAAGCCATAGTCATCATAAAAGGTCTCTTCAAAACGGATGGGCGACTCCACTTCATACTGGACAAAACCGTAAAGATCATGGAGCAGACCTTCTTTTTTATTTTTGACCATGAAATAGCGGTCTCCTCTCCTCAGTATGGCCGTGATATAATAAATATCAGATTTTGTCGAGTCTTTAATGTTGACCGGAAGGACACCTTCACGGCCCATTTGGCGCGCCGCGCACAGAAGCTGTACCGGACAGGATGAGCAGATGGGCTGACGAGGCGTGCATATTGTGGCGCCCAGATCCATCATGGCCTGGTTAAAGGCGGAAGGATCGTTATAGACTGGTCCCAGGTCCGGCAAAGGCGCGATCAAGGCATCCATCCGCTGTTGGAATGCCTTTTTTGTCCGGGTCAGGGCAATATTGTCTGACAATGCATATATACGGGAAAGTATGCGGAGCGTATTGCCATCGATCACCCCTTTTGGATGACCAAAGGCGATACTGGCTATAGCGGCGGCAGTGTAGGGGCCTATACCTTTCAACTTGATCATATCTTCGTAGCGGTCTGGGAACACACCGTCATACTCTGTCATGATCTGTATGGCGGCTTCCTTCATATGGCGTACCCGGCGATAATATCCAAGACCTTCCCAAAGTTTAAAGATCTGATCGTCATTAGCGCAAGCCAGGTCAGATATGGTGGGAAGCTGTACGATAAAGCGAAGATAATAGGGTTTCACCGTATCTACCTGTGTCTGTTGAAGCATGATCTCACTGACCCAGATACAGTAAGGGTCGTTTGTGTGCCGCCAGGGCAGGTCACGGCCGTCTGCGTGATACCAGTCGATGATACGGCGGCGAAATTCCAAGTCATTCATAATAAAAACTCCTGTATATTTCTTCCATGATATGTTATATTAGAAGAACGAACATGTGTGCTGTAGTCAGTTTAGCACAAGGATGTACAGGAGGCAAGCAAACTTTAGCGGACTATTGCAGTAAGGGGTGAGATGATATGAATATTCGACAGCAGCAGGAACAGTGGGAACGGGACTATCTGAGCCCTTACGCTTCTTTGAGCGCCGAGTCCAGGGGAAGGGACCGGGAAGAACCCCAGTGTGATATACGCCCGGTCTATCAACGGGACAGGGACCGTATACTCCATTCAAAGGCATTCCGGCGGATGAAGCATAAGACCCAGGTATTTCTGGCCCCTACAGGGGATCACTACCGGACCCGTCTGACCCATACTTTGGAAGTGGCCCAGATTGCCAGGACCATCGCCCGCGCGCTCCGGATGAACGAAGATCTGACCGAAGCCATCGCTCTGGGGCATGATCTGGGACATACGCCTTTCGGACACGCAGGAGAGGCCATCTTGAACAAGCTGAATCCGGATGGCTTCACCCATTTTGCCCAGAGTGTCCGGGTGGTGGAAGAACTGGAGAAGAACTGTCGTGGCCTTAATCTGACTTGGGAAGTACGCAATGGTATCATGAACCACGGGACTTCCCGTATGCCGGAGACGATGGAAGGCAAGATTGTCCGGTTTTCCGATAAGATCGCTTACATCAATCACGATATTGATGATGCCATCCGGGGACAGATCATATCCGAAGAAGATATACCGGATGTTTATACAGATGTATTAGGCCATACGTCAAAGTCCAGGCTGAACACGTTGATCCATGGGATCATCGGTGAAAGCATAGGCAAGCCGGATATCATCATGCCGCAAGAGATCGAGGCGGCTATGCTGGGGTTGAGACGGTATATGTTTGATCACGTGTATACAAACCCCATTGCAAAAGGACAGGAACATAAGGCTCAAAACCTTCTCCGGGCCCTTTTTGAACATTTTATGGAAAATTATCATGAGCTTCCGGTGGAATATCAGGAGATGGGCGAACGAACAAGCGCTTCCCGGGAACGGGTCGTATGTGATTATATAGCCGGGATGACAGATCAGTATGCGATCAGTGTGTATGAAGAACTTTATGTGCCCACAGCATGGAAAGTATTTTGACGGCAGGTGGTTCGTATGTATTATTCAGAGGATATCATAGAAGAAGTACGGTCACGGAACGATATCGTGGATGTGATCGGTAATTACATCAAATTGACCAAAAAGGGAAGTTCTTATTTCGGATTGTGCCCGTTCCACAATGAAAAGTCGCCGTCCTTTTCTGTCAGCCGGGACAAGCAGATGTATTATTGCTTTGGATGCGGCGCCGGGGGCAATGTATTTACTTATATCATGGAATATGAGAACTATTCATTTGTGGAAGCAGTAAAGTATCTGGCTGACCGGGCAGGCATCGCCTTGCCGGAGGCGGAACTTTCTGAAGAGCAGAAAGCGGCCCGGAGCCGGAGGCAGCAGCTTTTTAATATCAATAAAACGGCGGCGACCTATTATGTTTATCAGTTAAAAGGAGAGCGGGGCGCCTATGCGCGAAAGTATTTCCAGGACAGGAAACTGACCAGCCAGACGCTTCTTCACTTTGGCCT